>CALJUX010000040.1 GCA_937978655.1 uncultured Chromatiaceae bacterium
TGGAGGCCGCCAAAGGCACGACCCGGCAGGCCAAAGTGACGGAACATGCCGCGCGGGCACGGGATATCAACACACGGGACGACACGCTGCAGCGGCAGATAGCGCCACTGCGTTTTGAGGCGCATGTCTATGCCACTGAACCCAAGCAGCGCTGGGTCAAAGTCAATGGCAAAGACTTGCAGGAAGGGCAGTGGATCACTGCGGATATCCAACTGAAAGAAATCACACCAAACTATGTGCTGATGCAAACCGGCCGGCAGCTGTTTAGTATGGAAGCCTTGTCGGAATGGTCTTACCGCCTAAAATCAGGGCGTTAAAAATACTGCCGCAGGTCAAGGGCAAATTCACTGAGATCGGCGGCGCCAACAATCTGCTCTTCCGGCAGTTTTGCCAAATCTATTACCTTCGCCGGCAGATGATGCCGGTGCACGCTGTGATAAAACAATTTTACCTTGGGTTTGTCGGCATATTTCGGATGATTCTCCAATACCAGCGCCAGTTTGCCGGACTTCAGCCGCACGGCTGAACCGGGCGGATACACACCAATCCCGAGTAAGAACTGCTGCGTGAGCCTTGCATCTAAACTCTGCCCGGCCGATTTCAACAGCTGGCTACTGAGTTGCTGAGCGCTGAGTTTATTTTGCTCCACCAGTTCCTGCAGATTGGCGTAGCGGTTGACGATGGCCAGCAACTGCGCGCCGGCCGACTGGTCAGTCAGGGGCGCCAGATGGCCGGCCACGGCATCCAGCACTTCTGCCGGGCAAGCCGATTGCTCCAGCAGCGCCAGGCTATAAGGCAAAGCCGCCAGATCTGTGGTTTGCTCCTGGGGAAACAGCTGTTTGAGCTGGGCTTTGCCGGCGTCATGTAACAAGGCCGCCAGCGTGTATTGCTGCGCTGTGGCTACCGGCAGCTGTAAGGTTTGACAAAACGCCGCCATCAGGCAAGCGCAGCGCACAGCGTGTCGCAGCAGCGCATCGTCTTCCTGCAGCACTTGTTGTAAATAGAGCAAAGCTTGCGGATTGCGGCTGCTGCTTTCCAATAATTTGTCGCAGTTTTGGCTGGGTTGTGTCAGGTCGACATTGTCGGCCTGCGCCATTTTGGCGAAAGTGGCGGCGGTTTGCTGGCGGGTACTTTGCAAAGTCAGTTCAGTGCGGGCACATTCCTGACTAAAATCTGCGCGGGTTTTGACCAGCGCTGTTGCATTCTCTTGCGGCGCGGCCGGCAGTTCTTTTGGCGGCGGCAGTTGCTGCTCCGGGTCGATAAATACCGCCGAAACACCTTTTTGTCTGAGCGTTGCTATCAGCAGTTCACTGCGCACCCAGCCGGCATGTTTGATCACCACATCACCGGTTTGACTGGCAACGCCGGTGACATAACTGCCAAGCTGGAGTTCGTCGATGGGAACCAGCTGTTTTGTCATCTAATCTGTCCTCAGCGCATGGCCGCAAAGCATCTCACTGAACATTAAGCAAAACATTGCCAAATTGCAAAAACAGCCTGCGATAGCGGTTTTGGCTGAGGGTTAAAAGTGGACTGCAGAAATAACAAGGCCCGCACGGGGCGGGCCTTGGTGGATGCGGCGGGAAATTAAACCGCGTTGTCGCTCATCGTCATCAGCGAGGCGTTGCCGCCGGCCGCTGTGGTGTTGATAGTCACGGTTTTTTCCGTGACCAGACGGTGCAGCAGGCGCTCGTCGGCCGGTGTCGTCACCAGTGGCGAAATCGCACCATCGCGGGCGGCAATCAGCTCACCGGTCAGTGCTTTGACTGCGCTGCCGGCTTCAATCACTGCGGCCGCGACCAGTGGGTTGCCGATCAGCGCTTTGAGCTGAGTCAGCTTGGCCACCACAAACAGCGCTGGCTGCAGATTGGCGTTCAGCAAGACTTTACGCACTGCTTCTGCTTCGGCAAAGTCTTTGTCTTCCACCACCGCGACCACAGCGTTACCTGCTGCTAAAGCGGTCAGTACCGACAAAATCCAGTACTTAAAGCAGGCCGATTCGTCGCGGATACAAGCAACCACACCACGGGCTTCCAGATGCAGCTGGTTGGACTCACCAGTTGGCCCTGGCAGCTGAATTGGTGCTGCCAGTTCTTTTTCGATATGGCCAATCAGGCCACGCGCACTGGCCAGCACTTGCGCCAGATCGCCTTCCTGTTTCACCACCACGGCATTAGATGCCAGCTGGGCGAGGAACTGACGCATCACCGAGCTGCGCGCCGTGATGTCTTTTTTCTGCCAGTCAACCTGCGCCTTGGCAGCCAGTTGCAGGCTTTGCTGCAGCGCATTGTCATGGCCTGGTGCCGCCAGCAAGCTGGCTTTTTTGTCTTCTGCTAACGGCGCTTCAGTCACCTGCAGGTTGTCTTTGATCAGACGGGTTAAATAGAACGGACCACCGGCTTTAGGACCAGTACCGGACAAGCCACGGCCACCGAATGGTTGCACGCCAACCACAGCGCCAATCATATTGCGGTTGACGTAGATGTTACCGGCTTTAACTTCCCGCGCGACTTGCGCTGTCACTTCAGCGATGCGGCTATGTACACCCATGGTGAGGCCATAACCGCTGGCATTGATTTGTGCGATGACATCATCCAGCTGTTCGGCTTTAAAGCGGATGATATGCACCACAGGACCAAACACTTCGCGTTGCAGCACGGCCAGGTTGGCGATTTCATACAGCCGTGGTGCGAAGAAGAAATGACCTTCGCCGGCCGGAATTGGGCACTCGTAATGCAGTTTGGCTTTGCCTTCCAGATATTTGACGTGCGCCGTGAGGCCCGTCAGTGCTTTCTGGTCAATCACCGGGCCGACATCAGTGAATAACAGCGACGGGTCACCGACGTGTAATTCTTTCATCGCGCCTTTGATCATATGGATGATTTTGTCAGCCACATCTTCCTGCAGGAACAACACACGCAGCGCAGAACAACGCTGACCCGCGCTCTGGAAGCCTGAAGACACCACATCATCAACCACTTGCTCTGGCAGGGCCGTGGAGTCGACGATCATGCAGTTCTGGCCACCGGTTTCTGCAATCAACGGCACCGGCTCGCCGCCGCGTTCGGCCAGTTTACGCGCGATCCAGCTGCCGGTTTCAGTCGAACCGGTGAACATCACCGCCTGAATCCGTAAAGATCGGAAGAGCACACGTCTGAACTCCAGTCACGAATCACCAT
>CALJUX010000041.1 GCA_937978655.1 uncultured Chromatiaceae bacterium
TGGCGTAATAGTTAGGGTAAGAAAAGGGCTCCTCTGGAGCCCTTTTTGTTTTTTGCTATTTAGCGGACAACGCAGCTGCCAAAAGCGCCGGCAATTAGCAGAATCGGACTGAACTGGTAAAAAGATCGGATCGGATCGGACTGTGATGCTTGTTTTAGTGCGCTGGCACAGTATAATGAGCGGCTATTTTTTGTTACCTGCCATGCAGGTAGCAAAGACCACAGGGGCATAGTTCCAATTGGTAGAACAGCGGTCTCCAAAACCGATGGTTGGGGGTTCGAATCCCTCTGCCCCTGCCAATTTTCTTAGTTGATTGTAGTAGCTGATACTGCAGTACAGCTGTTGTAGCTTGGTTACACAAGCGTGGATAGTGAGTTAGAGCATGAACGCAGCAACAGAAGCGCCGAAAAGCGGTTTAGACATCATCAAATGGATAGCGGTATTCGCGATTCTGACTTTATTAGTCGTCGCTAACTACATTTTCGAATTTTCAACGCTGGAGCGGGCTATCGGTCTGCTAATCATGATCCCACTGGCCGGTTTTGTCGCTGCCCAAACACAAAAAGGTCATGAATTTCTGACTTTCGCCAAAGAAGCCAAACTTGAAGTTCGTAAAGTCGTGTGGCCGACCCGGGCGGAAACGAATCAGACGACGATTATTGTTGCAGTGGTGACATTAATCATGGCGGTTATTCTGTATCTGCTGGATCTGGCGTTATTGAAAATTGTGTCGTTTTTAACAGGATTGGGGATCTAAACCATGTCAGGAAAAATGCGTTGGTATGTGGTGCAGGCCTTTGCAGGCTTTGAGCAGCGCGTCGCTACGTCGTTACGCGAGCATATCAAGATCCATAGCATGGAAGAAAAGTTTGGCGAAGTCTTAGTTCCAACTGAAGAAGTTGTTGAGATGCGTGCCGGTCAGAAACGTAAATCTGAACGCAAATTTTTCCCTGGTTATGTATTAGTCCAGATGGAAATGTGTGAAGAAGCCTGGCACTTAGTGAAAAGCGTGCCACGCGTGCTTGGCTTTATCGGCGGTACTTCAGACCGTCCGGCACCGATCAGTGAAAAAGAAGCAAACACCATTCTGAATCGCCTGCAGGATAATGCAGATAAGCCGAAACCTAAGACACTGTTTGAAGCGGGTGAAGTGGTTCGGGTTTCAGAAGGTCCATTTGCTGACTTTAACGGTGTGGTTGAAGAAGTTGACTACGAAAAGAGTCGTGTCAAAGTTTCAGTACTTATTTTTGGTCGCTCAACACCAGTCGAACTGGAGTTTGGTCAGGTCGAAAAAGCTTAACGGTGAAATAACCGTTGTAACGGGCCGCTGGTTAAAATATAATCGCGGCCTTTTTTAACATCAGGGGAGCCGTTTGAGTAAGTGTCCTCGCACTTACGAGGCTGAGACCCTACAAAGAGGTGAAACATGGCTAAGAAAGTCACGGCACTTGTAAAATTACAAGTTAAAGCTGGTATGGCAAACCCGTCGCCACCAGTTGGTCCAGCACTGGGTCAACACGGTGTGAACATCATGGAATTCTGTAAAGGCTTCAACGCCCGTACAGAATCACTGGAAAAAGGCATGCCAATTCCAGTAGTGATCACTGTATACAGCGACCGCTCATTTACATTCGAAACCCGTACCCCACCAGCATCATTCCTGCTGTTAAAAGCAGCTGGTCTGAAAGGTGGTTCAGGTCGCCCTAACACTCAGAAAGTCGGTAAAGTTACCCGCGCTCAGCTGGAAGAGATCGTCAAGATCAAACGTGCTGACCTGACGGCAGCAGACGACGAAGCAGCAGTTCGTACCATCGCCGGTACAGCTCGCTCAATGGGCTTAGTGGTGGAGGGCTAATCGATGGCTAAATTATCTAAACGCGCTAAGTTAATCCGTTCAAAAGTAGATTCTACTCGTGAATACGCGATCAATGACGCCGTAGCGTTATTAAAAGAATTAACAGCTGGCAAATTCGTTGAAAGTATCGATGTTGCGATCAACCTCGGTATCGATGCCCGTAAATCTGACCAAAACGTGCGTGGTGCAACTGTACTGCCTCACGGTACTGGTCGTACTGTTCGCGTTGCAGTGTTCACTCAGGGTGCTAACGCTGAAGCTGCTAAAGCTGCCGGTGCCGACATCGTTGGTATGGAAGACTTAGCTGAACAGGTTAAGAAAGGCGAAATGAATTTCGACGTTGTTATTGCGTCTCCAGATGCAATGCGCGTAGTCGGTATGCTGGGTCAAATCCTTGGTCCACGTGGCCTGATGCCAAACCCGAAAACCGGTACTGTAACTCCTAACGTTGCTGACGCAGTGAAAAACGCCAAAGCAGGTCAGGTTCGTTACCGTAACGACAAGAATGGTATCATCCATTCAACTATCGGCAAGGTAGATTTCGATACAGACAAACTGAAAGAGAACTTAGAGTCTCTGTTAGTTGCGCTGAAACGTGCTAAGCCATCAGTTGCAAAAGGTACTTACATCAAGAAAGTAACTATCTCTTCAACACACGGTGCTGGTATCGTTCTGGATCAGGCTTCTCTGGATGCCAAGGTCTAATAAAGCCGTTTAATTAAGCAGCTTTACAGGAGCGCGAGGTTATTTTATAATCTCGCGCTCAAATTTTCGGGTAGAAGCCGGCTTTTGCATGCAAAAGCATCGGCTTCCGTCCAAGACCGTAGGTGCTGAGACTCTTCGTCAGAGAAGACGACAGCTTAAAATAACAACCTACGCAGACGGTGTTAGCCCCAGAAAGATTCCTATCAATCTGGCTCTCACCGTAAATCGCGCGTCCGGTTCAGTAATGGATTCGGGCGATGTGTAGGCAACCGGACAATCCCGTCCGGATGAACCAGGAGTTAAGAGCCAATGGCTATTAAGCTTGAAGACAAAAAAGCAATTGTTGCTGAAGTCCAGGAAGCTGCCAAAGGTGCTTTATCTGCGGTAGTCGCAGACGCTCGTGGTGTCACTGTAGGCAAAATCACTGCTCTGCGTAAGCAAGCTCGTGAAGCTGGTGTATGGATGAAAGTTGTCCGTAATACACTGGTTCGCCGTGCAGTTACTGGCACCGAATTCGAGTGTTTAGGCGACGCGTTCGTCGGCCCAACGCTGATTGCGTTCTCTAAAGAGCACCCAGGTGCTGCAGCGCGTATCTTCAAAGATTTCGCGAAAGAGAACCAAAAGTTTGAGCTGAAAGGCGCAGCCTTCAATGGCGCCACAGTCAGTATCGATGTATTAGCAAGTCTGCCAACGCGCGACGAAGCTATTGCACGCCTGATGAGCACTATGAAAGAAGCAGCAGCCGGCAAACTTGTACGTACAATTGCCGCGGTTCGCGACCAAAAACAGGATCAAGCCGCGTAATTCTACGTGTTGTTTGGTAAGTAAAGTTTAATACGGGAAATTTTCCCGATAGTTTAGGAATCTGAGCAATGTCAGTTACTAAAGAGCAAATTTTAGACGCTATCGCAGCAATGTCTGTAATGGAAGTTGTTGAACTGGTTAGCGCTATGGAAGAAAAATTCGGCGTTTCAGCTGCTGCTGCTGTTGCAGTTGCTGCAGGTCCAGCCGCAGTTGTTGAAGAACAAACTGAATTCAACGTAATCCTGGCCGCTGTTGGCGCGAACAAAGTTGCTGTTATCAAAGCAGTACGTGGCGCAACTGGTCTGGGTCTGAAAGAAGCGAAAGATCTGGTTGAATCTGCTCCGGCAGCAATCAAAGAAGCCGTTGCTAAAGCCGAAGCTGATGCTCTGAAGAAAGAGTTAGAAGAAGCTGGTGCTACTGTTGAAGTTAAATAATCCAGCTCATACTGGATTAGACGCCTGATTTCAGGCTAGGCTGGTGGTGATTTAACCACCGGCCTTTTTGCGCTGTGGGATATTGATTTTCCCCGCCCCTTATGACGCCATAGTGGATGTCATAACCACCGCCCCGCAAGGGTAGGTAGGGTAAAAAATCAGCAAGCTGAGGAACCCCATGACTTACTCTTATTCTGAAAAGAAACGTATCCGTAAGGACTTCGGTAAACGTCCACAAGTGTTGGATGTACCATATCTGTTGTCGATTCAAATTGAGTCGTTCAGCAAGTTTATTGAGCCAGATCCAGAAGGCGAATACGGCTTAGAAGCTGCGTTCCGTTCTGTTTTTCCAATCAAAAGCTACTCTGGCAGCGCAGAACTGCAGTACGTCAGCTATCGGATTGGTGAGCCGGTGTTTGATGTTAAAGAGTGTCAAATCCGTGGTGTAACCTACTCAGCGCCATTACGCGTCAAGCTGCGCATGGTCCTGTTTGATAAAGAAGCACCAGGCACTATCAAAGATATCCGTGAGCAGGAAGTCTACATGGGCGAAATCCCATTGATGACCGAAAATGGTACCTTTGTCATCAACGGTACTGAACGCGTTATCGTTTCTCAGCTGCACCGCAGTCCGGGTGTGTTCTTTGACCACGACCGTGGCAAAACGCACTCATCAGGCAAAGTGTTATATAACGCACGCGTGATCCCATACCGTGGCTCATGGCTTGATTTTGAATTTGACGCCAAAGATGCTCTGTTCGTCCGTATCGACCGTCGCCGCAAACTGCCAGCGACTATCCTGTTACGCGCACTGGACCTGAGCACTGAAGACATCCTCACGACTTTCTTTGACAGCACGAAATTTGAGATCAAAGACGGTAAGTTGATGATGGAAGTAGTTGCAAACCGCTTACGTGGTGAAACTGCTGCATTTGATATTAAAGATAACAATGGCGAAGTCATTGTTGAAGCTGGCCGCCGTATTACGGCAAAACACGTTCGCCAGTTAGAAAAAACCGGCATGACCCTGATGGAAGTACCACACGAGTACGTCGTCGGCCGCGTCCTTTCAAAAAATTATGCTGACCGTTCGACCGGAGAGATTATTGCCGAAGCGAACGCCGAGCTCACACTGGAGCTGTTAGCGAAACTTGCCAAAGCTGGTTATGAAAGCTTTGAGACACTGTTTATCAACGATTTGGACCAAGGTGCATACATCTCTGACACCTTACGCATTGATCCGAGCAATAACCGGATGGAAGCGCTGGTCGAAATCTACCGCATGATGCGTCCTGGTGAACCACCAACACGTGAAGCTGCGGAAACTTTATTTGAAAACCTGTTCTTCTCTGAAGACCGTTATGACCTGTCAACTGTAGGCCGCATGAAGTTCAACCGTCGGGTGAATTTCGAAGAAGGCACAGGCGTGGGCGTACTGAGCAAAGAAGACATCCTGGCTGTGATGAAAGTCCTGATCAATATTCGTAACGGTAACGGCGAAGTCGATGATATCGATCACCTGGGTAACCGTCGGATCCGTTCAGTCGGCGAAATGGCAGAAAACCAATTCCGTGTTGGTTTAGTACGTGTTGAACGTGCTGTTAAAGAACGTTTGTCATTAGGCGACCTGGATGCTGTGATGCCTCAGGACCTGATCAATGCCAAGCCAATTTCGGCTGCAGTGAAAGAGTTCTTCGGTTCCAGCCAGCTGTCTCAGTTTATGGACCAGAACAACCCGCTGTCAGAAGTCACACACAAACGCCGTATTTCTGCTTTAGGCCCTGGTGGTCTGACGCGTGAGCGCGCCGGCTTCGAAGTCCGCGACGTTCACCCGACGCACTACGGTCGTGTATGTCCAATCGAAACACCTGAAGGTCCGAACATCGGTCTGATCAACTCGCTGTCTATGTTCGCACAGACCAACGAGTACGGTTTCCTGGAAACCCCATACCGCCGGATTGAAGATGGTATTGTGACCGACGAAGTCGATTTCCTGTCTGCGATTGAAGAAGGTAACTTCGTCATTGCACAGGCGAACGCCGAGCTGAGCGCAGAAAACCGTCTGGTTGAAGAGCTGGTTCCTTGCCGTTTCAAAAACGAATTCACCTTAATGCCAGCCGACAAAGTCCAGTACATGGACGTTGCACCGCAGCAGATCGTGTCAGTCGCAGCAGCACTGATCCCGTTCCTGGAACACGATGACGCCAACCGCGCATTGATGGGTTCGAACATGCAACGTCAGGCAGTACCAACATTGCGTGCTGACAAGCCGTTAGTGGGTACTGGTGTAGAGCGCGTCGTGGCCAAAGACTCTGGTGTTACCGTCGTTGCGAAACGTGGTGGTGTGATCGATTACGTCGACGCCAGCCGCATCGTGATTAAAGTGAACGAAGAAGAAATGGTGGCCGGTGAAGCCGGTATCGACATTTATAACCTGACCAAATATACCCGTTCTAACCAGAACACCTGTATCAATCAGCGTCCATGTGTCAACCATGGTGAACCGATTGAACGCGGTGATGTCCTGGCTGACGGTCCTTCTACGGACTTAGGTGAACTGGCGTTAGGTCAAAACTTACGTGTCGCGTTCATGCCGTGGAACGGTTACAACTTCGAAGACTCGATTTTGTTATCTGAGCGTTTAGTGCAGGAAGATCGCCTGACCACTATCCACATTCAGGAACTGAGCTGTATCGCCCGCGATACTAAGTTAGGACCTGAGGAAATCACTGCCGATATTCCAAACGTTGGTGAGTCTGCGCTGTCGAAACTCGACGAAGCAGGTATCGTATACATTGGTGCGGAAGTGAAAGGTGGCGATATCCTGGTTGGTAAAGTCACGCCAAAAGGCGAAAGCCAGCTGACGCCGGAAGAGAAGCTGTTACGCGCAATCTTCGGTGAAAAAGCATCTGACGTGAAAGATACGTCACTGCGTGTACCTAACTCTGTCACCGGTACGGTGATCGACGTACAGGTCTTTACCCGTGATGGCGTAGAAAAAGACAAACGCGCACGCGAAATTGAAGAGATGGAAATCAAACAGGCGAAAAAAGACCTGAATGAAGAATTCCGTATCCTTGAAGAAGGTATCTTCAGCCGCGCCCGTAACCTGTTAGAAAGCACCGGTGTTGATCGCGCCAAGCTGAACAATATGCGCGGTGACGTGCTGTTGTCGCAAAGCCTGGCAGACGAAGACAAGCAAAACGATCTGGAACAACTGGCGGCACAGTACGAAGAAATCCGTATTGAATACGACAAGAAGTTCGAAGCCAAACGTCGCAAGATTGTCCAAGGCGATGACCTGGCGCCGGGCGTGCTGAAAATCGTTAAAGTGTATTTAGCGGTGAAACGTCGCATTCAGCCTGGTGACAAGATGGCAGGCCGTCACGGTAACAAGGGTGTTATCTCTTCTATCGTGCCAGTTGAAGATATGCCATACGATGAAAAAGGTCAGCCGGTTGATATCGTGCTGAACCCGCTGGGCGTTCCGTCGCGGATGAACATCGGTCAGATCCTCGAAACACACTTAGGCTTAGCGGCCCGTGGTATCGGTGACAAGATTGATGCAATGATCAAAGAGCAGAAAGAAGTCGCGGAGATCCGTGAGTTCCTGGTGAAAGCCTATGCACTGGGTCAATCCCGTCAGGACGTGGACGTTGCCAACTTCACTGATGATGAAGTGCGTCGTTTAGCGCAAAACCTGCGCAAAGGTTTACCAGTTGCATCACCAGTGTTTGATGGCGCGAAAGAAAGCGAAATCAAAGAACTGTTAGCTCTGGGCGACCTGCCAACCAGCGGTCAGATCACGCTGTATGATGGTCGTACCGGTAATACTTTCGAACGTAAAGTAACCGTTGGCTATATGTACATGCTGAAACTGAACCACTTGGTTGATGACAAGATGCACGCCCGTTCGACCGGTTCGTACAGTCTGGTTACCCAACAGCCTCTGGGTGGTAAAGCTCAGTTCGGTGGTCAGCGCTTCGGTGAGATGGAAGTGTGGGCACTGGAAGCATACGGTGCAGCCTATACCCTGCAGGAAATGTTGACTGTGAAGTCTGATGACGTGAATGGCCGGACCAAGATGTATAAAAACATCGTGGATGGCGACCACCGCATGGAACCAGGCATGCCAGAATCTTTCAACGTATTGATGAAAGAAATCCGTTCGCTCGGTATCAACATCGAATTGGAAGAGGAATAACCCTCGGCCCCCCCTGCGCAAGCAGGGGGAATTTGCTGAGTAATGATTTGGGGCCCTTGTGCCCCCTGACTGGTTAACCTCTGACAGGAGAGTAAAGTGAAAGACTTATTAAAGTTTCTGAAACAGCAAACAAAAACTGAAGAGTTCGATGTGATCCGCATTGGCCTGTCTTCACCGGATATGATCCGCTCGTGGTCATTTGGTGAAGTGAAAAAGCCAGAAACCATCAACTACCGGACTTTCAAGCCTGAGCGCGATGGCCTGTTTTGTGCCCGTATCTTTGGCCCGGTGAAAGATTATGAATGTCTGTGCGGTAAGTACAAACGCTTAAAGCACCGTGGTGTGATTTGTGAGAAGTGTGGCGTTGAAGTCACGCTGACCAAAGTACGCCGTGAGCGCATGGGTCACATTGAACTGGCAAGTCCGGTTGCACATATTTGGTTCCTGAAGTCACTGCCGAGCCGTATCGGCTTGCTGTTAGATATGACACTGCGCGATATCGAACGTGTATTGTATTTCGAAAGCTACGTAGTGACTGAGCCTGGTATGACTTCTTTAGAGCGTCGTCAGATGCTGACTGAAGAAGAGTACTTAGACGTGCTGGAAGAGCACGGCGACGAGTTCGAAGCCAAGATGGGTGCAGAAGCAATTCTGGATCTGTTAAAAGGCATTGAACTGGCAACAGAAATTAAGCAAATGCGTGAAGAGTTGCCAACCATCAACTCTGAAACCAAACGCAAAAAAATCAGCAAACGCTTAAAACTGATGGAAGCGTTCCATACTTCTGGCAACAAACCAGAGTGGATGATCATGACAGTGCTGCCAGTACTGCCGCCGGATTTACGTCCGCTGGTACCACTGGACGGCGGTCGTTTTGCGACTTCAGATCTGAACGATCTGTACCGTCGGGTGATCAACCGGAACAACCGTCTGAAGCGTCTGTTAGATCTGTCTGCACCTGACATCATCGTCCGCAACGAAAAGCGGATGTTGCAGGAAGCTGTGGATGCGCTGTTAGATAACGGTCGTCGTGGCCGTGCTATTACTGGTTCTAACAAGCGTCCGCTGAAATCTTTAGCTGACATGATCAAAGGTAAGCAAGGTCGTTTCCGTCAGAACTTATTAGGTAAGCGCGTCGACTATTCAGGTCGTTCGGTTATTACCGTAGGTCCTACACTGCGTCTGCATCAGTGTGGTCTGCCGAAGAAAATGGCGCTGGAACTGTTCAAGCCGTTCATCTATGGCAAGCTGGAAGCCCGTGGTTTAGCCACGACTATCAAAGCCGCCAAGAAAATGGTTGAGCGCGAAGAAGGCGCTGTCTGGGACGTCCTTGATGAAGTCATCCGTGAACATCCGGTCCTGCTGAACCGCGCACCAACACTGCACCGTCTGGGTATCCAGGCATTTGAGCCAGTGCTGATCGAAGGTAAAGCGATCCAACTGCACCCACTGGTGTGTGCGGCATACAACGCCGACTTCGACGGTGACCAGATGGCGGTGCACGTACCGCTGACACTGGAAGCTCAGTTAGAAGCGCGCGCGCTGATGATGTCGACCAACAACGTACTGTCACCAGCGAACGGTGAACCAATCATCGTTCCATCTCAGGACGTTGTATTGGGTCTGTATTACATGACCCGTGATGCCGTTAATGCCAAAGGTGAAGGCATGATGTTCAAGAGCCCGAAAGAAGCGGAAAAAGCATTCCGTGCTGGTGTTGCCAGCCTGCATGCCCGCGTCAAAGTGCGCTTGACTGAAGTGACGAACCACGAAGATGGCACCAGCACCAGCACGACTTCTGTACGCGACACGACTGTCGGCCGTGCCATTCTGTACTCAATCCTGCCAACAGGTCTGGCGTTTGATTCAATCAACCAGGCTATGGGCAAGAAGCAGATTTCGCGTTTACTGAACGGTTCATACCGTCGGATCGGCCTGAAAAACACAGTTATTCTGGCTGACCAAATCATGTATACCGGTTTCCACTATGCGATGCTGTCAGGTGTGTCTGTAGGTATTGATGACATGGTCATCCCTGCGGCAAAAGTAGACATCATCGGTGCTGCGGAAGCAGAAGTTGCGGAAATCCAGGACCAGTTCCAACAGGGTCTGGTCACAGCCGGTGAAAAATACAACAAAGTTATCGACATCTGGTCAACAGCGAACGAAGCGTTGTCAAAAGCCATGATGGATAACCTGTCGAAAGAAAAAGTCATTGATCGCGACGGCAACGAAGTGACGCAGCCATCATTTAACTCTGTATATATGATGGCCGACTCTGGCGCACGGGGCTCTCCAGCTCAGATCCGTCAGTTAGCCGGTATGCGTGGTCTGATGGCTAAGCCAGATGGTTCAATCATCGAGACGCCAATCACGGCAAACTTCCGTGAAGGCTTAAGCGTTCTGCAGTACTTCATCTCTACACACGGTGCACGTAAAGGTCTGGCCGATACCGCACTGAAGACCGCGAACTCTGGTTACCTGACTCGTCGTCTGGTTGACGTTGCACAAGATTTAGTTGTGACGGAAGCTGACTGTGGTTCTGAAGAAGGCATCATGATGAAACCACTGATTGAAGGTGGTGACGTCGTAGAAGGTCTGCGTGAGCGCGTGTTAGGTCGTGTTGTTATCGGTGACGTTGTAGTTCCGGCAACCGGCGAAGTGCTGGTTGAAGATGGCACCATGCTGGACGAGCAACTCTGTGATCTGATTGAGAAAAACTCAATCGACGAAGTGTACGTGCGTTCAGTAATCACCTGTCAGACTAACTTTGGTGTTTGTGCCAAGTGTTACGGTCGCGATCTGGCCCGTGGTCATATCATCAACGCCGGTGAAGCGGTGGGTGTTATTGCTGCACAGTCAATCGGTGAACCAGGTACACAGCTGACAATGCGTACATTCCACATCGGTGGTGCGGCGTCACGGGCTTCGGCAGAAAACAGCGTCCAGGTGAAGAACTCTGGTACGTTAAAACTGCACAACGCTAAGTTTGTTCGCAACACTGACGACAAAATCGTTATCACATCACGTTCTGCGGAAGTGACAGTGTTTGACGACCAGGGTCGTGAGAAAGAGCGCTATAAACTGCCATACGGTTCGGTGTTAACTATCGATGACAACAGCAGCGTGACTGCCGGTCAAATCGTCGCAAACTGGGATCCGCATTCACACCCAATCATTGTGGAACGTGGTGCCAAGGTTTCGTTCAGCGATGTTGACGACAGTAACACTGAAGTTCAACAGGACGACCTGACTGGTTTAAGCCGGACTGTAGTGAAAGACCTGTCCAAGGTTAACGCGAAAGAGCCAAAACTCATTCTCGCCATGGACGACGGTGCACTGCAGGAGATCCGTCTGCCAAGCTTCACCACCATCGAAATCACTGATGGTCAGAACGTGAAGCCAGGTACTGTGTTAGCGCGCATTCCACAAGAAGGCTCGAAAACACGCGACATCACCGGTGGTCTGCCACGCGTTGCTGACTTGTTTGAAGCTCGTAAGCCAAAAGATCCAGCCATTCTGGCCGAGATTTCAGGTGTGATCAGCTTCGGTAAAGAAACCAAAGGCAAACGTCGTCTGATTATCACGCCAGAGCAAGGTGACTCTCATGAAGAGATGATCCCGAAATGGCGTCAGGTCAACGTGTTCGAAGGTGAGCGCATCGAGAAGGGTGAAGTAATTTCGGAAGGCCCAGAGTCTCCGCATGACATCCTGCGTCTGCGTGGTATCCACCATGTTGCCAGCTACATCGTTAACGAAGTACAGGACGTTTACCGTCTGCAAGGCGTTAAGATCAACGACAAACACATCGAAACGATTATTCGTCAGATGCTGCGTAAGTGTGTGATCCTGCACCCGGGCGACAGTGAATTCCTCGAAGGCGAACAGGTTGAAGTTTCACGTGTGAACATTGCCAACGTCGAACTGGAAGCTGCAGGGAAGATCCCTGCGAAGTACGAGCGCAGCTTGCTGGGTATTACCAAAGCATCGCTGTCGACGGACTCTTTCATTTCTGCGGCGTCGTTCCAGGAAACTACACGGGTTCTGACCGAAGCTGCTGTCGGTGGCAAGACCGACGAGCTGCGTGGCCTGAAAGAAAACGTTATCGTGGGTCGTCTGATCCCGGCTGGTACCGGTTTCGCTTATCACCAGAACCGTACACGTCAACGTGCACGCGTCGCTAATGGTGAAGTGGCAGAACCAGCCATGAGTGCTGAAGTCGCCGAACAGGCACTGACAGATGCGCTGAATATGGACTTGTCAGGCAACGACGATTAATTACGTCTGATTAAGCCTTAAAGCCCGCCGTATCCCAGATACGGCGGGCTTTTTCTTTCTTGACAGGTCAAAGGTTGACCAGTAGAATTCGGCGGCCCCCGATTTCGGGTGCGGAATTACACGTTTATTGGGTATATTTTTTAAACCAGGAGTATTTAATGGCAACAATCAACCAGCTAGTGCGTAAGCCGCGCAGCCAGGTGGTCTCTAAGAGCACCGTTCCGGCTCTCGAGGCTTGCCCACAGAAGCGTGGTGTTTGTACCCGCGTATACACCACTACCCCTAAGAAGCCAAACTCAGCACTGCGTAAAGTATGCCGTGTCCGTTTAACCAACGGTTTTGAAGTTTCTTCTTATATCGGTGGTGAAGGCCACAACTTACAGGAACACAGCGTTGTCCTGATCCGTGGCGGCCGGGTAAAAGACCTTCCAGGTGTGCGCTACCACACCGTACGCGGCACATTAGACTGTGCTGGCGTTAAAGATCGTAAGCAAGGCCGTTCTAAATACGGCGCTAAACGGCCGAAGAACAAATAACTTAACTCCGTTAAGTAAGGCCAAACTAAGCAACTTTTTTCATTAAAAGTTTTGGAATCACCTGAAGCAATCGGAGTTTCGAATGCCAAGAAGACGCGTCATAGGTCAACGTAAAATCCTTCCAGATCCTAAATTCGGAAGTGAACTGCTGGCCAAGTTCGTAAACGTCGTAATGATCGACGGTAAAAAATCAATCGCTGAATCAATCGTATACGGCGCATTGGAAATTGCAGCAACCAAGTCTAAAAAAGCTGAACTGGATATCTTTGAAGTTGCGCTGGATAACATCCGCCCAACAGTAGAAGTGAAATCACGCCGTGTGGGTGGTTCTACTTATCAGGTGCCATGTGAAGTTCGTCAGGTTCGCCGCAATGCGTTAGCAATGCGTTGGTTGACAGAAGCAGCCCGTAAACGTGGTGAGAAATCAATGGCCCAGCGTTTGGCTGGTGAAATGCTGGATGCTATTGAGAACAAAGGTTCTGCTGTTAAGAAGCGCGAAGACGTACACCGTATGGCTGAAGCGAACAAAGCGTTCGCCCACTTCCGCTGGTAATTTAGACCGTCCAAAGAGGATTCGATTGTGGCACGTACAACTCCTATTGAGCGTTATCGGAATATCGGTATCTGTGCTCACGTTGACGCGGGTAAAACCACGACTTCTGAGCGGGTACTGTTTTATACCGGTCGTTCGCATAAAATTGGTGAAGTACATGACGGCGCTGCAACCATGGACTGGATGGAACAGGAGCAGGAGCGTGGTATCACTATCACGTCTGCTGCTACCACCGCTTTCTGGTCTGGCATGCAGCAACAGTTTGAGCAACACCGAATCAATCTGATCGACACCCCGGGGCACGTAGATTTCACTATTGAAGTTGAACGTTCACTGAGGGTGTTAGACGGCGCTGTTGTTGTGCTTTGTGGTTCTTCAGGTGTGCAACCGCAGACTGAAACCGTATGGCGGCAAGCGAACAAGTACGAAGTCCCTCGGATGATTTTCGTCAATAAGATGGACCGTACCGGCGCAAACTTCCTGCGTGTAGTCAAGCAAGCGCGTGACCGCCTGAATTCGACAATAGTCCCAATTCAGTTGCCAATTGGCGCTGAAGAACACTTTAAGGGCGTCGTCGACCTGATCAAGATGAAAACCATCAATTGGAATGAAGCTGATCAAGGGATGACATTCACTTACGAGGATATCCCTGTGGATATGCTCGATGAAGCGAACGAATGGCGCCAGAATATGATTGAAGCCGCAGCTGAATCTAATGAAGAGCTGATGGATCGCTACCTTGAAGGTGGTGATTTTTCAGAAGAAGAGATCCGTGCAGCGCTGCGTGACCTGACCCTGCGTAACCAGGTTGTCCTGGTGATGTGTGGTTCCGCCTTTAAAAATAAAGGTGTTCAGGCCATGTTAGACAACGTCATTTACTTCCTGCCTTCGCCAACTGAAGTGAAAGCCATCAAAGGTATTCACGAAGATGATTCTGAAGGCGAGCGTCATGCGGGTGATGACGAGCCGTTCTCTGCATTAGCATTCAAAATTGCGACAGATCCGTTTGTAGGTACTCTGACGTTTTTCCGCGTTTACTCTGGCGTTGTTGAAGCCGGCTCTGCTGTGTATAACTCAGTGAAGCAAAAAAGAGAACGTATTGGCCGGATCGTGCAAATGCACGCCAACAGCCGGGAAGAAATTAAAGAAGTGCGTGCCGGTGATATCGCTGCAGCTATCGGTTTAAAAGATACGACGACCGGTGACACCCTCTGTGACGAGAATAATGTGATTATTCTTGAGCGGATGGAGTTCCCGGAACCGGTTATTTCGGTGGCAGTGGAACCTAAAACTAAAGCTGACCAGGAAAAAATGGGGATCGCGCTGAGTAAATTGGCTGCCGAGGATCCTTCATTCCGTGTTCACACCGACGAAGAGACGGGTCAAACCATCATCTCCGGCATGGGTGAATTACATCTGGAAATCATCGTTGATCGTATGAGGCGTGAGTTTAAGGTTGAAGCGAACGTAGGTAAACCTCAGGTTGCCTACCGCGAAACTATCCGTGGTACCACGGAAGTGGAAGGGAAGTTCGTACGTCAATCCGGCGGACGTGGCCAGTTTGGTCATTGTTGGCTGAAGATTGAACCGCTGGAAGAAGGCAAGGGATATGAGTTTGTGAATGCTGTGGTTGGCGGTGTGATTCCGAAAGAGTACATCCCGGCAATCGATAAAGGTATTCAGGAACAAATGAAAAACGGCATCCTTGCTGGTTATCCGGTCATCGACGTGAAGGTCTCTGTATTTGATGGTTCATACCACGATGTCGACTCCAATGAGATGGCGTTTAAAATCGCTGCTTCTATGGGCTTCAAAAAAGGTGCTCTGCAAGCCAAACCAGTCCTGCTGGAGCCTGTGATGAAAGTTGAGGTGGTTACACCTGAAGACTTCATGGGCGATATCGTGGGTGACTTAAACCGTCGCCGCGGTATCATCAATGGTATGGAAGACGCTCCTGGTGGTATCAAGATTGTCGACGCACAAGTGCCGTTATCAGAAATGTTCGGGTATGCGACCAGTATGCGTTCATTGACGCAAGGTCGTGCTTCATACTCAATGGAACCATTGAAATATATGGAAGCACCGAATAACGTGACTGAAGCGATTATTGCTGCGCGCAGAACAGGCGAATAATTATTTAATTCGGCTCAGTGTGAATTGAGCCTACTTAACAGAAGGTAATTAAAATGGCTAAGGCTAAATTTGAACGTAACAAACCGCACGTAAACGTAGGTACAATCG
>CALJUX010000042.1 GCA_937978655.1 uncultured Chromatiaceae bacterium
CGACCTGAAAAAAGCCCGTGACCGTGCCCACATCTTAGAAGGCCTGGCCATTGCGCTGACTAACATTGACGAAATCATCGAACTGATTAAAACGTCTAACAGCCCGTCAGATGCTAAATCCGGTTTAGTCTCGCGTGGCTGGAAGCTCGGTAACGTGCAGGAAATGCTGGAACGCGCCGGTGAAAGCGCAGCGCGGCCAGAATGGCTGGAAGCGCACTTTGGTATCCGCGATGGTTATTATTACCTGACCGAACAACAGGCGCAGGCGATCCTGGATTTACGTCTGCATAAATTAACCGGCCTCGAGCACGAAAAAATCCTTGGCGAGTACAAAGAGCTGCTGGATTTAATTGCGGAATTACTGCATATCCTCGCCAGTTCAGTTCGCCTGATGGAAGTTATTTGTGAAGAATTAGAAGCGGCAAAAGCGCAATATGGCGATGCCCGCCGTACTGAGATCCAGGATAATGCGCTGGATATCAATATGGAAGATCTGATTGCCGAAGAAGACGTCGTCGTGACGCTGTCGCACTTAGGTTATGCCAAGTATCAGGCACTGACTGACTATGAAGCGCAGCGTCGTGGTGGTCGCGGTAAAGCCGCAACGACCGTTAAAGACGAGGACTTTGTCGATCAGTTACTGGTCGCTTCCACACACGACACTATTTTGTGTTTCTCTGACCGTGGCCGCCTGTATTGGCTGAAGGTCTATCAACTGCCGCTGGCATCCCGTCAGGCGCGCGGTAAACCGATCGTCAACCTGTTACCGCTCGAAGAAAACGAACGCATTACTGCAATCCTGCCGGTTCGTGAGTACGAAGAAGGCAAGTTTGTCTTTATGGCGACCGCCAACGGTACCGTGAAGAAAACTGCACTGACCGAATACTCGCGTCCTCGCTCTAACGGTATCATCGCCGTGAACCTGAACGAAGGTGACCAGCTGATTGGTGTTGATATCACCGACGGCAACAGCGAAATTATGCTGTTCTCGGATGATGGTAAAGTTGTGCGTTTCCACGAAGAGCAAGTGCGTGGCATGGGCCGCACCGCAACAGGTGTGCGTGGGATCAAGCTGCGTGAAAACGGCTCTGTGGTGTCATTGATTGTGCCGAAGTCCGAAGGCGCTATCCTGACCGTAACCGAAAATGGCTACGGCAAGCGCACTGGCCTGGCAGAGTACCCGGCGAAGAGCCGTGCAACGCAGGGCGTGGTGTCCATCAAAGTCTCAGAGCGTAATGGTCTGGTGGTAGGCGCCGTACAGGTTAACGCGCTTGATGAAATTATGCTGATCTCGAACAAAGGCACGCTGGTGCGTACCCGGGTGAAAGAAGTGTCACAGGTTGGCCGTAATACTGCCGGTGTGATTCTGATCCGCACCCAGGAAAATGAAAAAGTCGTTGGCGTACAGCGCATCGACGAAATTCAGGACGCTGAGGAATTGGCCGCCGCGGAAGCGGAAGTGCAGCAACTGGATGCCCAGAACCGGGTCGATGTTGAAGTCGAGGCGGACGGCGCCGACGACTCCGAAGAGTAAAATGAAGAAGGCACCTGCGGGTGCCTTTTTTCTGCCTGCTGACATTAGCGGTTTCTGGCCGGCAAAATCCGCAGATCTGCACCGGTTCGGGCAATTTTCCATCGATTTGGCCTGATCTGTGGGTTTCTGACCCGCAAAAAATACGGTACAGTGAGCCTTAGAAAAAGAGCCATCCAGATGGCGAAAATAGCTGCAGTGCCGGTACTTCGATAACAATAAAACCGCCATTTTCTGCCGCAAGGTCCCAAGCCAGTTTAATCCGCGAATTTTATTTTTGACGCAATGAGGTAAAAATGACGACCTATAACTTTTGTGCTGGCCCGGCAATGTTACCGGTAGACGTGATGCTGCAGGCACAGGAAGAGCTGATTAACTGGCACGGCCGCGGTTGTTCCATCATGGAAATGAGCCATCGTGGCAAAGACTTTATCAAAGTCGCGGCAGAGGCTGAGCAAGACTTACGTGATTTATTACAAGTGCCGGCCAATTATAAAGTGTTGTTTATGCATGGTGGCGGCCGTGGTCAGTTTTCTGCGGTGCCGCTGAATCTGCTGAAAGCCGGCCAGAGCGCTGACTACATCGTCTCAGGCGCCTGGTCTAAAGCGGCCGCTGAAGAAGCGCACAAATTCGGCACTATTGCCGTGCAGGGCATTGCACAAAAAACCGAAGATGGCCTGCGCAGCCTCAAAGCAGCCGCTGACTGGCACCTGGATGCAAAATCCGCTTTTGTGCATTTTTGCCCGAATGAAACGGTCGATGGCCTTGAATTCACTGATTTACCGCAAACACAAGTGCCGCTGGTGGCAGATTTGTCTTCAACCATTTTGTCGCGTCCTATTGATGTCAGTCGTTATGGCGTGATTTACGCTGGTGCGCAGAAAAATATCGGCCCGTCTGGCCTTACGCTGGCGCTGGTGCGGGAAGACCTGTTACCGCCGGCCGGTGCCGCTATTCCGGCGGTGCTGGATTATCGTCTGGCCGCAGAAAACGACTCGATGTTTAACACACCACCGACTTATGCCTGGTATCTGGCCGGGCTGGTGTTTAAATGGCTGAAGCGTCAGGGCGGCGTCGAGGCGATGGGCAAGCTGAATCAACTGAAGGCGCAAACGTTGTACAACTACGTCGATCAAAGCGATTTTTATCGTAATGACGTGGATACGCGTTACCGTTCCTGGATGAATGTGCCATTTTTACTGGCCGACGAGCGGTTAAACGACAAGTTTGTTGCTGAAGCCGAAGCCAATGGTTTATTGGCGCTGAAAGGGCATCGGATGGTCGGCGGTATGCGCGCCAGTATTTACAACGCAATGCCGTTGGAAGGCGTACAGACGCTGGTCACCTTTATGCGCGAATTTGAGCGGGTGCACGGCTGATGAAAACCTTAACACTCAATAAAATCAACGGTGTCCAAGGTACAGTGCATTTACCGGGCTCTAAAAGTATTTCCAATCGGGTGTTGCTGCTGGCAGCGCTGGCGCAGGGCGAGACCCGTATCAGCAATCTGCTGCACAGCGACGACATCGAACATATGCTGAACGCGCTGACTGCCTTGGGCGTGTCTTACCAGCTGTCTGATTGCAAAAGTAAATGTGTCGTGCAGGGCCTCGGTGGTTTATTTAATCATCCGGCAGCGTTGGAGCTTTTCCTTGGCAACGCCGGTACAGCGATGCGGCCATTAACGGCTGCGCTGGCTGCATCAGCTGTCGATGTCACGCTGACGGGTGAGCCACGGATGTATGAAAGACCCATCGGTCACTTGGTCGATGCGCTGCGCCAGCTTGGCGCTGATGTCAGCTATTTGCAGCAGGATGGTTTTCCGCCGCTGCATATTCGCGGCAAAGCCTTAAGCGGCGGCACTGTTAAAATTGACGGCAGTATTTCCAGTCAGTTCTTAACTGCGGTGCTGATGGTCGCGCCTTTATTGGCTGCTGATACTGAAATCGTGATTGTCGGCGAGCTGGTGTCTAAACCTTATATCGATATCACGCTGGCGCTGATGAGCCGCTTTGGTGTCCGCGTCGATAACCAGAATTATCAGAAATTTGTCATTGCTGGCCGCCAGCAATATGTATCACCGGGCAACTGGCTGGTCGAAGGCGATGCATCTTCCGCCAGTTATTTCCTTGCCGCTGCGGCCATTGGCGGTAGTGTCAAAGTCACCGGCATCGGTAAACACGCGGTACAGGGCGACATCCGGTTTGCCGATGCGCTTGAAGCAATGGGCGCAACGGTTGAATGGGGTGACGACTATATTTCGGTTACGCGGAACCAGCTAAATGGCATTGACCGCGATTACAACGCCATCCCGGATGCCGCGATGACTATTGCGACCACTGCGCTCTTTGCCGAAGGCCCGACCATGATCCGTAACGTCTATAACTGGCGTGTGAAAGAAACTGACCGCCTGCATGCGATGGCGACAGAGCTGCGCAAGGTCGGTGCCGAAGTGGAAGAAGGCGAAGACTATCTGAAAGTGACGCCGCCGGCGCACATTCAGCATGCCAGTATCGCCACCTACAACGACCATCGCATGGCGATGTGTTTCTCGCTGTTATCCTTTGCCGATTGTGGTGTGACTATTGAAGATCCGGATTGCACGCGCAAAACATTTCCACAGTATTTTGAAGTGTTTAGCGGCTTAGCAAACTAAAACGCGTAACCATTGTGAAGTGACGCTAAGGCGCGGTTTTTCTTAGAGAAACCGCGCTTTTTTTAACATTTGTCTGTATAATGCCGGCCTTTAGTGGTTTAACCAGTTAACTGGAGGCAGTATGCAGAATATCCCGGTCATTACGATTGACGGTCCAGGCGGTTCCGGTAAAGGAACTATTTGCCGTCTGGTCGCTCAGCAACTGGGCTGGCATCTGCTCGACAGCGGCGCGATTTACCGCGTGCTGGCACTGGCCGCTATCCATCATGATATCGCTGCGGATGACGAAGAAGCACTGCAACCTTTGGCTGCCCACCTTGATGTTCAGTTTACCTCTGACGATGCTGGCAATATTCGGATCACGCTGGAAGGCGAAAATGTCTCGCACACGATCCGCACCGAAGAAGTTGGCGCTGTGGCATCCAAAATCGCTTCGTTACCGCGGGTGCGTGAAGCCTTATTACGCCGTCAGCGTGCCTTTCGCGAAGCACCGGGTCTGGTTGCTGATGGTCGTGATATGGGGACTGTGGTTTTTCCCGGTGCGCAGGTGAAAATCTTCTTGACAGCTGCGGCTGAAGAGCGTGCCAGACGGCGTTATTTAGAGTTGAAACAGAAGGGGCATGATGTTAATATCGGCGACCTTTTGAACGAAATTCAGGCAAGGGATGAGCGCGATATGAATCGTGCTGTAGCGCCGCTGAAACCAGCCGCTGATGCATACCTGCTTGATTCGACCAATAAATCCATTGAACAAGTGTTGGCAGAAGTCCTGAGCTTCACGAAGAAGCAATTGAACCAGGCCTGACAGTGCTTTGGACAGCCGCAGACAAGGATGCCTTGCGGTAAATTAAGCAACCCCACCCAATATGGATTTAAGGTGGAGCAACTAACCGAAACAGTGAAAAATGACTGAAAATTTTGCACAATTATTTGAGGAAAGCCTCAAGACTATCGAAACTCGCCCAGGTTCAATCGTTAAGGGCACCATCGTAGCCATCCACAAAGACGTCGTACTGGTTGATGCCGGTCTGAAGTCTGAAGCTGCGATCCCGGTTGAACAATTCAAAAACCTGGCTGGCGAGATTGAAGTGAACGTTGGTGACATCATCGACGTAGCTCTGGATGCAGTTGAAGATGGTTTCGGTGAGACATTACTGTCTCGCGAAAAAGCCAAGCGTCATGAATCCTGGGTACGCCTGGAAAAAGCCTGTGAAGATAAAGTTACCGTTATCGGTGTTATCACTGGCAAAGTTAAAGGCGGTTTCACTGTCGAAGTTGACGGTATCCGTGCATTCCTGCCTGGTTCATTAGTCGATGTCCGTCCAGTACGCGACACGCTGCACTTAGAACACAAAGAACTTGAGTTCAAAGTCATCAAATTAGATCAGAAGCGTAACAACGTTGTGGTTTCTCGCCGCGCTGTTATCGAATCTGAAAGCTCAGCTGAGCGCGATACTCTGCTGCAAAACCTGGAAGAAGGCATGGAAGTCAAAGGTATCGTTAAGAACCTGACTGACTACGGTGCATTCGTTGACCTGGGTGGCGTTGACGGCTTACTGCACATCACTGACATGGCTTGGAAACGCGTTAAGCACCCAAGCGAAATCGTCAATGTTGGCGACGAGATCCCAGTAAAAGTTCTGAAGTTCGACCGCGAGAAGCAACGTGTTTCTCTGGGTCTGAAACAGATGGGCGAAGATCCATGGGCAGCTATCGCTTCTCGTTACCCAGAAGGTGCTCGCATCACTGGTCGCGTAACCAACCTGACAGATTACGGCTGCTTCGTTGAAATCGAAGAAGGCGTTGAAGGTCTGGTACACGTGTCAGAAATGGACTGGACCAACAAAAACATCCACCCATCTAAAGTTGTTAACTTAGGTGACTCAGTGGAAGTGATGGTTCTGGAAATCGACGAAGAACGTCGTCGTATTTCTTTAGGTCTGAAACAGTGCAAAGCCAACCCATGGGAAGAGTTTGCCAAAGGCTTCAACAAAGGTGACCGCGTTTCCGGTAAGATCAAGTCAATCACTGACTTCGGTATCTTCATCGGTCTGGACGGCGGCATCGACGGCCTGGTTCACCTGTCAGACATCAGCTGGAATTCAACTGGCGAAGACGCCGTACGTGAATTCAAGAAAGGCGACGAAGTGTCTGCCGTGGTTCTGCAAGTTGACCCAGAGCGCGAGCGTATCTCTTTAGGCATCAAGCAATTAGACGAAGACCCGTTCAACGGCTATCTTGCTGATAACAAAAAAGGTGCTATCGTTAAAGGTACAGTGACTGCAGTTGACGCGAAAGGCGCTACTGTTGAACTGGAAGGCGGCGTAGAAGGTTATGTTCGCGTTTCTGATATCGCTCGTGAGCGTATCGAAGATGCAACTACAGCGCTGAAAGTCGGTGAAGAAGTTGAAGCTCGCCTGATGGGTGTTGACCGCAAAAACCGCGTGATCAGCCTGTCAATCAAAGCCAAGTTCGAAGCTGAAGAGAAAGAAGCGTTAGAATCAATTAAGCAGGACGATTCTGCTTTTGGTGGTAACGCAATGGCTGAAGCATTCAAAGCAGCTCAGAAATCTGAGTAATTGATGCCAGTCAGTCGGTTGGGGCAGATGCCCCAACCGGCATTTTCCAGCAACAGTGTAAGCGGAGTCCTTATGACCAAATCTGAGTTGATCGAAAAGTTAGCCACTGATTTTCCTCATATCCAGGTAAAAGATGTTGAGTCTGCTGTGAAAGAAATTCTGGAACAGATGGCAGGTTCGCTGGCAGTCAACGAACGGATTGAAATCAGAGGTTTCGGTAGTTTCTCGCTGCACTACAGAGCCCCACGGGTCGGTCGGAACCCTAAAACCGGCGATAAAGTAGAACTTGACGGTAAATACGTCCCGCATTTTAAACCAGGTAAAGAATTACGCGACCGCGTGAAAGAAAATACCTGAGTCATGTCCGCGCTGATGCAGCGACGGTGCTAACGGAGCCGAGTTTGAGAAAGCTGATTTTTTTCCTGTGTTTTTCTGTGCTCATCCTGATTGGTCTGTTTTTTGGCTCAATCAACCAGCAAGTCGCTGAATTAAATTATTTTATAGCCAAAGCTGAGCTGCGGGTTGTTGATATCGCCCTGTTATTTTTATTGCTCGGCTTTGCTATTGGTCTCAGTCTGTCACTGACCATTCTGGTGAAATTGCGTACCAAACGCTGGATTAACCGGGCCATGAGCAAGACCTGAACCTATGCTTGAACTGCTATTTCTGTTGTTGCCTGTCGCCGCCGCTTACGGCTGGTTTTTTGGCCGCAACAGTTTGCGGCAGGAAGAGTTAAAAAACAAAGCCAACGTCGCTAAGAACCTGTCCTCCGGGTTAAATTTCCTGCTGACCGATCAGGAAGACAAAGCAATTGAGCAGCTGCTGCAGCTGCTGGATATTGAAGCCGCAACTATCGACACTTATCTGGCTTTGGCTAATTTGTTCCGCCGCAAAGGCGACTGGGACAAAGCTATTCGCATTCATGAAAAATTACATCAGCTAAAGTTACCCAAAGGTCAGGCCCAGCAGATCCGGCTGGAATTGGCGAAAGATTATTTTTCTGCCGGGTTATACGATCGTGCCGAAAGCCTGCTGCGCAAGCTGGTTGATAGTGATCCGCTGCAGGAAACCGCATTAAAACAACTGTTTGCCATTTTTGTGGTGACGCACGACTGGCACAAAGCCGCAGATTTTGCCCCGCAAGTAGATAAAACCGATTCCCGTTCGCTGCGCATTGCGCTTGCCAATATGCGCTGTGAAGATCAGAAAAAGCCGATGGATGTGATGGCTCTGCGAATTTTAGCGCAGAAGTATCCACAGGCGATCCGGCCGCGATTGCAGTTGGCACGGCAGTTATTGGCTGAGCAATCATTGGCCGATGCCGCCGTTGCATTTAAATCGGTACTGACACAAAAGCCGCAGTGGGCCGCTGATATCCTGCCCGAATTACAACGCTGCCAGTTGCCCGAGGACGAGTGGTATCCACTGCTGAGCCAGCTGGTACACAAAAATAAAAACATTACCGCAGCTATCTTTCTGTGTGACTGGCTGGTGCAAACCGGCTCGCCGGCCGCTGGCGAACAACTGCTGCTGGAAAAACTGCAACAGCAACCGAACATCCGCTTATTCCAGCGCTTATTGCAAATCAGGCAGCTGAATCAGCCAGCCCAGATGGAAGCACTGCAGGCGATCGATGGCCTGGTGCGCGCATACCTTGATACAAAAATCCTGTATAGCTGTCGGAATTGCGGCTTTAAAACCCGGCAACAATACTGGTTATGTCCGTCCTGCCAGCAATGGGAGACGGTTGAACCATTAAGCGGCATTGACGGCCGCTGATCCTGTCCCTTTAAGTTTTTGGAAATGTCGTTATGCAATTAAGCCCTGTCGTGGTTGCGCTGGATTATGAAGACCAGCGTGCAGCACTCAATCTGGTCAGCCAGCTGGATCCGGCGTTATGCCGGTTAAAAGTGGGCAAAGAAATGTTCAGCCATTTCGGCCCCGATTTTGTGCGTGAGCTGCAACAACGTCATTTTGATGTGTTCCTCGATTTAAAATTTCATGATATTCCAAACACAGTCGCCAAAGCCGTTAAAGCGGCTGCGGATTTAGGCGTCTGGATGGTAAACGTGCATGCCAGCGGCGGTAGCCGGATGATGGTGGCTGCCCGCGAAGCACTACAAGGTTTTGGCGCAGACAAGCCACTGCTGATTGCAGTGACTGTGTTGACGTCGATGGAGCAGGCTGATTTACTCGAACTGGGCATCACGCTGACACCTGAACAGCAGGTGTTGAAACTGGCGGCCCTGACGCATCAGTCTGGCCTTGATGGCGTGGTGTGTTCTGCGCATGAAGCCCGCGCTTTGAAACAAAAGTTTGGTCAGGCCTTTCAGTTAGTTACGCCAGGGATCCGGCCGGCCTTTGCTGGTGCTGATGATCAAAAGCGGGTGATGACGCCGGCAGAGGCTGTTGCTGCCGGAGTTGATTACATGGTGATTGGTCGCCCGATCACCAAAGCGGTGGATCCACTGGCCGCCTTACAGGCGATTTATCAGGAACTCCAGGCGGGTTAACCTAAGGACGTTTTATTGGATGCAGTCAACCTCAATATTCTGATTTTCGGTGCGCTGTTCACCGTCAGCATTATTGCAACCCTGATCTCCGCGCGCTTTGGCGCGCCTTTGTTGCTGATCTTTCTGCTGATGGGCATGCTGGCCGGCGAAGAAGGGGTACTCGGCATCCAATTTGCGGACCCAGATGTGGCGCTGCTGATTGGTTCGGTCGCGCTGGTCATTATCTTATTTGACGGCGGGATGCGCACGCATCCGGACCGGGTCAAAGTAGTGTTAGCGCCTTCGGCGGCGCTGGCAACTGTCGGCGTCGTTATTACCTGTCTTATTTTGGGCCTTGCGGCCATGTATTTGTTTAAACTCACCTTATTAGAAGGCTTGTTGCTTGGCGCCATTTTAAGCTCGACCGACGCCGCAGCAGTGTTCTCTATTTTTCAGTCGGCCGGGCTGAATATTAAAGAGCGGGTGGCGTCGACGCTCGAAATAGAGTCGGGCAGTAACGACCCGATGGCGGTGATGCTGACGTTTACGCTGGTCAGTGTGGTCGCAGGCGATGCGGCGCTTGGCTGGAGCACGATGCTGGTGTTTGTGCAGCAGGCGCTGGTTGGCGCTTTGTTCGGCTGGGGCGGTGGCAGGGCGCTGATTTGGCTTTGTCGCAAATTACCGTTAAGCCCGGCATTTTTCCCGTTATTTGCCATTTCTTGTGCTTTGCTACTGTATGGACTGACTAACCAGTTTGGCGGCAGCGGTTTTTTGGCCGTGTATCTGGCTGGTTTCCTGGTCGGCAATGCCAGGCTTGCACCGGTACAGCATATTCTGCGCTTGCAGGATGGTTTGGCCTGGCTCAGTCAAATTATCATGTTTTTGATGTTGGGTTTGTTGGTGACGCCAACCGATTTGCTGGACTATCTGCTGCCAGCTATCGCATTAGCGCTGGTGATGATTTTTATCGCGCGGCCACTGGCAGTGGTGCTGAGCTTGCTGCCGTTTCATTTCCCCAAGCGTGACCAGATTTTTATCAGCTGGGTAGGGCTACGTGGCGCTGTGCCAATTATCCTCGCGCTTATTCCTTGGCTCGCTGGTGTTCCCAACAAAGATTTATATTTCAACGTGGCGTTTTTCGTGGTGATTGTATCCTTGTTAATTCAGGGCTGGTCGATAGCGCCGGTCGCGCGCTGGTTAAAACTGGAGGTGCCAAAAGCACCCGGCGCCGATTATGTGATGCCGCTCGAACTGGCGCAAAGTAAAGATGTGCTGCAGGTGCTGGCGTATCAGGTCAATGCCGACTCACCGGTGCTCGACACCGACTGGACCATGTTGCCGGTGCCATCCTCAGTACAGTTTTTAGGTTTAGTGCGCAATGGTGAGTGGATCCAATGTCTCGATTGCACCCGTTTTAAAGCCAACGACACGCTGATGGTAATGGCCAAAGCCGCCGACAGCGTTGTGGTCAGCGAAGTGTTGTCCAGTTATGCCACAGCAGCCAGTCAAAGCAAACAAGACTTCTTCGGTGAATTTGTCCTCAACGGTCAAATCACATTGGCCGATTTGGGCGCTTTTTATACGATAGATTTTGGTCAGTTAGACCCAACACAGTCGATTTCCGACTATATCAGTAACCGGTTTTTCCGCCGCGTCGTGGTTGGTGATGACGTTCAGCTTGACCAGCTCATTCTGACTGTGCGGCAAATCGATGAACACGACCGGATTTTACAGGTTGGTATCAAACCGGCTTGATAACCATTGTGATACCGGTATTTGTGGCTGGTGTCTTTGGTAAGTAATTCTTGATAGAACAGATATTTACTGGATGCTAGAAGTGTCCAACAATGAAAGCATCAGGTAAATAACAATCACTTAAAAAAGGCCCGTTTACAAAATCGGGCCTTTCTGTTTTTATGGTGTTCTGTTAACAATCGTTCCAAAATGGAACAAGGTCCGGCTATTACTGTGCCGGACTAGCAGAAATTCCTGATTGGCCTTAAAAAAAGGAAACTTGCATAAATGGAAGGAAATTCCCTAGAAGCATTTTATCGAAAGAGAATTAAGTTAACTGGCACAGAAATCGTCCTACTAGTTTTTATCTTGATGCTACTAGAGGCTGTTGTCTTCTACTTAGCTGTTATCCATGGAGGCAGTGTTTCAGCTATGAGCTACGTGTCTTTTGCTGGGACACTGATATCAATTATCTTAGGCGTAGTGGCGATATTTTATACAATGGTAGAGTCTCTGAAACAGTCAAATTCATCTGATAAAATTGCTAATGGCGCTGCAGATATCGAACGAAACTCAAACAAAATATCTAGTGAAGTAAACAAGCTATCTGAAGCAATTCAGGAAATTACTGAAATTTCTGCACGAGTAAAAAAAATTGAAACTATCGCTGGAGATATTGCAATTGGTCTAGGACAGAATGCTCAAATTACTTTTGAAGATCCAAAAAACACAGAGAATATGATTGCAAATAGCGTTAAATCTCACTTTTTTATTGGGCCATTGTGTGCTGCATTGTGTCTTGTATGCGCATCTAAACAAGAACGTGGGCTTGAATTTGTAACTGGAAATTCATTTATCAGAGTTCAGCAGAAGGTTTTTGATTGTTCGAATATTGACTACGCCTCGTTTAGGTTAGCTTTTTTTATCTACCTTCGCCTCTTTCAATCTATGGGGGTATTTAGTGTTGATAGCAAAGGTTCATTAGTAATTAAAGAAGGTAAGAACTATCAAGTGTTTTTTGAAGCACTATTGCAAATTAAAAACGAAAATACTCAGGACAGCGACACTATGAACGTGCGTCATTCTCAATTAGAGTTGCTACTTAAAGAAGCGACTAACTAAAAAGGTTGAGGCCTTCAACCGGCCAGCTGCACTAGCCGTGGGTTAACGCACTCCGCGCTCCATCTGGGGGCTTCGTCCCCCTAACAACCCCGGCCCGTTTTCGTGAAACCTCAGACTTAGAAGCAAAAAAGGGCCCGATTGGGCCTTTTTGTTTGAGTCGCTTTATACGGATTTCGTTCGGATCATGCTCGGCCAGCCAGTGCCGGTGGCTTTGAACTTATTAATCACTTCCTGACTATACCGGACAGACACCAGTTGCTAAATAGTCCTGGGAATGCTCTTTTTACTGAGTTCAAAGCTGACAAAAGCGAAGCAGGGCGCTGATTTTATTGATTTTTTAACGTCAACTCTGTCTGGATTTTCTGCTGAATTTCAGTGACCTGATAGCTGGCTTGTGCCGCGAACCGTATCAATGGTAAACCTGCGCTGGCACATGCGGATGCGATCACTAAATCCCGTTTTTGGGTTTTGCCTTTTTGATGGCTTTTGTCTTCCAGTTCAATCACAGCAATCACTTCAAGCGTTTGTTTATTGCACAGCACAAAATCAAAGTGCTTGGCGGCAATTTTATTAAAGGCAATTTGCCAGTGGCTTTTGTTCAGGCCTTTGCCTGGTAACAAAATATCGGCAACCCGGACTTTGCCAAAAACTCGGTATTGATCGGCAACGGCTAAATCCAGCAGGCCAAGAAAAGAACGCTCAGCAGGACTAAACAGCGTTTTGTTCAAAATATAAGGATAAGGCTGGCCAGCTGAGTTGTTTTTGCCAAATAACAACTTCAGCACGATAAGCAGCAAAATAACGCCGAAAAAAATCATTAAAGCATCAGACATAAAGCTCTCCATAGCAGTGAAAATTCTACGTTGCATATGGGCGCAAACCAGCACAGCACTCAATGCAATTTGCCATAGATTATCAACAGGAAAAAGTCTTTAACTCTGATTCAGTTAGCTAGCAAAAGCCTGGTAAGCATTTCACATAATCAACACATTAGCGGACATGCAGTGGCGCTTAATCGCAGCGGTCTTTGTGTAAATTGAACCAATGTCGATAGCTGGCAATAGCTGTGGATAAATAAGCGGTGATTTCATAGATTAGTCGAATATATAAAACACTGATATTAATATAAATATGGCCGTTATACGTAAATATAAAATATCCCATAATGTTTATTATGTTAAATTGGATTATGCGGAAGCAGATGCTTCACTCGGACTTGGTGTCAGAGCTAGGCTCATCGTCAGAACAATGGCCGCAAAGGCTCCCGCTAATCTCTTTAGTACTTTTTCGAACTCTGCTCGTACCGCTGGTGATTTAGCCTTTTCCATATCTAACCGCACCAGCACTTCGCCTATGTCCATTTTGCAGCGTTCTGCGATAGTCATTGCTTGTTCTGGTGTCAGGTGCCGTAAGCCGGTTCTGATTTGGCTTACGTTGCCAACTGTCATTGCTGGCAGCTCAGAAGCGATAACCTTATCTGATTTTCCGCCATCCAGTTTTTTGTATTCGTCGATTAGATAACCGCTGTAATTCATTAGGTTGCCCCCTGCAAAAGCTCTGTTGATTCTACCTGCTTAGCCGTCCGTTTCAAAATTACTCCAAAATTGAAGTTGACTAATTAAAAAGCCAAGATCACAATCACTCCAGTTTTGGAGTAAAGGATCTGCTATGAACCCCTTAGTCACGCACTACGAAAAAACCGAAGCCCTCAAGCAACTCGAAAAGTTCTTCCCGCATTTCTCCCTTGCTGTATCTCCATCAGAAATCGCGTTTTTGTATGACTGGCACGATGCGCCAGGCGATGAAAACGAAATCAACGCCGACCCGTTTGGCTTCCTGCTGCGTGATACCGAAACTGGTGCTGTTGTTCTGTTTTCCGGCGGCGATGACGATTCTGTGATTTGTCACGGCGTATTCGCTGAGCCGCAAGGCGCTTTTGATTTGGCCTGCGATTACATAGGCGCTGAACTTCACATCACAGAATTTGCGGCGATCGCCACGCTGGCGTTATCCACAGAATCAGTGGATAACTGAGTAACAGCCTGTGACTTGGTTTATCGACCGCCTCACCATCTGCCAGACGCACCATCAGCGCTTACCGCTGATTGGTGACAAAGGCTATATGACGGTCGATTTGCACACCGGCGAAACCTCCAACGAGGTCCGGACATCAAAAACCACTGTACAGGCCAGCCATTCAACATCACTGCGCGTCAGCTGTGACGGCCATACCGTCACAGTGGAAGGTAACCCCAGCCGCTTTGGCCGGATTGAAAATCTGGTCGGCCTGACCTCCATGGAAGACTGCGTTGCCGTCTATAACCAAGTGCTACTGCGCCTTGGTTTACCGCCGTTTACTACCGGCCATTTTGAATTTTTGCAGGGTAAAGACGGCGAAAAACAACGGAAATTCTATTCCGGCGCCATCATCAAACACGTTGATGTCACCAAAAATCACTGCGTTGGCTACAAAAACGAGCGCCCGTTTTTACGCGCTGTAGCCACCCTGTCGTTACCAAACGGCAAACACCCCTTCCTGTACCCCAATGGCTGCACGGTCGATTTCAGCACCACTCGCAGCACTGGGGGTAGTTCTTGGGACTACACAAAGATTTACGTCAAAGCCGCCGAGCTGATTGAACACGAAAAGAAGAACCTGAAAAACGCGACGCCCGAAGATGAAAAGTACTACCGCGAACTGGTGGAACATTGCGCTTTTAGCGGCATCGTGCGCGAGGAACATTCTTGGAAAGCGAAAAAACTGGCTCGGTACGACCTCTGTTACTACGGCTACGTGACGTTAGAACAACTGGTTAATCACCACACCATGACAACCCTTGAATCGTTAATCAAAACCTTGGAGGTCGCCACAGTGGACTACATCACTATTGCAGACCAGCTGATACAGCGAAATATCGTTAAAAGCCGTCAGGCCGCCAATGCGACCGCCCAATACTGTCACCAGTGGCAACACGGCATGTCATTTCATGACACCGACAAAAAGCGTACTAACTCCAGCCAGTATTACGTTCACAAAGCGCGCCTCCTGGCACTGGGTATCGATATTTCAGTGCCGTTCTGCCCGACCCGCAACGTCATCCCAACTATCCACAACCGCCGCACCATTGAGCGAAGCGACTTCGTGACGCCGCCTTGGTACAGGCACGCAACCACCCGACCAACTTTTGAGTTGATTAACTGCGGCAAAGCCGCTTAAGGAAACACAATGTCCCAGCAAACCCAATTTATCGTTTTGCATGTTTCTGCCGGTTTTATGGAAGACGGCACGGCCTACGCTGGCCTTGAAGTTATTAATCCATATCCAAAAAGCACCGGTATCAAAGGCAACATTCAGTACGGCTCACCAGCCGTAAAACTGAAACTCGTTGACCGTGCCACCGGCAAGCCAAACGTTGAGCTGGCCCGCAAAATTGAGCAGGCCGGCGCTTACCTGCAAATCGTGAATTTTGAGGGCGTCTGGGAAGTTGGCAAGGTCAAAGGCGTAGAGCAGATGACCTTCACGATTTTGGACGCCCAGTTTCCACATCTCGATCTGAACAAGAAGGCGTCTTGATATGAACCGTTTAGCCGCCCTGCTGCTCTTGTGCATCTCCACTGCCAGTCACGCGCAATGTGCGTTACCTCAGCAGGACGGCACCTTCATTTTCACAGCGGACACTGCTGCCAACTGTACCGGGTACTGGTTAATTCCTGCATCCGAATACAGCGCATATTTGTCCTCTGTGGAAATCACCGCCTCAGAAGTCACTGAGGCTTTCACATGGGGTTTTGGCACAGTGGTTTTACTGTCCGGCCTCGCTTTCAAAGTGGCCTTAGGCCGCAATTTAGTAAGGAAAATTTGAGATGGCTGATATTTTTGCTGCTGTTGATTTAGCTGATGTTGCTGCGTTTGTTACTGCTGCTGGTGTGCTGATTATCGGCATTACGATGGCCTATAAGGGCATCACCCTCGGCAAACGCGCTGTGAACAAAGCGTAATCGGACGGGCCTTTGCATATGCACTGGCCCCACCCCTTATGGCTGGCTTAGTTGTCGCGCTGATTTACACACTGGTCGCACTCATCGGGGCGATGTGCGGCTTTATCGTCTCGTCTCTGATGTTCAGGACCTGAACTATGAAAAACTTATCCAAGGCCCTGCTCATTGCAGGGCTTTTTATTTCTACCTGTTTACAGGCCGCTGTCACAGGCCCGGATAACGCTGATTTGCGGTCTTATGCGCCCGCAAAGTTAGAACTCGGCAAGGTTTGGGACTGTTATTATTTTGGTAAATCATACGGGCAGGTTGGCGCGTTTAACGCCGACGCTGCAGCACAAAGCTGTAGAAAATATTTTGAGCCGATGCTGATGTCATCGCTGCCGGCGGGTCGTTGTTCAGAAAATGCCCCTACACTTTCGCCGTTTCCTTATACGCTCAGTATTCAATTTACTTTTGCTGAATCAGGCAATTGTGCAAATTCTGTGATCACCAGAACTGCTGGCTTATCATTTTCGGCTGCTCCGGCTCCTGACAGCAAAGAATATGTGTGCCCGCCTGAAGACCCTAAGTATTTTGAGTACCTTTTAAAAGGTGATGCAAATGGCACTCCCGTATGTTTTAAGCGTTTACCACCGCTCGATTGCTCCGGCCTGAAGGGCCTCAGCACTAATAGCGGTGACCGTTACGTTACAAACAAGGGCGTTTATTCATCTGCAAACAAACCGTCCTGCGCGACAAAATGCGCCCTGGACGATAACGGCAAAAAGCGTTGCGGTGACTGTAAAGTCGTTGCTAAAAGCTGGGTCTGGAACGGTTCAACCGGCAAAGATATTTGGTCGCCGATGGTCGGCACCTTTACCGGCGCTGCCTGCGCGGATAGCGAATACACTAAACCGCCACCAGAGCCACCAAAATGCTGGAAAACACAAAACAACTTGAATATGTGCCAGCAAGACCCCTCGGAAAAATGCGTTACTATCAACGGCGTTCAGCAGTGTGAATCCGGTTGTGGCTTCATCAACGGGGATTTTTTCTGCGCGGATAAACCGAACGTCCCCAAAGAGCCGAACAAAGACAATGACAAGCCCCTGCCAACCATTGATGACAACATCCAGAATCCTGAAAAACCGCTGGCTGACATGGTCAAAGGTGATTTTAAAGACGTGCAAAGAGGCGTTGAAAGCCGCCTTTCTGTTGTCAGCACCGGCATTGGCAATCTGGAAAACTCTGTCGATACATCAAATGGCATTTTGACTGACATTGAGGAAAACACCGCTCAGGCGCTCGCCGACAATCAAACCGAAATTGGTTTGTTAGGTGATATCAAAGATGCGCTCGAAGAAGACGGCGGGGATGACGAATGCGACCCTAAAAAAGACCCTACCTGTTCCACTGATGGCGATGCAGGCGCACCGGCCAGCTGGTGGACTTCTGTTTACCCAGACGGCATTACCGGCATCATCGACGCCAAAAAATCGCAGTTCCAAAGCACCTCCGCATATGAATCGATGACTCAGGAAATTAATATTGGTTCTGGCACTGTTCAGCCTTGGCAATTCTGCTTTAACGCCTCTGCCATGAATTTTGGCTGCTTTGATGTCGAGATCCCGCCTTACGTTCTCCAGTTTGTTCGCCTTTGCATTTTGTTCGGTGCTGCAATTCTCTGCCGCCGTCTATTAATTGGAGCCTAAGCCATGCCTGAAAATACAACGCCTGATAACCTGACCAGCGCAAACCAGCCTGAAATCATCCATGACCCTGCTTATGATGGTTTCTTCGGTTGGGTGTTGGTGCAGCTCAAAAGCTTCCTGTTAACGCTGTGGGACATTCTCACCGATATTTTGCTGATGGTCGTAGACCTGTTTATGTCAGTGGGTCTCTACGCTTTAGAGGGCATGTCTGAAGGCCTTGAACTGGTCAATATCACCAATTACATCAATGATATGCCTGTTGAAGTCCTTGGTATCATCAATGCCATTGGTCTTGGTGAAGCCATCGGTATGATTATGGCCGCTGGTACTGCTCGCCTACTTATGCAGTTAATTCCGTTTGTCCGGTTGGGGTCTTAAACGATGGCAATCAATGGTATTTCAGGTCGCCCCGGCTCGGGCAAAAGTTATGAGGCTGTTATTCGTCACATCCTGCCAGCGCTGAAAGATGGCAGGATGGTTGTAACGAATATTCCCCTTAACGTGGATTGGTTCTGCCAGTTTATCGGTGAACACTGCCGAGACCTTATTGTGCAAATCGACGGCGGGTTTCATAACTACGGCGGCAAACGGTACTTCTCTGATGTAGAGCATTTTTTGCGTTATCAGGAATGGCGCAACGAAAAGAACCAAGGCGTTTATTTTATCGTTGATGAATGCCACCTCCCTATGCCGAAAACTGCCGGAACTGGTGATAGCAAGGTTTTCACACAGCCCGAACTGAAAGAATACCTGTCAATGCACCGGCACTATGGCCATGACATTTTGCTGTTAACGCAGAATTTCAGGAAGTGCGATCGAGACGTTGTCGATATGGTGCAAACCTGCTATTTCACGACCAAGCTGTCGTTCCTTGGCAAAGACGATGAATACGTCTGTAAGGTTGCTGACGGCGTAAGCCGAAACATTGTCACCACCCATCACCGCGAATACGAGCAGAAGTATTTCGGTGCTTACAAGAGCCACACAAAGAGCGAAGGCAGCGTTCAGGAAGCTGAAACCGTCGATATTCCCGCTTGGTACCAGCGCTGGTATAACATTGGTGCCATCGTGATGGGCGTTTTATTCGTTCTCTTACTGATGAAGGGTTTTTCAGGGGATGACCCAAAACCAGCCCCTAAAAAGCTCCAGCAAGCCCCACAAACAGCGCTAGCGCAAAATAGCGCCGCAGCAGGCACAGGCCAACAGAAGCCATCACAGCAAGCCTCAGCCGCCAAATCAGACCAAAATCAGCCAGCCCCTGAGAGCGACACCAAAAAACACCCGTACAGCGGCCTTCAGATGCACATTGTTGGTAACTACTCAGATATGAACCAGTACGGTAAGCTGACCAAAATCATCTGGATTAGCCTGAGCCGCAATGGTCAGGTGCTAACTGAAATCACTCACGCAGATTTGGCTCTGGCCGGTTATCAATTCTCTGTTCTGAATGACTGCCTGATTGAATTGCACTACGAGGATTATCAGAACTACGTGTTTTGCGACTCCCCCACACAGTCAGTCACAACTCCCGTTCTGGCCAAAACCGAATAGCTGGGGTTATTAGGGGCAACGCCCCTGATGCAGCGAAGCGGTAACTTAAGGCTGGTTTACCAGCCGCCGAAGGGCAAAGCCCTTCCCTCTGCCAAACCAGCCCCGTCAGGGGCTTTTTTTATGGCCGCACGCCGGTGTCAAATCGGTGAACTGGGGAGGGACCCGCGCCAGCGGGAGGTGCCCCAGTTCACCGATAAGTGCGGCTGTGACAACTGCTTTTTTGAGGGAGGCGCGAAGTTCGAGTTCTGTTACACTCGAACTGAGTCCGGACTTCCGGACTACTCCGGACATCTACAAAGCGCAAAACTCGCTCTAAATGTCTGTTTTGTATAGAATATTTTCAAAACTCACCAAAAATTGCACGGTTACCCAGTTCCGGTACAGGATTCCACTTCCAAAGCAGTACAGGACGCACTTAAAAAATGGAAAAAAATCGGAAAATCAGGCCTGAAAAACTCGTCGATTTTAGAGAGCTTTATTACGACGCTTTCGGTGCTGGTGATGGTAAACATGAACGGGCAGCAGAATTCTTTGGTGTGCCGATTGCTGAGTGTCAGCGCTGGCACGATGATCGCCCTCACCCGACCGCGCACAGGTACCTTCAGGTCCATTGCAAGGGCTATTTGCCCTACAACACCAACTGGAAAGAATGCCGTATCAGAGAGGACGGAATGGTTATGACGCCATTTGGTAACTGTATGCCGTCTGATATGGCTTTGATGCATCGTCGTAAGTGGTCAGCAGAAAAAACCCGGCAGCAGCTCGTTAGATGCCGTCAGCAACTGGAAGACCTCCGTTCTGGTACCAAAGTCAAAATGCTTTTGCATACAGCCGACTATTTAACCCGATTAGTTAAAGAGCTTGTGACTGAGGAATAAAAAAGGGGCATAGGCCCCTTATTTCTTAGAACATCCATTATGTTAAATTGCATTATTATAAGTGACTACTCAGTCGAGATTTAAGACACCAACGAGGCCTACACCCACTTGGATGGTTTCGTTCAAAATTCTGAGCTATTCCATGAAGATAACTTCAAAAGCGATAACACGGAATTTTGAACATTCCCCAGACACAGGTCAATTCGCTCCACGCAGCGCGAATGTTAACCGCGGCGTTTGTGACTTTAATGCTGCGGTCCATGTCCGTTGTGCATTTTGATGGTTGCACCGAAGGCATCCAGCAGCGCTTTTTCCGGTGCACTGAGACTGTACTCGGCATGGCGCATCGCGCGGACGAAATCGTCCGCTGCCGCCGGTGTAAGGCCCAAATGCTGCCATAAAGCGCTTTGTAAAATACCGGCGCCACCGCAAAGGATCAGTTGCCAATGTTGCTGGCTGCGTTTAAACACTGCGCGGCCACCCTTGCCTTGATGCCACCAGTCGGCAACAGCAAAATCACCTGAGATATGGGTCGGTCCCAGCTTTAGCGGGTGCTCGGCACTGTGCCAGGTTTTTTGCATAAAACCGTGGATTTGCGCAAGACCAGGCGCTGCGACCGTCTGGTTGGCTGTCGGATACTGCTGCGCGGCAGCATCTGGTGCTAGTAGCGTGAGTCCGCACGCCAGCAACAAGTATTGCAGTGCGCGCATCAGAACTGGCCATCCCAGTTCCACTGCGCTTTTAACCAAGCTGTGCGGCCAGGTTCGTTGACGCGTAACGTCTGGACATAACCAGGGATGCCGCCGCCCATGCCGTTGCCGGCAGCACGGCTGACGAATTCGGCATAAGTGCGGTCGAGTAAATTGTCGACACCGGCGGTAAACAATAAGCTCGGTACCGGCCGCCAGCTGGCATTCAGTGAAAGCACGGCGAAACCTGGCGTTGCACCTAAATCTTTGCCGACAATGTTCCCTTTGTTCCGGTCGAAGTTGCTTTGTGCGTCAACGATGCGGATTAAGGAACCCACAGACCAGTTATCACGGGCGTAGCTCAGGCCAAGTTTGATTTCCAGCGGAGAAATTTGTGGCAGCGCAGTACCGTCGGTGTCGTTATCGCCGCGAGTGTATGCCAGCGTTGCATCCGCTTGCCAATGCGGCGAAAACTTTTGCTGCACACCAAATTCAAAGCCGTAGCTGCTGGCGTCGATGTTTCTGACAAAACCGTTCGATTTCATCGTGTTGCTGTAGTCGACCAGAATATAATCGCTGATTTCGTTATAAAATGCGGATACTGACCATTCGGTGTCTGCATCTTTAAACAGATAACCCAGATCCAGCTGCGTAGTCTGTTCCGGCGCAAGGTCGGCAAATGCACTTTTGGAGTTGATGCCTTCTTTGGCGATCAATTCCCAATAATCCGGGAAACGGGCTGTGCTGCCAACGCCGATATACCAGCTGGCTGGAATGCTACTGAACTGATGTTCATAACGGGCGAAACCGCTGTGCAGGTCGTCGTCACGCCGCTGTCCGGCGGTTGGGTTTGGCATCGAACTCATCATGCCGGCGATTTTCAGCCGCTGGTCGGTCGCCTGCCATTGGTCCAGCCGATAGCCGGCAACCACAGTATCAAATTGTGCCAGCTGATAACGCCATTCCGCGAATATACCGAGCTGAGAGATCTCTGCATCATCCAGTAAAGCGCTGTAAATGCCAGACGCTGGTGCCGAGCGCGAACTGTGCCCACTGTCCTGCTGGTCTGCCCCCAGCGTGACTTTGTATGTCATTGCCGGCGTAAAAACCGCACTGAGGCGCCCGCCTTTGGTATCGCGCAGTAAATTGGCATAACCCATCATGCCTGGCTTGCGTAATTGCTGGTCATCCATCAGGTGGTCGACTTCGTTATCGAACCAATGGAATTTCACCTGCTCCAACCAGGGCGTGATGTTGTTTTTTTCAACACGAAGATTCAGGCTGTCACGGCGGAAACGGGTGCCATCCATGCCGCGGTCGGCATAAGCAGCTTCGCCGTCACTGCGGGCCGCAGACAGCTCCACTTTGCTATCGACATCCGGTGTCCAGCCCAGCGCGATATTGCCGCTGTAACGCTGATACCGGGAGTGGATATCATTGCCATCGCCGTCCTGATAGTCATCGGACGCCGAGTTGCTGCCGCTGAATAACACATAGCCATTTTGCTGACCAAACTGTAGATCGGCCAGTTCGTCATGCCGGCCAAAGCTGGCTGTGGTCAGGCTGGTATGCGTGCGAAAACCGGCTTGCTCAAATGGCGCGACATTGCGCTCAAATAAGATCACCGCCGCCGAATGCCCGGCCCCATGTGCGACCGACTGCGGGCCTTTTATCACCGTCATTGAATCATGCAATTCCGGGTAGATATACGCGGTTGGCGCATCCATGCGGAAATTACAGCCGCCTAAGATATTTTCACCGTCAACCAGAATGCCAAGCCGCGAGCCAGCCATGCCGCGGAACACTGCGTCGCCATCCGCACCGCCTTTACGGGTGACCGAAAAGCCCGGAATAGTTTTCAGGTAGTCGGCACCGTCGTGCGCCGGCAGTGGCTGACGTGGTGCTTTGGGGTCCATCACCAGCTGACCGGGACCGTTCAGCACCACCCCTGTGACTTGGACCCGCTCTATGTCTTTTTCGGCTTTATCAGCAGCTGCATCGGCACCTGTACTCGCCAGAACACAAACCGGCAGGCAGAACAGGCTAAGCGCCAGCGTCAGACGGGATAATTTATAAGAAACTAGAAATGAATGTTGAATAGTCACGGCACATACCTTTAGAAAATGCATGTGCCTGATTTTACGGAAAAGTTCCTCACGTCCCTATGCGGCAAATTGTCGCAGCAGCTGCGACCGTCTGAAAAGTTTTGTTGTGGGCGCGGTGTTTTGAGTGTGTTTAAAGCAGAATATAATCGTTGCCCTGCTTGGCCTCTGCATAAGCGCCCGGCACCGGATGGACATAACGGCCTTCGACTGCATCTATCGCGATACAATCGTCAACGTCATACAGATTGTCGGTGTGCGGTTTGTCCCACTGCCCTGGCATCCGCTGTTTGCCCAGCTGTTTCGCTTCGGCCGGGTTTTGTGCCACCACCAGCAAATACTGATGGTCTTCACCAAAGCTGCCGGGCGAATAACCTCCGAGGTTTATAAAATAGAGGCGTGGGTCCCCGGCTTTGGGTGCCACATCGCTAAAGTGCAGCTGATAACCATCGACGCCCTGCACTTGCCACCAGGAATCAATATGCAGGCCTTTGGCGGCACCAAACCATTGTTGTCTGAGCTGGTCGTAACAATCGCTGAGCTGCTGACCAAAGGCAAATACCACGTCATGTACTTCAATTTTGGCGGCCGGGTGTTTGCCGCCCAACATCACAACAAATAACATCCGGTTGTCTCTTCAGTGTTTATCTGCGGCCAAGCTTAAAGAAAACTGGCCGCCCGTCAACTCTGGTCTTGCTGGATTAACTTTTATTAAAACGCAGCGATTTGCTGAAAAACATCCCGCTGTTGCAATCAGCGGCGGTTTTGTCGCCAGGTACCACGATCCGCAGCTGATCGTAGCTACCGGCCCGCAACTGCGCCGTCACTTGCTGTTCAAACACTTTAGCGACCAGGCTGATCTGGTCACCATAACTGCTGATAGCGTCGATATCGCCCTGATAACTATCCGTAATATCTTCGATGCGTTCCGCGGTCATGCGGGTTTGCTCCAACAAGTTGTCGTCCGGTATGCGCTGACTTTTGGTTTGTTGCTCAAGCTCCGCACTCAGTTGCTCCATTTTGTCTTGATGTGGCTGCAGCGCTTTACTCATCTGGTCCAGTGGGATTTGCAGCTGGTCCATTTTCAATTCGGCCTTTTTTAAGTCTTGCCAGGCGCTGAGTTCTGCTGGCGTCAGATCGCGTTCGGACTGCAGTTTGCAATCTTTCAGTACCTGTAATTTGTGTCCGGATGCCAGAGCTTGCTCGGCTGTGACCTGCTGTGAGGCAAGCACCAGGCTGCAGCTGCCCAGTAGTAAAATAGCGAAGGTGAAACGGTGAAAATGATGGGTTGGGATTTGGCGTTGAATCTTAGTTTGCATGTTGACCTCGGGCTCTTCACAAAATGTTGATGCCTGTTGGTCGTGATGCTTTTTAAAAAAGTTGGTGAATGCTGGAGAAAAATTGCAGAAAGTTGCCGGCGAAACATCAGGTGCTGTTTCGCCGGTTGTTTCTCAAGGTGCTGCTTAGCTGCTGACGCGCTTATACAGCCGGTATTCTGGTTTCCAGAAATTGCTGTTGATTTTGCGCAGCAGGCGCTCGTCATCCATTTCCAGTGCATGGCCTTGTGCCATCGCCATTTTGGCAACTGCAAAGGCAATTTCTTTTGATAACTCAGATAATTGCGTTAACGGTGGCAGAATGCCGCCCTCGCCTGTATTGGCCAGTGGCGACGCCGCTGCCAGCGTTTCACTGGCGACCCGCAGCATCTCATCGCTGATATGGCGGGCTTTACAGGCCAGCACCCCAAGGCCAATGCCTGGGAAAATGTAGCTGTTATTACACTGGGCTACCGGATAGGTTTTACCGTTGTACTCGACAGGCTTAAACGGGCTGCCGGTGGCGATAATCACTTCCCCGTCGGTCCATTCAATGACTTTTTCCGGTCGGGCTTCAATCTGTTTGATTGGGTTACTGAGCGGCATAATAATTGGCAGCGCGCAGTTCTTTTTCATCGCCTTGACCACAGCTTCGGTGAACAGGCCGGCGACACCGGACACGCCGATTAAGATGTCAGGCTTGGCGCAGTTCATCACATCCCGCAACGAGGCGTAATCGCCGCTGAATGACCAGTGGCTGATCGCCGCTTTGGTTTGCACTAAGGCTTGCTGGAAGTCACGTAAATCTTCCATGCCTTCGGTCAGCAAGCCATGACGGTCGACCATAAACACCTGGCCGCGCGCCGTGGCATCATCGATGCCTTCGCTGACCATCTGGCTAATCACTTGTTCGGCAATACCACAACCGGCTGACCCTGCCCCAACAAAAACAACTTTTTGTTCAGATAACTTGCTTCCTTTTGAACGGCAGGCAGCCAACAAGGTGCCGACAGTCACGGCCGCAGTGCCCTGAATGTCGTCATTAAAACAACAAATCTGGTCGCGGTAACGTTTCAGCAGCGGCATGGCATTGGGCTGGGCGAAGTCCTCAAACTGCACCATGGCTTCTGGCCAGCGGCGTTTTACTGCCTTGATGAACTTGTCGACAAATTCATAGTATTCGTCACCGCTGATGCGACGGTGACGGTTGCCCATATAAAACGGGTCGTTCAGCAGCTTTTCGTTGTTGGTGCCGACATCAAGGCACACCGGCAAGGTATAAGCCGGGCTGATGCCGCCACAGGCGGTGTACAGCGACAATTTACCAATCGAAATACCCATGCCGCCAATACCCTGGTCACCGAGGCCCAGCACACGCTCGCCGTCAGTGACGACAATGACTTTGACTTTTTTCTTGGTGGCGCTACGCAGTACATCATCTAACTGGTCACGGTCGCTGTAAGAAATAAACAAACCACGGGCGCTGCGATAAATATCAGAGAAGCGCTCACAGGCGTCGCCAACTGTTGGGGTGTAGATGATTGGCAGCATTTCTTCGAGATGGTTTTGCAGCAGGCGGTGAAACAAAGTTTCATTATTGTCCTGCACCACCCGCAGATAGATGTGTTTGTTAATTGGCTCTTCAAACGACGAATATTGCATATAAGCACGGGCAGCCTGCTCTTCAATGCTTTCATAACGCGGTGGCAACAGCCCGGTTAAGTTAAATGCAGCACGCTCTTCACGGCTAAATGCACTGCCCTTATTCAGCAATGGCGTTTCCAGCAGTGCCGGGCCGGCGTAGTGGGTGTACAAAGGGGTGTTATCTGCTTGACTCATAATATTCCCGGAAATAGCGGCCATCTGGCGAAAAGTGGGCGGATTCTACCGCTGTTCTGACCCTGTAGTAAAATTTCAGGCAACTGGTCGGACATTTGCGGCTACCGGTGGCTGTTGGCATTTTGTCGTTGCCTCACTACAGTTGCCGCTATTCTGACTTTATCGTTTAAATTTGGTTTCGAGGATCACCGAGGAATTAGTCCGTTCCACACCGTCCAGATCACCAATCTGGTCGAGTAAATGACTGAGCTGCTCCGTACTTTGCGCCTGCACCACCGCAATCAGGTCATATTCACCACTGATGGCATAAAGCTCGGCAATTTGCGCGATTTGCTTCAGCTCGTTATTGGTTTTGACGGTCAGTTTTTGTTTCACTTTAATTGACACATGCGCCGACACTAAAGATTTGGTGTAGCTGTCGCCATAATCGAGCACATAACCCCTGATCACACCGGTTTGCTCCAGCCGCGCGATGCGGGTTTGCACTGTAGAGCGGGATAAATCTAACAGCCGCGCTAAGTCTGACACGCTGGCCCGCGCATTGGTGCGTAGCAGCGCCAGCAGTCTTTCATCTTCTTTGCTTAGCATTTTGTCAAAACACTCCGTTAATATGGTAAAACAAATCGTATATTTGCTGAATATGATACTGCAGTTTGACGACCCTGCCCAATATAATAAAGGCATTCCGCCCTGGAATGCTGCATGCCTGCATTGTTCTTGCAACAAGCACAGCGATACCGGGGCTTCAAAAAGCCGCTACAGACGGCGACACCACTCACGAGGAATTCGCAATGCAATTAACCCGCGCCCTGTTTGATGAAGTTATGGTCCCGAACTACGCCCCGTCACCAATTATTCCGGTGCGTGGCCTTGGCTCCCGGTTGTGGGACCAGCAGGATCGCGAGTTTATCGATTTTGCCGGCGGCATCGCCGTTAACTGTCTGGGCCACTGCCACCCGGTGTTAGTTAAAGCACTGACTGAACAAGCCAACAAACTGTGGCATTTATCCAATACCATGACCAACGAGCCGGCGCTGGCGTTAGCGCAGCGTCTGGTTGACACCACCTTCGCCGAAAAAGTCTATTTTGCCAACTCAGGCGCTGAAGCCAACGAAGCCGCACTGAAGCTGGTGCGCCGTGTTGCGCTGAATAAATTCGGTGCGGAAAAATCACAAATCATCGCCTTTAAAATGGGCTTCCACGGTCGTACGCTGTTTACTGTCACTGTCGGCGGTCAGCCGGCTTATTCGGACGGTTTCGGCCCTAAACCTGCTGACATCGACCACGCCGAATACAACAATCTGGACAGCTTAAAAGCGCTGATCTCCGACCGCACCTGCGCTGTGGTGTTAGAACCATTACAAGGCGAAGGCGGCATCATCAGCCCAAGCAAAGAATTTATCCAGGGCGTGCGCGAACTGTGTGACCAGCACAACGCGCTCTTAGTATTTGATGAAGTACAAAGCGGTGTCGGCCGTACCGGTGAGCTGTACGCTTATATGGGCCTTGGCGTGACGCCGGACGTATTGACCACGGCAAAAGCGCTCGGCGGCGGCTTCCCGATTGGCGCGATGCTGACCACCACTGAGCTGGCTAAACATTTAGTGGTCGGTACCCACGGCAGTACTTATGGCGGCAACCCGCTGGCTTGTGCTGTGGCGCTCGCGGCATATGACACTGTCAACACGCCGGAAGTATTAAACGGCGTCAAAGCCCGTGAGAAGCTGTTTAAGGATGCGCTGCATGCCATCAACGCCAAATATCAGGTGTTCAGTGAAGTACGGGGTCAGGGCCTGTTGATTGGCGCTGCGCTCAATACCGAATGGGCCGGCAAGTCGCGTGACTTTATGCTGGCTGCCGCCGAACAAGGTCTGCTGGTACTGATGGCTGGTTACAACGTGGTGCGTTTTGCGCCGTCACTGGTCATTCCGGAGCAGGATATTCTGGACGGTATGGCGCGTTTTGAAGCGGCTATTGCCAAACTGGTCGCAGCACGCGGCTGATCTGTAACTTTGACAAGCCGGCGCCTGGCGCCGGCCTTTGCCAGGACTTTTTCATGTTATTGATCCGCCCTATCACCCAAGCCGATTATCCGGCGCTGATGCAAATCGCCATCGAATCCGGTGCCGGTTTCACCTCGCTGCCGGTCAACGAGCAAAAATTAAAACAAAAAATCGCCCATTCCGAGCACAGTTTTGCTATCGATACCGAGCAGCCCGGCAATCAGGGTTATTTATTTGTGCTGGAAGACACCGAAACCGGTGAAATTTTAGGCACATCCGGCATTGAGGCCTCTGTCGGTTTAACCACACCTTTGTATCACTTCCACAAAAGCACCGTGGTGCACCACAGCAACGAGCTGAACGTGTATAACCCGGTCGAAGTGCTGACCATGTGTAACGACTACACCGGTGTATCAGAAATTTGCACCTTGTTCCTGCGTGAACCTTACCGCAGCGGCATGTATGGCCGGTTCTTATCCAAAGTTCGTTTTATGTTTATGGCAGACCACCCAAAACGCTTCTCGAAAATTGTCATTGCCGAGATGCGCGGTATGGCGGACGAAAACGCCCTGCCACCGTTCTGGCAGTGGTTACAGTCATATTTCTTCAGCATCGACTTCCCGACTGCCGACCATATGATTGGCATTGGCAACAAAGGTTTTATCGCTGATTTGATGCCACGCCACCCGATTTATGTGTCCTTGCTGCCAAAATCAGCGCAGGACGTGATTGGTCAGGTGCATGTCAACACGGCGCCGGCGCTGAAACTTTTAGAAAACGAAGGTTTTATTCACCGTGGTTATGTTGATTTGTTTGACGCTGGTCCGACTGTGGAAGCGCAGCTGAAGCAGATTAAATCGGTGCGCAGCAGCCACCGCATTAAAGTCGCTATTGGTGTACCGGCCGAAGGCCCGACGCTGGCGATCTCCAATCCACAAGTGACTGGTTTTCGCGCCACTATCAGCAATCAGGCGCAGCTCGATGGCGATGTGTTAATTATCACCCAGGCTATCGCCGATGGGCTGCAAGTCAGTGCCGGCGATGAAGTTCGTTATTTAAATCTGGACCGGGGGGCAAAATGAGTCAGGCAACAAAAGTAATTCAGGGCTTACAGCTGATTAACGGTGAGTGGCAGGCAGGCGCCGGCAACCTGTTTCAGTCAGTCGACCCGGCAACGAACCAAGTGATTTGGCAAGGTCAGGCGGCAGATGAAGCGCAAGTGCAACAAGCCTATCTGGCGGCGCGCAGCGCATTTTACAGCTGGTCGGCCCGTCCACTTGCTGAACGTATTGCTATTGCTGAAGCCTTTGCCGAACAGCTTAAAGCTAATACGGAAGCCTTCGCGCGTACTATTGCGCTTGATACCGGTAAATCCTTATGGGAAAGCCGCACTGAAGTGGCGGCGATGATCGGCAAAATCGCCATTTCCGTCAAAGCCCATCAGGAGCGTACCGGTACCGTGGAAAACCCGATGCCGGGCGCACGGGCTTTTATCCGGCATAAACCGCATGGTGTCGTCGCAGTGTTTGGCCCTTATAACTTCCCGGGCCATTTGCCGAATGGTCATATAGTGCCGGCGCTGATCGCCGGCAATACCGTGTTATTTAAGCCATCAGAACTCACACCACTGGTGGCGCAGCATACGCTGGAACTCTGGCAGGCGGCGGGTTTACCGGCCGGCGTGCTGAATTTGCTGCAAGGCGAAGTCAGCACAGGCAAAGCCATTGCCAATTTACCGGGTATCGACGGCTTGTTTTTCACCGGCAGCTCAAACACCGGGCATTTGCTACATAAACAATTTGCCGGCCATCCGGGCAAAATTCTGGCGCTGGAAATGGGTGGTAATAACCCGTTGATTGTCAAAGACGTGGCGGATGTGAAAGCCGCCGTGCACGACATTATCCAATCGGCTTTTATCACCAGTGGTCAGCGCTGCACCTGTGCGCGCCGGTTGTTCATCGAACAATCTACCAATGGCGATGCCATCCTCGCCGCCTTAGTGGCAGCTACCAAACAGTTGGCCGTTGGTGCACCATTTGCCGAAGTGCAACCGTTTTATGCCTCGATGATTAGCAGCAAAGCGGCTGCTGGCATGGTCAAGGCGCAGGCAGATATTGAAGCACTGGGCGGCGTGCCGCTGCTGAAGCTGACACAAATCGACCCAGGTTTGGGTTTTGTCACGCCAGGCATTATCGATGTGACACACGCCAAAGCCTTGCCGGATGAAGAGCATTTTGGCCCGCTGTTAAAAGTGTACCGTTACACCGAGCTGCAAAAAGCCATCGACGAAGCCAATAACACCAGCTTTGGTTTGTCGGCCGGTTTGCTGGCGGACAGTGCCAGCGATTACGAGCTGTTTTTCAGCCGTATCCGTGCCGGTATCGTCAACTGGAACAAACCTATTACCGGCGCGTCCAGCAGTGCACCTTTTGGTGGCATCGGTGCCAGCGGCAATCATCGCGCCAGCGCTTATTACGCCGCCGATTATTGCGCTTACCCGGTGGCGTCAGTTGAAGCGGACAAAGTCAGTCTGCCGGCGACCTTAAGCCCGGGCCTCAGTCTCTGAGCACGGCATCGCAAAGTAAAAAGTTTTAGCAAGATCAAAGTAGTTCCGGCCGCAGCGCTTTAAAATCTGCGGCCTTAGCAGTAAATAACAGGCAAACCCATGCATAGCAATTTTAAAGATTTATTCGCCGCTCTGTGGCAAGACTACCTGCAACTGACGCCGTCGGCCGAGCAGATCCACGCCCTGCTCGGCTCTGGTCAGCAGGATGATGTGATCAACGACCATATCGCGCTGCGTACTTTTAATCTGGACAAAGTGGGCCTCGATAAACTGGCCGCGCATTTTCTGGCGGTAGGTTACAAGGAAGCCGGTGAGTATCACTTTGAAGCGAAAAAACTATACGCCAAACATTTTGAGCATCCGGATCCAACTGCGCCAAAAGTGTTTATTTCTGAGTTGCTGGTCGAAAAATGCTCGCCAATGCTGCAACAAGCGGTGCAGAAACTGGTTGCGCAAATTCCGGTGGAAGCTGTCACTGCAGAGAATTTTATTTATTCAGGCCGGCACTGGGACATTGATCAGGCGACTTATCGCCTGCTGCTGGAAGAAAGTGAATATGCTGCCTGGATGGCCGTGTGGGGTTTCCGCGCCAACCATTTCACTGTGTCTGTGAACGCGCTGCAGAACTTCAGCACCCTTGAAAGCGTGAATCAGGCACTGAAAGACGCCGGTTTCCCGCTCAATACCTCAGGCGGTGAGATCAAAGGTTCAGCCGACGTGTTGCTGGAGCAATCCTCGACGCTGGCTGATGAAGCCGAAGTCGCTTTCACTGATGGTGTGTTATCGGTGCCAAGTTGCTTCTATGAATTCGCGCTGCGTTACCCAACGGCGGACGGCTCGCTTTACACTGGTTTTGTCGCAGCTTCTGCTGACAAAATTTTTGAAAGCACCAATGCCCGATAACGTGCTCGATACCGTGCTCGTTGAGCACCGACTCTGAGCATCTGCTCTGAGTCAGCGGATCGCAGGTTTGATTTGCCGGGGGGCAGATCGCTTGCTAATCCGACGTCCCAGAATTCACCTCAAGAGTGTGTCAATTGAAGTGAAGATGTAGAAAAGACCAGCGGGCCTTCGGGCCCGCTGTTTTTTTCTGCAGTTAAAAGTCCCCGTTTTGCATCCAGCGCGCACAACCTAACCAGAATCCGGCAGCTGCAGCTTCGTTAAATCCGCTTGAATGTGGATTGATAAAGCCATGCCGTTGTGGCCAATGTTGTTGTCGCAGCTGAGCGCAGCGACTGAGCTGTTGCTGCAGCGCCACCACATCAAAATGGCTTTCATCGCTCCACAAACAGGTCACAGGCCAATGGGGTGTGCATTGGCTGTACTGCCGGATTTGGCCGCCATAACAAAGCAGCGCCTGGCCGGTTGTGCCGGCACAGTCAGCATGGCTTAACCCCCACCACAGCGCCGCTGCACCGGCACTAAAGCCCAGCACCAGATCCGGTTGTTGCGCCAGTGCGCTTTGCACCTGCTGTTGATACTGCTCCAGGCCGCCCTGTTGTAAAAATGCCTGATAAGCCAATTGATCATCGGCAAACACCGCCGGGCTTCTACCGCAGCTGTCTGGCTGACAAAAAGTCAGTTGCACCTGCCCGCTCACAACAGCAGGCAGTTGCGTCAGTGCTTGTCGCAGCGCCGGCGTTACGCCAAAAATATCAGTGGCCACCAGCAGGCGGCGTTTAAGTTGCATCGGCTTTAAAACTGATTCAGCGGCAGCTTCAGGTAACGGATACCGTTGGCTTCTGCTTTGGGTAATTCGCCGGCCTGCATATTGATCTGCACCGAAGGCAGCAGCAGTTTTGGCATACTGAGCGTGGCATCGCGCGCCGTACGCAGTGTGACAAAATCGGCTTCGCTGCGGCCCTGCCCGACATGGATATTGCCGGCTTTTTGCGCGCCGACAGTGGTTTCATTGGCAAGTTCCGGCCGACCTGGGGCGCCATAGTCGTGGCACATCAGCATCCGGGTATTGTCCGGCAGCGCAAACAGCTTTTGAATGGAGCGATATAAGGTCGCCGCGTCGCCGCCGGGGAAATCACAGCGGGCCGTGCCGTAGTCCGGCATAAATAAGGTGTCGCCGACAAACAGCAAATCGCCAATCAGATAAGACACACAGGCCGGTGTGTGGCCGGGGGTATGTAACACGCGGATCGTTGCACCACCTAACGGCAAAGTAGCGCCATCGGCGAGCAACAGGTCAAAAGGTTTGCCGTCGGCCAGGGTTGGCAGCGCAAACAGCGCCCCAAATACTCGCTGCACCCGGCAAATTTGCTCACCGATGCCGACCGGCACAGTGCCACCACACAGCGCCTTTAAGCTGGCCGCGCCAGATAAATGGTCTGCATGGACATGAGTGTCCAGAATATAACTCAGCGTCAGTTGGTGTGTGGCAATGTCGGCGACAATGCTGTGGATAGCCGTGTTGGCGGTGCGACCGGACGCGCTGTCAAAGTTCAGCACCGGATCTATCACCACCGCCTGACGGCTGGGCTGGTCCCACACCAGATAGCTGAAGGTATTACTGTCTTTGTCAAAATAGGTTAAAAACTGCAGCTGTGTCATTTCTACTCCGCTGGGCTGGTCTGCCCTTGGCAACATGGCGCCGATGCTGGCCCCGTTGCGTGGTGATCTGGCGGGCGCTGGCCGGCGGCTGCCGCGTCAAACAGCCCTGCCGCTCGGTCTCGTCTCATGGCCCGATGCCAGACTATAACAAAATTGCTCTATAACTTTAATCGCTAAGATTATTCTAAAAATGAATATAGCGGCAATATTGCTGTCGAAACAGTCAACTCGTTGTCGTCGGATGTCTGAATGTCCGGAACTTTAATTATTTGTCACAATTTTGTCATCCAAGCCTCCTAAGCTCTGCGCAGTTTTTGCCGGGACACCGGCGCCATGCGGAACACTGACAATGAAAATTGCACAAAGACTTATGTGGGTAATGGGTGGTACCACAATCAGCGCGATGCTGCTGGCGGTCGGGATCAGCAGTTCTATGGCAGGACGGGCTTCGGAAGCGGCCCTGAGCAGCAGTATTGACCAGCGTTTCCTTGCAGTGGCCACAGGCCGGCGCCAGGCGCTGGCACAATACATGGATCAACAACGCGACATGCTGCAAAGTCTGGCGCACAACCGGATGACGCAGGAGGCGCTGCAGGCGCTCAGAAATCCCTATCAGTCGTATCGGTATGAAGTGGAAAATCCGGGACTGGATGCACTGAAAACCGAAGTGTCACAATGGTATCAACAACAATACCTGCCGTTGGCGGCCCAACAAGGCGCTACGCCCGATGTGGCCGGCTGGCTCAGTAACGCCCCGCTGGAGACCTTGTTGCTGCAGCGTTATTATCTGGCGACCAATCCGCATGGCCCATCAGCGCTGGCCAGACTGACCGACCGCGCGGATGGCTCGGTCTATGGCCAGCAGCACAAAAGGTTTCATCAGAGTTTTCGCGAAATAGTCACACGGCTGCACTACGACGAACTGTATCTGGTTGATGCCCAGTCCAAAGCGGTGTTGTATTCGGTAAACAAAAGCCCGGTATTTGCCACATCGTTACAGCAAGGCGCCTTTGCGAAATCAGCGCTGGCCGATCTGGTTGCACAAGTGATCAAACAGCCTGACGCGGGCTGGCAGGTCTCTGGCGCGGCGCCCTTCAGCGGCCAGTTTAATCAGCTGACGATGTTTATGGCAGCGCCGGTATTCAGTCCGCAGGACCAGAAGCTCAGTGGTGTGCTGGTGGCGCAATTGCCGCTGTCAACGGTCAGCCAGCTGATGTCTGATCAAAAGAACTGGACGGCGATTGGATTGGGTGACAGCGGCGACAGTTTTTTACTGGACGCGGCAGGCCAACTGTTAACACAACGCCGTCTGGCGACACAACCCATCCCCACGCCGGCACAGGTCAGTGCTTTGGTTGGCGGCGACCCAAACAGTCGTGTAGTGCAGGATGCTGCCGGCGACGACTGGCTGCAACGCAGTGAAACCGTCCTGCTTGGCGGCCACCCGGTGTTGTTGGTGACCCAACAGCGCAGCGATGAGCTGTATCAGTCGTTGCTTCGGCTGACGCAGCAACTGTGGCTTAGCAGCGGCCTGACGGCGCTGGTGCTGGCTGTGGCTGTGTTCTGGCTGACCCGCCGGCTGGGTTATGGCATTGCCCGTCCGCTGGAACAGTTGTCGGCGCAGCTGAGCCATGCCGCGAACAGCAAAGACCTGCGCCAGCAGTTTGCCCCGCAACGCGACAGCGAACTCAGCCAGACCACTGACGCTTTGCGTCAGCTGTTCAGTGGCTTGTCGCAGCTGCTGCGCGGCGTGCAGCACGCCAGTCAGCAAAGCCAGGAGCTGGCGGCGCAGAATCTGCAAATCAGCATGCGCAGCAAAACCGCCGTGTATCAGCAAAAAGCGGCGCTGACACAGCTCGATGCCGAAGCGGCGCAGGCATCTGCCGCCTTACAGCAGTTGCAGCAGCAGATCATGCAAGCCAATGCCGATGCTGAACTGGCGCATCAGCAAGCGTTGTCCGGTGAAGACAGTGTAAAAGCGCTGAATCAGCAAATTGGCCAGCTGGCTGAACAGGTGCGTCATTCCGTCAGCAGTATGCTGACTCTAGATCAGGCTGCGACGGACATCATGCAGGTGCTGGAAACTATCCGCGGCGTTGCTGAACAAACCAACCTGCTGGCGCTGAATGCGGCCATCGAAGCCGCGCGAGCCGGTGAACATGGCCGCGGTTTTGCGGTGGTTGCCGACGAAGTGCGTCGCTTATCAGCCAATACAGCCAAAGCGACGGCGGAAATTCAGACCATGCTGAACCGGCTGGCGGGCTCGGTAGCGCACACCCGGCAAGGGCTGGAGCAGGAACAACAAACGGCCGGAGCCTGTTTGCAAAGCGCGGGTCATGCCGATGCAGTCCTGTTGCAGATCCGCCATGCCGCAGCGCGGATCTTAGCGGTCGCAACCGCAATCAATCAGGTCAGCCGCGATGAATGCAACCGCAGTCAGCACATCAGCGCGGCACTGGCGCACATTCATCAGTCTGCGGTGGATACAGACAGCGCCATGAGTTTATTGGCCGACCAGGCCGGCACCCAACAGCAGCTCAGCACTGAGTTACTGGCGCAGGCCTCGCAGTTACAGGTATAAGCGTGCAGCAGCACGGGGCCATCAGCCCCGTGCTGATTAAGCCCAGATCTCGTTTTGCAGTTGGCCAATCAAATCAGTCACCTGCTGACTGGCTTGTTCCATTTGTAATAACGCTTGCTGCATGGTGGCAAAATCACCACGCTGGCCGGCCGCCAGTGCCTCACGGCCGGATTGATGCACCGCTTTATGTGGCACATCCAGCTGCTGAAAACTGCGCATGCCCTGATAACGTTTTTTGCCCTCGCCTTCAAAGTACCATTTGCCGAGCCGGCATTCGGTGTGGGCATTGACGGTATCGCCAAAGCGTTGTTCCTGGATCAGTTTGTACACCTGGTGTTTCCACACGGCGTGGTCCAGTTTCACGGTATTGAGAAAGGCCATCGTGGAGCTTTGACTGATCACCTGCTGCATATGGCTGGACGTACTGATCACCCTGGCGACCACAGTGCCAATCTGACTGCTGGACGCGGCGACATCGGTGGCGCTGTGCTGGCTTTGTTCGACCATCGCACGGATTTGACCGGTCTGGCTGATGATTTGCCGGACTAACTGTTCAATCTGGTTGCTGGCCTGATGGGCCTTACCGGCCAGTTGACGCACCTCGTCGGCGACCACTGCAAAACCTCGGCCTGCTTCACCGGCGCGTGCCGCTTCAATGGCGGCGTTCAGTGCTAACAAGTTGGTTTGATCTGAAATTTCCTGAATGCTGGAGATCAACTGATTGATGGCGTTGGCGGTCCCGTCCAGCACTGCTGTTACTGAGGCGCTTTGCTGCGCATCTTTACTGATTTGGCCGGCGCGGTGGTCCAGATTGGCCAGCGCCTGATGGGTCTGACCAAAGATTTCGTCCAGTTCGGTCAACGCCTGATGTTCATGGTCGAGCTGGCCGGCATTTTTTGCCAGCTCTTCGCGGATCTGGCCGAGCATCGCACCGCCAAGCAACATGGTGGCACAGACACTTTGCTGATGCGACTCCTGCTGGCGCACTGTGTCAGCCTGCGTTTGTTGTTGCTGAATTTGCTGTTGTAACTGAATAAGCTCGGCTTGATGCGATTGTTGTTGCTGGACTAATTGCTGCTCAAGTTCGGCAATGCGTTGTTTCAGGGCGGACGTAAAAAACATAGATAAAGCTCCGGGGTACTCAGAAAAGGGGCTGAGCACGACGTTCCAGGGGCACAACACGACTTTCCATGCGGTGTATGCGGGCAGTAAAATCAGGGTCATCATCAGACCTCCCCTGCATCGGGCTGGCAAACCTTGCCGTGCCGGTACAGGGGAAAGTCTCATCCTGCCACAATAACGATTAAGCCAACAGTACGACTATTGTCGCAGGTCAACATCCGTTGAAATTTATTGCGCCCGCACATCCTGTTGCAAACGCTCGATGGCGCTGACCACTTGTTGTGCCGCATCTTCCATCTGGCCTAACGCCCGTGCGACTGTACCGGTGTCGGCGTTGCGGCCGGCCTGCGCTGCCTCGCGCGCGGCCTGATGCAGACCGCGATGCGGCGCTTCAATCGCCCGGAAACTGCTGAGCTGACCATAGTGTTTGGCGCCATAACCGCCGGCCCCACACCATTGCTGAAACTTCTGTTCCGCGATGGAGGCTGACAAGTCGCGTTGTTGGGCTATCGCCTGATAAACACCGGCTTTCCAGCTGATGTAATCCATTTTCAGCCCATCCAGATAAGTCAGCGTGGTGGTGCTGCGAATTAATTTTTTCATCGCTTCCGAGCGGTTAATCACTTCGTTAACCACAGCATCAATTTGTTGTGACGACAACGACACATCGGCCGCGCTTTGCTGGCTTTGCGACACCATGGTTTTAATATTGGTCGTCTGTTCGATGACTTTACGGATCAGACTTTCAATCTGTTTACTGGCTTCGTTAGCTTTGCCCGCCAGTTGCCGTACTTCGTCAGCCACCACGGCAAAACCACGCCCGGCTTCACCGGCCCGTGCCGCTTCAATGGCGGCGTTTAACGCCAGTAAGTTGGTCTGATCGGAGATTTCCTGGATGCTGGAGATCAGCTGATTAATCGAGCTGGCGGTGCCATCCAGCACCGCGGCTGTTGCGGCACTTTGATTGGCATGGTCGGTGATTTGCACGGCGCGGTCTTCCAGTGTGCGGATAGCGCTTTGGGTCTGGCCAAAAATGTCTTCGAGTTTCGCCAGTGCGGTCCGCTCGGCGATAAGATCTTCAGCATGGCGGCTGATGCTGCCACGCACCGCGTCCAGCACGCCGCCGCCGAGTAATTGCTGTTCTTGCCAGCTGTTTTGTTGTTGTGTGGCGGCAGATTGCGCCAGCTGTTGTTCGAGCTGATTGAGCTGCTGCTCAAGTTGTTGCGTGGTGTCCCGCGCCTGCCGCTGCGCTTCTTTGAGTTGGTCGCGAAGTTGTTGGTTTTCTTCTTTCAGCGCACGATTAAAAAACATGAGGTTCCCCGACTTCTTATTATTGAAATTCCATCCTAAGTCATGGCATTGGCGCTGAAAAGTCTTTTAGCGGTAAAAGGATTAAGAAATCAATGAAAAGGCAGGCCGATAAAAAAAGCGCCCGCAGGCGCTTTAAAAATTCAGGATAACCGCACGCGGCCACATCAGGCCAGCGCGAGCTGCTGAGCCAGATAGTCGTCGTAGCTGCCGACGAAATTGCGCACGTCATGATCTGTGATCTCAATGATGCGGGTGGCCAAAGACGAAACAAATTCGCGGTCATGGCTGACAAACAGTAAAGTGCCTTTATACAGTTCCAGCGCCATGTTCAGCGACTCAATCGATTCCATATCAAGGTGGTTGGTCGGTTCGTCCATGATCAGAATGTTCGGCCGTTGCAGCATCAGCTTGCCAAACAGCATGCGGCCTTTTTCGCCACCGGATAACACTTTGACTTTTTTCTTGATGTCGTCCTGGCTGAACAACAGCCGGCCCAGAATACCGCGAATGGCCTGTTCATCATCTGATGGCTGTTTCCAGTACGACATCCAGTCAAACAGTGTCATTTCTTTCATGTCGCCGGCGAATTCGTATTCGTGGTCCTGCGCGTAATAACCGATATTGACGTTCTCAGACCATTTCACCAGACCGCCGTCGACCGGGTATTCCCCGACCAGACATTTTAACAGCGTGGTTTTACCGATACCGTTGGCACCCAGAATGGCCACTTTTTCGCCGACTTCGATCATCATATTGACCTTTTTCAGCACAGCCAGACCGTCAAAACCTTTTGTTAAATCATTTACTTCCAGCGCTAAACGATACAGCTGCTTTTGCTGTTCAAAGCGGATAAACGGGTTGACGCGGCTGGAGGCTTTGACTTCTTCCAGCTTGATTTTATCCATCTGTTTGGCGCGTGATGTGGCCTGGCGGGCTTTGGAAGCGTTCGCCGAGAAACGTGCTACGAAGGCTTTTAATTCATCGATTTGGGCTTTTTTCTTGGCGTTGTCTGACATCAGCCGTTCACGGGCCTGAGTGGCCGCAAACATATATTCGTCGTAGTTGCCCGGATATAACCGCAGTTCGCCGTAGTCGAGGTCAGCCATGTGGGTACAGACGCTGTTTAAGAAGTGACGGTCGTGCGAGATGATAATCATGGTGCTGTTACGCTCGGCCAGGGTGTCTTCCAGCCAGCGGATGGTATTGATATCTAAGTTGTTGGTCGGTTCGTCCAGCAACATGATTTCCGGATCAGCAAACAGTACTTGCGCCAGTAACACCCGCAGTTTCCAGCCCGGTGCCACCGCCGACATTGGGCCGTAGTGCTGTTCTACCGGAATACCAACGCCTAATAATAATTCGCCGGCGCGCGATTCGGCGGTGTAACCGTCCATCTCACCAAAAGCGACTTCAAGGTCGGCCACTTTCATACCGTCTTCTTCCGACATCTCGGCAATGGCGTAAATGCGGTCGCGTTCTGCTTTGACCTGCCACAGCTCGGCGTGGCCCATGATCACGGTGTCAATCACACTGTATTGCTCAAAGGCGAACTGGTCCTGATGCAGCTTGGCAACGCGCATATTCGGTTCGACCATCACGATGCCGCCAGACGGGTCCAGCTCACGGCTCAGGATCTTCATAAAAGTGGATTTACCACAGCCATTGGCGCCGATCAGGCCATAACGGTTACCTTGACCGAATTTAACCGAAATGTTTTCAAACAGCGGCTTAGCGCCGAATTGCATCGTAATATTGGCAGTAGAGATCACAGTCAGGGGTTCCTGTTGGCCGGTCCGGCGCAGTTAACAAATGGAATCACAAAAAAGGCCTGGCGGGTGGCCAGGCCAAAAAGCGCGCTATTATAGCGACAGCTCCATGTTTTTGCTATGCCGGCATGTGTTTATGCCGAAGATTGTGCGGCGTACCGCTCAGCCGAATTTGCGGCCAAGTACAATGCACAGCACAACCAGCAGCGCCACAGCCAGTTGCAGCGCGCTGACGGGCTCACCGAGCCATAACGCCGCCCAGCCGAGGCCAAGAAAAGGGCTTAATTGCTGCAGCTGACTGATCTGTGCCACGCCACCTTGGGCCAGCGCGTGATACCAGGCAAAAAAGCCAAGAAACATCGAAATCAGCGCCAGATACGCAAAACCAAACCAGGCTGCGGCGGAGATTTGCTGCAGCTCAATCGCCGGTAATTGCCATAAGGTCCAGGGTAACATCAGCGGCAACGCCAGCACTAATGCCCAGCAAATCACCTGCCAGCTGCCAAGCGCTTTGGCCAGCATGGCTCCTTTGGCATAGGCCAGACCGCAGCAGATACATCCCAGCAATAACAGGCCGTCTGCCAGAGCCAGATCACTGACGCTGTGGTGCCAGGCACTATAGCCAAGCACCAGCGCCGCACCGCTGCACGCGGCCAGCCAAAAACCGCGCCGGGGCACCTGTGCGCTGAGCCAGGCGCCGAATATCGCGGTACACAGCGGCATCAGCGCCGTAACCAGCGTGGCGTGCCCCGCCCCGACATATTGCAGCGCCCAGGCGGAAAACAGCGGGTAAGCAAAAGCGGCGCCAAACGCGACTATCGCCAGACCCGGCCAATAACGCCGTGCCGGCACTGGTTGTCGCAAAAGCCACAATAACAACACACTGAAGATGCCGGCGACCGCCGCCCGGCCTGCGCCGACAAATACCGGTGGTAATTCCAGCACGGCCAGCCGGGTGGCCGGCAGACCGGCCGAAAACATCAGCACCGCAGCCAGCCCCCAGAGATAAGCCGATGCCGGCGCTGTGGTTGCGGAGGGACCAGATCCGGTGGCGGGCTGCGCTGATTGAAGGCTAAGTGTGGAACTGTCGCGCATATTGCGCTCCTTTACGACGACGGAAGAAAAGCTGACAGTAACGGATATATGCCTGTACACTCAGGACAGTTTTGGTGTGATTTATCAATCTGTACTGGTCATTGCAGCAGTACAGCCGGCGTGGTGGAGCTTTGATGCAAATAGCCTTAGCAGATTTTCAGTTAGACAATGCCAGCCACGAAGGGCTGACCGCGCAGTTGTTACGACAAAGCCGCAGCGCAGTGGCGCAAGGGCTGTGGCCAGCGGGTGCACGTTTACCTTCAGTGCGCGCTCTGGCTCAGTACCTGCAGGTCAGCAAATTCACCATCGCGGAGGTGTATGAACGGCTGAATGCGGAAGGTCTGGTGGTCAGCCGGCCCGGCAGCGGTGTGTTTGTGGCCCGGCGTCATCCGGCGTTGCAGTTGCAGGAGGTGCAGCACAGCCGCAGTGAGCTGGCCGATGAAGTCGCGCTGATGCGCCAGACGCTGCAGCGCGATGCGAATTGGCTGAAACCGGCTGCCGGCTGGTTAACACCGGATTTTTTGCCGCAACAGGAGATCCGTGCGGCGCTGAAAGAAATCGCCCGGCAGGAACAGGCGCTGACCGACTATGGGCCGGCACAGGGTTATCTGCCGCTGCGGCAATATCTGGTGAACCGGCTGGCGGAGCTGCGCATTGCGCTCACGCCTCAACAGCTGTTGTTGACTCACAGTGCGACGCACGCGCTGGATCTGGTGTTGCGGCTGTTGCTCAAACCCGGTGACAAAGTGCTGGTGGACGACCCCGGTTTTTATAATTTTCAGGCCATGTTACGCCTGCATCAGCTGGAACTGCTGTATTTACCGCGTGAGCAGGACGGCCCCGATCTGGCGGTGTTGCACAGCCTGCTGGAGCAACACAAAATTAAGGCTTATCTGACCAATTCTGTGCTGTCCAACCCGGTCGGTACTTGCATCAGCCCGCCCAAAGCGGTGGAAGTGCTGGCGCTTTTGAAAAAACATCAGGTGCTGCTGATTGAAGATGATATTTACGCCGATTTTGAACAACAGCCGGCGCTGCGTTATGCCAGCCTGAGTGGGCTGCGCGAGGGCGTGTATCTGGGCAGTTTATCCAAAACCATCTCGGCCGATCTGCGCGTCGGTTACATTGCCGCGGCGCCGGAGCGGCTGGCGTCGCTGACTGATCTGAAACTGATCACCAGCACCTCGACGCCGGCGACTGTGGAACGCGTGGTGTATCAGGTGCTGACCAGCGGCAGCTATCGGCGCCATGTCAAACAGCTGCGTCAGCGGCTGGATGTGTTGCGCCAGCAAGTGGTCGCGCAAATGGCCGCACGCGGCATTGTGCCCTGGCATCTGCCAGAAGCCGGTTTTGCCTTGTGGTTGCGCCTGCCGCCGGGGATCAGCAGCCGCGCCCTGACCGCCTTTGCAGCAACACAGCAAGTGGTGCTGGCGCCAGGGCCAAATTTCAGCCAGTGGCCGGATGCGGACGAATTTATGCGGGTTAATATCAGCCAGTGTGACGATCCCAGGCTGTGGCAGGTGCTGGATGCTGCGCTGCAGCAGCTGAGGACAGTATAAAGGCGGCTGTCTGACCCGCTTAAAACAACAACACCGGCCTTAGCCGGTGTTATTAGCGCGTGGCTTTTCAGCCGTTCGCTTTGGCGACCGCGTCTTTACATAACTGCGTGATGCGGTCCCAGTCCCCGGCGACAATCGCATCATCCGGCACTATCCAGCTGCCACCGACACAACGCACGTTCGGCAGTGCCAGATAGTCGAGGAAGTTTTTCTCGTTAATCCCGCCGGTTGGGCAGAAACGGATATCCGAGAACGGGCCGTGGATAGATTTCAGCGTCTTCACGCCGCCCGCCGCTTCCGCCGGGAAGAATTTAAAATGGGTATAGCCTAAGCCAGTGCCTTCCATCAGTTCAGAAATCGACGCAATGCCCGGAATTAACGGAATAGGTGCTTCTTTACCGGCAACCAGTAATTCGCGGGTCAGGCCCGGACTGATGGCAAATTTAGCCCCGGCTTCCACCACTTTTTGCAGCTGATCTGCGGTCGTCACAGTACCGGCACCGACGATAGCGTCCGGCACTTCTTTGGACAATAACGCAATAGCTTCCAGCGCGACCGGCGTGCGCAGCGTCACTTCCAGTACTTTAATGCCACCGGCTAACAAGGCTTTTGCCATAGGCACGGCCGTGGCCAGGTCTTTAATCACGATCACCGGAACCACAGGGCCCTGTGCAAATAAGGTGTCTGGTTGTAACTGCCAGTTTGAAAACGACATAATCAGCCCGCCAATTTTTGTTTTAAATAAACTGCACAGCCGAGTAAGCCCGGTTGCTCTGCAGTGACGATGTAAGTTGCGATTTGCCGGTTGAACGCAGCAAAGCGTCCTTTGGCTTCAAATCTGCTGCGAAACTCGCTGTGTTCCAGCAAAGGCAACAGTTTTGGCGTAATACCGCCTGCGACATAAACTCCGCCGAAGGTGCTTAAGGTCAGCGCCAAATCACCGGCCAGACTGCCCAGCGAGGCAAAAAACTGCGCGACAGCGGCCTGGCTTAAGGCACAGCTGCCATCCAGTGCATGCTGGCCAATTTCTGCGGCGGTTTTGGCCGGCACGTCCAGCTGCTGATAAGCAGCCAATGCCAGATACAAACTTTCCAGACCCGGGCCCGATAACAACCGTTCCGGCGAGACATGGCCATAATGCGCAGTCAGATAGCGCTGAATAAACCATTCCTGCTCGTTTTGCGCGGTCCAGTCGGTATGTCCGCCCTCGCCCGGCAATGGGATATACCCCTGCGCAGTTGGAATTAAGTGCGCTACACCTAAACCAGTACCAGCACCGAGCACAGCCATCGGCTTGGTCAAATCACGCTCACCGGCGCCGGTTTTCACCAGCTCTGCATCGCGGATCGCCGGCAGCGACATCGCCACTGCGGTGAAATCGTTCAGCACGATAAATTCAGCAAGACCCAGTTCAGCTTTGATTTGTGCGATGGAAAATTCCCAGTGGAAATTGGTCATCTTGACAAAATCACCAGTGACCGGACAGGCAATGGCAACCGCCACATGGGCGATATCAGTCAGTTCCTGCTGTTCGCGGTAGTACTGTAACGCCAACGCCAGCGTGGCAAAGTCCGCACACGGATACACCACAACTTTGTCCAGCTCCAGCGTGGTCAAATCCACCCGGCTAAAACGCGCATTGGTACCGCCGATGTCTGCGACGATGGCGAAGCGGATCGCTACATCAGCCATTGAGGTGCTCCTCAGTGGTAAACAGACTGCAGGCCCCTTGTTCTGCACCGGTCAGTACTGTGCGCAGGCCACCAAAGATTTCGCGGCCCATGCCGTAATAACTTTCCGACATATCGCAGGTGGCCAGTGGCCGGGCGTTAAATTCTGCGGCATCAACCAGCACCTGCAGTTCGCCGGTCTGGGCATTGACACGCACCAGATCGCCATCCTGAATGCGGGCGATCGGACCGCCTTCGATGGCTTCTGGTGTGACATGGATAGCAGCCGGTACTTTGCCGGACGCGCCAGACATCCGGCCGTCGGTGACTAAAGCAACTTTAAAACCGCGGTCCTGCAACACGCCAAGCGGTGGCGTTAATTTATGCAGTTCCGGCATACCACAGGCTTTTGGCCCCTGGAAACGCACGACTACAACACAGTCTTTATCCAGTTTGCCGGCCTTAAAGGCGGCATCGAGTTCATGTTGGTCGCTAAACACCACAGCCGGTGCTTCTACAATGTCAGTGCCTTCGCGCAGTGACGAGGTTTTAATCACGCCGCGGCCGATATTACCGGCCAACACATGCACACCGCCGGTGGCTTTAAATGGCTTGGCAACAGATGAAATCACTTTATCGTCCAGCGATTTGGCCGGGCCATCCACCCAGACCAGCTCGCCGTTTTGCAGTTCCGGCACCTGGGTATAACGGCGCAGACCAAAACCAGCCACTGTGTGCACGTCTTCATGCACTAAACCGGCATCTAACAGTTCACGAATGAGCACTGACATGCCACCGGCCTGATGGAAATGGTTGACGTCGGCTTCGCCGTTTGGATAAATTTTTGCCAGTAATGGCGTGGCTTTGGACAAGTCTTCGAAATCGTCCCAGTTGACGATAAAACCGGCGCTACGGGCAACAGCCACTAAGTGCATGGTGTGGTTAGTAGAGCCACCGGTTGCCAACAGGCCAACAATACCGTTCACTACGGCTTTAACATCGACAATCTGGCCAATTGGTTTGTAATTGGCGCCCAAATCGGTCAGACGTGTGACCTGGCGTGCCGCCGCTTTGGTCAGCGCATCACGTAATTCAGTGCCTGGATTGACAAATGAGGAGCCCGGTAAATGCAGGCCCATCATTTCAACGACTAACTGGTTCGAATTGGCGGTACCGTAGAAGGTACAAGTGCCGGCCGCATGATACGACTTGGCTTCTGAATCGAGCAGTTCTTCTTTGCCGACTTTGCCTTCAGCGTACAGCTGACGGACCCGGGCTTTTTCTTTGTTCGGAATACCGGATGGCATTGGACCGGCCGGCACAAACACAAATGGCAGATGGCCAAAACTTAACGCCGCCATCAGCAAACCCGGTACGATTTTGTCGCAAATGCCCAGCATCAGGCCACCGTCAAACATATTGTGTGACAGACCAACAGCGGCCGACATGGCGATAATGTCGCGGCTGAGCAGGCTCAGCTCCATGCCTGGTTGCCCCTGGGTGACACCGTCACACATGGCCGGCACCCCGCCGGCAAACTGCGCTACGCTGCCGATGTCAGCGCAGGCCTGTTTGATCATGGCCGGATAAGTTTCGTACGGCTGATGCGCCGACAACATATCGTTGTAGCTGGAAATAATGCCGATGTTGGCTTTGGTCAGACTACGCAGGTCCGTTTTTTCCTGTGTGGTGCAGGCGGCAAAACCATGCGCCAGGTTGCCGCAGGCCAAAGCGCCGCGGTGCGGGCCCTTACGCCGGGCTTTTTCCATCCGTTGCAGATAAATGGCGCGGCTTTTTTCGCTGCGGGCCAAAATCCGTTCTGTAACCTGTAGTATGACCGGGTGCATATAAACCTCTATTGTTCTGCGTACATGACTGACAGCTCGGGTGATGTCAGCTGAATAAAAGCACGGATTGGCATCGCTGCCACATCGGTCCCGGCCGCTGCCTGCTCCAGCACCTGTAATTTTTTACTGCCAACCAGATGCAAATAAATCGCCCGGCCAGCAGCAAGGCGTGCCTTGCTGAAACTGATGCGCTGATACGGGGCTGTGGTCGGATTGGTCGCCAGTAAATCAGCGGCATTATCATCAAGACCGGCCGCCAGTTCTTTGCTGCAGGGAAACAACGACGCGGTATGACCGTCTTCGCCCATGCCCAGGATCACCACGTCAAAGCGCGGTAAATCCTGCACCCGCGCCAACAGCGCCGGGACAGCGGCTTCGGCGTTTTCAGCGGGGGCGTACAGGCTGACAAAACGCGCTGCGGCGGCTTTGTGTTGTAACAACGCCGATTTTACAAGGCGCTCGTTACTGTCCGGCGCATCGTCCGGCAGATAACGGTCATCCGCCAGAGTGATAGTGACTTTGGACCAGTCCAGATCGGTATTGGCCAGAGTTTGAAACAACGGCAACGGTGTGCGGCCGCCGGAGACGACTAATACCGCCTGCCCGCGCGCGCTGATAGCCTGTTGCAGCTGTGCGCTGATTTGCGCGGCAAAAGCCGCATTCAGCGCCTGTGAGTCAGAAAATTGCTGCAGCTGCATCTTATTCGTCCCAGTTGCGGTCATCGCGTGCCAGTAGCGAAATGGCAGCGACCGGGCCCCAGGTACCGGCCTGATAGGCTTTTGGCGGCTCGTTGTTGATGCGCCACGCATCCAGAATGCCGTCTACCCAGGTCCAGGCCTGCTCGACTTCGTCACGGCGCACAAACAAATATTGGTTGCCCAACATTGCTTCTAACAACAAACGCTCGTAGGCATCCGCAATCCGCTGTGACTGGAAGGTTTCATCGAAACTTAAGTCCAGTTTGCTTTGTTGCAGCTGCATGGTTTCGCCAAGGCCCGGGATCTTGTTCATGATCTGGATCTCAACGCCTTCATCCGGTTGTAAGCGGATGATCAATTTATTCGCCGGCAGCTGTTTATAAGTTTCATGGAAAATGTTGTGCGGCTGTGGTTTGAAACAAATCACCACTTCACTGACTTTGTTTGGCATGCGTTTGCCGGTGCGCAGATAAAATGGCACGCCGGCCCAGCGCCAGTTGTCGATATCGACTTTAATCGCGACAAAAGTTTCCGTTTTACTGTTTGGCCGGGCGTCTTCTTCTTCCAGATAACCCGGCACTGCTTTGCCGCCAACAAAACCGCTGGCGTATTGGCCGCGCACGGTTTTTTCCTGCACGTTCTGCAGGTTAATCGGCCGCAGCGCTTTTAATACTTTTAATTTCTCGTCACGGATGCTGTCCGCATCGAGACGGGCTGGTGGCTCCATCGCAATCAGTGACAACACCTGTAATAAGTGGTTTTGCACCATGTCACGCATCTGACCGGCGTCGTCGTAGTAGCCCCAGCGCCCTTCAACCCCAACCTCTTCAGCCACCGAGATCTGCACATGATCAATGGCGTTGTGATCCCAGTTTGAGGCGAAAATGGCGTTGGCAAAGCGCAGTGCTAATAAGTTCAGCACCGTTTCTTTACCTAAATAGTGGTCAATGCGGTAAATTTGCGATTCTTTGAAATAACGTGCCACTTCGTCGTTGATGACTTTGGACGATTCCAGACAATGGCCAATTGGCTTTTCCAGCACCACCCGGGAAGGCTCTGCTGACAGTCCGGCTGAATCGAGGCCTTTACAGATGTTGCCAAATAACGACGGCGCTGTGGCGAAATAACTGACCGGGATGCGTTTTGCCGGATTGGTGACGTCTTTTAATTGCAGATAGTCAGCTTCTTTGCTGAGGTCAACCTGCACATACAACAGCTTGCTCTTCAGTCGTTGCCAGACATCCGCATCAATCGGCTCTTTAATAAATTTGTGTAGATTGGTTTCAACCAGCTCGACATAGTCGGCCTGGCTTAACGCATCACGTGCGACACCAATAATGCGCGAATCCGCGTGCAGTAACGCTGCGCGTTCCAGTTGGTATAAAGCGGGAAGTAGTTTCCGGCGAGCAAGATCGCCTTTGGTGCCAAACAGAATTAAATCACAGGCTTTGTTTGATTGTGCTGTTGCTGTCATGCAAATGACCCTTGAATAGATGTAATTTTACAACACTTAGCCGCATACTAGCCGACTGAAAAGCGCTTGTAAACCTAATAAGATGTAATTAAATTACACATTAATTAAAGATTTTGACGAGCCGGCTACCATCAGGCAGTCTTTGACAGCTATCATCAATCCTGTGGTAAATTTAACACTTTTGATGTAGCTATCCTTGTCAGGCTACAAATTATATTACATAAACCTGCGGTCGCAGGTCTCATAACAAGCAGGTAATCGCGGATGAATGTACTGGAAAAGATCGTCAATAGTGTAAACAGCTTCAGTAAGTCAGAGCGTAAAGTAGCCGATGTGATCCTGGCCAACCCGCAAACTACAATCCACAGCAGCATCGCGGCCCTGGCTAAAATGGCTGATGTGTCAGAACCAACCGTTAACCGCTTTTGCCGCCGGCTGGACACCAAAGGTTTTCCTGATTTTAAACTGCATCTGGCGCAAAGCCTGGCGAATGGTACCCCTTATGTAAACCGCCACGTTGAAGAAGACGATGGCCCTGAGGCTTATACTGCGAAAATTTTTGAATCGACGATGGCTGCCTTAGACGCAGCACGGCAAAACGTTGATATTCCAACGATTAACCGTGCCGTTGATGTACTGACGCAAGCGAAAAAGATTTCATTTTTTGGCCTGGGTGCGTCTGCCTCAGTGGCCCATGACGCGCAAAACAAGTTTTTCCGCTTTAACGTGCCGGTGGTTTGTTTTGACGACATCGTGATGCAGCGGATGAGCGCGATTAACAGCGCCGAAGGCGATGTGGTGGTGTGTATTTCCCACACCGGCCGTACTAAAAATCTGTGTGATATCGCCACCATCGCCCGCGAGAACGATGCGACCGTGATTGGCATTACCGCCTATGACAGTCCGCTGGCGAAAGAATGTACGCTGGTGTTGTCGCTGGATGTGCCGGAAGACACCGATATGTATATGCCAATGGCGTCACGTGTTGCGCAACTGGTGTTGATTGATATTCTGGCAACCGGTTTTACACTGCGGCGCGGTACGAAATTCCGCGAGAATCTGAAGAAAGTAAAAGACAGTTTGCGTGGCTCCCGCTTCGATAAAAAGGATTTTCACAGCTGATCGGAGCAGTTGAACCGGCTAAATTGTAGTTTTTTTTCAGATGGTCGCTATATTCTGTAATTTAATTACATTAAACTAATAAAGTTCGAACCGGGCAGCCGCCCGGTTTTTGCCAATCAACAGGCAGGAGTTGCCAATGCCAAGAAGAACCAAAATAGTCGCCACGCTAGGTCCAGCCACCAATACCCAGGCCGCCATTGAAAAATTGATCCAGGCCGGTGCCTCAGTGTTTCGTTTTAACTTCTCTCACGGCACTGCCGATGATCACAAACAACGGGCTGCGATGGTGCGTGCTGCGGCCAGTGCCTGTCAGGCGCACGTTGCGATTTTAGGTGATTTGCAGGGCCCGAAAATTCGGGTATCGACTTTCAAAAACAACAGCGTGGAACTGAGCGAAGGCCAGGACTATGTGTTGGACGCTGCGCTTGGCAAAGGCCAGGGTGATGAAACCCAGGTTGGCATTGATTATAAAGAGTTGCCGGGCGATGTATTCCCGGGTGATTTGTTGCTACTCGACGATGGCCGCATTCAGCTGGTGGTGTCGCATGTCGACGGCAGCCGGATTGTGACCAAGGTGACAGTCGGCGGTAAGCTCAGCAACAACAAAGGCATTAACCGTCAGGGCGGCGGCCTGTCAGCCCCTGCACTGACTGACAAAGATAAAAACGATATCGCGCTTGCTGCTGATATCGACGTGGATTATCTGGCGGTATCTTTCCCGCGTACTGGCGACGATTTACGGCTGGCACGCCAGCTGGCCCGTGCAGCCGGTTCAGAAGCGCTGATCGTCTCTAAAGTAGAACGCGCCGAAGCGGTGGCCGATGATGAAACGCTGGATGACATTATCCGGGCGTCCGACGCGGTGATGGTTGCCCGCGGTGATTTAGGCGTGGAAATTGGTGATGCCGAGCTGGTTGGTCAGCAAAAGCGTATTATCGCCCGCTCCCGTCAGCTGAACCGTGTGGTGATCACGGCGACGCAAATGATGGAAAGTATGATTGAAAGCCCGATGCCAACCCGCGCTGAAGTGATGGACGTGGCAAACGCAGTGCTCGATGGCACTGACGCCGTGATGCTTTCTGCCGAAACGGCTGCCGGCAAGTACCCGACTGAAACCGTCAAAGCGATGGGCCGGGTCTGTGATGGCGCGGAAAAACATCCGAAAGTGTTGTCATCCAAGCACCGGATGGACGTCACTTTCACAGAGATCAGCGAAACCATCGCTTTGTCTGCGATGTACGCAGCCAATCATCTGGCCGGGATCAAAGCCATTATCGCGCTGACCGAATCAGGTTACACAGCGAAGCTGATGTCGCGTATTACCTCGTCGCAGCCGATTTATGCGCTGTCGCGCCACGTGAAAACGCTGAACAAAATGGCACTGTATCGTGGCGTGTATCCGGTATCTTTTGACAGTCACGGCATCAGCAACGACCACATTGCTGATGAAGCCGTCGCTGCAGTGAAAAAAGCGGCCGGCCTGCAAAGTGGCGACCTGGTGATCCTGACACACGGTGACGTCATGGAAACCGTGGGTGCATCGAACACCTGTAAAATAGTCACAGTCAAATAAGTATTTGATGTAACAATAAAAAAAACCGCCGGATGGCGGTTTTTTTATTGCTGCGCAACCTCAGTCTCAGCCCTGCTGTGTCCGGTCTGCCAGATGTTGTTTCAGCAGTGGCGACAACGCGGTGATTGCCGAACCCGCCACGACCAATAAGGCACCGCTTACCGACCAGACATTCAGTGTCTGCGCCGGCGCTGCATCCGGGAACAGCCAGCTGACGATGTTGGCAAACAAAATGGTCAGTAACGGTGTGATAGCCAGTACCGCGCTGACTTTTGATGCTTCCCAGTGCTCCAGCGCTTCAGCAAAAGCGCCATAGGCGATGATAGTGTTCAGGCAACAAAACGCCAGCAGTCCCCACTGCAAGGCCGACAACTCGGCAATGGGCGCCAGTTCGGCCAGCGGCAGAAAACACAGCGCACCTGCGAGGTAAATAAACCACATAATTTGCTGAGAACTGAAAGTCATCAGCAGTTGCTTTTGCGCCAGCGCATATCCGGCCCAGGTCACTGCGGCAATAATAACCAACAAAACACCGAGGCTGTCTTGGCCAAATTGGGTCAGCAGTACCAGTAATCTTTCGTTGAAAAACAGTAATAAGCCAAAGACTAATAAAGTGGCGCCAATTTTTTGCCACAGCAATAAATGCTCGCGAAAGATAAATATGCCGCCCAACATCATCAAAAACGGCGCCAGCTGAATCACAACTTGTGCCGTTTCTGCTGTCAGCAAATGGAGTCCCATCAGATATAAGATGTAATTAGACAACAAACCGGCGATGGCGATCCCCAGCAGCATGCTGGCTTTTTTGCTGATCCCCCGTACCGATGGCAGCGCCTTTTGTTGCCAGAGCAAGGCAGTAACAAACAAAGCCGCAACTAAAAACCGTATCCAGGTGATGGTATTGGCGGTCAGATCGACCAACAGATGTTTCAGCGCAATGGGCAACATCCCCCACAATACGGCTGTCACCAGCGCTAAGATAAATCCGTACAAACTGCGGCCAGACGCCTGATGCATACCCTACCCTTAGACTGAAAAAAAGCGCGCTATTGTCGTTGTTTTTGCGCTGTTTGTCGCCTGTTATCACCCCGGCACAGCGTATTTTCCCGTCAGTTCAGCGGTACTTTGTGATATATCAACACAATTGTCTGCGCATGATTGTATGCTGCAGTGGGTGTCACAGCACACCGTCGCTCACAGAGGAATGTTTGATGGCAAAATTACAACGAATTGGCTTGTTAACTTCAGGTGGCGATGCGCCGGGGATGAATGCGGCGATCCGCGCCGTCGTGCTGACCGCCGCGCAACATGGCATCAGCGTCATCGGGTTTCGCCACGGCTTTAACGGAATTTTTCAGCGTGACTATCAGGTGTTGCAAAGCACAGATGTCCGCCAGATCGCTCATCTCGGTGGCACTCTGTTAAAAAGTGCGCGCTGTAAGGCGCTGCAACAACCTGGCGGTGCCGAACAGGCTGCACAGATCCTGCACGAGCTGGCGATTGATGCCTTGCTGGTGATCGGTGGCGATGGCTCGTTTCGGGGTTGCATAGCGTTATCGCACTATTACCGGGGCCAGATTGTCGGCCTGCCGGGCACTATTGACAATGATTTGGACGGCACTGACTTAACGATTGGTTTTGCCACGGCGCTGCAGACGGCACTGGATGCCATCGATAAAATCCGGGATACCGCGGATGCCTTTGAGCGCACTTTCCTGGTTGAAGTGATGGGCCGGCATACCGGGTATCTGGCGCTTGCGGCCGGCATTGCCGGCAGTGCTGAGCAGATCATCTGCCCGGAATACGGTGATACGGTGAATGTGGCGGATATCGCCGCAGATATTCGCGGTTATCAGCAACAACATGGCGCCTGCAGTTACATTATTGTATTGGCCGAAACCATGTATCCGGCTGGCGCTGCGGCATTGGCACAGGAGCTGTCAGAACAAAGTGGCACTGAGTGCCGCGCCGTGGTATTGGGGCATTTGCAACGCGGTGGCAGCCCGGTCGGCTCTGACCGGATCCTGGCTACTAAACTCGGCGCTTTTGCGGTGGAACAACTGTTAGCGGGTCACGCCCACCTGATGATGGCGGGGGAACAAGCCGGCCAGGCGGTGTTATATCCGCTTGCGCTGACCGGCGAGCAAGCTAAAAAGGCCGATCCATTTTTATTGGCCTGGCAAGATCGTATTTTGCAGCAGCATCAGGCCGGAGTCTGATGCTGCACGCTTCTGTGCCAGTCACGCGGCACATCCGGCCGGCTTAACTGCCAAAGACGGTTTTGACGCGGTCTTTATAACTGCGGCTGACCTTGACGGACTGGCCGTTGGTGAGCATCAGCTGATGCTCACCGTTGGCCAGCATCTGTAATTTGGCGATGGTTGCCACGTTGACGATTGCCGAACGGTGCACCCGGACAAATAAACGCGGGTCCAGTTCCTGTTCCAGTTCTTTCATGGTGCGGCGTAAAATATGCGTCTGACCATCGTTAGTATGAATGCACATGTAGTCACCGGCGGCGTCGACCCAGTCAATACTGGCCACCAGCACCCGGGTGATCTCGCCTGAGTCTTTGATACTGATCGCTTCCGGGAATTTGTCGTTCATCACCGGCTGCTGGTTGTCGAGCCGGCCGAGGATTTGCGCGGTATCTTCGCCGGTCAGTTTGGCGACAACTTCTGCCAGCTGGCCTTTATGTTTGTGGTCGTCACGGGCCTCGTAAGCCCGTAACAGTTTTTCCACCGCCGCCTGCAGCCGCTCCGCCTCAACCGGTTTTAACACATAATCCACGGCGCTGACATTAAAGGCACTGAGCGCATAATGGTCAAATGCAGTAACAAAAATCACATACGGCAGATGCTGCATTTCACTTTGCAGTTGTTTTAACACCGCAAAGCCGTCCAGCACCGGCATTTCAACATCAAGAAACAGCACATCAGGTTTGTGCGCCAATACGGCCGCAACCGCTTCTTCACCATTGCTGCATTCGGCAACGACTTCCAGTTCTTTAAATGCGGCGAGGCGCAATAACATGCCTTTACGCGCCAGCGGTTCATCGTCGACGACGACGACTTTAAGAATGTTCTTCATCTGTTGCTTCCACCTCAAACGGGATCCGGATATTCACTTTGACGCCCTGGGGCTGATTATGTGTCAGCACCAGCGAAAAATTCTTGTCGTACAATGCGGCGAGCCGCTCACGGGTATTGACCAGGCCAAGCCCGCTGTTTTCTTTTGGCAGGCCTGAGTCGATGGGCATGCCAGGACCGTTGTCTGCCACTTCAATTAACAAATCATGGCCAAATTTACGCGCCTTGATCGCAATCAGACCACCGGCCGCCTGCCGTGCCACCGCATATTTGATCGCATTTTCCACCAGCGGTTGCAGAATAAGGCTCGGTACAAGCGCCAGTTCGGTGTTGTCGGCGATATCGTATACGATGGTCAGCCGCTCGGAAAAACGCACCTTCTCAATTTCCAGATACAACGAGGCGGCATGCAGTTCCTGTTGCAACGGCACTTTTTTAATTGGGTCTTTGTATAACGAATAGCGCAAAAAGTCACTTAAGCGACTGAGCATTTTGTTGGCTGTATCCGCTTCGCCGAGCATCACCAGCGTGGAGATGGCATTGAGCGTATTAAACAGAAAATGCGGATTGAGCTGATAACGCAGCATCTTTAGCTGGGCTTCGTGGGCTTTGTTAGACGCCGTCAGCAGTTTTTGTTTTTCCTGTTGCAGGCTCTGGTAATAGCGTACGCCAAAATACAGTCCGCTCCAGCTCAGCATCACGTAAAAACTGACAGGCGTCTGTTCCAGATATTGTAACCAGTCCTTCGGCCGGAAGCCGTGCCGGTAAATTTCCCAGTAATTGAAGTTTTTGATCACGGACCAGCAGGCCGCCGTCAGCAAAGACGCCAGCAAGACGCCACCAATTAACGCGATGGGGCGCCAGCTGCGGATGCGTTGATAGAAATAACGCAGCGGGATCGTTAATAACCAGCCGGCGTAAGCGTCAAGCGCCACCACCAGTAAATAGGCGTCGCGCATTTCCTGAAATAAAGAACCGAGAAAGGCCACCAGCGCAAAGCCGAGCCAGCCCAGGCTGTGCAATAACCAAAACTGCCGGTGGCGGTCTTCCAGAAATCGAAGCAAGGATGGACACCCATAGTTGTCGGGAGGCCGATTATAGCAAAGCCATTGCCGCTATGACCGGCGTTAATCCCGCCTCAGTACCTGTTAGTCGCAGTGCGGTGTTAACCAAGCACCGGTGTGGGTTTGCGATCCGGCCCCAACGCGACAAAAGTAAAAGAACCGGAGATGGCCCGGTGCTGGTCGTCGTTGTACATTTGTTCCACAAAAATATCGACATTGACGCGGATGCTGGTGCGGCCAACATGCTCAATCCGCGCGACCAGTTCGATAATGGTGCCTGCCGGAATGGATTCTTTAAAATCGACACGGTCAGAGCACACTGTCACCAGTGGTTTGCGGCAAAACCGGGTTGCGGCGATAAAGGCGGCCTCATCCATCCAGGCCAGTGCTTCGCCACCGAATAAGGTGTTGTGATGGTTGGTCCGGCCCGGGAATACCGTTTTAGTCACCCGGGTCACGGCCTGTTCAATCCGGAGGGCCACTTGTGCTTCATTCATGATGGTGCTGCCTTTGTCAAAAGCGGCGCATTGTAATCAAAGCGCCGGGTTTTACCAGCAAAACTGTTGCCGGCGCGCTCAGCGTGCCAGCATGGGCCCCAGCGCCCGGCCACCGACCAGATGCATATGCAGATGAAATACTTCCTGACCGCCATGGTCGTTGCAGTTAACAATCAGCCGGTAGCCGTGCTCGGCGATGCCGGCATCGGCTGCCAGTTTGCGCGCCACGGTAAATAACCGGCCCAGCGCAGCTTCATGCTCGGCAGTCACATCGTTCGCGGTGGGAATCAGTACATTGGGTACTATCAGAATATGGGTCGGCGCCCGTGGATTGATATCGCGAAATGCGGTGACCAGTTCATCCTGATATAACACGTCTGCCGGGATCTCCCGACGGATAATTTTACTGAAAATCGTTTCTGCAGCCATTTCAACTCCTTATTGCGTGGCGCCGGCGTTATAATCCGGCAAAACCCAGAGCAGGAAGTATATGTGATGACTGAAGTCCGTTACCAGCTGGAACTGGCAGATTTAGCCGGCCACTATATCGATGTCACTGTTGAGTTTGTGCCAACAGACCGGCAAGCCGTGTTGCTGTCGTTGCCGGCCTGGATCCCCGGCTCTTATATGATCCGCGAATTTGCCCGTCACCTGCTGGATATCCGTGCACAAGATGATGCCGGGCCTTTGCTGCTGACGCAGCTGGACAAACAAAGCTGGAGTCTGGTCGCGCGCGATTTGCCGGTCACAGTGCGCTATCGTGTCTATGCCTTTGATTTATCTGTACGGGCCAATTATCTCAGCAGCGAGATTGCCGTGATAAACCCGGCCGCGACTTGTTTGCAGGTGCATGGTCAGGAACAGTTTCCGTTACAGGTGGAAATTCTCGCGGGTCAGGCGCCGGCTCACTGGCAGCTCGCAACTGGCCTGCCGCGGCGCGACGGCACTGCGCCACTGGCGTTTGGGACTTACGGCGCACAGCATTATGCTCAGCTGATTGACAGCCCGTTGCTGGCCGGAGCGCTGGAGGTTGCCAGCTTTATGGTCGATGCCGTACCACACCATCTGGTGCTCTGTGGTGCAACTGCCACAGATCCACAGCGCATCGCGGCGGACCTGCTCCCGCTGTGTCAGGCGCAAAAACAGGTGTTTGGCGCCCTGCCCGCCGATTTGACCGAATATTGGTTTTTGACCTGGGTGGTTGACCAAGGCTATGGCGGTCTGGAGCATCGCAACTCAACGTTGTTGTTGTGCAATCGTTTTGACCTGCCAAATCCGCGGCTGGCAGCGGAATACAGCGAGGAGTACCAGAATTTCCTCGCCCTGTGCAGTCACGAGTATTTCCACACCTGGTGGGTCAAACGGGCGCGGCCGCAGCCATATCTGCACTACCAGCTTGCAGCTGAACAATACAGCACACAGCTGTGGTTGTATGAGGGATTTACTTCTTATTATGACGACCTGAGTTTATTGCGTACCGGTAAACTCAGTCTGGCGCAATATCTGGCTGGCCTTAGCAAAACCATCAGCCGGCTGGAGCGTGCGCCGGCCAACAGCCGGCAGAGTCTGGCCGACAGCAGTTTTAATGCCTGGACGCGTTTTTACCGGCAAGATGAAAATGCCGTCAACGCGGTGGTCAGCTACTACGCCAAAGGCGCATTGCTGGCATTTTGTCTGGATGCGGAATTGCATCAGCTTGGCCTGAACCTGGACGGACTGATGCAGCAGTGCTGGCAGCAATTTGGCGTGGCAGAAACCGGCAGTGACGAAAACAGCTTTTTCCAGGCGTTGGCAAGCTACAGTCAGTCGCAAAGTCTGGTCGCACAAGTGCGGCACTGGACTGAAGCCGCAGTTGCGTTGCCGCTGGCGCGGGCCGCCGGCATTTTGGGTCTGACGCTCAGCTGGCGTCAGCCTGAGCATCAGACCGACCTGAGCGGTGAAAAAACACTGCCGCTGTTGTCGGTTGAGCCCGGATTCATATATGAAAGCAAAGCGGATGGATTATTACTGACCGCCGTGCGCAATGGCACTGCGGCGCATCAGGCGGGGTTTAGCAGTGGCGACTTGCTGATTGCCGTGCAAGGACTCAAAGCCAGTGAAAACACGCTGAAACAGCTGTTGAGCCGCTCTGGTCCGGGCGATGTGCTGCAATGTCATCTGTTCCGGCAACAACGCTTGCTACAGCTGGCGCTTTGTCTGGCGCCGGCTGCTGCAACTGTGGCGGTGCTCAGTGCGATATCGCAGCAAACGCCGTGGCCGGGGATCAGCTGGACTGGCGCTGATGAGGCGCCGTGTTAAGTCCGCTGGTGTCATCAGGCAAAGGCAACTGCGCCTTTGCCGACGCCTTCATAGGCAACAACTTTATAAGGCGCCGGTTCCAGCGCTTTGAGGCTGTTGGCGATAAACTCGGCCAGACACTCAACGGTGGTGTCACAGGGCACAATTTCGCAGTGTGATACCGGTAACGCAATCTCAAACCAGCCCTGCGGCGCCTGATAACGAAAGAAATAACTGTCGCTTTGCGGTTGGACCCAGACACAATTGCTGGCATCGGTCTGATCTTCAGCGGTACCGAGGTAAATGTCGGTCCAGCGCTCGGTCCAGAGTTTGTTCAGCCGCGGGCTCAGCATGTTGTGCTGATAAATTTCAATGGTGGAACGATGGCCATGGGCGATGCGCTGGCAGTTACCATCATGCTTTTTTAAACCATGGCTGTAGTGGTAATAAAAACCAGTCGATTTTTCCGGCCGCAGCAGCAACACCAGCTGCTCGACATTGGCGGGCAGCAAGGGTTTGATTTGTTGCTGCAAGAAGGCCGTCAGGCTTTGCTCATCGACTTTTTGCGCCGGGATCGCAACATGGGCTTCCAGCGGCGACGCGACCTGAATGTTGCCACGTTGGCTTGCCATGCTGAGGATCTCAACACCCGCTTCAACGCGGCTGGCGAGCGCCGGATGTTGCGCCGGGTATGCCAGTTTATGGTCAACCAGTGTATCAATCGCTTTTTTGATCAGTTTTTTCACATGGGCAAAATCGAGGACCATCGACGTCGCATCGAGGCCGCCATGCAGCTCAACGTCGACGATAAAACTTTCGCCGAGCAGACCACGCTGAGGGCACAGATAAGAAAAATCGATGACAGTTAAATCGCGGACAAACAGGATCATCACAACACCCATGGCAGAAAAAGGACGACCATTATACGGCAGAACCGCTGTGGATGTCACAGTGAAGTACGGCTCAGCGTTTGTGCTCGTTCAGCCAGCTGTTTAACAAACCGACCTGCCCCAGTTTATGCGCGGCATACATCAGCCGGATGGCGTTACTGAGCAATAAACTGTCGTTCCAGTCGGTCTTGTCGACAATTTCCTGATAGCAGGTCAGCGCCTCAGGCGTCAGGTAACCGCGCAGTTCTTTTTTGCCGGACTTGCGCTGTTTCTCACGATAGCGCTGTTGTTTTTCTGCATTGGTGAGTGGAGACTGAGCGGGCTTGGCCATACGCAGGGATTCTCTGTGGTCGGGTCTGTCATCTGCCTGTCGTCAGCAGGCCATAACATAAATCTTCGCAGATTCAGACTAATCGGACTTGTTTAGCGTACATCTGTTCGCTAAAGTGAGCCGGCATTTTTTTTGGACCTAACATACATGACTCAGAATAGCTTTACAAAAGAAGATTTAATCGCGTGTGGCAAAGGTGAATTGTTCGGTTCGGGCAATAGTCAGCTGCCAATTGACAACATGCTGATGATTGACCGTGTCCTGCATATTTCTGAGGAAGGCGGTAAATACGGCAAAGGTCAAATCATTGCAGAATTTGATATTCATCCGGACTTATGGTTTTTTGCCTGCCACTTTCAGGGCGATCCGGTGATGCCTGGCTGTCTGGGTCTGGACGCGATGTGGCAGCTGGTCGGCTTCTTTCTCGGCTGGTCCGGCGGTCCTGGCAAAGGGCGTGCGCTGGGGGTTGGTGAGGTGAAATTCACCGGACAAATCCTGCCGACGGCTAAAAAAGTCACTTACACCATCGACATGAAGCGCGTGATCAAACGCAAGCTGTTTATGGGCATTGCCGACGGCGTGGTCAGCGTCGATGGCCGTGATATTTATGCCGCTGAAGAGTTAAAAGTAGGTCTGTTCCAGGATACTTCTAATTTCTGAGTCTGCAGACGCATCTAACGACAAACCCCGCCATTGCGGGGTTTGTTCCTTTTACGTCCTGGTCACAGCAGACCGGATCATTGACCTTTACTGAACAGACCGCCACCACGGTCTTCCATCGCATCGCGATATCCCCCCAACCACTGCGAGCGCGCATCTAAACTCTGATACGGACAAAGCTCTTTTGAACGGCCTGTGACACCAGCACGGTAACCTTGGGCATGAGCACGTTCCAGACGATCACGTTTTTGTCTTTTCATACGGCAGTCTTCCTCAACTCTATGTGTTCTTCACAGATAGTGCCGGCTGCTGGGGTGCAATACCGGCACACAGTTAATAGATAGACCTGTGGGGGAAAAGGTTCAAATCAAAATAGCAGAGATACTGTTTGACATTCGCTAACGAACTGAACTTCATTGCAATTTGACGACAAAATAATGAAAAAATTTTTTTTAAACGCCGGCGTCAGGCCTGCACACTGGTGAGAGAAATAAAAAAGCCCGCGACAGCGGGCTTGTGGCAATAAAAAGGTCTCAGTAGCGACGGCGGCGGATAGCCAGCGGTAACAATGCCAACAAAGCTAACCAGCCAAAACTGGCGCCCTGACGTTCATAAGTCTGATCAGGCGTGGCACCACAGCTGTCAATGCTGCCGTTGGGGATTGGATTAAGCTGAACGGCGACTGCAACTTCCTCTTTTAACACGTTGCCGGCTGTATCCTTCACCAGTTCGCCTTTACTGTCACGCTGGTCAACCTGTTTCACCGCAGTGGCGATAATGACATTTTTCTCATTGATGTCATTGGCGCTCACAATGGTATATGGTGAATTACAGGCTACTAAGGTATTGATATCTTTGAAGCTGTTCGCAGCGATATCGTAGATAAAACCGACATTACGACGTGCTTCTGAACCTTGGGTGACGGTTTCAGTACTGCCAACAATCAGATTGTTGTCATTGATGGCTTCGGGTGCAGTAGACGCAGAGCTGAATAAATCCGCCGGATAAGTCAGTTTTTGCGTGTTGTAGTCATAAATGAAAAAACGATTACGGTTTGTACTATTGATAGTTTTTGTTGAATAGCCGGTGATGATATTTTTGTTATTGACCGCCGTGGCAGCACTCGCCAGCCATTCTTTGGTGTCAATAAAAGATTTCAGCTCAGTGCCGTCAAATATCGTGGCGTGATAGGCCGAATAGACTTCATCGCGAAAGGTGATCAATGAGTAGCGGATATCGTCGCTGTCGGAGTAAACCGATGCACCAACCACCAGGCCCTGATCGTTCAGGTCATTTGGCGTACTGGTATAAGAGACTGCCGGATAATCTGTCCGGGTGTGTGGCTTGCCGGAGTTTTTCTCGCCGAGATAGCCTAACAGCTGCGGGGTGCCCGGTTTGCCATTGGCGTCCAGTTGCCACACCATGCCGGCGGTTTCGTAGCTGTTTGCCCGCGCGTTGCGGTAATAACACAGATCTTTAGGTTCGGCTTTGCCGTCACAGCTGGCGGCTATCGCCGTTTGGGTCGAGGCCGTCATCGTGCTGGCGCCGTAGCCAATCACTTTGCCGTTGTTATTAATAGCGCGGCCGACAGAATAACCGCCGCCAAAGTCAGTGTAGGCTGGTGGTAAGGTGTATTTGCCTTTGTCCGTGAGCACTACACCGGCCAGATGCATCGGTGCCGGCACCCACAGTTGCTGGGCAACAGGGTTCGGTGTGGTTGTAGTGGCAGCCGGGGTGAATGACTGTTTGGTAAAAGGCGCTGAACCGTAACCGACCATCTGGTTGAGGTCATTAATGCCAAGCAGATATTCGTTGTTGGTTTGCACGGCTGCGTTGTCACGCAACCGGACCAGCTGTCGGGTATCCAGCCGCACCGGGTAAGTGGCGGCAAAACGTTGTGTGGTATAGACACTGGCGGCCGCCTGCAAATAAGCGGTTAATACCGTCAGTGCCCTGGCATTGACGTTACCTTTTTTAATTTCTTCAATTTCGGCGGTGGAAAGATTGCCGGTGATAAAAGTGCTGGTCAGGTCCACAGCGCTGACATCGACCGGATAATTAAATCTGTTGCTTAAATTTCCCACGACCTGATTGTTGTTGTTCAGCGCTGCGGTGAAGCTGGATTTATACCCGTCAATCGGGCCTAATTCAACGATCTGATAAGTGGCTGCCTGCCCCGTAAAGGCCACAACGGCCGGTAACATGGCGACAAACAACGGCGAAAATTTCATTCAATTCCCCTGCTACTGCTGGTTTAATGCTTCTAATTGTTCCCAACGCTCGTATGCGTGCGCCAGCTTCGACTCGGTCTGCTGAATTTGGTTCAATAGAGCTGTGGTGACATCGGCACTCTGGCGGAAGAACTCCGGATCATTGACCTGCGTCTGTAAGGCGCTGAGCTGTTCATCAAGACTTTCGATCTCGGCGGGCAACAGTTCCAGTTCGCGTTTCTCTTTGTATGATAACTTCTTCGAAGCTGAAGCTGAAGCCTGCGCGGCTGTTTGCTCAGCGGGTTTTGTAATTATTTGTTCATTCGACGGTTTTTTTACTTCAGACCGGCTTTGTTGCAGCTGCTGGTAGGCCAGTACGTCATCATATCCGCCGGCGATCTCAACAATACGCCCAGTCCCGGTAAACCATAAGGCACTGGTCACTGTGTTATTAACGAATTCACGGTCGTGGCTGACCAGAATAACAGTGCCCTGATATTGCTGCAGAATATCTTCTAACAGCTCCAGCGTTTCGACGTCAAGGTCGTTGGTGGGTTCATCGAGAATGAGCAGGTTGCTGGGCTTGGCGAATAACTTGGCCAACAACAGCCGGTTTTTTTCACCGCCAGACAACGCCCGCACCGGCGTGCGTGAGCGGGCTGGCGCAAACAGGAAATCCTGCAGGTAGCTCAGCACATGGCGGGTCTGGCCATTCTGGGTAATTTCCTGGCGCCCTTCTGCCACGTTATCCTGCACTGTGGCGTCTAAATCCAGCGCCATCCGGTGCTGGTCAAAATAAGCCACTTCGAGGTTAGTGCCGCGTTTAATCTCACCGCTCTGCACCGGATATTCATCCAATAACACTTTGATTAAACTGGTTTTACCGACACCGTTTGGCCCGACTAACGCCACGCGGTCGCCGCGCATCAGCAGGAAGTTAAAATCCTGCAGCAGCGTTTTGCCGTCAAAACTTAAATTGAGTTTTTTGCCTTCAAACACCAGCTTGCCGGATTTGGCCGCCTGCTCAATGGCAAAATCAACTTTGCCCAGTTGCTCAACGCGCGCGGCGCGCTCTTTACGCAGTTCTTTTAAAGCCCGCACCCGGCCTTCATTGCGGGTGCGTCGTGCTTTGATGCCCTGGCGGATCCAGACTTCTTCTTCGGCCAGTTTTTTATCAAACAACGCATTGTGCTGTTGTTCTACTTCAAGCATCTTGGCTTTGCGGTCGAGATAATCGGCATAATTGCCCGGGTGTGAAGTCAACTGACCACGGTCTAAATCGATGATCCGGGTGGCGACATTGCGGATAAAAGCCCGGTCGTGCGAGACAAAAATAATAGCGCCGGCAAACTGCTGCAGAAATTGCTCAAGCCATTGAATTGCGGCTACATCTAAGTGGTTGGTTGGTTCATCCAGCAGTAAAATATTCGGTTTTGCCACCAGCGCGCGCGCCAGCGCCGCTTTGCGTAACCAACCGCCGGATAAACTCGCCAGCGTGGCATCGGGCGCCATCACAAACTGCTCACAGAGCTGGCTGACGCGGGCTTCTAACTGCCAGCCATCGCGGGCGTCCAGTTCACTTTGTAAGCTGGCAAATTCGCGCTGTTGTGCGTCGTTGTCGGCATCGTATTCGTTGGAGATCTGATAAAACCGTTGTAGTTTGTCGGCAAGGTCGCCGGCGCCTTCGCGGATAAAATCAGCGATAGTGACGTCAATGCGTGCCGGTGGATCTTGCTCCAGCCGCGCCAGCACCACGTTGTTTTCTTTCACCACCTGACCATCGTCCAGTGTTTGCTGACCGGTCAGCACTTTGAGCATCGATGACTTGCCGGCGCCGTTACGGCCAACCAGACAGACACGCTCACCGGCAAACAGACTGAAGTCGACATGATCCAGCACCGGGTGAGTGCCAAAGGCCAGACAGGCTTGTTGAAATCTCAGTAATTCCACGTTGGTTTTTTCCCATTCACAGCGCGGGCTGTGTGATAAATAACTGCAAAGCGGCCGCATCAAAGGGCCATTTTAATTCACTGGTTTGTCCGGCATGCTGATAAGTCAGCACCGGGATCTCGACGCGGTACAAGGCAAAAGCGGCCGGGTCGTCAACAATATCTACCAGGCTGAAGTCGGCACCAGCGGCGTTTAGCAGCGCTTCGGCTTCTTCACACAGATGGCAACCCCAGGTGCTGTAAAGTGTCAGCATCAGGCGCTCCGCGTCAGCTCAAAGCAGACATGGATTTGCGGGTTGCGTTTAAAATCTTCCGGCAAGGATGCGGCGCTGATGTCTTTAATCGACCAGCCGGCGGCTTCCAACTCTTCCCGGGCAATTTTAAACTTACGTTTGTTATTGGAGAAAATCACTTTGCCTTGTGGCGCCACTAACTTGCTGATCATGGTCAGTAATTTCACATGGTCACGCTGCACATCCCAGGTGTCTTCCATCCGTTTGGAGTTGGAAAAAGTCGGTGGGTCAACAAAAATTAAATCAAACTGGTTTTTACACTCTGCCAGCCATTCCAGCACATTCGCCTGGACAAACTGATATTGTTTACCGGCCAGATCGTTAATCGCAAAGTTCCGTTTGGCCCAGTCTAAATAGGTGTTGGACATATCCACAGTCGTGACGCTGCGGGCACCGCCCAAGGCGGCGTGTACAGACGCAGAACCGGTATAAGCAAACAGATTCAGCACGGCTTTGTCTTTGGCTTGCTGCTGAATACTGCGCCGGGTCAGGCGATGGTCTAAAAACAGCCCGGTATCGAGGTAATCGCGCAAATTCACCAGGAATTTAGCACCGTATTCGCTGACCGTTTTGTATTGGCCGGCTTTGGCGAGTGCCTGATACTGCTCTTTGCCTTTTTGCTTCTCACGGACTTTTAGAACTATGGCGTCGGTTGGCACCTGCAACACTTGCGGCACCAGATTGACGATGTCAAACAGGCGTTTTTGCGCGACTTGCTCGTCTACATTTGAAGGTGCGGCATATTCGTGGATCACCACCTCGCCGTCGTACCAGTCGACAGCCACGTTATATTCCGGAATGTCGGCGTCATAAAGCCGGTAGCAGCTGATTTGTTCGCGTTTGGCCCACTTTTCCAGCTGTTTGACGTTCTTTTTCAGCCGGTTGGCAAAAGATTCACTTTCGGCAAAAAACATCGACGGCGTTTTACTGGTGATTTGCACTTGTTTTTCCGTCAGGTCAAACAAAGTAAATTCACAATCCAGCGGGCCATTGGCAAATTTATACGATTTCAGTTTCGACAGTTTCAGCGAACGTAATAAGTCAGAGTTGCTGGTGATAATCGCCAGCCGCCAATTGGCGTAGTGTTGCTTCAGCCGCACCGAGAATTCGCTGTACACCGGAATGAGCGAGGGAATATCGCCTAACCGCTCACCATAAGGTGGGTTACAAATCACCACGCCGGGGATTTGCGTGCCGGCAGCTTCCAGTGTCGTGGCATCCCCGGCTTTAAATTCGATAAATTCGGCCACACCGGCACGGGCAGCGTTCTGGCGCGCTTTGTCGAGTTGGCGCGGGTCGGTATCAAAGCCGATAAACCTGGTCGTGGCTGGTAAGGCCTGGCGCTGGCCTAAGGCGTTGGCCCGCAGCTCCTGATATAACGCGGCATCAAAATCGCTGTCGTTTTCAAAGGCAAACTTGAGGCGTTTGAGGCCAGGCGCTAATTGCCGCGCCATCAGCACGGCTTCTATTAATAAAGTCCCGCTGCCACAAAACGGGTCAACCAGCGGTCGCTCAAATTGCCAGCCCGAGCGGATTAACAAGGCCGCCGCCAGTTGTTCTTTTAACGGTGCTTCGCCCTGCTCTTTACGATACCCACGCTGATGCAGTGACGGGCCGGAGAAATCTTTTAAGAAATAAAAATGCTGACGTTCCATGCGCAGCTGAAAACGCACATCAGGTTCGCTGCGGCTGACATCCGGCCGTTCGCCAAATTTGGCTCTGAACTGGTCAACGATGGCATCTTTGACGCGCATCGCGCCGAATTGACTGTTATCAATAGTGGCATGTTTACCGACGCACTCGACCGCGAGGCTTTGACGCAGGCCCATCTGTGTGGTCCAGTCCAGCTCGTTGGCGACCGCATAAACATCAGATTGTTCATTAATAGAGAATTGGTCGAGCTGGCGCATGATCCGGGTGGCGAGGCGCGACCATAAACAGATCTGGTAGCCCTGCGCTAACGTTGCCTCGAACCGTACAGCGCCAAGGCTGACTTTACTGACGGTGGCACCGAGGCTGGTCAGTTCACTGGCCAGTACTTCTTCAATGCCTTTGGAGGTTAACGCCCAGAATTGCAACATAAGGAGATCCACACTAAAAAAATTGCGCAGATTATATCAGAAGTTGATCACGGACTTGCGCCGAATTTGGTTTTGCCGGCGTGACCGGACGGCGCCACCGCTGATTTGCTGCTTTAAAACACAAGCTGCTGATTAAATCAGCAGTCAGCACAAGATGGCGGTATTTATCTGAATTGTTGCTTGCTATCGAAATCTAAAAGCAATAAGATGCGCCCCGCAATGACGGACGCGGGATGGAGCAGCCTGGTAGCTCGTCGGGCTCATAACCCGAAGGTCGTCGGTTCAAATCCGGCTCCCGCAACCAATTGTGACTTGTTTTTCCGAAGGTCATCAATTAATGTCTTGCATATCAAATAGTTATCTCATCTGCTCAGGGGTAACGCACGGTCGCGGGATGGAGCAGCCTGGTAGCTCGTCGGGCTCATAACCCGAAGGTCGTCGGTTCAAATCCGGCTCCCGCAACCAATTTTACACCTTTTTAATCCATTGAAAAATATAGAGTTCCCTTTATTAGGGATTTTTATGTTTCTAAAATCGCCACTCTGTGACCTATCTGTGACCAAAAAATCTTTCCAGCTGCAATTTTTAAAATTTTTCTGTTCCTAAAAAGTTATATTTTTGACCTTCGGTCGAATATCCCCAGCACAAAAGCGTGTCACAGATTTCTGTGACCAAAACAGTCATTAATTGACCTTAATGGTTATTCACTTATTGCGAAAAGCAGAAGAAATTCGGATTTAAAATGAATGATTTAGTCGTTAGGGCTGCAAGTTTTTTTCTTCCTGCAGATTTGAGTTTCTGTGACAAAATCTAAATGTGTAATGGCATAACGCAAATTGAAAAATTGATTCATAAGAAACGGGTATGAGCTGAAAAGAATCTGACCGAAACCAGTGCAAAACTGGTAACAGTCAGATAAGGTCTGAGCTAGTACAGCTAATACAATGTTCACATTGGTCACTAGCTAAAAAAACAACTCATGCTTTGTGAGCAACTATGTAGCTGCTTCCCCCTGTTGACTCAATGTTGAAGTCCCAAGTTGTAATATCAAATGCTTGAATATTATCAAAATCGAATCTGAACCGGCTGTATGGACGACGAGTTGCCCAATAACCCATTCCTTGGTCAAATAAAATTCGAACCACCTCTCCATTCGTTAGTGTAAACGTCAAGCACCTTCCATGATCGATGTCATTTTTGGAAGCAAACTCTGGATATACGTTAATTCCGTATGTTCTACAAACCGAGTCGATGAAATCATTAACATCGTCAACATTGCAAAAGTTATCCGCAATGCAATAAGGTTTCTTATCACCAGAAGGGCTCGGATGGCATGTAATAATCTCAAAATCTCTTATCCCCATTGTTGCTTTAACATGAGCAAAAATAGAGATAACCAAGCCTATACTTATCGGGCTTATCAAATATCTGTCGGTATAAGTAACATTCTCGACACCTTGCTCAAAAACATTCTTGAATCGCGGTATTGCCTCTTCAAAAAGTGCAAATAAAGAACTTCCGAATAAACTAAATGGAACGTTTAACTTTGTCGTAATGTCATCCATTAGCGCTATATTGCTTGAAAGCTCAGACTTCAATACCAAGTCTTCTAAGTTGAAAGGACTAGTCTTTAAGTCAACTACTGTTGATTTGCACCCGGAACTGATCCACTTCCCCCCGTAATTTGCATCGAAAACTGATCCACATTTTTAATCAATCCTGTCCGGTTC
>CALJUX010000043.1 GCA_937978655.1 uncultured Chromatiaceae bacterium
CGAGATGGTGATTCGTGACTGGAGTTCAGACGTGTGCTCTTCCGATCTGTCCAACAACAAAGTTGTCAGCGCTAATGATTTATTCTGCCCCAAAATCAGCTGCTCGTCACGACACCAGCGGGCCACACGCGAAAATACCTCAACTGGCGGCAATTGTTGGCTGCCAACCCAATGCCGCAAGGTGTAATACAACAATGCGGCCAGTTCTGTCTGTGCTTCCAGTTGTTTTTGCAGCGGCGCCAGCCCCTCTCCGCTTTGCAGGAAAGCCTGCAGGGCTTTGAGCTGCGCAGCCAGCAGCAGGGCTTCTCCACTGCTTTGCAGTTCCAGCGCTTTTAACGGCGCGCCGCCACAGAACTCCAGCAGAAAATCCGGCAGTGGATCAGGGCTCTGCTGCGCCAGCCATTGCCGTGTGAGTTCATCATATTGTGCCGGTAAGTCCCAGCGCTGGCAGCGTGACAAAATAGTCGGCATCAGCTGTTGTGCATAGGCGGTGTATAGAAGCAGATAACTATGCGGGCCTGGTTCTTCTAACGTTTTTAGCAGCGCATTGGCGGCAGATTCGGTCATTTTCTCTGCTTGCGGGATCACCACCACCCGCGCCCCGCCTTGCTGCGGTGCATTTTGCATCAGGTGACTGATCTCACGGATCTGATCTACCGAGATACTGGAACCCACTTGTAGTGTTAACAAATCCGGGTGATGGCCAGCTGCGCCGAGCGTGCAGCTCTTACAGCGGCCGCAGGCCCCATCCGGCAGCGGGTTATGACACAACAGCTGGTGCGCCAGTTGTCTGGCCAGAATGTGTTTGCCAATGCCGACAGGACCAGTCAGCAAAATGGCATGGTGTAACTGCTGCGCACAGGCCAGACTGAATAAACGCAGCTCGGTATGCTGCAGCCAGGGTAAGGAAGTGGTCACGCGAAATGTTGCTCCAGCGCCTGCCGTAATTGCTGCTGCACATCAGCCAGCGGCTTTGCGGCATCAATCACCACAATATTTGGCTCAGTCGCGGCCACGGCCAGATATTTCGCCCGGGCTCGCTGGAAGAACCCCAACTGTTCCTGTTCTATCCGGTCCAGCTCGCCACGGGCCCGTGCCCTTTGCAGCCCAATCACCGGGTCAATGTCCAGATATAGCGTTAAATCTGGTCGCAGCTCGCCCAGTACCAGCTGGCGAATGGGATCAAGCACCGCGTCCGGAATTTGCCGGCCGCCGCCCTGATACGCGCGGGAGGATAAATCATGCCGGTCGGCCAATACCCAGTCGCCACGCGTCAGCGCCGGATTGATCACATTGTGCAGCAATTGTGCGCGGGCCGCATACATTAGCAGTAGCTCAGTGACCGGCGAAACGGTCTCCTGCTGTACTGATTTCACCAAAGTGCGGATCTGCTCCGCAAGCGGCGTACCGCCGGGTTCACGCGTTTGCACCACGTGATGTCCCTGGTCACATAACCACTGATAGACGGTTTGGATAGCGGTCGTTTTTCCGGCGCCTTCCAGCCCTTCAATCACCACAAAACGGCCCTGATTCATGATTTTTTCCCAAAAATATACTGCTGTACCGCTTTATTGTGGTCTGTCAGACTGGCTGAAAACTGATGAGTCCCATCACCTCTGGCAACAAAATATAATTTGTCAGACTGCGCCGGTTGCGCCGCCGCCTGCAAAGAGCCCCAGCTGACCAGTGCTATTGGCCCAGGCGGTAAACCAGCGTGGACATAAGTGTTATACGGATGCGGATCTTTTAAATGTTCACGTTTGATGTCGCCCTGATACCTGTCGCCCAAACCATAAATCACCGTTGGGTCGGTTTGCAGCTTCATTTTGGTCTGTAATCGGTTGATAAACACCGCGGCGATTAAAGGTTTTTCTGGCAAATGACCAGTTTCTTTTTCCACAATAGACGCCAGCGTTAACAGCTCATAACGATTCTGCAGCGGTAAGCCGCCTTGTTTGCTTTGCCATGCGGCGTCGAGCTTGTTCAGCAGCACCTGATTGGCTCTTTGCAGCACCACAGATAACTTAGTATGGGCGGTATAAAAGTACGTGTCCGGAAACACCAGCGCTTCAGCGGACGCGGGCAACGCGCCCCAATCCGCCGGCCACTGTAACAGCTGCCGCGCTTTGTCAGCGTCAGCGACATCAGCGTCCAGATAGGGCAGTTGTTGCAGCTGCTGCAGATTTTGCGCAAAAGTCTGGCCTTCGCGAATAGTCAGACTGAACTGGGCGACTTTTCCACTGCGCAGCAGCTGTAACAAAGCCTGCAGACGCATCGGTTTGACGGCATAAACCCCAGCCTGCAGTTGCCGTAATTGCGGCTTCAGCAGCGATTGGATCCTCAGCTGCTGACATTGCCATTCGCTCAATAATTGCTGTTGCTGCCATTGCCGGCACAATGAGGATAAATTCGCGCCGGGTTTGAGTTCAACATAAGCGTCTGGCAGTGATATCTGCACCTGCAGCACCTGTTGTAATTCATTGCGCACGCCAAAAGCCGCAACGGCCAGCACAATCAGCCCCTGCAACAAAAACTTTTTCATTCAGACTTCCTGTAATAATTCGTCGACCTTTCGCTGCAATGCAACGCCAGGCCCGGTAACCAGCGGGCGACCGGCAAAAGCAGCAACCGGTACTATGCCCATCAATGCATTACACAATGCTAGCGCAGACACTTCAGGCAACAGGCTGGCGGGTAAAGGTTGTACCGACAGATCGGAAGAGCAAACGTCTGAACTCCAGTCACGAATCACCATCTCGTAT
>CALJUX010000044.1 GCA_937978655.1 uncultured Chromatiaceae bacterium
CTAAGAAAACCAATCCCCCGTTGGAGCGAGCCGATGCAAATCAATAGTTTGAGGTCTTAATCGTGCGACGACCGGCCGGGAGTGTCTGAGTGCGGCGACGGTAGCGCCGCGCGAGTTGCCCCAGCGCCTCAAACTGTTGATTTTCATCGGGCTTTCGAGCGGAACCGGGGTGCGAATTTTCTTTGGTTCCTTTCTTTTGGCAAGACAAAAGAAAGGAACTCACCGTTAGGTGAAATCTCTTCTAAGCGGACTCGCGGCAGCAGGAAAAAATGATGACAACAACCAAACCGCCGCCCGCCGGGCAAAGAGCTAAACCAGCAACTGCTGCGCTGCAGCCACAATATTCTCCACGCTAAACCCGAAGTGTTGCATCAACACCGGCCCTGGTGCTGATTCACCGAAGCTGCGCATGCCGATAATAGCGCCGTCGCGGCCGGTGTATTTGTACCAGTAGTCGTGATGCGCCGCTTCAATCGCCAGAATTTTACTGCCGGCCGGTAACACCGCGGCCTGATAAGCAGCATCCTGCGCGTCAAATACATCGGTGCTTGGCATCGATACCAGTCGCACCGCCACACCGTTAGCAGCCAGCTGCTGATAGGCCTCTAACGCCAGCCCCACTTCCGCACCGGTGGCGAGCAGAATTAATGCCGGCACTGCCTGTGCATCAGTTTGCGCCACCACATAAGCACCACGCCGGATCAGGCTCAAATCCAAATCTTTTGGCACCACCGCCGCGGTATTTTGCCGGCTTAATACCAACGCGGTCGGGCCTTGTTTCCGCTCAAGCGCATGTTGCCAGGCCACAGCGGTTTCAGTGGCGTCAGCCGGGCGCCAGGTGGATAAATTCGGCGTTAAACGTAAATTCGGCACTTGTTCAATCGGCTGATGCGTGGGGCCATCTTCGCCTTGGGCAATTGAATCGTGGGTGTAAACAAAAATACTCCGAATACCCATCAGCGCCGCCATCCGCACCGCGTTGCGGCCATATTCCATAAACATCAGGAAAGTGCCGCCAAAGGGGATAAAACCACCGTGCAGCGCCACGCCGTTCATGATGCTGTTCATGCCAAATTCGCGCACGCCATAGTGCAGATAGTTGCCGTCAGCATGCTGATGCAGTGCTTTGGCTTCTGGCCACAAGGTCAGATTGGAGCCGGCCAAATCGGCCGAACCGCCAAGGATTTCTGGCAGCAACCGGGCAAACACGCCAATGCTTTGTTGTGACGCTTTGCGGGTGGCAATGGCTTGCGCCTGTTGCTGACAATCGCGAATATGCTTTTGCGCAACTTCGGCAAATTCGGCCGGCAGCTCGCCATTGAGCACGCGGCGGCTGAACTGTGCAGCCAGCGCCGGATACTGCTGCTGATATTGCTGCCACAGCAACTGCCAGCTTTGTTGGCGCGTCGCGCCTTTGCTGCGCTGGTCCCACAAAGTGCTGATTTCAGAAGGGATCTCAAAGGCCGGCCAGAGCCAGCCGAGTTGCGCGCGCACCGCTTTGACTTCCGCTTCGCCCAAAGGCGCGCCGTGGCAATCGTGCGTGCCGGCTTTATTTGGCGAGCCAAAACCAATCACGGTTTTGCAGCAAATCAGCGTTGGCTGACTGGAATTGGCCTGCGCCTCGCGGATCGCCTGCGCAATAGCTGCCGGGTCATGGCCATCGACACCGCTAATCACCTGCCAACCATAAGCGGCAAAACGTTGTGGTGTGTTGTCGCTGAACCAGCCTTCGACATGGCCGTCGATAGAAATGCCGTTGTCATCCCAAAACGCGATCAGTTTGCCAAGCTGCAAGGTGCCCGCCAGCGAACAGGCTTCGTGTGATATCCCTTCCATCAGACAACCGTCGCCCAGAAAGCAATAAGTGAAATGGTCGACCAAAGCCAGACCCGGCTGGTTAAACTGCGCCGCCAGCGTTTTTTCCGCCACAGCCATCCCCACAGCATTGGCGATGCCAGCACCGAGCGGGCCTGTGGTGGTTTCAACACCCGGCGTATACCCATATTCAGGGTGGCCCGGCGTTTTTGAATGCAGCTGCCGGAAGCGTTGTAATTCGCTCATCGGCAGGTCGTAACCGCTTAAATGCAACAGCGCGTACAGCAACATCGAACCGTGGCCGTTTGACAGCACAAAGCGGTCACGGTCAACCCAGGCCGGGTCCTGTGGGTTGTGCTTTAAAAAATCACGCCACAGCACAGTGGCGATATCCGCCATGCCCATCGGCGCGCCGGGATGGCCAGATTTGGCCTGTTGCACTGCATCCATCGCCAGCACCCGGATAGCATTGGCCAGCTGTTGTTCTGTTGTTACCGTCATCACTGCACCTTTATTAATATTGTATTACAATTAAGGTTATCATAAAAAAAGCCGGCGCGACAAACAAGTCTCAGCCGGCATTTCAACAACATAAAAGCGCAGCAGCAATACCTCAGCCGACTGCCCCTGCGCGCTGCGGACTCAAGATGCCTGCCGGCGCCGCCAGGCCAGCATCACTAGGCAGGCAAACCACAGCGGCATTGCGCCGCCACTGCCTGACTCCGCTGGCGCTGTTGGTGTTGTCGGTGTTGTCACGCCCCCGCCAGTACCACCTGTGCTGCCGCCACCGCCCGTGCCACCTGTACCGCCACCTGTGCCACCGCCGGTGCCCGGCGTCGTCGTGGCCAGTTTTAACGTCGTATCCAGAATATTGTTAAAGCCATTGCGGTCGACATCAAAGTCTTTGGAATAAACTTCACCGGCAATGCTATAGCCCGCATCGGTTAAGGCGCCGAGTGTCAGCGTGATTTTTTTGCTGCCAAGTGCCGCCAGCTCAAAAGCACAATTGAGCACTTGCGCTTCAAGGGTACAGCCTTGTTGATCACCGCTGAGGACCACACCGCTATACCTGGTATCTAACCGCACCTGCGCCTGCAATTTGTCGGCGTCGGCATTGGTCTGGTTTTTAAAGGTGACGTCAATATAGGTTTTACTGGCCGAACTGGCATTGCTGTCCAGCGTCGCCTGCGCCGTCAGATCAATCACTTGTCCGGTTTTACGACACCAGCCGGCGTCACACAGCATAGGCGCGGCGATGCCCATATCCTGCACCCTGGCCGCAGAGGAATACATGAGCTGCGCCGGTTGTACATCAAAAGACAAATGACCGCCAGCCTGACCATCCCAGCCGCCGGTGGCCGTTGGTGTGGCAAACAACTGAACATAACCACCGCTGGCGTCGACATATTTCCCGCCGGTCAGCTCGGCCTGCACCGCCGCCGACGTGCGTGGCGCACTCAGGGTACCGCCGGCCAGAAAACGGTTGTTACTTTTTCCGGCTGCTTCACGGCCATCCAAATCCAGCGTGCCGTAGTTCACCAGCGTATTGTCTGCACTGCGGTGCCACAGGAATGGTGTCAGGTGATTATTGTTCGACATCCGCGCCGGAATACAGGAGCCAAGACAAGAGCTTTCGGCAAAACCATACACGTGAATAAGTTCATGGTAGATAATCGAGGTCAGTTCTGACTGGCCACTGGAGGTCACTATCCGTGACTGGATATTTTGCGGATTGGCCAGAAACTGCGTTTCAGCGACAGCATAGTTGGTGGCATCCCAGGTAATTTCGTTAAGGGCATAAAGTAAAGTCTGCGGATACCAGTTGCCGGCTTTGGCGATGCCCGCCGGGTCCTGATTGGCGCTGGTGACTTCGGTAAAACTGGGGCCCAAAGTTAAGGCGTCGTAGCCGGCATTCGACTTAAATTTCACATCCCAGCGCAGCGCCACTTTGTTGGTAAATTGCAGTGCCACAGCCCGGCGCACTTGTTCGATGGTTTTTTTGCGGAACTCGCCTACCGTGGTGACAGTACCGTCTTCCAGCGTTAACGGACTTGTGTCATTGACGCCTGTGCCCGGCGTATCCAGATATTGCACGCTGAGTGGCCGGTGATAATTCAACAGATCTTCTGCCAGACCCTGCGCATGATAAGCCAGCGCGCCCCACAACAAAGTATGCGTCAACAACTTTCTGTTTTTATTCATGTTCCGTGCTCTTTTTTCCAATAAAAATTGCCAGCATCCGATAGCAGCTGCGCGTGAACCCGCGCCATACAATGACTGCCATACTCCCGGTTAAAACTGCTCTGCGCGGATTATTCGTCCCGAACTACCCGACAACTGCGCTGATGTTTATTACCCCGCGAGCGCGCTGAAATCAAGTTTTATCTGGGTTTTTATCAATAAAATCAAAAGGAAGCATTTATTTAACAAGTGCAGCGCCAGCGAAAAAACCGCAAAAAATGGCGGGCGCGAAATGCCGCTGGCGCCAGTTCAGTCTTGTGCCTGGTTTCGGTTGGTGCGCTCAGGGTTTCATCAGCTTTATCGCTTTAAGGCCTGCATTCACCGCAAAAACCACTGGCAAAAGTATTTACAAGTTCCTTTTCAGGAACGTCTAATTTACAGTCAAATTAACCATGTTATTAGTGTGGTTTTTTGGCGGTAAAAAACGCTCAGACACTAATAAACCTGGAGGATTGTAAAAAAAATAATAACGAAGATGGACGTTAAATGAAAAATAACCTGCACATCACTGGCGTAGAACAAACTTTCCCGGCACACCATAACATTTTATCCACCACCAATCTGGCGGGAAAAATCACTTACATTAACAAGGACTTCATTCAGATCAGTGGTTTCACCAGTGACGAACTGATTGGCCAGAATCACCACATTGTCCGCCATCCGGATATGCCGGCCGCGGTATTTAAAATGTTCTGGACTGATTTGCGTGCCGACAAATCCTGGATGGGTATCGTCAAAAACCGCTGTAAAAATGGCGACCATTATTGGGTTGACGCCTATGTCACCCCCATCAAAAAAAATGGCACGACCGAAGAGTACCAATCGGTCAGACGCAAAGCCAAACCCGAATATATTCAAAGAGCTGCAGCAGTCTACCGCGCAATAAAGGCCGGAAAACCGCTGCGCCACATCGCTGATGCAATGCCGCTGCCGGCAAAGCTGATGCTAGCAGTTGCGGTCTGTGCGCTGGTGCCGGCGCTGGCCGTGTTGCTCAGTGCCACAACCATCTGGCTGTTGTCCGCAGTGGTGTTGGCTGCCGTGCTTGGCTGCGGCGCAGTGTTTTGGTGTACGCAGCCCCTGATGCAATTCGAACCTGAGACCTCTGCCTCCGGAGAGCACTCTAATATGGGGCTCAGGCTCGAATAAAACCCGGAACTGATCCATACGGCACCCCATATATTTAAAGGCCTACACGAGCACTTTACTGCTCTTCAACCTCTCTGTCAATTTACACTTTACACCAGCTGAGAACGTCGGCCGCCGATAACTTCGGTCTAAACTCCAGTTCATTTTTGCACTTTGATTTTTGTAATTTTTGACACATGCTCTTTACTGACTTTTCTGGTTCACCAGGCTTGAACTTGTTAATGCATGCGTGCAAATGAGCCATTTGGATGAATGGCTCATTTTCAAAAGGGAGCCTCTTCATTTGCCTATCTCTCGCTCGGAAAGACTAACGGTCATCCAAATGGCTCATTTGTGCGCAAGGATTGAGAAGCGAAAGCAGGTGAACCATTCATGTTTGTTGGTCAATTCGCAACGAAGAAGCACTCGATTGTTCGCCCGGTACACCCTGAGCAGGAAACGCATCCACCTGCGACACAATTTAACCCCCATGAAGGATAAATTTGAAATATCCCCTATAGAGGTTACAATGAAATTAACCCCTATAAGGTGTAAAATTGATGAGGTGGATGATGAGGGTGACAACTCCGGCAGCATTGGCCAACGCCATACGCAATCAACGAAAATTGGGACAGAAAACGCAACAGGAAACGGCGGATCTGGTCGGTATCAAACAAACCACAGTTTCTGACTTTGAGCTCAAGCCTGAATCCACCAAACTCGAAACCTTGTTCAAAATTTTGGCAGCGCTGGACCTCGAGCTACATGTCAGCAAGAGAGGCGCAGAACCGACGGACAATAGCGACAAAAAGCGGGAGTGGTAAACAATGCGTGTCCAAACTCTCTTGGTTGCGATGAACGGTGAAGAGGTGGGAACCCTCTACCGGGAAGGCAACGGCGCCATGTCATTCCAATATGCCGCTACCTGGCTGCAGGATCGTGACGCCCGCCCTATTTCATTGTCGCTGCCACTACGGGCACAGCGTCATCGTGGCCCTGTAGTCTTTAACTTCTTTCAAAACCTACTGCCCGATTCAGATGCAATTCTGACAAGAATGCAGGCCAGGTTTCAGGTTGCCACAACGCATCCATTTGATTTGCTCGCAGCCATTGGGCGTGATTGCGTCGGCGCCATTCAGCTATATCCGGCTAACAGCCAAATTCCGCCTGTTACAACAATGGCCTCAACCCCATTAACAGAAACTCAAATTGAAGCGCTACTGGCTGGTTATCAAACCGCTCCACTAGGCATGACTGACCACAGTGATTTTCGTATTTCATTAGCGGGAGCTCAGGAGAAAACGGCACTGCTATGGGTAAACGGGCAATGGCAACAGCCATCAGGTAGCACCGCGACCAGCCATATTCTGAAACTGCCTATAGGGCGGCTGGAACATCATAATATCGACCTGAGAGACAGCTGCGAAAATGAATGGTTGTGCCTGCATATCGCCACCGCATTTGGTATTGAAACTGCTCATGCGGAACTTGCTACTTTTGGTGAGAAAAAAGTATTGGTCGTGGAGCGCTTTGACCGACGCTGGTCACAATCAGGTCAGTGGCTGATGCGTCTACCACAAGAAGACTTTTGCCAGGCAATGGGAATTGCCCCCGCGCTAAAGTATCAGGCTGATGGAGGCCCCGGCATAGAAGCGTCAATGACCCTACTGTTAGGTTCACGCCTTGCCGCGACGGATCGGGAGGCCTTTTTCCGAGTCCAAATTCTGTTCTGGTTGTTAGCCGCTATCGACGGTCACGGCAAAAACTTCAGCCTGTTTATCGAGGCCGGTTCTTCTTATCGGATGACTCCGCTTTACGACATCATTTCGGCTTTCCCGCTATTCGCTTCGGGGGGGATTCAGGAAAAGAAAGCAAAGATGGCAATGGCATTAGAGGGAAAAAATCGTCAGTATCATTTCTCGATGATCCAGCCACGTCATTTTATCAGCACAGCTGAACAAGTCGGCTTCTCCAGCCAAAGAGCTGCCGAACTGATGCTGCAAATGGCAAACCAAACAGACCAAGTGATCGCAGAGGTGTCCGCAAAGCTGCCGGCAGATTTTCCGGAATTGATCAGTCAGACTATTTTCGCTGGGTTGAGTGCGCAAGCGGACAAAATAAAGAGAGCACTAACACCCGCATAGTTTGGACGATATGGGCTATTCCAACGTGCCCACTCAAGATGTTCAAGTAAATAGCCGGGATATACTGTTGCCCTCTCGCTCGACGCTTTGCTAAATTCGAGACACAACAGGATGTTTCATTTCAACGGGACATATGCGTTTACTCACCGTGCCATTTGAGCTGTTGGCAGGGTTACACCCTAAACTCAGCGAACAAACCAAAAAGACTAGTCAGTTGATGTATTCGTCGACTATCGCTGACTATTCAGTCGATAGCCTGGCGGCGCTTCTCGGGCTTTACCCAATCCATGTGGTTCAACAAAAAGACGAGGCGAACTATTGGGTTATCGCTGGCCTGCGGCAATTCGAGTTGCTGTCGGTGTTTCATGCGAAAAATGCCGCTTCCGAAGCTGTGGCAAAAACCAGCCAGCTAACCAGTATTCTTGTGGTCGTGCACGATAAAACCACAACCAAATACATCCAACAGCTTGCCGCAACTGATGTTGCCGGCAGTGCGATTCTGTTTTCACTGGGCACCAAAGTAGCCGCACAACTGGACTTAATCAGAGAAAACTTGCCGGAAGAGATTGTGCAACAGTTTCCCAAGTACAGTTCTGACCGGCGTTTATCTGATCGCAAGAGCCGCAAGGAATAAACGCCGTTGTACAGCACCGAGTATGATGAAGTTTTTGCGTTAATGGACATCTCGGATAGTGAGAGGATCCAATACGCCGAATTTTTGCGGCACCTGAATACGCCACCTGACATGAGAAGATTGGCTGGCGTACTGAAAAACTTTATTACCACCTACAGCGATGCCTGGCTCGAAGACATCAGCCTCAATGCAAATATTGTCCAGCATACCCATCAATGGCTGGAATTGGCCGAAACTCTGGAAGAAAAATTACCGTCAGCTCGCAAGTATCGGCGTCATCCCGGTAAACGAGGTTTGCAGACGTTATTCCGTGGCAGCTTTACCCACTATCCCTTTTATTCAGTCCATTACATTTTAAGTGTTGATAATGCAGATTTTTTTAAATGGCTGCGGCAAGTCTTGTTTGTGCTGCCGTTTCTTATGCAGGGTCGCATCCGGGATACCCAACGCTTTATGGCCTACGAATATAAATTTGTGGGCCTTTTTTTTCGGGAAATGACGATTAATGAACAGGCTTTGCAGTGGTTAAGACAAAAAGACTGCTCAGCATGTAAGAACATTCGTTGTTTTATTGGCTGGCTCTACGAATATCGCGCTTATTTTCGCAAGAACCACACACTTACCTACGCCGAGCTTCAAAGAGCAGGAGAAAAATCCAGCACAGAGCCAAGGGAAAGAGTGATTGCCCTCTACCATGAAATAACTCGCGTCATTAAAACTCTGGAAATCCTTATCGGTTATCAGAAAAAGCGCCGTGGCAGCGGTATCCGGGATAGGCGTCCGTCCGGGCATTCACGAGTTGATGGGGACATCCCAAGATACGGTGTCACTGCGCTGGAAAGTGACCTTCTCATCCAAATTGAAACGTTGCCCGATGAAGCAGACCAATTGCTTTATTCGGTACTACAGCCGGAACTTGATGATGAACTGGTTGATGCCGGTGAAGACATATTCGAGCAGCAACAGGACGAGGTTTATCTGTTTGCTGACGCGGAGCCGATGGAAGCCTATATTGCGGCTTTTCATGGCCGCCGGTTATCGAAGTCGGTTATGCGGCGAGTTGAACGGCAGCATCAGTACCTGAGCAATCAGCAAACCTTATCTAATAGCGACGTGAATCGCCTATTGAACTGGTGTCGCCAACCCAAGAAATACGCTGATGAACAAGAAGTTGCCTGCATTACCGCCATGGTCTTTTTCTGTGCGATGCTACCGGACCAGTTAAGATCGACCAGCCTAAACTGGGACCATGGTAAATATCCAAAGCTGGATTTTGGCGAAAATAAACGCTTGGCGTTAAAAGTATTTTCGGTTCAATACGCTTTTAACTTAAAGAATGATTCGCTTGCAAAAGCCCTGCTGTTGCCGGTACCAACCATTTTATTGCAAGCTTCAGAGGACCACATTACTAGACCAATTGACTGGTTCGAAGATCAACATTATCCATTAAGTGAATCTAAGTTCTGTGCTGGTGGCACTGCTCTACAAGACAGGCTTGAGCTTGCAACCGGGCTTAATGTCACTGCGTATCAGCTTTCAAGTTTTCTGTTCTTGCGTGCCTGTGCCATGTTTGGCACTGCGTGTGCAACGTTGATGTTCAATAGGCCTGCTCCTGGCAGCCAGGCAAGACTGTATTACACATCACTAAAAGCAGAGTTACTCCAGGAGCGATATAAGCAGCTGGTTACCAAAGTACTGCAGGATGCGAACTTGCACGACCAGCCAGCATTTGGGTATGACTCGCCAATACAAACAGCAAACATCGGGTGTCGTCAGGCGTCAAAGCTGGAGGACTACCAAAGCCTGCTGGCACAGTTATCCGCCAAATTACAAGAGCTGCGTAAGAATCTGCTAAACCAGGATTGGGTACACTTTCATAATTACTTCACGGCTTACTGTATCGTTGCGCAAGGTCTGCTGACCGGATTAAGGCCTACACATCAGGGTTTCATCACTGCCCGGCAGATCTTGTATAGCAGCAAAGTCGCGGTAGTTCGGGACAAAGACAGTGCCGACGAGTATCACACCAGAACCATTCCGCTGCATCCGGTTGCGATAGAGATTGCAGAGGCTTATCAAGCGCATATGCAGGCAATGCTTGGACGATTACATCGGATTGGAGCCCTCAGGAAATGGCAAGGCATCGGTAGTCCTGAACCGTTTTTTTTCACCAACACCGCGAATGTCGATAGTAGTTACAAGGTCTCGCTGATGCCCTTTAAACCCAGCCTGTTGCAAGAAACTTTGAAGGAATTTTTCTCCGGGCCTCCGAACGGCAATCGCAAGTTTTTACGCTCCTGGTTCGAAAGCCAGTCAGTACCAAGCTACTGCATTGACGCGCTGCTCGGGCATGGCAATTTGGGTGAGACGGTTTGGCATCCGCATAACACGATGTCCCTTGAGGATGTCCGGCAAACCCTCAGCCCTCACATAAACACCTTGGTTCAGTTGCTTAATCTCAAAGCTGTCGCAGGGCTTACATCATGAAATTCTCCCAACTGCCCGCCGAACTACAAAGCCTGCTGCTAAAGAGCACCGGTCTGCACAGCAACAATGAGGACTTACTCCCTTCTAAACTGAGTCAATCGCACTACTCGCAGATTTTTTGGGAACTGTACGGCAAGCGTTCGCGTAATGACATGGGCCAAGATGACACGGCAAAGACAGCGACCGAACTCATCCATCTGCTCAATCAATTTATTCTGGCTAACAGAAGTGCATTCTACGGCCTTAAAATCAGAAACCCCATTCTGATCAAACGCCCCAAGCCACCATTACGAGAACAATACGCCTCTTACCTGCCGGAAATTGACTACATTGACCAGCAGTTTTTGCGTAATCCCGACGTTACCTTAAACGGTTCACCTCTTCACCAGTCAATACACACACAGGCAAAGTTCTATGTCGGTCAGCTGCTGTACGCCGCTAGTCGTTTTGGCGGGCTGTTACGCGTCGATTTACTGAAGAGTCTGTTGCATCAGACCATCTACGCCGCGCCCTATCAGCACGATAACGTCGTTTGGTATGAGCTAGAAGCTGCCGACCAGTCCCAAATGATTTGGATCCCAGACCCTGTCAGTAGCACGCTGTTACCTCGCTTGTTGAATATGCGACATACTTCAAATTGGGCAGAGCACCCGGCAGTTCAGCAACTGAATATTCAGAGTTGTCTCAGTTACTTTTTGAAATCCTTTGGATTGCCCCATTTTGACGAGCTGCTCAGGCAGCGAAAAGAGCGCATAAAAAAACTGCTCAAAATCATTGAAGCCAGGTTGTCGCTGACGCATACAGCCTGTCATCTGCCTGTGTTAGCCGGGGAAGAAGCAAACCTGTCACTTGCCCCTGAAGCCTTTCGGCGATTATTAACAAGGGCAACCTGGAACGGGCCATCGCATGCTTATTCATTTCCTCCATCTGCGCCTGGTGTACCGCCAACACATAAAAGCAAACAGCGTAAGTCAGACAAAGAACTGGCTCTGCTATCACAACCTATCAGCCAATCACTAACAGACTGCGTGGCCGTAATAACCACTGTGAAGAAAAAGTTGGCTTCCGGCGCATCAGCAGCGGATAGTGACCAGTCAAATAGCCCACAACAACATTCCCTCCGCGACTTGTCCGCAACATTAAAAGCGATGGCGCAATCGACGGAGTTCGTGCTGCTACCTGTTACACGGTTACTGATTGAATGGGCTGCATTTCGACTCACTTCGCAAAGTAAATGGTCTGGCAAACTCAAACCAAGCACCCTGATTTCTCACCTGGGGGTGATATTAAAGCCATTAACCCGATTGTTTGCGGCTCACTCCCCATTAAAAATGAATATTGCGGATCTTGACGAGTACTACCATGAAGTCATCGATGATGCGCCGAAACAACAAGGGCAAATGAGACGCGCGGCTATCCTGCGTGACTTTCATCTGTTTTTGGAAAAGGAATACCAGTTAGAGCCGAGCTACGTGTGTTCAGGTTTTGTCATGCGTGGTAGCAAATACAAAGCATTGATGGTTGATGCGAACATCTTGCTCCCTTCGGAATACAACAGCGCCTACCAAACGTTACTACGACGCGTCGTGTTATCTAAAGCGCCGGATGCAGACTACATCAGGCTTATACTACTGATCTTAGGATTTCGTTGTGGCCTGCGTCGCAGTGAAGCGCTTTATCTGCGCTTTGAAGATATTCAGACCCCGGGCACTTCCCTTGACCAGGTGTCATCGCTCTCCGAGCTTTTAGTACGGCCACATTCGGCGCGCCAGCTAAAAAGTAAATCGGCCACTCGCCGCTTGCCACTGGGTCTATTGTTATCGAAGGAAGAGCGTGATTGCTTCAGTAATTTCCTCAAACTGCGACAACCTAAAGACCCATCGAAGTATCTCTTTGTCGGCGCACATGCCGACAAACCACTCGATACTGATCTTGCATTCAAGCCTTTGGTGGCCGTGCTGCAAGAGATCACCGGCGATCCTGATTTTCGATATCACAGGCTGCGCCATAGTTTTGTGACCTGGACCTTCTGGTATTGGCAGCAACACAAATACTCAACCACACATCCGTTGACACCGTTTTTATCACACGCAGTGATGTCGCATTTAGCTGAGGCCCGACAGCAGTATTTCTTACAGACTCACAGTTCAGCGATTCGGGGGGAATTACATGCCGTCAGTAGCCTGGCTGGGCACTCGAGCCCGTCTATTACGCTGTTTCATTATCTGCACTCGATGCAGTGGTGTTACACCGCTGAAAACTGGCGTCTTTACGCCTTACACCAGGATGCCACTGCTAAGTTACTCAGTATGTCCCGGCGTAATTACTTTTACCGGCTAAATCAAATCGGTTTTACGGCGCTGCTCGCCGCTGAATTAACGCCCTGGTGTAAAGCACCTGAATTACCCAAAAGTGAACTGCAAACCGTGGAAAGTAACCCCACAGACCAACCCAAAAAACTATCCGAGCTTCACGAAATTTGGGAGTTTTATCAGGCTTTTCTGCTATACACCAGCAAGGCCATGGGTGAGTGGAAAGAAAACCTACTCTATGAAGATACTCGCTATCGCGATACGGATAGTGACCCCGATCCAAATGAACCCCGCGTCTGGGCTTCAGACAAAAAGCTAGATCCAGACAGATTTGCATTTGCTGTTGAGCTCCTAGAGTACCGGCTACAAAAAAGAAATCGTGCAACGCGTCAGTCGTCCCAAAGTAGTTATCCGAGCAATATTGCCGGTTATCAGCTACCCAAATGGTCTACCTGGCATATTGCTACCAGCAAAGCGATGGCTATTGTGAACTCGTATCAAGAGCTCAATCACGATGAACAATTAGATGTGCTCAAAGCATGTCATTACGTGGTAGTCACCCGCCCTATCAGCGCACTGAATTGTCAATTCCGGGAGCCAGCTCAACTCTGGTTGTTCGTACAATGGCTCAAACCAATTCTGTGCGGTTTGCCCAATACCTATTATTTGAACGTGAGTATTCATTGCCATCACAACATCGCCATAAATGAGAAGGAAAAAGTACTCGTGGATTGGCAAGCACCTGAATTTACGGGTTTTGTTGTGAATACACAGCTGGTCGCCGTCAATGATATTAGTAATGTTCCATTTGCTGACATCACTTTACGGCACACCCCAACACGAGAGGTCAGCAAGCCATTTGCAGACATAGGTTTCACCCTTGGGATGACCATACTGTATTTCTATGACGGAGCACGTCTACAACAACAGATTGCCCCAATTCCCATCACAAAGGCGATGCACAAAGAATACGTTGCGAGACAGCAGCGAAAAGCCGAGGAGGCGAAAGCTGCAGAATATCAACGAATCAATCCACCTCTCTTTGAACCCACAGTTGCTCAAGTTAGTGGTATGTCAGACGAAACGTTTGTTGGCTTCTTAAAATCTAAAGATCTTGATAGCATGCATAACAATAAGCAAAATCAGCCTTCTGACCTCGATAGTATGATGAGTTCTCCGGACCATCAGAAGTCAAATCTCGATAGTATGTCGTTAGGTTATCGTGACGAAAAACCCAAAAGGCGGAGCAGAAAAACCAAAGACAATTGATGGAGTTTCGATTCAACCTGCTTGGTCGAGATCAATGAACTGTGAATGCACAATAAAAAGTAATATCTGATTCAAACGCCAACTCATCTAGCAGCCATCTAAATAACTGTGTGAAATACCGCTAGTTGCATTTTCACATATCCACCAGTTTCAGCAATCATCCAGTTAATTGATCGTTAGCTCTGAGCGAATAGCAGTTGTTTAAAATCGGAGATCTCGCAAAATACGAATGTCAAACTTGGTTTCATTGCAGACATTCGAGTGTCCAAGTGCCATGCACTAAACAACGTATCAATCATTACGCTGAACTTTATTGAAGTAATAACCTACTTTCGGCACAGATATACTTTTCACTCCTGCATAAAAAAAGACCAGCTAATTTGCTGGTCTTCTTCTAACCCAGAGAACTAAAGTTACAGCTTTTCAGTGTGTTCAGCCGACAGCACATTGCCGACTTCATCCAGCACGATAAACAGGTTCTGTTTTGCCACGTCTTTTTCGGCCGCGTTGACATAACGCACTACCCATACGGTGTCACCGTGATGAGATTTTTTCGGGCTGATGTCGGTAGCCTTAGCGCCATTCCAGCTGGCAGGCAGTTTGCTGCCGCCAACCAGTTTAGTCAGCACTTGCTGCGCTTTGCTGGACGCTTCCACGTGATCAATAGGTTCTACATCAGCGTGGTTGCCGTGGGCCAGCACTTGGTGTGACGCCAGGGCCAGGCCAAGGCTCAGCATAACAGCGGTCAGTTTTTTCATGGTTCTACTCTCTTTTCTCGTTGTAAAGGTTATGGTTTATAAAAATCGGCAAAAAAGCCGTGGATAGTGACAGTCACAGTGACAGGCTCTGTGCCTTTATTTTTCCAGTACCAGCCGTGGGTGCCATCAAAAGGTGCGACAAAACTGCCAATGCCGGCACTTTGCGCCCGCTCCAGCCAGTAGCTGGTGTATTCATCCGCTTTGGCGTTCACTTCTTCTCCGTGCATATCCACCAGCAGTGGCTGGCCGTTGGAGGTCCAGCTAAATACGATGCTCTGGCCTTTTTGCATTTTGGCTTTCAGTTCCGCACCTTTGCCGGGTGCCAGTTTCAGTTCCAGCGTTTTACTGCTTAAGGCCGAGTCTTGTTTGCTCACCGGGCTTAAACTGGCACCAGCCAGTAAGTTGCCCTCCGCAGTCGGCGCTGCCGGCAACACTTCCTGCATCGGTGCATCTTCTGCAGTGGCTTCGGCAATCGCCGTCAGACCGGTCATTTTACCGATACCGGTTGGGTCTATACCGTACTCCGCCGGCAGAATAAAGGCGGTGGTAATGATGGCGGCCACCAGTGCTGCAACCGCTGTTGCTTTGTATAAAGTGGCTTTGCCTGGGATGGTTTTTTCAATAAAAGTGTTCATCAGAATTCCTTAAGCGACCACAAACAGGCCGGTCAGTTGATAAAAGAAGAAGATAAAACCGGCGCTCATCAACACCTGGTTGGAACGAAAAGCATGACGCTGAAACGACGGGCTCTGCCGCCAGAAATTCATCAGAATTAAAATCAGCCCAAGTGCCAGCAGTTGCCCCAGTTCCACACCGACATTAAACGCCAGCATGTTGCCAACCAGGCCGGCTGGGTCTAGCGCAAAATCCTGCACTTTACTGGCAAGACCAAAACCATGGATAAGGCCAAACAACCAGACCATCAGTTTTGGGTCGGGCCTTTTACCAAACCAGCTTTCAAAGGCCTGCATGTTATCCAGCGCTTTGTACACAATGGAGATGCCAATCAGCGCGTCGACCAGATAGGGATTGACATGAAACCCGCTTAACACACCTCCAAGCAGCGTCAGACTGTGGCCAATGGCAAACAACGTGACGTACAAACCGATGTCTTTGAGCCGGTACAGGAAAAAAATTACCCCGGCCAGAAACAGCAGATGGTCGTAGCCTGTGACCATATGTTTGGCGCCAAGATAAATAAACGGCAACAACTGCAGGCCTTTGGCCTGCTCAATAAACGCCTGATCGCCGGCAGCAACCCCATGGGCATAAGCTACAGAGCTACCGAACGCCAACCAGAGCAAAGCGCCCAGCCAGAGCAGCCGGTTTTTTAACAACGAACACAACATACACAATTCCTTATTTCAGAGCCCCTGCGCTGGCAGGGGCGAACAGATGATTTTTCAGCTAGCTCAATCAGGCTGTTGCAGCGGTTTGCCGCGCCTCGCGGCCATGCACCAGACGATACAAAGCCGGTAACACCACCAGCGTCAGCAGAGTGGAGGTCAAAATGCCGCCAATCACGACTGTGGCCAGCGGCCGCTGAATTTCTGCACCGGTGCCGGTATTCAGCGCCATCGGCACAAATCCGAGACTTGCCACCAGCGCTGTCATCAGCACAGGGCGCAAACGCTGCACCGCGCCTTGCTCAATGGCCTGCAGCAAATCCATGCCCTGACTGCGCAGCTGCTGGATCATTGCCATCATCACCACGCCGTTGAGCACCGCGATACCGGACAACGCGATAAAACCCACGGCTGCCGATATCGACAGCGGCATGTCGCGCAGCAGTAACGCGGCGATCCCCCCGGTCAGCGCCAGTGGCACGCCACTGAACACCACCAGCGCATCTTTGGCCGAATTCAGCGCACTGAACAGCAAGGCAAAAATCAGCAGCAAGGTCAGCGGCACCAGCCATGTCAGACGATCCGTGGCAGATTGCAGCTGCTCAAAAGTGCCGCCATAACCCAGCCAATAACCGGTTGGCAACGCTAATTCACTTTGCAGCGCTTGCTGCGCGTCGGCAATAAAGCTGCCGAGATCACGCTCACTGACGTTAGCGGTCACCACCATGTTGCGTTTACCACTTTCGCGGTTGACCTGATTCGGCCCTGTGCTTTGTGCCAGCGTGGCAATTTCACCGAGCGGCACATAAGTCAGCTCGTTCTGCCCGGCATCATTGGGTAGCGCCACCGGCAGTCGTGCTAACGCTGCAGGATCGGAGCGAGCGGGTTCGGCTAAGCGCATCAGCAGCGGAAAGCGTTTGTCGCCTTCAAAAATCTGCCCCAGTTGCTGGCCGCCCACAGCGGTTTGCACCGTTTGCTGTACAGTGGCGACATCAATGCCTAACAGCGCCAGGTGATCCCGCTCCGGTTCAATTGACAGCAATGGTAAGCCGGTGGCCTGCTCCATCCGCACATCCACAGCACCAGGGATGGTCGAGAGGATAGCCGCCGCTTGTTCGCCCAGAGCCGCCAACACTGCCAGATCGTCACCATAAATGCGCACGGCAACATCGGTACGCACGCCGGCGATCAGCTCGTTAAAGCGCATTTCAATCGGCTGGGTGAACTCGTATTTATTGCCCGGCACGGCTTCAACTTTCTGGCGCAGCTGTTCGATAAAAGCAGCTTTGCTTAAGCTTGGGTCCGGCCATTGCTCACGCGGTTTGATGATCAGGAAGGTATCCGCCACACTGGGTGGCATCGGATCTGTGGCGATTTCCGCAGTGCCTATTTTCGAGAACACCCGCTCGACTTGCGGCAAACTGGCAATTTCCTTCTCTAGTAAATTCTGCATCTGCAACGACTGATTCAGGCCAGTTCCCGGCACCCGTAACGCGTGCAGCGCCACATCGCCTTCGTCCAGTTGCGGCATAAACTCGGTGCCCATTTTGCCGGCTTGCCACAGGCTGGTCACCACCAACAGCAGTGCCAGTGCCGCTGCAGGCAACGCATGGCGCAACCCCAACTGCAACACAGTGCGATACCCTTGTTTCAGCGTTTGCATCAGGCGGCTGTCTTGTTCTGACACTTTCCCGCGCACCAGCAAGGCAATAGCCGCCGGGACAAAAGTCACCGCCAGAATTAACGCGCCCAGCAAAGCCGCAATCACGGTAAAGGCCATCGGGTGGAACATTTTGCCTTCGACGCCGGACAGAGCAAAAATCGGCATAAACACCAGCATGATGATGAGCACGCCAAACACCGCCGGGGTAAAGACTTCGCGGGTCGCCTGATACACCACGTCCAGCCGCTCTTTGCTACTGAGCAACCGGTTGTACTGATGCTGTGCCATGCCTAAGCGGCGCAGGCAGTTTTCCACCACGATCACCGCGCCATCCACCATCAGGCCAAAGTCGATAGCCCCTAAGCTCATCAGGTTGCCACTGACCCGGTTCATCGCCATGCCACTGATGGCAAACAGCATACTGAGCGGGATCACCAAGGCCGTGATAAAGGCTGCACGCAGGTTACCGAGGAAGATAAACAGCACGACAATCACCAGTACCGCCCCTTCAAACAGGTTTTTCTGCACTGTGCTGATGGTTTGGTCGACCAGACTACTGCGGTTGTACACCGCTTCGGCTTTGACTCCATCCGGCAGGCTTTGGTTGATTTGCGCAAGCCGTTCCGACACTGCTTTGGACACAGTGCGGCTGTTTTCACCCACTAGCATAAACACAGTACCCAGTACTGTTTCTTCACCGTTTTGCAGCGCTGCACCGGTACGCAGTTCTCGGCCAATCGACACCTGGGCGACATCACTGAGCCGCACCGGGCCGTCGTCGCGCTTGGCCACGACCAGACTGGCGATATCCTGCAGATTTTTCAGCTGGCCGGGTGAGCGCACCAGCCACTGCTGACCGTGCCGCTCTATGTAACCAGCCCCGACATTGCTGTTGTTGCGGCGCAGCACTTCGGCAAGTTCTGCCATCGTCAGTTTAAACGCCAGCAATTTGCCCGGATCTGGTTCCACCACATACTGGCGGACAAAACCACCAATAGAGTTAACCTCGGTGACACCAGACACTTTGACCAGCTGCGGTTTGATGGTGAAATCCTGCAAGGTGCGCAAGTCTTCGGCACTGTAAGCGGTGCCGTCACTTTTGCGCGCCGCCGGATCGGCGCTGACGGTATACATAAATATCTCGCCAAGGCCAGTGGCAATCGGGCCCAGCGAGGTACTGACATCATCCGGCAACTGGTCACGCACGCCTTGCAGCCTTTCACTGACCAACTGCCTTGCCCAATAAATGTCGGTACCGTCTTTAAACACCACTGTTACCTGCGAAATGGCATAGCGGGAGACGGAGCGGGTGTATTCCAGCTTCGGCAGGCCCGCCATGGCATTTTCTATCAGCAGCGTCAGCCGCTGTTCAGTTTCCAAGGGTGAATAGCCCGGTGCTTCCGTGTTGATTTGCACCTGCACGTTGGTGATATCCGGCACTGCGTCCATCGGCAAGCGCTGCGCCTGCCACAGGCCAACCGCGGCCATCAGCAGCGTCAGACCTATCACCAGATAGCGCCTGGCCAAAGCCAGTCTTAAAATAAAATCAATCATATCTGCTCCTGTACTTCACAGCGCGCACTAGTGGTCATGGCTGGCGCCGTCTTTTTCGACGTCAGCTTTGAGCAGATAGCTGTTTTGGGTGGCGTACTCAGTACCGGCTTTGAGGCCACCGAGCACTTCGACATACACATCATCTTCGAGGCCGGTTTCGAGCATCCGCACTTCAAAGGTATTGCCGTACCGGGCAAACACCACCGCCATGTCGCGGAATGACTGAATGGCATCTTTGCGCACCGCTAAGGCTGCCTGATGTTCAGCCACAATCACATCGGCCGTGATATGCATACCAGGACGCCACTGACCGTCGGCGTTATCCAGCACAGCGCGCACCCGCGCGATATGGCCTTCTGTCATTTCCGGGGCGATAAACTGCAGCTGGCTTTGTGCCTGCCGCTGCTGGTGTAAATCGGCCACTGTGACTTTTTGTCCGATCTTTAACTGACCTATCGCATCCGGAAACGCCGATAATTCGACCGTGACTGTGCTGTAATCTGCCAGTTCAAACAGCTCGTTTTGACCGGTGATTTGACCGGGATTGGCCAGCCTGCGCGTAACCAGACCGGCAGCCGGCGCTTTGATGCTAAAGGTTTTTAACGTGGTGGTATTCATCAGCTGCGCCAGCACCTGACCCGCCACCACTTTGTCGCCGCGCTGCACCAGCACTTGCTGCACCTGCGCCGGAAATGGCGATGCCACGCTGTACACTTTGCCCGGCTCCGCTGCGATAACACCAAACAGGTGCACGGTTTGGGTGATCAGCCGTGGTTCAGCCCGTTCAGTGCTGATACCCGACAGTTTGAACACCCGGTCATTGAGGGTGACCCGGCCTTCAAACGAATCGTATTGCCACTGGTATGTTTTGCCGTCATGACGCGCCTCAACCTGCACCTGATAAGAGTGCGGCTCGACAATAGTGGCGTTACCAAGCAGATAATCTTGTTCGGGACTAAAGCTCAGCTGGTTTTGTTCGCCGTCCAGCCGGTTTAGGGTGACGGTTAACTGCACTGCGGATGGTGCCAGCGGCTTATCGCCCTGGTAGGCAAAAACACGCATTTCCGGCGGCACACCGGATTCAAAAATGCTGATCTCAATGGCAAAACCGTCTTTTTCCAGTAAACGGCCGCCATGTGGCCCTTTGGCCGGCTCTGCGGCTGCAGGTTCGGTCGCAGCAGCCTGTGTGGTGGCTGGTACAGTAAACGCCAGCAGCAGGCCTAATAAAATTCCCAGATGTTTCATATTAATTGTCTCCTGTAGCAAGCCGTACCGGGCCCGACAGCGTCAGCGCCTGGCCGGTCAGCCGTTCCAGTTCCAGTAATTGCAAATGAAAGCGGCTTTGTGCACTGACTAAATCCGCTTGCGCCTGACGCAGTTCCTGCTCAGCGGTCAGCAGACTGAATAAGTCGGCCTGGCCTTGCTGATATGCGCGTTCGGCTTGCTGTTGTAAGGTGGTGGTTTGCGGGATGATCTGCTGTTTCAGTACCTGGCTGACTTCTTTGAGTTGGTCCAACTCCAGATAAATGCGCTCGACCAGCAAATTCAGTCGGGTTTGGCTTTGCTGCTGTTGCAGCGCATTCAGTTCCAGCTGGGTTTGCGCGCTGAGCCGTTTGGCCGCACCTGTGTCCTGTAACTGCCAGGGGATGGAGAAACCCAGCACCAGTGCATTGTCATTGAGCGCCTCGATACGACGTACACCGCCACTGACTTTCCAGTCGACAACAGACTCGGCCTGGGCCAGTGCCAGCTCGGTTTCCAACAGTCGCTGCTGACTGACAAATAACTTCAGCTGGGTGGAGCGTTGTAAACTGGTTTGCAGTTCAGCCAGGCCGGGCAATAAAGGTAAAGCGTCGAGTGTGCCGGCAACCCGCGCAAAATCAGGCTGTTTGGCCCAGTTTGCCGCAAGTTCTGCCCGTGCCAGTTGTTGGGCATTGGCATTGGCTTTTTGCTCTAACGCGGTTCGGCTGAGTTTTAATTCCAGCCGGGTCAGATCAGCATCGGTCAGCGTACTGGCTGCTGCGCGTTGCCGGGCAATATCCAGCAAACGCTGTTCACGTTGTTGCTGAGTCTTGAGCAAATCAGCCCGCTGCTGCAGTTCAACCAACAGGATGTAGCTGCGGGTCGTGGCGGCCAAAGTATCCAGCCGGCTCAGCTCAAACTGATCGCGGCTGAGTTGTTGCTGCGCGTCGGTTTTCTCCAGCCGGTAGGCCCGCTTATCGCCCATTTCAATCAGTTGACTTAAGCTCAGCGTCAATTCGGCATTGGATACGCCGGTGCTACTGCCGGTACCCGCCACGTTCTCCAGCGCCACGCCGATTTCCGGGTTGGGGCTTAAGCCCGCCTGTAGCCGGTTGGCTTCATTCAGACGCAGCTCATAAGGAAACTGCTGTAACACCGGGCTGTATTTCAGGGTATTTTGCAGCGCATCCGACAGTTTCAGGCTGTCAGTCTGCGCCATGGCTATTGATGCATAACCAAGCATCGCTATCTGGACAGATAGCGCAAATTTCATCCGCATAGGTATGTTCCTGTTTAAAATTCAGAAAAAGAATTGCAATACAGGATCAGGCGTTTGGCGGTGGGACTGGCGGTGAGTAAGTGATAGCCGTCAGTTGACTGGCGTAATGATAAGCATCGTCCTGCGTTGGGGCGCAAAACGTTAACGAGGATTCTGCCGGGAGATCGGCGACCAGATGGACATGCTGCACATGTTCATGGGCAGCGCTGTCATGACCAGAGGCCGCATTGAGCGTTGCATCAGTGCTGGTTGTACTCTTGACGCTCTTTAGGCTGTGGCCGCTGCTGTCGCCATGCGTGCTACCAGCCTGCACGCTTTCATCCGCATGATGAGCGTCGTCGTCATGGTCATGATGCAAATCTGCATGGGTATGAGGTTGAGATACCGAGACTAAAAAGTGATGAGAATCATCCGGTAAGTGCACCACCATAGCTTCAGATGCCATCGCAATGTGCTGGCATAAGAAAATGATGATGAACAAAAATTTGCGCACAGTGGCAATCCGGATTTGGAGAACTTGCTGAGTATAAAAGGCCCGATAGCTAAACTCAATTACAGTTGTGTAATCTAAGCCGGCTTTACCTGGCCTTGACACAAGTGCAGACGGCTGCGTGATCATTCGTGATAACGCCTTTACCACAACTGGATGCCAGCATAACTCAGCCCCCACGCCAGCAACACAAACAGCAGCACAGTGATGACACAACAAACCCCCAACGCCGGCCAGAACCCCCACCAGGTTAAAAAACGCGGAAATAACAAAAACATCGGCAGGGTTGGCAGCACATACCAAAAAGTATAACGGGCATGATTACTGATTTTTTCTACAGGCTGTTGTTCAACATACAACCAAATCAACGTCAGCACTGTCACCAGTGGCAATGCCGCTACCAGACCACCGAGTTTGTCGCTGCGCCTAGCAAACTCCGACACCAGCACCACAATAAGCGCAGTAATACCGTATTTCACAACCAGCCAGAGCATCTTTGTTCCTCAAATTTATGGCCGACTCGTGTCGAACCACCAGACTAAGATTAACGAATAGTCTATGAACGCCAAGGGCCGATTCATATTTTTCAAGTATGTATTGCACAAACCAGCTTTCTTGCAGTTTTAATTGCTGACTTCTGGCCGATAATTTGTTTTTGCCCGGAGAATCCGTTCAGCATTCGAAAGCGGACGTTCAAAGTAAAAAAAGATTATGTCAGCTATTGGCACAAAGCTTCGCTACAACGATGCACATTAACGGTCATTAAAGCGCTTAGTTTTAATTTGAGCGAGTTTCGGACGAAAAATGGTCAATTTGTTCAAAAAAACAATGTCTGGTTCACTTTTATTGCAGACATTCCTTTTTATGACATGAGCTCAAAAAAATGTGTGAGGTAGGTCGCAACCAAACTATATTCCGACTTTAGTGTGACTGATATATGGTCGCGGGATAGACCTGATTTCACCGAGCTGTTCATCTACATAACGATCGAGGCGATAGCTCTATGTCAAAAAAAGCGCTCTGTAGCCAGAGCGCAAAACTGCAGAACAACATGAACATTCAATTTATTTAAACGGCTCTGGTCTATGAGTCGCATCCACAGATGCCGGTAGCAAAGGTAACTGGATCTGTGGCCTGTCTCCGGTCAACGTATGCAAAAACGCAACGATGTCCTTAATTTCCTGCTCCGAGTAGCTACGACCCAATTGTAATTTACCCATGACTGCGACCGATTCAGCAAGCGTTGCCGCTTCACCATCGTGGAAGTAGGGATAAGTCAGTTCAACGTTTCGTAGCGTAGGCACTTTGAAATTAAAACGGTCGGCATCTTTGCCGGTCACCGCCACACGGCCCTGCGCCGGTGACGAAGATTTGTAAGGTGCCACAATCCCCATTTTTTGAAACGAAGTACCACCTAAAGCCGGACCGTTATGACACGCGACACAACCATGTGTTTTGAACAATTGATAGCCTTGCAACTCCTGTGCAGTGATTGCTTGATCGTCACCCAGCAACCACTGGTCAAATCTGGAATTAGGCGTTACCAGTGTCTCTTCAAAACGCGCGATAGCATCTGTGATTTTCTCCAGAGTGATTTTTTCGTCGCCATATATCGCTTTAAACTGACTGCCGTAGCCTGGAATAGAGCGGATCACATCAACAGCAAGCGTGTGAGGCATTGCCATTTCTACATCAGCCTGAATAGGGCCGGCAGCCTGCTCTTGCAGGTTCGCGGCACGACCATCCCAAAACTGAGCGATCGACAAGCTGGAGTTGAATACAGTTGGTGAATTAACCGGGCCCGGTCGCCATTTATGCCCGACGGAAGTTTTCAGATTATCGGTGCCACCTAACGACAGATTGTGGCAGGTGTTACATGAAATCACGCCCGACATCGACAGCCTTGGATCGAAAAACAACTGTTTGCCCAACTCAACTTTGGCGGGTTCTGTTACTTTTGCTGGTTGGATGGGGGTGACAGGTTCACTGTGTGGCTGTTTTGTTGTTGCTTCAGCGGCAGTGCTGTAGTTTAGGCCTAACATTAGAGCGCCGGCCATTAACCAAAGATGCTTCATCGTCTCATCTCCTGACATTAGATATACCTAATGTATATGTGCTGTAGAGTCTCGTCTTGATTCTTATCAAACTTCATGACTGTTCTATTGCAAGTAATTAAAAGCTAAACAATCGGTTATATTCGGTGAGTTTATTGCAGCTGTTTCTTCACCGAGAAAATACCGCGCAGTTCCCCCGGGCTGAAGCCTGTTGCCAAATCCTGCGGATAATGCTGCTTTAAAGCACTTTGTACATCCTCTCCCAGATAACTGCCGTGACAGGCGAGACACATGGTGTCCATCACAATAGGCTTGGCAAAACGATATTCAGTGGCGCTTTTTTCTGAACTACTCAAAGTAGCGGGATCTGCACCGGATGATAAAGCTGCAGCAAATTTGGCAATCTGTTGTTGCTCCCAGCTGTCAGGTTTATTTGCAGTATTGCGGTTTTTGTCGCTACGTCTGGCAATTTGCCAGCCGTCCACGCTATGTTTCGCCGCGATTAATGGTGCCTCTTCACGACAAGCAACAATGCCCTTTACCGGGCCGCCATTGCTGATTGCTTGTTTAAGTGTCGCTTTAAGCTCAGTGGAAAATGCACCGATTTTTTGTTTGGCAACTTGTTCAAGTTGGGGGTCTGCCTTTGCAGGATGATGCCAGACAACGCAACCGACGAATGCCAATGTGGTTGTGATTACAGATAACTTCATAACTTACTCCATTTTAGTGTTTTCTAATATATTGGGTTTATTGACAGTCTTGCATTGCAGCCAGCAATGCTGATCCCGTGCCCAAGTTCATTCGGTTGTCAGGCTTGTTTAAACCTGCCAATCATTTGCTGTAATTGTTGGCTGGATTGTCCCAGCCCGGTCAGAGCAAGCGACAATCGTTCAACACCAGCAGTGGCATTTTGTGCATGTGTCGCCAGTTCTGTGACATGCTTTGCGGCAGATTTTGTCATATCCAGCTGTTCTGATGTTGCCATGCTGATTTGATGATTACTGACAGTGATCTCTTTAACCGCGCTGCCAAGGGTTTGCATTGATTCAGATACTTTGGCCATTTGCATCAGGCTTTCAGCGCTGAATGACTGACTGACAGCCATGAGCTGGCGAACAACGTCGGCTTGCGCCTGTAATTGACTAATGATGCCGCTAATTTCGGCTGTTGACTGTTGGGTCCGGCTAGCGAGTGTCCGGACTTCATCAGCAACGACTGCAAATCCGCGGCCAGCCTCACCTGCTCTGGCAGCTTCGATAGCCGCATTCAGGGCCAACAAGTTGGTTTGCTCAGCAATAGCTCTGATCACATCCAGTACCATTCCCACATTCTGGGTCTGACTCAGCAACGATTCCATAGCAGACGAGGCGTCTGTCACTTTCTCTGCCAAGTCCATATTTAACTGGTTGCTTATTAACAACATTTCCGAATTCTGCTGTGACACAGCTGCGATTTGTTCGGTTTTGCTGGCAGTCAACTCGGTAAAACTAGCGACTTGCTGCAGGCCTTGCAGAATTTCCTCCAGCAAATGACTGGCATTAAAAGTCAGTTCCTGCTGCTGCAGAACCCGGTTCTGTGCTTGCCCGCTAACCTGTTGTAATGCATGGCTTTCGTTGGTCAGTGAGCTACTCATCTCGGACATTTGCCCTAACATCAGCCGGAGATTCTGGATCATCTGATTGACGCTTTGAATGATTTTGCCGAGCACATCATTGCTCTGCAGGTGGCATTCAAGGCTGAGATCATGATGACTGACTGCCTGAGCAACGTCGGCGATCTGCGCGACTTTACCGATCAGGACCACCCTGACCAGGTAAAAATTAAAGAAACCCATGGTCAGGCCAGCCAGCACACAGGAGACGACGAACCAGGGCAGCATCCCCTCTTTCCATTCCACAAACAGGCTGGCAAAAAACGGAAACACTAACCCCATCATGATGCCAAAACCTAAAAACGCCATGAATTGCTGTCTCAATACACTGTCTTTCATTACCCACCTCCATGTTCTTTATGACCTGCCGATACCGGGAATAAACCCACCCTGGTTATCGCTTCAGTAAAATGACTTTGGCTGTATCCCGTGATTTACTGGCATCACCCCTTGCTCTGGTTGTCTGCTTCAGTGTCTGGACTGTCTGCGGTGCATCAAACAGCACCTGCTGCAGTAACAGCTGAAGTTGCTAGCACACCAGTTGTGGATGCTGGTACTTGCTTTTGATCTCGCCGACTTGCATCAATAATCTTCGCAGCTTCCAGGCTGAACGCTCTGTTGAAGCACCAGCGATGCATGTTTCATTCAGACGTTGCTGCAACAGATCTAATTGTTCAGGTGCCTCCTTTGCCAGTTGCAATAGCTGGTCAAACTCAGCAATTTGTGGGTAAAAATGCTCTGCCATGATTCATTTTCCCTGATTTTTTGATTCATATCTTGCGAGCGACGACCTGAACCACTGCCGCCATGCCGTTGTGTCCGGTTCCTTCGATAACTTCGCGATTTAGCACTAAATGATGTTCACAAACCAATGGAGTTAGTTCCTGTTTTAGTAGTGTAGGGCAATACAACATTTCTGCATCTTTTGGCCCGCCCGAATTGAGCAGCAATTGCTCTTTGCGATAGAACTCGCCAATAAAGCAGCCATTGGCACGCAGTGCCTGCGGGATTTGGGCTAACACTTTTTGCCGCAACAACGGCGGTAAATGCATAAAAATCGCGACAACAGCATCCCATTGCCCATGACCAAGGGGGTAAGCATCCAAATCTGCACAATGCCAGCAAACAGACACCTGATGCGCTTGTGCCAGTGCTTTACCTTTTGAAATTGCAACAGGCGAAATATCCACAGCTGTCACGTCGAACCCCTGTTGTGCGAGATAGACGGCATTGCGGCCTTCTCCCTCAGCCAGGCAAAGAATTTTACCTCTGTGGGGTAAAACAGCGGTGCGACTTTTCAAGAAATCGTTGGCAACAGTTCCGTAGACATAGGTTCCATCTTGATAACGCTCATCCCAAAATTGTTGTACCGACACTGATTTCTCTCCAATCCAGCTAACTAACTTCAAAACTGATATGGCCTTTACCGACTACTAAATCCTTGCATATTCTTTTTTGGAATATAGTTATAACCAACCATTGCAATGGTAGGCGCTGCTCAGCTAATATTCAATTTATTTTAGATAATTCTAATAAATAAAGTTTGTGTGTCAGTGAGCCAATACTGTTGTTTGCGACCACTGAACGCATTTTGTTGTTTTCTCGAAGCCTTCACTTTGTGCGCGTTGATTGAGAGGCGCTCACGAATGGAATATTGCATCGAGCACAAAACAAGGGCTCTATATCTTTCTATTTAACACCTAGGAGTATTTTATGTCACAACTTAACCGACGTTCTTTTTTGAAATTGTCTTCTGCCACTTTGATTGGTATCACCGCTGGGACATACAGCATCCAATCTTTTGCGGCAGAACGGCTTGCGACAAATGACTCACTGGCCGCCGCGATGCGATATGTCACGCAATCGGCAACAGAAGGGCAAACTTGCAATAACTGCATGCATTACGGTGCAGCGGCCAAAGACGAAGGGAGCTGCGTTATTTTTGGCGGAAAATTAGTCGCTAAAAACGGCTGGTGCAGTGCTTGGGTTAAAAAGGCATAAGAAGCAGCTGATCTAAAGCGAACCTTGTTTTAAGGCGCTTTGGATCGGGTTTTATCAGCTTACTTTTGAATGCATTAGGTGCCACAATCACCGGAGGTCGTATGAGACTCAAAGAGAATGCCGCTGAAATCATTATGCCATTCTTACTATCGGTGCTGATGACGCTGATTATCTCTCTGATTACATCCATTTTTAGTCTTGGTGCGGCAGGGTTTTCAGCAGACAAATGGCTCTCAGCCTGGGGGATCTCCTGGCTGATCGCATTTCCGACCCTTTTAATCGTTTTACCGCTGGTACGTAAACTGACCAAGTCCATCATCGGCTGGGTTAACCGATGGTAGAGAGTACTATTGTTAATAAAGACAAAGCTGCGATTTGCTTGTCTGTTTTTTGCGCGATACATTGTTTGTTGACACCGTTTGCAGTTTTAGGTGCCGGAATCGGTGTTATCAGTTGGTTGGCAGACGCGGAGTGGCTGCATTATCTCCTGTTTGCGCCTATGGTGTTGTTAATGCTACTCAGTTTGCCTGCTGGCTATCAAAACCATGGCCGTATTGGACCGATTATTTTTGCAGTATGTGGCATTGGACTTTTCGTTTTTGGGTTATTCAATCACACATGGTCCGGCACGCTGTTATCGGTTTTTGGCAGTGTTCTGTTAATTTTTGCACATTGGCAGAATCTGCGCTTCAATCAAACGATGACTCCAATCCCCTAAGCACAGGATTTTTATGTGGTTTCAATCTAAAAAGCAATCAGACAATCTGCAGCATGAAGCGCAGCAACAACAAATGCAGACTTTATCCTCAGCTTTAGCCGCCAAAGAGACTGAAATGGATGAGCTAAGGGCCCAGCTGCTAGGACTGAGAACTCAATATGAGCAATCACAGGAACTCATCGCTTCATTAGCAACTTTCTCCGTTTCACTGAGCGACTCACAACAGTCGCTGGCCGGATTGTCCCAAAATTTGTTGCATGACGAGCAAGTTGCGGCGAATACCCAACTACTGGCAAACGAGACAAACCAAGCAACAAAAACAATTTCAGGAAACTTAGGCACTCTCGCATCTCAGGCGAAACTTGCCGCTGATAATATTTCTGAGCTGGACATCAGAGCACAAGAAGTTGGTGGGATAGTCCAGATCATCCGGGAGATTGCTGATCAAACTAACTTATTGGCATTAAATGCAGCGATTGAGGCCGCTCGTGCTGGTGAGCATGGGCGAGGTTTTGCTGTGGTTGCAGATGAAGTGCGGAATCTATCGAAACGCACCGCAGGTGCGACTGCGGACATCACCAAATTGGTCAGTTTTATCCGTCAGGAAAGCGAACAAAGCCGGCAACAAATGGCTGAATTGGCTGATGTCGCTGCACAATTCAGTGCACAAGGGCAGCAAACATCCGCGACCATGGCCAAGCTTGAAGAGCAATCCCGTCAGATTGAGCAAAGTGTCGGCAATGCGGCATTAAAAGGCTTTTGTGAACTGGCTAAAATTGACCACCTAAGTTTCAAACTGGGTATCTATCAGGTCGTTTTCGGCTTAACTGCTCCGGGTCAGGAACATCAGACCGACCATAGGCACTGCCGACTTGGTCAGTGGTACTACCAAGGTGAAGGCCAGCAAAGGTACGCATCGCTACCCGGTTTTCGCGAATTGGAACGACCGCACCATCAGATGCATGAATCTGCGCATCAGGCGCTTCGAGCTTTTGCCGATAGAGATTTTACATCAGTTGTCGCAGCGATTTCTGCCATGGAAACTGCCAGTTCGCAGGTGATCCGGCAACTCGAAATGCTGAGCCGCAGCTGAAGCTGTGGTTAAGTTTAGTTACGAAGTGCAGCGCAATAAAGCGGACAAAAAACTGCTGTCATCCCGAGTACAGGACCAGCAGTTTTTTGGAGGCAGCGTTGTCAATTAGCTGGCTGGTTCCTCATCTAAAAATCGTAAAATTCTGTGCTGCTCAGAATCAACCTGAGTCATCACCTCATCAACGACTCCACCCATAAAGTTACCCATTTGCCCTGCATTGATACTCGACACGTATGTTTTACCATCGGCTTTGGTATATACCGCAATTGAACAGGGCATAAATACAGCTGCGTAACGGCTGTCCTCATCATTTAGAATGGTTGCTGCGTGTTTGGCGTTGCACAGTTCAAGGATCCGCACCTGTGCAACCAATGGCTCGCCACCATTTTTTGCAACATTGTCATTCATATTGATCACTTTGGGTGTAACCCAGCCAGCTTCCTGCGCATTTTTTTGAATCGTAGCAATGGTTCCATTCAAGTCGAACGGACTTAGGCGCTCACTGACCATCATTTTTTTTGGTGAACAAGCACTCAGAAATATAAGTAACGTCATTAACATTAGTTGTCTGTACATCGTCATTCCTCATTAATTAGATTGATCTAATATATATGACTCAATCTGCCATGTAGATGCGGCATAATGCCGCATCGGGTTTTGGTAGAATTGAATTAAACCGATAAACAGATGCTTGACGCCAGTTGCAGGCTTGAGGCAACTGGCGTCTGAGAGTCCGTGCTATTGCTCTGAGTCCTGTTCTTCAGCATATCCGTTCAGTTCAAGCCACATCGCATTGATGATGCCAAATGAACAAGCTAACAACACTCCCAATATCCAGGCGAAGTACCACATAGGATTTCCTTAATAAAGTGTATGAGGGTTATCTCGAATATCTTGCTCGGTGATTCGGCCAAACATCTTTACGTAGGACCAAATGGTGTATCCGAGGACTATTGGTACGAAAATACAGGCGACCACAAACATGATTTTTAACGTCAGCTCACTGGATGTGGCATCCCAAATTGTCAGACTGTGTGCCGGGTGGCTGCTCGATGGCATGATAAACGGGAACATCGCAAAACCACAGGTCAGGATCACGCCAGCTTGTCCAAGAGAGCTGCTGATAAAAGCATAAGCGCCTTTACCGGCACGGCTGAAAAGCCCGGTCAGTAAAAAAGCCACAACCCCCAAAATTGGGGCAGCCCACAGGATTGGCATCGCGATAAAATTCGCAAGCCAGGCACCTGATTGCTGCTGGGCGGTCTTGTTCATCACGTTATTAATTGCATTCGTATCAATCTCGCTGGTTACCACGTAACCGGCAATGGTGGAGTGCAACCAAATGCCGCAGATCACAAAGAGGAGCGCTGCAACAAAACCTGTAATGGTGCCAATACGCTGACTCCGTTGTAGGATTTGAGCATTGGTTTTCATTTGTAAATATGCAGCACCTTGCGCGACAAACATCGTCAAACTCAGCACGCCGACTAATAGTGCAAAAGGATTGAGCAGTGCAAGGAAAGTCCCAGTGTATTTAAAGCGAAAAATGTCATCGTAATGAAATGGCACCCCTTGCAACAAATTACCAAAGGCAACACCAAAAATGATGGGTGGCACTACAGAGCCAACAGTAATCGCCCAATCCCAATTACGGCGCCAGCTGGCGTTTTCCAGCTTTGAACGGTAGTCAAAACCGATAGGTCGAAAAAACAATGCCGCGAGGGTTAGAATCATTGCCAGGTAAAATCCGCTAAATGAGGCAGCATAAACCGGCGGCCATGCTGCGAAAATGGCCCCACCTGCGGTTACCAGCCATACCTGATTACCATCCCAATGCGGAGCGATGGCATTAATCATGACCCGTCGTTCATCATCAGTTTTGCCGACGACTTTGAGCAAGGCGCCAACGCCCATATCAAACCCATCTGTCACTGCAAAACCAATTAAAAGAATGCCAACCAGCAGCCACCAGATAAATCGCAGAAATTCATAGTCCATGGTAAGCACCTCAAAGTTTTCCGGTTTCTAAATCGTATTTACCTGTGTGTAAACTCGAAGGCCCTTTTCGTGCAAAGTGTTGCATGAGCCAGACTTCGATAACCAGGAAAATGGTATAAAGCACGGTGATCAGGGCTAAACTCGTCCAAATCTCAGTTGTTGTGAGTCCGGATGCTGCCAGATGCGTTGGCAGTACTTCACCAACTGCCCAAGGCTGACGGCCATATTCTGCAACAAACCATCCGGCTTCACAGGCGATCCAGGGCAGAGGAAGGCTGAACACTGCCATTTTTAACAACCAACGAGGTTTTTGTTGCAGGCGTTTGGCGCTGTACCAAAATGACAGGGCAAATACCAGCAGCATCAGGAAGCCACTGGCAACCATGATGCGGAAGCTCCAAAATAGTGGTGCCACTTGTGGGATGCTGGCATCCACCGCTTGCTGGATTTGTTCTGGTGTCGCCTTTGCCGGATCCTCTGTATAAGCCGTCAGCAATAGGCCATAACCGAGGTCCTTTTTAACCTTTTCGAAGGCTTGCACTGTTGCCGGACTGGTATCCCCGCCGCGTAGCAACTGCAGCAACCGATATGCCTCCATGCCACTGATGATTCGCTCTTTATGGACTTGTTTTAAATCCTTCAGCCCCATCACTTGTTCATCAAGCGAGCGTGTCGCAACTAATCCAAGTGCATATGGGATTTTAACTGCATAATCAGTGGTTTGGGTCTCACTGTTTGGCAGTCCGAATAATGTGAAAGATGCTGGAGCGGGATGGGTATTCCATTCTGCTTCGATAGCTGCGAGTTTTACTTTTTGTACATCACCCAGTTCATAACCAGATTCATCCCCTAACACGATAACCGAAAGTGATGCAGCCAAACCGAATGCAGATGCAATAGCAAAGCTTCTTCTGGCAAATGCTAAATCACGGCCTTTCAGCATATACCAGGCCGAGATGGCTAAGACAAACATGGCGCCTGTTACATAGCCTGCTGACACCGTATGGACAAATTTCACTTGCGCCACAGGATTGAACATCACCTCTGTGAAGCTGGTCATTTCCATGCGCATCGTTGTGAAATTAAACTCTGCTCCGACGGGATTCTGCATCCAGCCGTTTGCAATCAAAATCCATAAAGCGGAGAAATTTGAACCCAATGCGACAAGCCAGGTCACAACTAAATGCTGAACTTTACTCAAACGATCCCAGCCGAAGAAAAACAAACCCACCAGCGTCGATTCGAGGAAAAATGCCATTAACCCTTCAATCGCAAGCGGGGCACCAAAAATATCCCCGACGTAATGTGAGTAATAAGACCAGTTGGTCCCAAACTGGAATTCCATGGTCAGCCCGGTGGTAACCCCCAGAGCAAAGTTGATCCCAAATAGTTTGCCCCAGAAACGGGTCATATCCTTGTAAATTTCTTTACCGGTCATGACATACACAGACTCCATAATGGCAAGCAAAAATGCCATCCCTAAAGTCAATGGAACAAAAAGAAAGTGATACATTGCAGTGATAGCAAACTGCAATCTTGAGAGCTCGACAATATCCATACCCGCCCCTTGTTTAGTAATTTCTTATGTAATTTAGAGTATAAACATTATTAACTAAAAATTAATATGCATTGAGATGACAAAATGCCGGCAATAGCCGGCATTCCTTTGAGTACAGTTAATTTTCAACAGGTAAGCCACTATCGAGCCAGGCCTGAAAACCGCCTGCAACTGAAAATACCTGGGTAAACCCCATTTGTTGCAAACTAAGCGCCGCGAGTGCAGACCGGGCACCGGAGCGACACATCAGATAAACAGGTTGATGTGCCAGATGTTCCAGTGCAGCCGTTGCGTCGCATTGTGACGCAGTAGCCGGATGCTGGTGAATTTTCATCTCCAGCACACCACGCGGATAATTCACCGACCGGTCGACATGGCCTGCCATAAATTCGTCGGGTTCCCGTACATCAATGAATACCACGTGATGGTCCTGTAAACGCTCAGCCAGTTGCTGCACCGAAACTTCCCGGATCTGCGATTTAGCGTCCATTACCAGCTGTTGGGCCGTTTTTAACATAGATTTCTCCTATAACACTGATTTGACCAGCACAAAGCTGCCCATCACCACTAAAAACACTGCAAAGCTCTTTTGCATCAACTGCTTTGGCAATTTACTGCCAAGGAAACTACCGGCATAACTGCCAAGAATGCCGCCTGCAACCATCCAGCCGATCAGTGACCAGTCAAACTGCAACGATTGCTCTGTATACACCTGATAGTATTTAGTAAAGCCAGCCAATGATTTCAGCGCGATGATCAGTAAACTAGTGCCAGTCGCAAGTAGCATAGGCAACCCACCGAGTAAGACCAGCGCGGGTACGATTAAAAAACCACCGCCGACGCCGACAAAACCTGTGATCACGCCTACGACAGAGCCATCCGCAATAATTTTCAGGACAGACTGCGTTTTTTGGCTTGGTAAGTCCGCTGGCACTGCCCGTGAACCCCGCCACATAAATACTGCAGCTGCAATCATCAACAACACAAAAACACCGAGCTGAATACGCACATCAACCAGGGTGCCGAGCCAGGCGCCAAGGTAAGTTCCTGCCATGCCAGGCACGCCAAACCACAAGACGTGACGGTAACTGATGTTGCGTTGCATGATGTTAAACAGGCTTCCACCCAGACTAATGCCTGCCACAATCGCCAAAGAAGATGCGATGGCCATGGCAGCAGGTACATCTAACAAGTACATCAGAACGGGCACCGTCAGAATAGAACCACCAGAGCCAAATACACCCAGGCTAAGGCCGATGACTAAAGCCCCCAATAATGCATGCAACATCACAACCTCCGGCTTTACAGCATGTTAATCGGCACTTTCAGATAGACAGCACCGTTTGCCTCGGCCGGCGGCATTTGTCCTGCACGGATATTGACCTGAATGGATGGCAAAATCAGTCTTGGCATTGACAGGGTTTTGTCGCGGGTTTCCCGCTTTGCCACAAATTCAGCTTCACTGATTTCGTCATGCACATGAATGTTATGTTCGCGCTGCGCTGCGACCATGGTCATGGGTTCATGGCTGCGGTGCTGGGTCGGATAATCGTGGCAGATGTAAATCCGGGTCTCTGCTGGCATCGACAGCAGTTTGCGGATGGACTGATACAGTGTTTTCGCGCTGCCGCCCGGAAAGTCACAGCGCGCGGTACCCACATCCGGCTGGAAAATCGTGTCACCAACAAAGGCCATTTCTTCGTTGATGATGTACGCCAGATCGGCAGGCGTATGACCCGGCGTGTGCATCACCCGGATCTTCAAACTACCGACTTGCAAGATATCGCCATCTGCAAATAAGCGATCAAACTGAGCGCCATTCGGTAAAAACTCTTTTTCAAGATTAAATACCTGTTTGAAAATCGCCTGCACGTCGCGGATGTGCTCACCAATACCAATTAAAGCACCGGTTTTTTCTTTAAAAAATGGCGCGGCAGATAAGTGATCAGCATGTGCATGCGTCTCCAACACCCACTGCAGCTGAAAAGAGCGTTGCTCTATGTAGTCCAGCATTTGCTGTGCACTGTGCGTTGAGGTGCGGCCCGATTTGTAGTCAAAGTCCAAAACCGGATCTATCACAATAGCCAGACCGGTGGTGACATCAGCGACAACATAGCTGTAGGTTTCACTGTCCTGGTCTAAAAATGGTTGAACGTGAATTAACGGATTCATAGCCCCTCCGCAGCGGGGATGGCATCGCCATCCCCTTATTCGTTTTGTTAGATGAATTACAGCGACTTGGTGCTGAAATACCATTCGGTATAGTTGTAACCCTGAGATTTACGCGCTTCTGCGTCTGCCATCGTCGCTGGTGGCGGCACAATGACATCCTGACCTGGCTGCCAGTTTTCCGGCGTGGCAACTTTGTGAGTGTCACTGGTCTGCAACGCTTTGAGTACGCGGACAAACTCATCGACACTACGGCCATTACTCATCGGGTAATACACCATGGCACGCAGAATGCCAGTCGGGTCAATAAAGAAGGTCGCACGTACTGCGGCAGTATCACTGGCACCTGGCTGGATCATGCCGTATGACTTCGCCACTTCCATCGACAAATCCGCAATGATTGGGAACGGAATGTTGACGCCAAATTTCTCTTCAATACTGCGCGCCCAGGCGATGTGAGAGTGCACGCTATCGATAGATAAACCCAGTAACTCACAATTAAGTTCCGCAAAATCTGCGGCGCGATTGGCAAAACCGATGAACTCAGTGGTACAGACTGGCGTGAAGTCTGCCGGATGAGAGAACAACACAAGCCATTTCCCCTGATAGTCGGATAATGACTTCATGCCATGCGTTGTTTTAGCAGTGAACGCCGGAGCTGGTTTGTTCAGTTGTGGAAAAGTGATATTTGAATCTGACATGGTAAAACCCCTTAGGTTGATTGAGTTACTTCTTCCTAAATGCCCTATGCATTAGTGCATTCTAATATAGAATAAGCATATAACTATTAGAAATAACTTAAATGGATGTGGTTAATCGATAAAAGCGATGAATAGTGCTGGACAGGTCAAGAGTGGTAATCAGGTCTTACTTTTGGATTACCCAAATTAATAGTTGCAAGTTTTCTAATATTAGCTAAGGTAGTAATTGATTACTTTCTTTTTGGGTTAACGGACGTGCAACGGAAAAATCTTACTGCAGATGAACGCAAGGCAGCGACAGTTCGTGCTGTTCTGATGTTGGCTGCAGAGCAAAACCCAAGCGATATAACGACCTCTGCGATTGCGCAGAAAATGGGATTAACACAGGGGGCTCTATTCAGACATTTCGATAGTAAGGATTCCATTATGGAAGCCGTCATGAGCTGGGTCGCTGACAGCATTCTGAACCGAATTGAAACGGCCGCGCAAAACGAATCGTCGCCTTTAGCTGCACTAGGTGCGGTTTTCACGACGCATATACAGTTTGTATTCGAGAACCCCGGAGTACCGAGACTGCTTTTGAGTGAGTTGCAACGCCCAGGCATTACCAAGCCTAAAGAGCAGACAAAAATCATGCTCACTAGTTACAAAACCAAACTAATACAAATTTTGGAAACTGCCATTGCTCGCAAAGAACTGCCACCGGAACTAGATATTAAAATTGCTGTTGTGATGTTTATTGGCTCCATACAAGGGCTGGTTATGCAAGCGCTAATTGCCGGTGACGTCAGTCTTATTCGTCGTGATGCCGCTGGTGTTTTTGCAATTTATCTTCGTGGCATTGGAAACAACAAATGAAATTAACTCCGAAGCAACGCCAAAGTATTCCGTTAATAGTCTTCGTGCTCCTGTTACTTACAATATTTATATTTGTTGCTGTGCGATCTGGGCCGCTTGCGCCGATTTCTGTGACTTTAAGTACAGTTGAATCCAGAACGATCTCGCCGGACCTTTCAGGGGTAGGCACAGTGCAAGCCCGTTATACCTACAAAATAGGTCCAGTCATCACCGGAAAAATTGCAAGCCTGAATGTAAACGTTGGTGAAAGAGTTGAGGCAGGGCAATTACTGGGTGAAATGGATGCTGTAGATATCGCTCAAAGGCTCCAGGCTCAGGAAGCTGCTATTAGAAGTTCTGAGGCTGTTGTTTTACAAGCAACAGCAAAAGAGGATTATGCCAAAAGTCAGGCCCGGCGCTATGAGCAACTTATTTTAACCCGTGGTACCAGCGAAGAAACACTCCTCTCAAAACGTCAAGAGCTGGCAATAGCCAGTGCAACCCTCAGTGCGAGTATCTCGGAAATGGCTCGACTGCGCGCAGAGCGGGACGCGTTGTTATCCCAACTTAAAAATCTGAATTTGATCGCCTTTGCCGATGGTTTGGTTGCAGCCAGAAATGCCGAGCCAGGGTCTACAGTGACTGCCGGGCAAACGGTCATCGAAATTATTGACCCCGATAGTTTGTGGATAAACGCCCGATTTGACCAGCATAGTGCAGAGGGGTTAGCGGCAGGGCTTCCTGCAGAAATCACGTTGCGTTCCCGCCAATCTCAAACTCTGGCAGGCTCTGTACTTTGGGTCGAACCCAAAGCTGATGCAGTTACCGAAGAAATGTTAGCCAAAATTGTTTTTGCCACTACGCCAACACCACTCCCATCTATTGGAGAATTGGCACAAATCAGATTACGACTACCGGCTCTAGCTGAAACACCTACAGTGCTAAATGCTGCTATTCGCACACTGAACGGGCAACGCGGTGTCTGGAAACTAACCCAGGATGGTATTCTCTTTGTTCCAGTTGTACTTGGACGAACGGATCTTGACGGTTATGTACAAGTACTTGAAGGTTTGCAAGTGGGTGATCAGGTCGTGTTATACAGCGATAAAACTCTCAAAGCGGACAGCCGGATTCACATTACGGAGTCTTTGACAGGAACGTCACGTTGATTAGCCTGGCTGGTAGGGACATTCTTCATTCCTGGGGTAAATTCATTTTTACCGGTATAGGTCTAGGGCTTTTGATAGGTGTGACGCTCATTATGGCTGGTGTCTATCGTGGCATGGTCGACGATGGCAGGGTGTTGTTAGATAACAGTGGTGCGGACCTTTGGGTTGTTCAAAAAGATACTTTAGGTCCTTATGCCGAATCATCGAGCCTACCAGATGACTGGTGGCGGTCCTTCGCCAGCTTGCCAGGTGTCATGGGTGCTTCAAATGTTACTTACTTAACTATGCAGGTAAAAAAGGGCGAACGGGATGTTCGTGCCATGGTGGTAGGTATTGCACAAGACGGACCCACTGCAGCTGGCTGGCCACCGCAACTTGTCGCAGGCAGGCATATTACACGGAGCCACTACGAAGCTGTGGCTGATGTTGCTTCAGGCTTTGTGTTGGGGGATGAATTAAAAATCCGTCGTAATTTCTACAAAGTAGTAGGACTCACGCGCCGGATGGTATCTTCAGGCGGTGATCCGATGATATTCATCCCGCTCAAGGATGCACAAGAAGCTCAGTTTCTCAAAGACAACGATGCCATTTTAATGCAACGCAGACGGACCGAAGAAAATCCAATCTTTAACCGTCCAAATGTACCCGGATTGCTGGAAGCGGTAATAGAATCGCAGATCGTTAATCATTCAGTGAATGCGGTGTTAGTCAGAATTAAACCCGGCTACTCGGCCGAAGAAATCGCTACTTCGGTCCGTCGCTGGAACCGCCTCACCGTCTACACCCGTCAACAAATGGAACAAATCCTTATCGGCAAGTTGATTGCTACCTCTGCCAGGCAAATTGCTATGTTTCTGGTGATTTTGGCGGTCGTCAGTGCTGCGATAGTTGCATTTATTATTTACACACTGACGATGGATAAAATCCGAGAAATCGCGGTGCTTAAGCTTATCGGGACCCGTAACTGGACTATCTCCTGGATGATACTGCAGCAAGCGCTTGTGCTCGGATGTCTGGGATTTGTTGTAGGCAAAATCACAGCTACTTTTGCTGCTCCTTATTTCCCCAAATACGTGCTTTTGATGCCATTTGATTCAGTTATTGGATTTTTTGCGGTTGTCGTGATCTGCATTTTATCCAGTATTGTTGCTATCAGAATGGCTCTGAAGGTAGATCCGGCAGAGGCGATTGGGGGGTAATATGGCCAAGCAAGGCATTATTATTGAAGGACTGAGCAAACAATATGGTTATGGTGATACGGCGTTTTTGGCACTAAAAAACGTAAATATGCATGTAGCTCCAGGTGAGGTCGTTGGGCTAATTGGACCGTCTGGCTCAGGGAAAAGTACCTTATTGAAATGTTTGGGGGCCGTCATCGACCCTACTGCCGGGCGAATGACACTGGGAGATGAAGTCATCTTTGATGGGGCGTGGCATGTCAAAGATCTCAGAGCATTACGCAGAGATAAAATAGGTTTTGTATTCCAAGCACCCTACCTCATCCCATTTCTCGATGTTCTGGATAATGTCGCACTATTACCAATGCTTGCAGGTGTAGATAACACAACAGCCAGAAAACAAGCACTTGAATTGTTGACTGCACTGGATGTTCAGCATCGTGCATCTGCGATGCCTTCGCAGTTATCTGGTGGAGAGCAACAGCGTGTTGCGATTGCCCGAGGCCTGGTTAATAGACCGCCGGTTATTTTAGCCGATGAGCCAACGGCACCGTTAGACTCAGTTAGAGCACTTTCGGTGATACGGATATTAAACGATATGGCAAAACGTTTCGAAACGGCTGTAATTGTTGTTACACATGATGAGAAAATCATTCCTACTTTCAAAAGGATTTACCATATTCGGGATGGAGTAACCCACGAAGAAGTTGGAGAAGGCAGGTCTCTTACTTAAACAGGGATTTTTGATAACAGAACAGTCGGGTGCATTGATAAGTCTGCGCCGGCGCTATGTTAGACCCTTGTTAAGGTTGATAGCCGTTTTAACACGAATGCTGTTTTGAAGTGTAGTTATCAACAGAATGCGCTCGCCGGGTCGCTTCCGATCGAAGTGACACTCAGTATTGTTGAACCGAGGATGGAGTTTTCGTATGGCAGAACAAACACAATTCAGCGTTCAGCTGAAGCTTCTGGACGGTTATAAATTTGAAATCGACTTTGGCGACGCCGGGCAGATCTTCAGCGATGAGCCGCCGCCACTTGGTGCAGGTGACGGCCCAAATCCGTCACGTTTACTGGCTGCTTCGGTTGCTAATTGTCTGGCAGCCAGCCTGCTGTTTGCAATACGAAAATTTAAAGAAGATCCAGGGCCCGTCAGCGCCGAAGTACGTGGAGAGCTGGAGCGTCAAGAAGGTCGTTGGCGCATCGGCAAGCTGCACGTCAATCTGCAGCTTGAGCACCAAGCTGCATCGATAGAGCATCTGGACAGGGCCTTAAGCCAGTTTGAGAATTTCTGTGTGGTGACGCAAAGCGTACGTCATGGCATCGAAGTTGCCGTTCAGGTACGTGATAACCAAGGGACGCTGCTACATCAAGGCTGACGTTCAATTTTTGCACCGGTAGCAACATATGAGCCCATAAAAAAACAGTTATGTGGCTAATCAGGTGTAAATAAATGTTTATATTTTATTTTGGAATAAGCTTATTCCGTTTGTTGAGTTTTAATTCATGACGGTCTATGCTGACCTATATTAGATACGTCTAATTAAAAATGAGTCAACGCCACCTAACAAAACCATGTGGCTGGTACTCAGCCATCCAACAGGGGTTGATATGAAAAGAACTGTAGTAGTGGGAGCAGGTTTAGGTGGTATGTCAGTGGTGTACGAGCTGCGTGAAAAGCTGCCAAAAGACCATGAAGTGATACTCATCGGCGAAAGTAACGAGTTTCATTTTATTCCCTCTAACCCCTGGGTGGCTCTCGGTGAACGAACTCGTGATCAGGTGATCCTGGACCTGACGCCTTATGTAAAGAAATACAAAATCCCGTTTAATGGCAGCGGCGTTAGCCATATTGACAGCTCCGCTCAGCAAGTGACTACCGGTGACGGTCAGCAATATACCTATGACTATCTGGTGCTTTGTACTGGGCCACGCCTTGCTTTTGAAACGGTGCCTGGAGCAGGTCCTGAGCATGGCTTTACCCAGTCCATTTGTACAGTCGATCATGCCGTCAAAGCATATGAAACCTATCAGCAATTATTGAAAAATCCGGGGCCTGTATTGGTCGGCGCTATGCAAGGCGCAAGCTGCTTTGGTCCAGCCTATGAATATGTGCTGACGCTGGAGCACCTGCTGCGGAAACAGAAAATCCGAGACCGCATCCCCATCACTTTTGTTACCTCTGAGCCCTACATCGGCCACATGGGACTTGGTGGTGTTGGTGATTCAAAAGCACTGATGGAGCATGAATTCCGCGATCGTGGTATCCACTGGATTTGTAACGCCAGAGTGACAGAGTTCACCGACGGCAAGGCACATGTTGAGGAACTGAACCGTAAAGGTGAAGTGGATTTTACACACGAGCTTCCCTTCAATTTAGCCATGTTCCTACCTTCTTTTAAAGGTTCTGAAGCCATTGCAGCAGTGCCGGACTTGTGTAATCCCAAAGGTTTTGTCATCACCAACGAATTTCAACAAAGTCCAAAACACCCTGCAATATTCGCGGCCGGAGTCTGTGTGGCGCTGCCGCCGCTGGAACAAACACCTGTGCCGGTGGGCGTGCCAAAAACCGGCTTTATGATTGAATCGATGACCACAGCCATTGTCGAAAACATTCTGAGCCTGGAACAGGGTGAAGCAATGAAAACCCGGCCCACCCTGAATGCGATTTGTCTGGCTGACATGGGAGATAAAGGTGCCGCTTTTGTTGCACTGCCACAAAACCCGCCGCGTAATGTCAACTGGACATCAATGGGCAAATGGGTGCATGTCGCGAAAGTGGCGTTTGAGAAGTACTTTATGTACAAAGTGAAACACGGCACGAGTGAACCAATCTATGAGAAGTATGTGTTGGGAGCTGTCGGTATTCACCGCACGAAAGAATAGATTGATTTGATTGCAGTGATGAAACTTGCTAATGCCTGTCTCTTGAACAGATTTATGCTCAAGAGACAAGGCAAACCGCCCCCCCCAAATGACCACAAAAGCCTACAGATCAGCGGATTGTTAGTTGAACGCTAGGTCTTTTCATTCGTTATATTGTTGCCCGAATAGCTAAAACTCATAGCTAAACCCAACATGGACTGAGCGCCCCATACCCGGCATGCGCAGACCAAATGGAATGCCATTCAGTGACATCGTCATACCTTGGGCTGTGTATGCGCCCCCCTGCGGTTGGAAGTAGAATTTATCGAGCATATTTTCGACTCCCAGATCTAACCGTAGTTGTTGCCAGCTATGACTGAAGCGAAGATGGAGCAAACCAAACCCCGGCGTTGCCTGCTCACCTCGGACAGTAGACACACTTGTTTTACGTTTAGTTAATTGCCACTCCAGACTGTTTTCCCAACCAGCGAGTTGATGCGACAGACTAAAACGGGCATGCAGCGGTTGCGTCTGATATAAACGACTATCCGTTTCTGTATTACTGGCATCCAGATAGCTAACCGTAGTCAACAGCTGCCAGTGACCCGCAGTGTTATTTGCTAGCTGTGTTTCGGCGGTTAGATCAAGCCCTTTGAGCTCTGCCGCTTGGTTCTGATACTGCAAGATATTATATTGACCCGCTTTCCAGCTGCTATTAGCGGCAACTGCGTCAATATAATGGTCTACTTTGGTCAGATAAGGTTTAAACGAAAGCCGATGCTGCTGGTTAGTGCTTTGCCAGCTAAGACTAGCTGAAAGTAATCTAGCTCGTTCCGGACGAAGACCAAGCTGACCGACATATCCATTACCATCTCCGACTAAGTTATTCATTGATGCAGCCATCGCCCAACTTGACCACGCGTAAGCCTCATACAGATTTGCAGAGCGGTTTTTCTGCGCCAACGCTAGCTCGATTTGCCACTGTGGAGTGAACTGATATCTGCTTAGCAAGCTCAAATCCAGATTATCGTCATGATGTTTACGGTCTGCTTGATTAAAGGCTGCAGCTTGCGCAGCTTGCATACCCATGGCATTCGACGCATTAGAATACCCAGTGACTGGATCAGCGTCACGGCGAACCCATTCATGACGGGCACCATACTGGAGCAACCAATCATTGGTTAAGGTCAATTCATGTTCTGCATAGACAGCAACACGACTGCGAATACCATTATTGATATTGAGGAAAGTTCCTGGGCCCATGGCACCACCTGATGCGGTCCAATAGTCATCCAATTGAAATTGTTGCCAAGCCGAGCCTAAGCGAACCAATGACATACTACTTAAATTGATTACGCTACTAAAGTTAAAGCCACTATTGGTTGATTCTGAGTACATTGGCATACCGGAAGCGCAGGTTCCTGCCGGGTCTCCGTGGAAACGGATCGGCTCACACGGTTGTCCCATTCCGGCTAAACTTCCATACCAGAACTGACGATCTGGCCCAAAATCCATAAAATGTTCTACCTTTTCCTGATATAAACGGCTCTGTAATTGTCCCCAGGTGGTGTTGCGTTGCCAGCTCATATTGACTCGTTTTTGCTGATTATCCAGTAAGTCCATCCGTTGGTTTGGAAAGCCCTGGAACGGCATACGCTGATAACCCAGCTGGATTTCAAACAAGTCATCCGCTTGCTGACGAGCCAAGCGAAGTTGATGATTTTGGGTTTCAAAAGCAGATGACGCGACTTCATTGAGAGCAATAAGATGGCCTGGGCGACCACTGGCAGTCTGTGTTCTAAAATCCTCTGCGGCACGATAATTATTACCCCGACTCCAGTTACCGCTGTAACTTACAGAATGCTGTTGGTTGCTCTGACTAAGCTTCAAATGTGTGCCACGCGCCTGATTATTACTACGATAAAAAGCGCCCCATCTGCCTTCAAATTGGGGATTCGCTGAAAACTCTGGTGTTACAGATTCGCTGATAATAGTTCCACCAATACTATCGCCACCTAGACTGACCGGAGTGACCCCGGCAAAGACCTGAATTTTATTGATATCAGCAGGCGCTTGGTAGGATAGCGGCGGATTCATATGGTTGGGACAAGCGGCGACCAGATCCATGCCATCTACCTGGATACGAAGCTTGTCGTCAGCCAAGCCGCGAATGCTGGGCAAACCAGATACTGCGCCAGCCTGTTTGACGCTCACACCTGCAAAACGACTGAGTAATGAGGCGGTATCATTAGTTGCGGCTAGCTGACTTTTTAATGCTTTCGCTGAAATATGTTGAGGCGAATTAGCAGCCGAGGACTTTCCTTCGATCTTAATATGTTCAATATCTTCGGCTTTAAGCACCGACGGATAACTCAGTGCAACTGCCAATGTGATAGCGCTAAGATTAAAAACAGTTCGAGACTCTTGGAATGTGAACAAAATTGGCCAACCTTACCGTGCAAAAAAAGTTGCTCAATGATAATCAGAATCGCGCCAACGGGTAATGCGACAATTTGTCACACCCAGTTTGGTCGATAGCTATTCAGACAGATTGCTACATCCGAAACCAGATATTTGGCTGGAGATGCAGCCGCCCCCTCGCTTGGATAAAATTCACAACTTCCTTTTTTCGGTTTTTTTCATAGTTATCGCCTCAGATATCTGAGTGTTCTGACGCCTCAAGAGCATCCTGAACGTCTATTCCAAAGTACCGGACCGTACTTTTCAATTTTCTTATGGCCAAGAAACAGTTGAATAGCACGTATATTTCTATCGCGTTTGTAGAGGATGGATACTTTGATTCTGCGCATGGAGTGCGTGCCATAGATACTTGGAGCTAGTCCAATCGATTCGACCTGTAGTGGTCAACCAATTTTGGCCACTTCGTTATAGCCAAGCCAGTATCTGCGC
>CALJUX010000045.1 GCA_937978655.1 uncultured Chromatiaceae bacterium
AGATGGTGATTCGTGACTGGAGTTCAGACGTGTGCTCTTCCGATCTCTTCGGCAGTCAAAGGCTGCAGGTCATAACGGCGGATAAACGCCGGGCTCGCCACAGCGCGATAGCGCAGCGCGCCGAGCGGCATCACAGCGCCGCCATTGACCGGCTGTGGGCTGTCACAGATGCAGGCCATCACGTCGCCTTGTTTCATCCTTTTCAGGCTGACCGACTGGTCCTCCACCACCAAATCAAAATACAACTGTGAAGGTGCCGGCAGCACCAAAGCCTGCGGCAGCCAGGTAGCGAGTGAGTCAGCGTTGGTGGCCAGCCGCACCTGCAGCGGGCTGTCCGGTTCGGTGAGGCCAAGCGCACTTTCCATTTGCCGTACCTGCTGCAGATGATTGAGCAAACGCTGGCCGGCAGCGGTCGGTTTGGGCGGCGTGCTGCGCTGCAGCACCGGCTGACCCAAAATGGCTTCAAGCTGCTTGATGCGCCGGCTGACGGCCGACTGGGTCAGATGCAATGCACTGGCGGCTTTGTCAAAACCACCTTGCGCTGTGACAGCGGCCAACGCCTGTAATAAACGGTAATCCAGCATACGATTGCCTCCCGGTTTTTGCCCCACCACCGCACGTTATGATTTTTAGTCATGTATCACAATTATTATTCGTTAGATTCATCAAAAGCCAGCGCTTAAGCTGGAGCCATGATTTGCCGTGGTACGGAGTGTCGTGATGTTGTCGTTTTTAACCGGATTTAGTATTGGTCTTAGCCTGATTGTTGCCATCGGCGCACAGAATATCTGGGTGCTGAGCCAGAGTATGGCCGGCGCCAACCGACTGGTGATTGCGGCGGTCTGTATCGGCTGCGACGCGCTTTTGATCGTCGCCGGCGTCAGCAGTATCGCGACCTTGCAGCAGTGGATACCGCCGCTGGTGCCGCTGCTGACCGTAGCCGGGGTGCTGATGCTGTTGTATCTGGCTTATGGCGCCGCGCAGCGTGCCTTACAAGGCAGTTCCGGCCTACAAACCAGCAACGAAGTGCAGCTGCAATCAGCTGGCAAAACCGCGCTGACCGCCTTTGCTATCACGTTATTAAACCCGCATGTGTATCTGGATACCGTGGTGCTGCTTGGCAGTATCGGCAACGCGCAGCCGTCGCCGCTGTGGTTTACGGTCGGCGCTTGCCTGGCATCTTTTTGCTGGTTCGGCGCGCTGACTGCCCTGGCGCCTAAGCTGAAGCTGCTGTTAAGTTCACCCGGGCGCTGGCGGCTGTTTGACAGCACTGTAGCGCTGTTATTAAGCCTCATCGCCGGCAAACTGGCGCTGTCGCAACTGTAATTGAAACTGTAGCAGCCGGCATATTCTGTAACCCTTGCCCACTGGCAAGCCGCTGCAGCTTCACGCAACATCTGAGCGCCAACTTTTAGCAGGAGTCTCAGATGTCTTTGTTTATCCATCCGTTTTCGCGTCGCACCGGCGGCGTTTCTTATGCTGCGCGCACGGTATGCGCCGGTATCTTGCTGGCAAACATCGTCAGCGGCAGCGCTTTGGCTGCCGGCACGCCTCAGGTCGCAACGGAGCAGCCGACAGCAGCAGCGGCGCGGCTGGCGCAGCAATATGTTGATGCAACTTCAGGTTTTGATCAGGCCTTGCTGCAGCAAATTCTCGCCGCTGATTTTCAGGAAATCTCGCCGGTGGGCGAAGTAGATTCGAGAGAAAAAGTCATCAGCTTTTACCCGGCAGCGGCCAAAGCTAAAGCGCCGCCGGTGACTGCAACTTTGAGCGAACTCAGCAGCCGGCTTTATGCCGATCAGCTGGTGGTCAGCACCGCCAGGCTCACCTACAGCTTCGACGGCAAGCCACGCAGCCGCAGTATGCGCGTGCAGTTTGTCAGCGCCCTGCAACAAGGCCGCTGGCAACTGGTGTCCACGCAGTTCACCGGCATTCCGGCAGCAAAGAAGTAAGCAGGTCATAGCGATATCGGGCGCCGGCTCAGTTTGCTGTGGCGCCGCGGGCAAGCAACCATAATACGGCGACTGGGCGCTGTCATCCGGCTCTGATAAGCTCAGCGCCAGATGAATCTGAATCCCGGAGTTTGGATGCACAATATCCACGCCAGCCAGCCTTTGTCCGGCCCGCTGTGGCCGTTATTGCTCAGAGCCGGCCTGACGCTGCTCAAACCGCAACGGGCTTTTGGCACTGAGCCACGTGAGTTTTATCATCAGCTACCGGCACCCGATCTGGCCGAACTTGGCGCTTATCAGCAGTTTTTTGGCTTTGCATCCAACATGGTACCAAGCTGTTTTTATTATCCGCTGCTGCAAAAAGCCCAGCTCGCCAGTATGTTGCAATGTGCAGGTCTGAAAGTGGCGGGTTTGATCCATCTGCACAATAACCTGCAAGCAGAGCAGAACCTGACGCCGGCACAGCTTTGCGCGGGTGGCCCGCTGCAAATCCAGACCCGACTCAGTACTGTAAAGCATGCCAAAGGCCTGTTGCTGCGGGCGGAACAACAGCTCTGGCAACAGCAGCAGCTGGTGCTGACCGGTTGCAGCGACTATCTGCTGCACAAAGCGCCGCGCGCTGTGACAAAAGCCGGCGCAATAACAACGCAGATCCAGCCTGGTCCAGCCCTGTGCACAATCAACACCGCGCCGGATGCACCCAAGGCTTATGCGCGGTTGTCAGGTGATTACAATCCGATCCATTTGTGGCGCTGGTCGGCCCTGTTATTTGGTCAGCCGCGGCCGATTTTACATGGCATGGCCAGTGCGGCCCTGTTGTGTCAGGCCTTGCCACAACAGGTGCAGCAACTGCAGCTGCAATTTAAAACGCCGGTATTGCCGGGTATTGCACTACAGCTGACGCAACAAAGCACTGCGCAAAACAGCGCTGAATACGCCTTGTGGCAACAAGGGCGGCTTTGTTTACTCGCCAGTCTGCAAGCCTGGCCTGATGGGGCTGAAGCACCGGATGCAGGTTAATGCTATTCGCCATTGCCGCCAGTTCAGACTGACCCTCTGCTGGCTCTGCCTCGCCTTGTCCGCCGCGTCTTCGAGCGCAGCGCCGCTGCGGGCGGACCAGACTATCACCGCTTTCAACGCCACAAACTGGCAGCAGCTGAAACAGCAGAGTGAACAATCGCCGCCACTACCCACTCTCCCCTTAGCCAGCTATTTCAGCGCCGGTCATTTTTTTCCGGCCTTACCAATGCAGCCACTATTAAGCCCGGACGGACGCTGGGTGTATTACTGGCGCCGGCAGGGCCAGCAATACTGGCTGAGCCGTAGTCAGGGTGATGGTGAAGAACAGGTGCTGCATAAACAAACGGCTGTGCCGCCGGCTCAGCTGATGTTAAGCGAAGACCAACAGCAGCTCTGGCTGGCCGCGCCCGACCTGCTGCAGCTGCTCGACATCCGGCGCAAAACCTTACGCACGCTGTGGCAACCGGGTTTTGCCTTACCGGGCCAGAAACAAATCCCGGCGCGGCATCAAGTGCAGGTGATTGAACTCAATGCCGCCGGTGCCGTGTTGCTGTGGCAGCAAACCAGTCCCAGCTATTGGTGGCTAAAACCCAGCCATGCGGCACAGCAAATCTGGCCGGCAACCGGCAACAGCCAGTCGTCTGCTGAGCCGCGCAGAGTCTGGCAAGACGCCGCCGGTAACCGGCTATTGTTTCAGCACAGCTCAGGGCAAATGCCAGAACGACGGCAGCACAGCAACGACGCTGGCGCTGGCCTGCAACCAGACATCAGCCAGACCTTACGCAGTAGCGATGGCAAACTGCTGGCGAGCGCGCGTTTATATCAGCGGTTGTCTTGGCAAAGTACCGACCCGGCCTGGCAGGCGCTGCTGGACCAGCTGCAGGCGCTACAGCCGCGCTGTTCGATGCAGCTGCAAACCGCAGCGGCGCTGAAAAAAATATTAGTCAGCTATGCCTGCAGCGATCAGATCAATGCGCAGCATTGGCTGCTGACGCTGGATCAAAACCGGCAAATTCAGCAGCGCCAGGCTTTAACGCTCAGTGCCGCAGCGCCGCTGCCGGCCGGTGTGTCGCCGCAGCAAGTGGCCTGGCAGACGCCGGACGGCAAAACCATCCCGGGCTATCTGTATCTGCCGCCGGGCCGGCAACTGGCGAAAAGTCCGCTGGTGACACTGATCCACGGCGGGCCTTTTAGCCGCACCGAACCGGCTTATGATGTGCTGGTGCAATGGCTTGTTAAGCACGGTGCTATTGTGCTGCAACCGGACTACCGCAGCTCGGCCGGCTACGGCCAGGCTTTTTTGCAGGCGGCGCAGGGGGATTTTGGCCCGCAAAGCCCGCTACTCAGCGATATCTTCAGCGGTCAGGATCAGTTATTGGCAAACGGCATCGGCAACCCGGCGCAGCAAGCCGTGATAGGGCATTCCTTTGGCGGTTATCTGGCGATACAGGCGCTGCAGGCCCAGCCGCAACGGTTTAGGTTTGGCCTGGCGCTGGCGGCGCCGGTGGATTTGGCCGCCACCTTGCGAACTTATCTGCCAACGGCCGCTACGCCTTTTGGCCAGCCAGGCCTCAGTGCATTATTTCACGCCGCCGGCGTGCCCTGGCAAGACTCACAGTGGCAACAGCAACACAGCGCAGAGTCTCCGCTGACACGCATTCATTTGCTGCAACGCCCGCTGTATCTGTGGGCAGGCGGTCGTGACGATCGCGTTTCGGCCGCTGCGTTACAACAGTTACAGCAACAGGCATTCGCGCAGGGCAAAACCGTGCGATTGTGGCTGGACCCGGCCAGTGGCCATCAGGCCGGCACGTTGCAAAGCCGCCGTCTGCAATTTTATCTGGCGGCCAGTCTGGTAGTCAGTCACCTGGCCGCTGCACCACACCACAACCTTGCACCACCGTCAGCGGTTGAGACAGCAAAGCAGGATCTGGATAGCCTCGATAACACGCTGCAGGCGCTGGAAGTCCGGCCAGAGTCGGCTGGAAATTAACTTTTATTTAACTAAGCTCAAAAGCCAGACACAAAAACACCAGCGGTCAGGACGACTAACGGAACCCTTTGCCACAGAAGGAACTGCCAATGTGTGATCAACAGCTTACCCCGCCTTTTATCCCATTTATTTCCAGCTATGCCCGCCTGTTGCTGCTGGGCCTGCTGCTCAGTTTTAGCGCCGGCGCGCCAGCACAGCTTGAACAATTCAGCGTCAGCCAGTGTGCGCAGCTGGAAGCCGCACTGGAACTGAACCGCGAACAACAACGCCGCGGTTATAAACTCAAACAAGAGCTGAAAATCAAAGCGCAGCAGGCCCAGCTTGAACTGCAGCTGCAATATCATTGTCAGCAGCCGCTCGAAGTCATAAAGCCGCAGCGCCGGCGTACCATCACAGACAGAAAAACCCAGCGACCAACCGTTCAGGCCAGCAGCCAGGCGAAAAGTCAGGCAAAGATTCAAGCCAACATTCCAAGCAAAAAACTGCGAGACGCCGGGATGACCATCTCGGTGATCAGCGTCAAAGCACCTTTTCAGGGCGCCAAACAGCTTGCCTGGCTGAATTATTATCAACCGCCGTTTTATTGTTTTGGCGTGCGCCACACCGAACGTATTCGCCAGTGTGTGGAACAGCGCCAGCAGGCGCAGCAACGCTTTGACCAGCAATATGACGGGCGACAACCCAGCCAAACCAATAACTTGTCTGACCAGTAACAGTCAGATATGCTGTGGCCCGGTTTTTCTGTTTTAGCGGAGTCACAATGCGCGTCACACTCAAGCAAGCCCAGCGCATGCTGTTTTGGTTCGGTCTGCGGTACATCCCGCTGATTGGTTTTTGCAGCCCGAAGATCCGCGAAATGTCGGACACCCATCTGGCGGTCAGCATGCCGCACACCTGGCGCACCAAAAATCATCTGGGCAGTATTTATTTTGGCGCACTGGCGATTGGCGCCGATTTGGCCGGTGCCTTTCTGGTGTTCAGCAAAGCGCGTGAACGCGGCATCAATGCCAACTTTGCCTTTAAAGATGTTAAAGGTGAATTTTTAAAACGGCCGGAAGCGGAAGTCTGGTTTCGCAGCAACGACGGCGCGCTCATCGACGCGATGATGGACGAATCCATCGCCACCGGCCAACGCATCAACAAAACGGTCAGTATCACAGTCACCTGCCCTTCCTTGCATGGCGACGAACCGATGGCCAAGTTTGAACTGACGCTGTCGGTCAAAGCAACGCGGAAAAAGTAACGCGGAAAAAATAACCCGATGCCGGTTCAGCCGGCCGCCTGGCGCGGCTGCAAACCGGCGATTTGTGGCATCACGTCGCGGATAAACTGCATAAAATGCCGCAGCCGCGCCGGATAATAACGGGCATAAGGGTACACCAGATACACCGGCAACGGCGACGCCTGCCACTGCGGAAACACCGCCTGCAATGTGCCGTTTTCCAATTCCTGATTCACCACCCAACGTGACACCAGTGCCGCACCAAGACCAGCTTTGGCCGCATCGCGGATCACATACAAATTGTCGGAACTAAGCCTGGGTTTAATCGCAAACCGCACCGTCTCCGCTTGTTCCAGCCGATTTAAACACACTTCCCGCCGGTAATAAGTACTAAAAGCCAGCCAGGGCAGGTTCGCCAAATCGCTGACTTGCTGCAGTGGCGAACTCGCCGCCAGCAACGCCGGCGCGGCCACCACCAGCCGTGGCACTTCGGCCAGCAACACCGCCACCAGCGATGGGTCTGTCACCGGGCCGACATGGATAGCGCAATCCACCTGCTCGGCCAGAAAATCCGGCGCCTGATCATTGAGGCTCCAGTCGATGTGTAATTCCGGCCACTGCGCCAGATACGTGAGCAATGGCGCCAGCAACTGTTCGCGGCCAAACGCATGCGGCGCCCGCACCCGAAGTGAACCGGACGGCGTCGCCGAGTGCATGTTGATATCATCGGTCAGCGCCTGCCAGTCTTGCAGCAGTTGGCGCGCCCGTTGATAACAACGCTCGCCTTCGTCAGTCAGCTTCAGCTGATGGGTGCTGCGTAATAACAGCCGGCAATCCAGCAACTGCTCCAGACTGCGTAGCCGCCGGCTGACCGTAGGCTGACTGGTGCCCAGTTGCCGGGCCGCCGCCGACAAACTGCCGGTTTCGACAATGCGCACCAGGGTTTGCAGCAACTCTATTCTGTCTACGCTAAAAATTTCGGCTTTGCTCATACTAGTAACGTATAACAGTTGTGCCAGCCAGGCAACTACCCCTGTGATGTTCAACGCTTTAGCATGCCGGACATTCGCACGCCTTCCCTGATCCTGGAGTCTCTGATGCAGAGCATTGCTTCGACCGAACCCGTCCCAACGGCCGCCTTGCCGGCCTTATCCTTTGGCAAACTGCTGGCGCTGGCCGGCGCCACCGGCAGCAGCGTGGCGGCGATTTATTACAGTCAGCCGATTTTACCGCTCATCAGCGCTGAGCTTGGCAGTTCAGTCCGGCAAATCAGTCTGGTGCCAACCCTGACTCAATTTGGCTATGCCCTTGGTATTTTATTGCTGGTACCACTTGGCGACCGGTTTAACCGGCGCAACCTGATCTTGAGCAAAAGCCTGTTGCTGGCGCTGACGCTATTGGCTTTTAGCTTCAGCAGCGCTCTGCAGGGCTTGTTGATACTCAGTTTGTTGATTGGCTTGCTGGCGACAGTTGCACAGGACATAGTGCCGGCAGTGGCAGCCTTGTCTGATCCGGCGCGGCGTGGCCGCACGGTCGGCACTGTGATGACCGGGTTATTGCTCGGCATTTTATTATCCAGAACCGTCAGCGGCCTGGTCAGTGCCTGGGACGGCTGGCGTCTGCTATATCAGCTGGCCGCCCTGAGTATTTTGGCCAGTGGTGTACTGGCCTGGGCCATGTTGCCGGCGTTGCCCGGTGACCGCAGCCTGAGTTATGGCCGGTTAATGAGTTCGATGTGGAGCCTGTGGCGGCAATATCCGGCGCTGCGTCGGGCGGCGCGGGCCCAGGCTTTATTTTCAGTTGGCTTTGCTGCATTCTGGTCGACACTGGCGCTGCTACTGGCCGACCAGTTTCAGCTTGGCAGTGCAGTTGCCGGGGCTTTTGGCCTGGCTGGTGCCGCCGGGGCACTCGCAGCACCAATGGCTGGTGCTGCCGCAGACCGGCAAGGTGCGGGCAAAGTGACGTTATGGGCCGGTTTGCTCAGCGCCATCAGCTTTTTGCTGATGTATGCGGTGAGCTGGCTGCCGGCCAGTCTGGCGCTGCCATTATTGGTGCTGACCGTGATTGGTTTTGACCTCGGCGTACAAACGGCGCTGATCGCCCATCAGTCAATTGTCTACAGTCTGGACCCTGCTGCCCGCAGCCGGCTTAATGCGTTGCTGGTCAGCTGGATGTTTGTCGGCATGGCCAGCGGATCTGCCGGCGCAGGTTTGTTATACAGTCTGGCCGGTTTTCCGGCAGTGGTTAGCCTGGCGCTCATCGCCACGCTGGCCGGCGTCTGGCTGCGGTTTGTGGTCCGCCACCAGCGCTGACGGGCCTTCGCTGCCGCGGGCCGGCACTTGCATCAATTGCAGCCCGCTGCAGTTCTGCGTACACTGCGGTTTTTGTTGGCAGAGCCCGTTTTCAGAGAATTTCCGCATGCAACATTTACCCGGCAACCTGTTTATTCTGTCTGCGCCAAGCGGTGCCGGCAAATCTAGTTTAATCAATGCTTTACTGGCACAACACGCCGACATGCAACTGAGTGTGTCGCATACCACCCGCGCGCCACGTCCCGGTGAAACCGATGGGGTGCATTACCATTTTGTCAGTGTGGAGCAGTTTAAACAGTTAATTGCCGAGGGTGTGTTTCTGGAGTGGGCCGAAGTATTTGGCAATTATTACGGCACTTCGCGCCGCGCCATTGAAACTGAACTGGCCAAAGGCCGCGACGTGTTTCTCGACATCGACTGGCAGGGCGCCCAGCAAATCCGGCCACAAGTGCCAGGTGTGTTATCGATTTTTATCCTGCCGCCAAGCGTGGCCGAGCTGGAAAAACGCTTAAATGGCCGCGGCACCGACAGCGCGGAGACTATCGCCAAGCGCATGCAACAGGCGCATAGCGAAATCAGCCATGTCACTGAATATGATTATGTTTTGATCAACGACGACTTCCAGCAGTGTCTGCAGCAGTTTGCCGCAGTGGTACTGAGCCAACGCCTGACGCTGGCCAAGCAGCAGCAGAAGCAAGCGGCCTTGTTCGCCAGCCTGTTGGCGACACCGGCAAAATAGCGTACACTAGCCGGCTTTGAACGAATCAGTCTTATCCCGGAGTGCAAAATGGCTCGCGTAACAGTCGAAGATGCAGTAAATCAAATTGGTAACCGTTTTGACCTGATCCTGGTCGCCGCACGCCGCGCCCGCCAGCTCTCAGTGGAAGGCAAAGAAGCGATGGTTGACATCGAAAACGACAAATCTACCGTCGTCGCCCTGCGCGAAATCGAAAAAGGCCTGATCACTGCCGACATCCTGGACCAACAGGAACGTCGTGACCAACTGCAACAGGAAGCATCTGAAATGGCCGCAGTTGCCGCCATCATCGGTTCAGATCACTAATCCTGCCCCATTGCCAACGGGGTCTCCCGTTGGCAAGCCTTGAAATTCCACGTATATTTGATTCTGTAAGCGGATATAACCCTGATATCCGGGTCCGGAGTCTCACACTGTGTATTTATTTGAAGGTCTGAAACAACAGATCAGCGCGTACTTGCCGCCCGAGCAGGTTGCCCTGGTGCAACAGGCCTATATCCTTGCGCGCGACGCGCATGCGCCGCAATTTCGCAGCAGCGGCGAGCCCTACATCACTCACCCGGTCGCAGTCACCAGCATTCTGGCCGACATGCGGATGGATCACGAAACGCTGATGGCCGCTTTGTGCCACGACGTGATTGAAGACACCGAATACAGCTTTGACGATCTGCAACAGCGCTTTGGCGCGACTGTCGCCGAACTGGTGCAGGGCGTGTCGAAACTCGACAAAGTAAAATTTAAAGATATCAAAGAGTTCGAAGTCACCAATCTGCAAAAAATGTTTCTGGCGATGACGCAGGACATCCGGGTCATTCTGATTAAACTGGCGGACCGTACGCACAATATGCGCACCATCGGCGCGCTAAAACCGGAAAAACGCCGCCGCATCGCCCGCGAAACCTTAGAGCTTTACGCCCCGATCGCCAACCGGCTCGGTATTCACAATATCAAAAATGAGCTGGAAGACTGGGGTTTCCGCGCGTTATATCCGATGCGCTACCGCGCGCTCGAAACCGCGGTGAAACAGGCGCGTGGCAACCGCAGCGAAATCATCGACAAAATTCAGAACGAGATCTCCGCACGCATTCGCGATGCCGGCATCAACGCCGAAGTCAAAGGCCGCGAAAAACACCTGTACAGCATCTACCGCAAGATGAAAAGCAAAGAGCTGATGTTCAACGACGTGATGGACATTTATGGCTTTCGCGTGGTGGTCGACAGTGTGGATTCCTGTTACCGCGTGCTCGGCGTGGTGCATAACCTGTACAAACCTATTGAGATCCGCTTTAAAGATTACATCGCCATTCCGAAACAAAACGGCTATCAGTCGTTGCATACCTCGTTAATTGGCCCACACGGCATTCCGGTGGAAATTCAGATGCGCACCCGCGATATGGACGAAATGGCCGACAACGGCATCGCCGCGCACTGGAAATACAAAAAATCCGGCGAACAGGGCGACAGCGCCGCGCAAATCCGCGCCCGGCGCTGGATGCAAAGCCTGCTGGAAATTCAGCAAAGCGCCGGCAACACCTACGAATTTGTCGAGAATGTCAAAACCGAGCTGTACCCGGACGAGCTGTATGTGTTTACACCGAAAGGCAAAATCGTTGAGCTGCCGATTGGCGCCAACGCCGTCGATTTTGCCTACGCCGTGCATACCGACATCGGTAACAAGTGCGTTGGCGTACGGGTTGACCGCAAACCTTACCCACTGACCAAAGCCTTAGAAACCGGCCAGACGGTGGAAATCATCACCAGCCCCGGCGGCAAGCCCAACGCCAGCTGGCTGAACTATGTGGTGACCAGCCGCGCTATTATGAGCATCCGTAATTTCCTGAAAAAACAACAACAAAGCGAAGCAGTAGCGCTGGGTAAACGCCTGCTCGGCTCGGCACTGGGTGAAGTTAAAATCGAGACTATCGCACCAGAGCGGATTGAACGGGTGCTGGCGCATACCACGAAAAAAACGCTGGATGAACTTTACTCCGACATCGGCCTTGGCAATCAGCTGCCAATTGCCGTGGCGCGCCGGCTGCTCGGTGAATTTGATGAAGCCAGCCCAGTCGCCGCGCAAGTTGTCACCGACAATCCATTGCCGTCCAAAGTCAAAGCAGTGATTGTCGGTTCCGAAGGTTTACTCACCACTTTTGCCAAATGTTGCCGGCCTATTCCGGGCGATCCAATCGCCGCCAGTGCGTCACCGGGCAAAGGCCTCAACGTGCACCGCGCTGAATGTCGCAACATCCGCGGCTGGGAAAAAGAGCCGGGTAAATATTTCCCGGTGAAATGGGATCAAACCAGCGACAAACAATTTCTGGTTGATATCCGCATTTTTATCGTCAACAAACAAGGCATGCTGGCCAAACTCACCACGGTGATTGCATCGCAGGATTCGAATATTCAGGACCTGTCGACCGATGACCGGGATTCCGGCGACTACGTGATTAAAATCACGCTGTCGGTGCGGGACCGCATTCATCTGGCCAACGTGATGCGCAAACTCCGGGTCATGCCGGATGTGATTAAAGTTTACAGAAGGAAGTAACCCTCATGTCAAAAGTGATTATCAGTACTGCCAATGCTCCAGCCGCTATCGGCACTTATTCACAGGCAGTCAAAATCGGCACTACTGTGTATTTAAGTGGCCAAATTCCACTGGTGCCGGCCAGCATGCAAATGGTGTCGGAAGATTTTGCTGAGCAGGCGCATCAGGTGTTTAAAAACCTGTCGGCCGTTTGTGAAGCCGCCGGCGGTTCCATTCAGGATATGGTGAAAGTGAATATTTTCCTGATTGATTTAAGCAAATTTGCCATCGTCAACGAAATCATGGCGCAGTATTTCAGCCAGCCATATCCGGCGCGGGCTGCAGTGCAGGTCAGCGCCTTGCCACGCGCCGCGCAGATTGAAATCGACGGTGTGATGGAGTTGCCATCAACCAACTAAGCCGTTGCCGGCAGTGGCTGACGCAGTCACTGCTGCTTACCTTATGCTTCCTGTCGGCGGCGGTGCAGGCCGCAGACGACCGGCCAGTGCTGTACTGGTGCATGGACCATTTTCCGCGTTTTCACGAATTTCAGCGGCCAGACCGCCCGGTTGGCGCTTCCGTCGACCTGATGCAGGAACTGGCACGCCGCGCCGGTTTTCGCCTGGAGTTCAGCCCACGCACGCCCGTGGCGCGTTGCTTCCGCCAGATGGCCAGCGGCGAAGCCGATTTGATGACCAATCTGAATAAAACACCGGAACGCGAAGCCCTGATGCAGATGTTTCCGTATAGCGAACGTATTCCGGAATCTTTGTATCAGCGCGGTGATGACCCGCGCACCATCAATCAGCTCAGTCAGCTGGAGCACCTGACACTGGCGACAGTGCGCAACTACGCCTATCATGCAGATCTGATGACAATAGTGCGGCGTAGCGGCCCTGATCGCATCGTCGAAGTCGACAGTATTCCGGCCGGGTTTGATGTGTTGGCCAAAGGCCGGGTAGACGGCTTAATAGTCCCGCGCTTCAGTTCCACCGACTATTTGTTTAATACACCGCGGCTGCATCAGAAATTTAAGCGCGCGCCGCTGATGTTAAAAACCGCAACGCCGCAGTTTATTTACATTGGTTTTTCCCGCCACAGCCGCCATCCGGGCATGGCGGCGATAGTGCAAAAGACTATTCAGGACATGATGGCGGACGGGACTGTAACACGTTTATACGCCCCGGATGCCAGGCAGGCGGACCTGTCAGTCCTGGTCCGAAACTAAGCGCGGAACAGGAGCACCCCTCTGATGGCTCTGCAATACTTTCAGGCCGTGCCACTGCTGCTGTTTTTGCTGCTGGCCTGCGCCGGCACTACGGCACAAACAGTGACGGCTCCAGCAGCACCAGTTGCCAGCCCGGCATTACCCGAACTGGAGTGGTGTCTGCACCATTTACCGCCGCGTCACAGTTACCTGCCCGGCACCACACCAACAGGCCCGATGGTCGACCTGATGCAGGCACTGGCCAAAGCCAGTGGCTTTGTGCTGAAGTTCAGCCCGCCAACGCCCCCCGGCCGCTGCATGAAACTGCTGGAACAGGGTAAAACTGATTTAATGATGGGGCTGGTCCACACCGAGCAACGCGCTGCCGCTTATTTTATGGCGCCTTTTGATGAAGTGCGGATGACCAGCCTGTTTGTCGCCCCGCACAGCCCGGTGCTGCAAAGCCCGCAAGACCTGCGCGGCCGTATCCTGGTGCTGACCAAAGATCGGGTCTACCCCGCCGCCTTTTTTCAGCGTCTGCACCAGCTCGGCGTCCGGGTGATCTGGGGCAAAGATCTGGAAAGCGCACTGGCATTGCTGTTGTATCAGCAAGCCGAACTCTATGCCGGCCCGCTGCACTTTACCGAGCTGGAACTGAAGAAAAATCCACGCTTTGCTGCCATCCGGCTGAATACCTGGCAGTTGCCGGTCGACGCCGGGCAATACACCTATCTGGCAATGTCACGCGCCAGCGCTCACCGTGAATTGTGGCCTGCCATCGAACAGCAGCTACAACAACTGGTTGCAGCGAACAAAACCCATTTTTATTAGAGCCGGCAGACCTTTTCCGTTATGATGCCGCCATCGTTGTCTGCGGACCTGACTGATTTTGAGCCGGACCTCTCTCGCCAACCTGGCCATAGTGCACCTCAAAGGTGTTGGCGCCAAAACTGCTGCATTACTGGAAAAACTCGGCCTGCATTCGGTGCAGGATATTTTATTTCACCTGCCACTGCGCTATGAAGACCGCACCCGCGTCTGCCCTATCGCGGACACCTGGCCGGCACAGCAGGTCAGTGTGCAGGGTGTGGTGCAAAGCAGTGAGATCACCTTTGGCAAAAGGCGCAGCTGGGTGGTGGTGCTGCGCGATGGCAGCGGCAGTATCACTTTGCGTTTTTTCCATTTCAGCGCGGCGCAAAAAAATGCGGTAGAACCCGGTGTTACGCTGCGCTGTTTTGGTGAAATCAAACGCGGCATGCGTGGCGTCGAAATGCTGCACCCGGAATACAAAATCATCAAAGACGACGCCGGCCCTGAACTGGCCGAATCGCTGACTCCGGTCTACCCGACTACCGAAGGCCTGAAACAAGGCAGCTGGCGCACGCTGACCGAACAAGCCCTGACGGAGCTGCGCCGCGCTGCGCCGGAAGAATATCTGGCGCCGTTATTTGCGCTGCAGGCGCAACATGCCGGCCACTGGCAGGCCTGGAGCCTCAGTGACGCGTTATTTTATCTGCACCGGCCGCCGCCGGATGCTTCTTTACAACTACTGGAACTGGGCCAGCATCCGGCACAGCAGCGGCTGATTTTTGAAGAATTGGTGGCGCAGCAGCTCAGTATGCTGCAGGTACGCAGCCTGTCGCGTACGCAGGCCGCCCGGCCCATTCCGCCCGACCAGCAACTGACGCCGCAATTGCTCGCCAGCCTGCCGTTTACGCCGACCGGCGCGCAGCAACGGGTGTTGCAGCAAATTCAGCAGGATCTGGCCCGCACTGAACCTATGCTGCGGCTGGTGCAAGGCGACGTTGGCTCCGGTAAAACGCTGGTCGCGGCGCTGGCTGCATTGCCAGTGATCCAGGCCGGCTGGCAAGTGGCGCTGATGGCACCGACTGAACTTTTGGCCGAGCAACACGCCAGTACCTTCCGGCGCTGGCTGGAACCTTTAGGTGTGCAAATTGCCTGGCTTGGCGGCAAAACCAAAGGCAAAGCCCGCGACGCCGAGCTTGCCGCTATTGCCGATGGCAGCGCCAGGCTGGTGATTGGCACTCATGCACTGTTTCAGCAGCAAGTGCAGTTTGCTGCGCTCGCGCTTGCCATCATCGACGAACAACATCGTTTTGGGGTGCATCAGCGGCTGGAACTCAGAGCCAAGGGCGAGCAACAGGGTTTTGCGCCGCATCAGCTGGTGATGACAGCAACGCCCATCCCGCGCACGCTGGCGATGACGGCATACGCCGATTTGGACACCTCCATCATCGACGAGCTGCCACCCGGTCGCACACCGGTGACGACTGTGGCTATCCCGGATACGCGCCGCGCCGAAGTGGTGAGCCGGGTGCGGCAAGTGGTACAGGAACAGGGCCGCCAGGCCTATTGGGTCTGTACCCTGATTGACGAATCCGATGCGCTGCAATGTCAGGCCGCCGAAATCACCGCCGCCGAACTGACGGCAGCACTGCCGGAACTGAACATCGGTCTGGTGCACGGCCGGCTGAAAAGCAGCGAAAAACAAGCGCTGATGCAAGCCTTTGCCGCAAACGAACTGCAGTTATTAGTCGCAACGACGGTGATTGAAGTCGGCGTCGATGTGCCAAACGCCAGCCTGATGATTATCGAAAACCCGGAGCGGCTTGGCCTGGCGCAACTGCACCAGCTACGCGGCCGGGTCGGCCGTGGCAGCGCCGCCTCGCATTGTGTGCTGCTGTATCACGCGCCGTTGTCGCCTACGGCACAAGCGCGCTTAAGTGTGCTGCGCGACAGCAACGACGGTTTTGTCATCGCCCAGCGCGATTTGGAAATTCGGGGACCGGGTGAACTGCTCGGCACCCGGCAGACCGGCCTCGCCAGTTTCCGCATTGCCGATTTAAGCCGCGATCAGGATTTGATCCCAGCGGCGCAACAGGCTGCCCAGCTGTTGTGGCAACAAGACCGCCGCGGCAGCGAAGCACTGATCCGCCGCTGGCTGGGCTATCGCGAAATTTATGCGCAGGCCTGATCAGGCCTCCAGCCATAACTTGCGCACCGCCGCTACCGACGGATGAGAAATCAGTACTTGAGCCTCTTCCAGCAAGCGGCTGGCGTCAATTGGCTGCTGCAGATGCAAATGTAAAACCAGACACGCCTCGCCATGATAGTCGGCAAGTTCGGGGGCGCTGATGTCATGCACCGCCGGGTGTTTCAGGTCATACCCACATTGCTGCGCCACATCCTGCAAGGTCACGTCATCATCCGACCGCTCAACGGTAATAAATAACTTCATCAATGGTGCTCCTTTGTGATGTCTGCGCTGATTGTGACATAAAGCAGGACAAGGACACAGCCGGCGCACCGATCTGCCACCGGCCGCACAAACTGATAGACGCACAGCCGTATCTGCTTGGTATACTGTATTTTTTCAGTACACCAGCCAAAGCAGACCGGACCCCTGATGAGTATCGAATACAAAACCCGTACCCAAGTCGTCGCCGAAGTGATCCGGCAGAAAATTCTGTCCGGCGAAATCAAAGGCGGTACACCGCTGCGTCAGGCTGCACTGGCTGAAGAATTAAATGTCAGCCGGATCCCGGTGCGCGAAGCATTATTGCAACTGGAAGCGGAAGGCCTGGTCGAGTTTGAAGCGCATAAAGGCGCTACCGCCACCAAACTGTCCGCCGGCCAGGTCTGTGAATTGTTTGAACTGCGCGCCATGCTGGAAGCTGATCTGCTGCGCCGCGCCATCCCGCGTTTAACAGCACAGGATCTGGCAGACGCCGAGTCGTTGCGCCAGCAGATGGCCAGCGCTTATCAGCAACAGGACAGCTCCGGCAGCTGGAGTGTACTGAACACCCAATTTCACCTGACGTTATACCGTGCTGCCGGGCGCCCACTCAGCCTGGAACTGGTGCAGCAACTGTTAACCACTGCCGATCGTTATATCCGTGTGCACCTGCTGTTGGCCGGTGGTGTGCAAAAAGCCGATCCGGAGCACAGTGAACTGTTAAGATTTTGTCGGGAAGGCAATGCCGATGCGGCCTGCGAGCTGTTACGGCAACACATTCTCGGGGCGGCCGACGAAGTTAAAAATATCGTCGCCAGCTTGCAGCAGGCCGGCTGACGCAGCGGCACCATAGACGGCTGGACCGCCGAATATTGCGATGATCAGCGCGGATTTACGACAGTTCGGTGAATCCGTTCTCTTCACTGCTTTTTTTTCGGGCAAATCGAAATAAAATCCTGTATATTGTCGCCCTATTTTCTAACCCCTAGCTTAATCGAGATGACTATGTCAGCAGATTTATCCTTATACAGAAACATTGGTATCTTCGCTCACGTTGATGCCGGTAAAACCACCACAACCGAACGTATCCTGAAACTGACCGGTAAAATCCACAAGCTGGGCGAAGTTCACGAAGGTGAATCGACCACTGACTTCATGGAACAAGAAGCCGAGCGTGGCATCACCATTCAGTCAGCCGCAGTCAGCTGCTACTGGAAAGGTCACCGCTTCAACGTCATCGACACCCCGGGCCACGTTGACTTCACGGTTGAAGTGTACCGCTCTCTGAAAGTTCTGGACGGTGGTATCGGTGTATTCTGTGGTTCAGGCGGTGTAGAACCTCAATCAGAAACCAACTGGCGTTATGCCAACGATGCGAAAGTATCGCGTCTGATCTTCGTAAACAAACTGGACCGTATCGGTGCAGATTTCATCCGCGTAACAGAACAAGTTAAAAAAGTTCTGGGCGCTCAGCCGCTGATCATGACTCTGCCAATCGGCCGCGAAGATACCTTCGTTGGTGTGGTTGACCTGCTGTCTGAAAAAGCTTACGTGTGGGATGACTCTGGCCTGCCAGAAAACTTCACTGTTACTGACATCCCGGCTGACATGCTGGATGACGTTGCGATGTACCGCGAACAGCTGATCGAAACTGCCGTTGAGCAGGACGATGACCTGCTGATGGCTTACATGGAAGGCGAAATGCCAACTGTGGAACAAATCAAAGCCTGTATCCGTAAAGGTACCCGTGACCTGGCATTCTTCCCAACTTTCTGTGGTTCAGCCTTCAAAAACAAAGGTATGCAGTTAGTTCTGGACGGTGTTGTTGACTATTTACCAGCTCCGACTGAAGTTAATCCGCAGCCGCTGACTGATGAAGAAGGTAACGAAACTGGCCAACACGCTATCGTATCTGCTGACGAGCCATTCCGCGCCTTAGCATTCAAGATCATGGACGACCGTTTCGGCGCCCTGACCTTTATCCGGATTTACTCTGGCGTGCTGAACAAAGGCGACACAGTTCTGAACTCTTACACTGGTAAGACAGAACGTATCGGCCGTATGGTTGAAATGCATGCAAACGACCGTACTGACCTGACAACAGCTCAGGCTGGTGACATCATCGCGCTGGTCGGTCTGAAGAACAACACGCAAACTGGTCACACCCTGTGTGATCCAAAATCACCATGTACTTTAGAACCAATGGTATTCCCAGAGCCAGTTATCTCTATCTCTGTCACGCCAAAAGACAAAGGCGGCATGGAGAAGATGTCGGTTGCTATCGGTAAGATGGTTGCTGAAGATCCAACGTTCCGCGTTGAGACTGACCAGGATTCTGGCGAAACTATCCTCAAAGGCATGGGCGAACTGCACTTAGATATCAAAGTCGACATCCTGAAACGGACTTACGGCGTTGAGCTCGTTGTTGGTCAGCCACAGGTTGCTTACCGTGAAACCATCACCCGTGAAGTTGAAGACAGCTACACGCACAAGAAACAATCTGGTGGTTCAGGTCAATACGGTAAAATCGATTACCGCATTCGTCCGGGCGAGCCAAATTCTGGCTACACCTTCAAATCAACAGTAGTTGGCGGCAGCGTTCCAAAAGAATTCTACCCAGCGATCGAAAAAGGCTTCGCCTCAATGATGTCTACAGGCACCATGGCTGGCTTCCCGGTACTGGACGTAGAAGTTGAACTGTTCGACGGTGGTTTCCACGCAGTTGACTCTTCAGCCATCGCGTTCGAAATCGCTGCCAAAGGCGCATTCCGTCAAACGATGCCAAAAGCTGGTCCACAGCTGTTAGAGCCAATCATGAAAGTCGACGTCTTCACTCCGGAAGACCACGTTGGTGACGTGATCGGTGACTTAAACCGTCGTCGCGGCATGATCTCTGGTCAAGAGTCAGGCGCAACTGGCGTGCGTATCAAGGCAACAGTACCGCTGTCAGAGATGTTCGGTTATATCTCTACACTGCGGACTATGACTTCTGGCCGTGGCCAGTTCTCTATGGAATTCGATCACTACGCTCCATGCCCGTCTAACGTGGCTGACGCTGTTATCGCCAAAGAGAAAGAAAAGAAAGCTGCCGCTGCTAAGAACTAATTAGCACTCAGCGAAAAAGAAGCCCCGCAATTGCGGGGCTTTTTGTTTTCAGGGACTTACTGACAGCTTCAGTTGCCAAAGTTCTGCCAGCATAAAGGCCGGACAAAACGTTGATAAGCCGCGCTGCCGACTGCGGTAAAACGTAAGTCGGTGCTGGCCGGGAATGGCCCGCCATGCTGCATCGCACTACAAACTTCAACCCCGGTCGGCATCTGATTACGAATCAGCCGGCCACAACAATCCGCAAGCAGCGGTAACAACGGCTGCAGCGCCTGCAAATCCTGATCCGTACCATAAACAGTGCAGGTCAGCTGACCTTTTAAGGTCGGTAAAATCGCCGCGATGTCTGTGAGCGTACGGTAGCGGATCAGCACTGTGGCAGGACCAAACACTTCATGCTGTAACTGCGGCAATTGATGCCAGCGCGCGGCATCTGTGACAAAAAGCCGCGGCAACACCTGACAACCTTTTTCCACTTGCGCCGACTGACCTTCGGCCAGTTGGGTCACCCCCGGCAAGCCGCTTAGCACCGCACAGCTGTGGCGGTAGCCTTCGGCGATTTTTGCCGTCAGTAAAGTCACCAGCGAAGTAGCAATAAAACTGCCGGCCAGAGTATCCAGCAGAGCGCCGGTTTCTGGCTGCTCCGGCACAAACACCAGACCAGGCCGGGTACAGAACTGACCATTGCCTTGCAGCACCGACTGCGCCAGCGCTGTGGCAAAAGCGGCACCATGCAGTGACAGCTGTTCCGGCAATAGCAGCAGCGGGTTTTGTGAACCCAGCTCCCCATAAAACGGCACCGGCACCGCGCGCTGTTGAATCAGTTTTTGAAAATGCAGCCCAAGCTGTTCTGAGCCGGTAAATGCCACGGCTTTCACCACCGGATGCTGTAACAGCTGCGCCGAAAAATCATGCTGCTGAGCGTACACCAGCTGGAACACACCGGCCGGTAAATCACAGGCCAACCGGGCTTTTTCAATTGCCTGCGCCACTAAGGCCGAAGTCGCCGGATGCGCATTGTGTGCTTTGACAATGACCGGACAACCGGCCGCCAGGGCACTGGCGCTATCACCACCGGCCACTGAAAACGCCAGCGGGAAATTACTGGCAGCGAACACCAGCACAGGCCCAAGTGGCACAGTCTCGAGCCTGAGTTCAGGTGCCGGTAAGGGGACACGTTGTGGCTGCGCCGGCAGATAAGTGCTTAGTGCCGGCTCGTCCAACAAGCCCGCGAAAAGACGCAGCTGATTGCAGGTGCGGCCCCGTTCGCCTTCAACCCGCGCCTGTGGCAACGCGGTTTCCGCCATCACGGTCTCAACCAAGACGCTGCCAAGCGCTTCAATCTCAGTCGCGATTTGGCGTAAAAACGCCGCACGCGCCGCGCGGCTAGTTTGGCGATATTGGCCAAAAGCCGCTTGTGCGCTCTGCATCAGCGCCTGCAGCTCTGCCGGGCCCGCTTCGGGGAAAGTCCAGGGCAAGGCGCGGTTTTCGGCGGGCATATAACTGTGAAATTCAGCGCTCGCTTCGCCTTGCCAGACACCGTTAATCAGATGGCGGCCGGCAAATGGCGTGCTCGCATTTTGCAGCTGAAATAAAGCATGGTCTGACATTAACGCACCTCAAAACCAAAAGCATAAGGGTCAGCGTCATCGACGCGGATTTGGTTGGCGCCATAAACATGGGCCCAGCCGGCGATGGATGGAAACATGGCGGCAATACCGGCGACTTCAGTCGCCGCTTCCACCACACCGGTGAACTGGCTGCCGATGATACTTTCATGCACAAAACGGTCGCCGACCTTTAAATCACCGCGGGCATACAGCTGCGCCATCCGTGCACTGGTACCGGTGCCACAGGGCGAACGGTCGATAGCGCCATCGCCATAAAACACTGCATTGGCGGCATCAGAGCCCGGCGTTTTCGGCTTGCCAGTCCACTGCACATGGCTGATGCCGGCAATACTGGCGTCGAGCGGATGCACACAGGAATAATGCTGATTGGCAATCTTACGCACCACGGGGCTCCAACGCAGCACATCAGCGGCCGTCCAGTGCTCAAGGCCTGGGAAATTGGCCTGCGGTTCAACAATCAGATAAAAGTTGCCACCATAGGCCACGTCAAATTTGATCAGCCCAAGGCCCGGCACTTCAATTTCGCCGCCTTTGATCGCCAGAAATGAAGCCACGTTGCGGATTTTCACCGACGTGACTTTATCGCCGTCGCGCTGATAACTGATACGAACCTGACCGGCCGGTACATCCAATAGCAGCTGACCCGGCACTTTAGGCTGGATCAGGCCTGCCTCCAGCGCCGCCGTGACAGTACCGATAGTGCCGTGTCCGCACATTGGCAAACAGCCGCTGGTTTCGATAAACAGCACCGAAGCGTCGGCATCGCTGCTGCATGGCGGGTATAAAAAAGCGCCGGACATCATGGCGTGGCCACGCGGTTCAAACATCAGCGCCTGCCTGATCCAGTCAAACCGGGCGAGAAAATCCAGCCGTTTTTCGCTCATGGTCTGACCATTTAGCTGCGGATGACCGCTGGTCACCAGCCGCACCGGATTGCCGCAAGTGTGGGCGTCGATACAAAAAAAGGTACCTTTTAGCATACTGCTGCTCCTGAAAACCGCGTGGACCGCACTGTTATTATTTCAGCAAACGCTGATAGTGGCTCAGATCCGGCCGGCTCGCGAGCGCATCGGCCACAACTTTTTCCACATAAGCGCGCTCTTCGCCAATCAGCGTCAGCCGTGGCAGACGCACCTGCTCGCTACCCCGCCCGACCAGTTGCTCGGCATATTTGATACATTGCACCAGCGTCGGGATGGTATCGAGCCGCAGCAATGGCATAAACCAGCGGTAAATCTCGCGCGCTTCTTTTAAATAACCGGCGCGGGCCAGCGCAAACAAGGTCACAGATTCACGCGGGAACACGTTGGTAAGGCCGGAGATCCAGCCGGTGGCGCCGAGTAGTACCGACTCCAGCGCAATATCGTCGACACCACAGAAAATAATAAAACGCTCACCAAAGCGACTTTGCAGCTCCGTGATGCGGCGGGTGTCCGTGGTGGATTCTTTAATCGCGACGATATTCGGCTCTTGTGCCAAAATCGCCGTCATCTGCAGATTAATATCGACACCATAACTGACCGGGTTGTTGTAAATCATGATCGGCAATTTGGTGGCACGAGCGACGGTCTGATAATGCACCAGCACTTCGCGGTCGGTGCCGCGATAGACCACGGCCGGCAGCAACATAATGCCGGACACACCAATTTGTTCCGCCGCCTGCACATAGGTCACCGCATCTGTTGCGCTATGCTCAGTACAACCGGCAATCACCGGAATACGGCCGGCCACGGTTTGTACGGTATGACGCAAAAACTCCAGTTTTTCCGCCGCGCTTAACGACGCATTTTCGCCGATAGTGCCAAGCGCAATAATGCCGTCGATACCATCTGCAATCAGCTGCTCCAGCATGCGCTGATTGGCAGCAAAGTGAATAGAACCATCGGCATGGAACTGGGTAGAAATTGCCGGGAACACACCGGCCCATTGCGGGCGATTGGTCATTACCGGGGTAGATAAAGCAGCAGACATCACAGCACTCCTGAAATACAGTTTGACGAATCATTCGAGATTCAGGATATTGTATACAATAATCAGAAAGCAAGAGAATTCGACAAATGAATACAGAGTCAAAGCGCGGCATTGCGGTGATTGGCGCCGGTATTGTCGGCCTGACCACGGCACTGCAGCTGCAGCGCGCCGGCTTTTCGGTGCTGCTGCTGGATGCGCAAAGCCCTGGCAGCGGTTGCTCGAGCGGCAATGCCGGTCATTTTGCGACAGAGCAGGTGTTTCCACTGGCGTCCAGCGCGGTGTTACGCCAATTGCCGGCCATGCTGCTGGACCCGACAGGCCCGCTGCGACTGCGCGCCAGTTATTTTTTTAAAGCCTTGCCCTGGCTGTTGCGGTTTGTCGCCAATGTGCGGCCCAGCCGGCAACAGGCGCTGCAGCGGGCACTCTGCGCATTAAACGCGCAGGCGCTGCCGGCCTGGCAACGGTTGTTGCCGCAAGCCGCAGCGACGGATTTAGTGCAGTTTCGTGGCGCTTTACTGGTGTCAGAACAACATGGTTTGATCAATCTGGCCCAGACGTTTCGCCAATACCAAGACGCCGGTATCGCCGTGAACTGGCTGGAACAAGCGGCCTTGCGCTCCCGTGAGCCGGCGCTTGGCAGTGCGGTACAGGGTGCGATTGAATTTCCGGATGTCGCGCACACAATAGAGCCATATGCACTGTGTTTGCGGCTGTATCAGCAGTTTATCGCGTTGGGCGGCCAGTTCCGCCAGCAGCAGGTACAACGTATTGCGCCGTGCAGCCAGGGTTATCAGCTGGCACTGGCACCAGATCTGGCCTTGGCGTCATCGCTGCAGGGCGAACTGAGCTTGTCAGTCGCTCAACTGGTGATTTGTGCCGGTGCTGCGTCCCATCGGCTCTGTGCGGAGCTGGGTTATCAAGTGCCGTTGGAAGCGGAGCGCGGTTACCATCTGATGGCTCAAAGCCGGCCGCTGCAAAGCCCGGTCAGTTCGCTTGAGCGCAAATTTATTATGACGCCGATGCAGCACGGCTTGCGGCTGGCCGGCACTGTGGAATTTGCCGGCATCAACAGTACACCGGACTATCGGCGCGCCAGCGTGTTATTACAACACGCCAATCAGTTGCTGGCCGAACCGACAGCTGCCAATCCGGCGCTGGAACCCTGGGCCGGCAACCGGCCGTCGTTACCGGATTCATTGCCGGTATTAGGCCCCGCGCCACTCCATGCCGGGGTTTACTTCAACTTTGGCCATCAACATCTGGGGCTGACCTGGGCGGCGCTGACCGCCGAAATCACCAGCGCCCTGCTGCAGGGACAGCCGCCGGGGCTTGATCTCAGCCCTTACCGCATCGACAGATTTTAGTGCGCGGTGAATGGCGCTTAGCGTGGGCGGCGTAAATGCCGCCAGGCGTCAAATGAATACAAACATAACGCCATCCAGATAAAACCGAAGGTCAGTAATTTGCTGGAGTCCAGCGGTTCGTTGTACAAAAACACACCAAAGACAAACATAAAACTGGGACCGATATACTGAAAAAAGCCCAGCGTCGATAACTGCAGCCGTTTTGCCGCGCCGATAAAACACAGCAGCGGTACTGTGGTGACCACACCCGCGGCAATCAGCCACAGGTTCAGACTCAGCGGGTTTTGCGTCAGGTCGGCATAAGGGCTGTCAGCAAACTGGCTCCAGTACAGCAGTGCCAGCGGCAGCAGCAATAAAGACTCAATAAACAAACCGCTGATCGCATCAGTGGCCAGTTTTTTGCGAAACAGGCCATACAAAGCAAAACTGCCAGCCAGCACCAGTGCTATCCAGGGCAATGAACCAAAATGAATGAGTTGCAGCAATACGCCGCTAAAGGCCAGCGCCACCGCGACCCACTGCACCGGGCGCAACCGTTCTCCGAGGAACCACATCCCCAGCAGAATATTCAGCAGCGGATTGATGTAATAGCCGAGACTGGCGTCCAGCATGTGGTGATTATTCACCGCCCAGATAAACAAGCCCCAGTTCCCGGCCAGCAGCAACGCGGTGCCCAGCATCGCCGCCACCATTTTCGGCTGGCGCAATACGGCGCTGACTTTAGGCCACTGCCGTAATACGGTCAGCACTACCGCCAGCAGCAAAAAAGACCAGACAATGCGGTGCAGCAGAATTTCCAGCGCCGGCACTTGATCTATCTGTTTGAAATATAACGGGGCTATACCCCACAAGGTATAAGCGGTGGCGGCAAAAGCGCCGCCGATTTTTTGTTCGCGGGTCAATGACATCAGTAGATTCGCCTTGTGCCGGTCACTGCGGCGTTTTATCCGATATAAAACTGCAGGGCCGGCAAAGCCGGCATTTTAAACGATGCGACGACGCGCTGATACCTGTAGTCAGGCAACGCAGTGTTTCTCCCGCTCCGCCTGTACAGCATGACACCCCGCGCTCTGGCAGGCGCGGCATCAGCACTTTGCCAGTTGCGCTGCCGTGTCTGCCGGCAACGCGGCCCCCTCGGGCAGTGCTGCTGGTGGCATTGGCCTGGCCAACAGATAACCCTGAAACTTCTGACAGCCGGCATGTTGCAGGAAACGGAATTGTTCCACCGTTTCAACCCCTTCAGCCACCACATCCAGCCCCAGACCTTTAGCCAGGGCCAGAATGGTTTGCACTACGCTGGCATCTTCATGGCTTTGCAACATCCGGTCGACAAAAGAACGGTCAATTTTCAGCGTGTGAATAGGTAGTTTGGTCAGGTAATTTAATGACGAATAACCGGTACCAAAATCATCCAGTGAAAAACGCACTCCCATCGCTTTTAAAGTGCTGAGCGTCTGCATCGTGTCATCAATATCGTGTTGCAGCATGGATTCTGTGACCTCCAGCTGCAGACAGGCCGCGGGGATCTGCGACTGCCGGACCAGCGCCGTCACAGTGTCAACAAAGTTCGCGCGTCGTAATTGCCGGGCGCTGACATTCACCGCCACAATCCAGTGCTGACGCACCTGATGCGCCTGCCATTGCGCAATTTGCTGGCAAGCGGTCTGCAGCACCCAACCGCCAATATCCAGAATCAGGTTGCTCTCTTCGGCCAGCGGAATAAACACCGCCGGCGACACAAAACCTAACACCGGACTGTGCCAGCGCAACAAGGCTTCCACCCCGGTCATGTGCTGCTGTGCATCAAAAATAGGCTGATAAAACAACTGCAGTTCCTGATGTTCTAAGGCTGTTTTTAATTCACGTAAAATTTGATTGCGCTGATCCATGGCTTTTTGCAGCTCCGGATCAAAAAAAGTGCTGCAGTTCCGGCCATTGGCTTTGGACTGATACAAAGCAATATCGGCCTGCTTTAGCGCGTTGGCGGAGTCGTCCGGGCCTGCCACAAACAGGCTGATGCCCACGCTGGCCGTAGTGCGCACTACTTTGCCGTTTAACCGGTAGGGTTCTGCCAGCTGGGTGCGGAGTTTTTCTGCCAGCTCCATCAGGTGGGCCGAGGCCGTGGTGCTGTTGTCGCCAAGATGCGGCAACAACAGCACAAACTCATCCCCACCAAGGCGGGCACAATAGTCACCGGTCTGGGCAAAACGTTGTAACCGGTGCGCCACTTGCTGCAGTAATTCGTCGCCGGTCGGATGGCCGAAGGAGTCATTAATATCTTTAAAGTTATCTAAATCCAGCAACATTAACGCATGAGTGACTGGGGCAGGCTCACTCTGGCACAGCTGGCTGATTTGGTCTTTCAGAAAACGCCGGTTTGGCAAACCGGTTAAATCGTCATACAACGCCAGCCGGCGGGCTTCCAGCTCGGCCAGTTTGCGCTCGGTGATATCTGCCCGGATGGCGATATATTGCTCCACCACTCCGGCGTCATTTACAAAAGGTACAATAGTCGTATTGACCCAGTACAAAGCACCATTTTTGGCCCGGTTACACACTTCACCATGCCAAATCTGGCCGCTTTTCAGTGATTTCCACATTTGCCGGAAGAAATCGGCGTCATGCCAGCCCGAGTTAATCAGGCGGTGAGTCTGGCCCAGCAATTCTTGCCGGGCATAGCCGGAGATTTGGCAGAACTTGTCATTCACCGACGTAATCACCCCTTTGGCGTCGGTAAAGGCCACAATGGCATGTTCGTCTAATGCCGCTTTCAGTTGTGCCGTTTCCTGCAATGCCAGCATTTTTTGTTGTTCGGCGGCCACTTGTGCGCTGACATCGCTGACCAGACAAAGCACAGACTCCGTTTCGCCCTGCTTACCTGACTCAGGCACCGCTTTGACAATACGGTGGAAGCACTGCTCGCCTTCAGTCAGGCTGTAAGCGAATTCGGCGCTATGCCCCGACACGACGTCGCCAAGCTGCGACTGATAAATCTGCCAGACCGCTGCCGGCGAATGCGTCGACAAATGATGGCCAAACACCTGCCCTTGTAACGACGGCGACATTTCGCGCAAGGCCCGGTTCAGATACTGAAAGTTCAGCTGCAAATCTAACCGCATTACACCAACCGGCAAGTTGCCTAACATGGTTTCCAGTTTTTGTTCGTTGTGAACTGCCAGCTCTTCGGCTGCGCGCAGGCGCTGATAAGGGTTCTTCAGTTCGGTCCAGAAAATACCCTTGTAAATCAATAATGCTGATACGAATTTCAGCGTATGCCCGACTAATAACGTCAGGTCACTGGCGGCGACATAATCGGTCAGGCTTAACGCGCACAGCGCCATACACCAGGCGGATGCCGCCAGCAGCAGTTGTTGCGTCTCGCGGCTTTTGACGTAGCTGAAGAAAAACCAGCCGGCCAGCAACAGATTGCCCAGAAACAGGCCATATTCAGCCGCGGTCTTCACTGCGGTCACGCCGACACCGGCAATAAAAGTGACCGGGAACAGATGCAAATGTCGTGTCCCGAGCCAGATCACCAACAGCGCCAGCCCGACCCCTGCAACAGCCCAACAGATTTTGCGCCCCGGCAGTTGCAGCCGCGCCGCAATCAGGGCAAACACCGCCAGCTCGGCGGCACGCGCGGCCAACCAGAAAAATATCGATTTTGCCGTCGATGCCGGTGACAACAACATCGGCATACCTTCATAAGACACGGCATGTACATAATCGAGCAGCGCCACAATGGTAAAACCAAAAATCACTGTGTTGGTGTAGGAATGCCGCAGCTGATGCAGCGGCTGCAGCACAATCACCACACAGGATGTAAACACAAAGATCGTCAGCAATTCGATACTTAAATGCAAAACGACATAGTTCTGGCGGATAAACCCCTGGGTCAAAGTGTCAAGCTGCAGCCATGTCAGGCTGAATAACAGCATGGTCGCCAGCAGAAACAGCAGATGGCGGCGCTGCAACAGCATCGCTTTACTCATCAGCCACCACTCCGTGTTTGTTGTGTGATCTGGCCGCAGCAAAGCGTTGTGCGTCATTTATTTGCGTAAAGTTATTCAGAAACAGCAATGCAAACCCCAGATGTTCGTGCGCAGCAGGCTGCAGCGCAGTGGTTAACCAACAAATGACGTGAGCCGCCGTACGACCTGACAACATCTGCCGAACCGGCACGGCAACAGACCCGTACCTTTACAGAATCTGCCGTCACAATGCCGTGATGATCGCAAGAATGCCACAGCCCAATGTCGTATATCAGCACAAAACGGCGCTGATCAGACCTGTGAAAACTTTCAAAATAACAAATAAAATTAATAACTTGCATTCTATTAACAGCAAGGCAATGATGCATGATTGTACCATCTGCGCATTTACAGGTACAAAATGCACATCGCGTTTTTTACCCTGCCCCCAGAATGCTGCCCGATGCAAAAACCACAACCGGCGAATGCCGCCCTGCGCACAGGATCAGCCACTGAGCACCCGGATGTTGCATGGCCAGACGCTTAATCACTTTAGCCTATAACCGGAATTTGCCGCATGCTCAGACAGATCACCATTCAAAACCGCTTACTGATCACTTTTATCGCGCTGACCCTATTGTTGCTGGGCCTTGGCACTTTTGCCTTAACCGGCCTGACAAAGGTCCGGAAAAACGCTGAATTTGTGGAAAATAACAGCCTGCCGGCAGTGGTGAGTGTGGGTGAGATGAATACCAGTATCATGCGGGTGCGGGCCTACACACTGCGTTTATTACTGGCCGATACACCGGAGGAAAAACAGCAGATAGCCACCCAGCTTGATGGCCTCAAAGCAGCAGCAACCAGCCATGTTACCGCCTACCAGACCACCTTGTTTGATGCAGGGGAAAAAGCCATCTTTGCCGAGGTACAACAACAGATCAACAGCTACTATAGCCTCCAGCAAAAAATGGTGACGCTGGCGCTGGCAGGGCAGGCGGCTGCGGCAGAGGCGATGTTAACTGAGGTCAACGCCATCACCAACCAGATGACCAAAACTCTGCTGGCGTTAATGGACTTCAACAAAACTGCCGCCGGGCAGGCAAAATCCGCCGCCATTGCCCAATATGACCAGACGATCTGGCTGGTGTCATTGCTGATGGGGCTGGCCAGCATCCTGGCGGTGATCACCGCAGTGCTGTTATCGCGCAGCATTCAACAGCCTTTAACACAAACCGTCGTGGCCGCAGAACAAATTGCCGCCGGTGATTTAACCCAACACATCGCGGTGAACGGCCGGGACGAAATCAGCCGGTTGTCACAGGCGATTGTGCAGATGCAGCAAAACTTGCGGACAGCCATTACGCAAATTGGCGCCTCGTCCGGACAACTGGCTTCTGCTGCGGAAGAACTGAACTCAGTCACCGAAGATTCATCACGTGGCCTGCAGTTACAAAATGATGAAATCCAGCAAGCGGCGACAGCCATCACCGAAATGAGCGCTGCGGTCGACGAAGTCGCAACCACGGCACTACAAACTTCGGAAGCATCGGCAGAATCTGCCCGGCTGGCCGCCGACGGCAAAGCCCGGGTTGCAGAGACCAGCCGGGTACTTGATGACATGAATCTGGACATGACCACCAGCAGCCGGATGATCACTCAGCTGGCATCGCAGGTTGATTCAATCGGCCAAGTACTGGATGTGATCCGGGCGGTGGCAGATCAAACCAATTTGCTGGCACTGAATGCGGCGATAGAAGCGGCGCGCGCCGGTGAGGCCGGCCGGGGTTTTGCGGTGGTGGCCGATGAAGTGCGCGGTCTGGCACATCGCACGCAGATCTCCACCGGTGAAATTGAAGGCATGATTAAACAAATTCAGCAATCGGCCAGTGCGTCGGTGCAGGCTATACAACAAACCGGACAAAAAGCCGATCAGGCGCAGCAAGTAGCCACCAAAGCAGCCGAGGCGCTTGAACTGATCACCAACCGGATCATTGCCATCAGCGACAGCAATCATATTATTGCCAGCGCGGCAGAACAGCAGTCTAAGGTCGCCCGTGAAATAGACAAAAACATAAACAATATCAGTGATTTGGCCACGCAAACCGCAGCTGGTGCCGAGCAAACCACCGCCAGCGCCGAAGAACTGACCCGGCTGGCAACTGACCTGAACACTTTGGTCACCCGCTTTAAAATCTGAAAGCATGGCGGCGCTTCACGCCGCTGAGGCGCAAACCGCAGCGAGACATTGGCCTGGCATCTGTGCAGACAAAAACACGACAAAATAACAAACAAATCACATCTTTATCATAAGTCCGCGCATTTATCCGCGAAAAACCGCTTAGCCTGAACACGCAGCAAGCCAGCGCCTGCTGTAGTGGCAGACAAATCTGCCTGCCCTTTCGCATAACCCTATAAGGAATGAATCATGAAGATCCGGACTTTACTGCGTATGGTAGCCATCGGCACGTTAACTGCCGCCAGCCTGCATTCTGCTCAGGCGGCGCCGAGTTATGAAGACTGCGTGGACCTGCGTATCTTATGTGAACAAGGCGACAACAACGCCTGTCGTTTAGCCAACGGCGTCTGTTCCAGGATCTATGGCCTGGCCCAGCCGGGCGAAGAACCGGACAGTGAAAAACGCGACGAAGAATAACCGCTGTTACAGCAGGTGCCCACTGGTATCTGCTGCCTTTCCCCCGCCCTTGCCACCTCATTCCCCGGCGATTTTGCGCCTGCCGGTTACCAGTGTTAATCTGCATGAACTCTGGACATGACCAAGTTGTCATCTGCCTGTCATCGCTTTGTTCGCAGCCATGCCGCAAGCTGGCATCCCCGATCTGGCGCATCCGGCTGCCGACACTTAACACTGAGACCGCTGATGCGTTTATTGATCGTCGAAGATGAAGTCAAAACCGGTGATTATCTGAAACAGGGCTTTACCGAAGCCGGGTTTAATCCAACCTTGTGCCGCAATGGGCTGGATGGCCATCATCTGGCGATGACGGAAGATTTTGAGCTGATTATTCTGGATGTGATGCTGCCGGATGTGGACGGTTTACGCATCGTCAAAGCACTGCGTGAGGCCGGCCGCCACACCCCGGTCTTGCTGCTGAGCGCGCTGGATACTGTCGATGACCGGGTGCGTGGCCTCGAACTCGGTGCCGACGATTATCTGGTCAAACCCTTTGCTTTTAATGAGTTACTGGCCCGCGCCCGGACTTTATTGCGCCGCGGCCAGCTGACGCCACAGGCCGACCGGCTGCAGGCTGCCGATTTGGTGCTGGAGATCAGCAAACGCAAGGCCAGCCGCGCCGGCAAAAAACTGACGCTGACCCCAAAAGAATTCGCCTTACTGGAACTGCTGCTGCGCCGCGAAGGTGAAGTGCTGCCGCGCTCGTTAATCGCCAGCCAGGTCTGGGACATGAATTTTGATTCCGACACCAACGTCATCGACGTGGCAGTACGGCGCTTACGCAGTAAAGTCGACGACGATTATGCGTTAAAACTGATCCATACCGTCCGTGGCATGGGTTACAAGCTGGAGGTACCGGATGACGGCGCCGATTGAGCCGCAGCCGCGCCATCGCGCCGGGCGGCCGCTGTCGATGGCGGCGCGTGTATTGTTGTCTGTCGCTGCGGCCGTGTTATTGTGCGCGGCGCTGCTGGCAACCATGCTGCAAAATTCCATCGAAGCGCATTTTGCCGAACAGGACGCCGGCGAACTGCAGGCCGTGGCACATTCAGTGCTGCACACGCTGCAGGACCCGTCGTTGCAACCGCAACAACATCACGCCAGCCTGCATCAGGTACTGACCGGCCATCATCAGACTTATTATCTGGTACAAGACCACAACAACCAGCCGACCCTGCTGACCGAAGGGGCGGATCTGACGCCATTGTTCCGGCTGACCGACGCGGTCTCCCAGATCACGCCGGCCGACCTCATCAGCTGGGATCAAGGGGAACACACCTATCGTGGCGCCATTTTGCAAGGCCCGGCCGGCCAGCGGATCGCCGTGGCGATGGAAATGGAATTTCATCTGCATTATCTGTATTTGCTGCGCTGGACTTTATGGCTGACCATTGCCGGCGCGGTGGCGCTGATTTTGCTGGCGGCCTGGTTTGGCGTGCGGCGCGGTTTATTGCCCTTGACGCGGCTCAGCAATCAGATTGGCCAAATCAGTGCCGAACATCTGCATCTGCGGCTTGAACCTGACCAGGTCCCGGCCGAGCTGGTCACTTTGGTGCACAGCTTTAACCAGATGATTGAAAACCTGCAGCAAGGCTTCACCCGCTTGTCAGACTTTTCCGCCGACATCGCGCATGAACTGCGCACCCCGCTCAGTAACCTGATCACCCAGACGCAGGTCAGCCTCAGTAAAGAACGTAGCCTGGAGGAATACCGCGAGCTGTTGTATTCCAATCTGGAAGAACAGGAGCGGCTGGCCCGGATGGTCAGCGACATGCTGTGGCTGGCCAAAACCGATCACGGGCTGCATAAACTGCAGCCCGAAGCGGTGGCGTTGCAGCCGATGTGTCAGCAGTTGTTTGAATTTTTTGAATTTATCGCGGATGACAAACAGGTGTCCCTGCAATACACCGGTGCCGCAGTCACGCTGAAGGCAGACAAAATTATGCTGCAGCGCGCTTTGTCGAATTTGTTATCCAATGCGATTCGCCACGCCGACCCACACAGCGCAGTAGAAATTTTGGTGCAACAACAGCCGGACCAGATTGAAATTTGTCTGCGCAATCAAGGGCCGCTGATTGCCGCCGAACATTTGCCACGGCTGTTCGAGCGCTTTTACCGCGCCGATCCGTCGCGTCAGCGCCACAGTGAAGGCGCAGGCCTGGGTCTGGCGATGGTCAAGTCTATTGTCGAATTGCATGGTGGCCAGGTGAGTGCCAGTTCAGTACTGACAGCAGGCCCGGAGCGCACTCAGGCCCAGACCGATTTTATCCTGCGCTGGCCGTTGTGACTGCTACTGGACAACAGACACAGGAACCGGCTAAGTTAGTGCTGCAGTGCCATTGTCCAGCGTTGTCATTGAAGCGCCACACAATTGTGGTGAGCTGACGGAGCCGCGCTGCCGCACGATAAATCCCGGCGATGTGCCCGCAGCAGCTGCACGGCTCGCCCAAAATAACAATAATAAGGATATCTATGCTGTTCACGCTGTTTATTGTCTGTTGGTTTTCTGCCGCTATTTTTTACGTCTACCGGCTGCGCGGCGACACCCGCTACCAGAGTTTCAGTCAGTATCTGCGCAAAAGCTGGCCCATTTTCGCGCCTTTTAACTGCATCTTGTATCTGTTTACCCGACGTAAAGCCCAGGGCGCTTACATCGACCCGGCGCAATATAAAAAGCTGCATTTAATCAACGACAACTACCCGCTGATCCTGGCGGAAGCCAAAGCGCTGTTTGACAATAAAGCCTTCTGTCAGACCAATGAACCCGGCAGTCCGGGTTATTACGACGTCGGTTTCCGTACTTTTTTTAAGTACGGCTGGAGCAAATTTTATCTGTGCTGGTATGGCTATCAGCACGCAAGCGCCAAACACAGCTGCCCACAGACGTTGGCGATTTTGCAGCAAATCCCGGAAATTAAAGGCGCGATGTTTTCTATTCTGCCGCCGCATTCGCAGCTGACCATTCACTCCGACCCGCTGGCCTGCTCACTGCGCTACCACTTTGGCCTGATGGTGCCAAATTCACCAGACTGTTTTATTAATGTCGACGGTAAAGCCGCGCACTGGCGCGATGGCGAAGCCTTTATTTTCGATGAAACTTTCCCGCATTTTGTCCGCAACGACACCGACCAGTACCGGCTGATCCTGATGTGTGATATCGAAAGACCTATGTACTGGCCGGGCCGGTTGTTTAATTTCTTTTATGGTTTTCTGGTGCGTACCACAGTGGTACCCAACACTGCCGAAGACAAAGTTGGCAAAGCCAGCGCTTTGTTTGCCAAAGTCTCGCCACTGCTGGGCCAGGGTAAAACCATGAAAAAAACGCAGCCGCGTTTATATAAAGTGGTCAAATACAGCCTGAATACCACCTTGCTGGCGCTGTTTTATCTGTTATTGCATGGCATGTATCAGGTAGTTGCCAGTGTGATCTGAGGCGCCAGACCGCAGCTTTTCAGGCACAAAGGCCGGCAATATGCCGGCCTTGGTTATTTTGCCGCAGTGCGGTGTTACAGCGTCTTCGCCCCCAACCAGGCGTCCCGGCGTTTCACGCTGGCACGGCTGGCTTTGGCGTCTGGCGTCAGCGTTAACTCCGGATCAGCCGCGACGGTGATCTGCACAGTCTGCTCGCGGTCAAAACGACGCAGGGTCAGCGCCAGGACATCACCGGGCCGCGCCGCTTTTAACGCAATGTCGACATCCTCCGGAGTGCGCAAACGTACCGCCCCCAGCTGCAGTAATAAATCACCGTCCGTGACACCGGCACTGGCCCAGGGGCTGCCATCGCGGCTGACACTTTGCACCTGAACCGCATCACCAAAGGTCGCCAGACTTAAAACACCAAGCCAGGCTTTGTCAGGCTGCGCCGGGCTCAGATCCAGCCCCATCTGCGCAAATAACGCGGCAAAATCCGGCAACGCCGGGCCCTGAATACTGTCACGGAAAAACGCAGCGGCAAAATCAGCATCACCGCTGACTTCCGCTAACGCCTGCTGAATATCGGCCAGCTGATAAGGCTGTTGCGGTTTACCAAAACGTTGCCACATCAGCCGCATCAGTGCGTCTAAATCGGTGTCGTAGCGGGTGCGTAACGTCAAATCCAGCGCCAGTGCCACCACTTCGCCATAGGTGTAGTAAGACAGGAAATGATTGCCGTAGTTGGTTTTATCCACCGCCACGCCGGCATCAACAAATACCGCCTGCTGGCTGACAGCTGCCGGGCCTGACCAGCGCCGCGCCGGCGTCTGTAAGGTTTGATTCAGCGCTTTGCTGATTTTTCCGAGGTAAGTGTCCAGGTCAAAATGGCTGGCACGCTTGAGCGCCAGTTTGCCGTAATAGTTGGTAAAACCTTCGGCAAACCACAAGGCGTCACTCATATTGGTCTGGCTGTAATCAAAAGGCTCGAGGTTTTTCGGCCGGATCCGTTCGACGTTCCAGGCGTGAAAAAACTCGTGGGAAATTGTCTCAATCTGGTCAAAACCGGCCTGCGCCAGCGAGTTTGCGCTGCTCAGCACTGTGGAATTGCGGTGCTCCATGCCATCACCGTCCGCATCCGGCAGATAGTCGGCGATAAAAGTGTACCGCTGGTTGGCAAAATCCGGCAGCTCGCCAAAAATCGCCTGCTGTTGACGCACCACAGCACGGGTTTTCTCCAATAAAACGTTGGCTTCATCCTTTGTGCCGGTGTGATGCAGCGCCAGCTCAAGCTGATAGGTTTTACCAGCCGACGGCTGGCTGAAGCTCAGCAGCTGATGCGCACTGATCTCCAGCGGACTGTCCATCAGATAATCCAGATCCGGCGCGACAAAACTGCCGTCGGCCTGCGGATACAACTGCGTCGCCGCACGCCAGCCGGCCGGTACTGTGTGCAGCGTTAATGTCGCAGCCTGCGCCCGCAGTGCCGGCGCGAACAAAAAAGTGGCCGGCATATTCAGATGGGCGTGACGGCTGTTGATCTGGTTGTAAGTGCCGTCGGCGTGATTGCCAAACAACAGATAACTGACCAGTACTTCGCCCTGATGGCCACTGACCTGCCAGCTGGTAGGACTGAGACGCTGTAACGGCAACGGGTTGCCCTGCGCGTCCAGCGCTTTGATGGCATAGATGTTTTTAGCAAAGTCGTGGCGGGCATAACGACCGGGCGACGCCGACGCCATTTGCAGCACTAATGGCTCCGGACTCTGGCTGACAAACCGCGCTTTGACCATCAGCTGATGGCGATCATGTCCCGCCAAATCCAGCTGGTAATGGCTGTCGGCCGCCGCCGGTATACTCAAACCCGCCAGCCCCAACGCCAGCGTCAAACGATGTAACAACATGGAAGTCCTTCTGCAGTGTTTGCAATCTGTGTATTGGGTTGCCTGACCACAGGCCTCGCCCGGCGGGCCCAAAGCGCCTGCACCATCGCAAGTCAGCGCCTCAGTTCAGTAAATCACAGCAAGCCCCTGAGCCGCAAAGTAATTCAGCTCAGGACCACTGATATTTGGCCGAATCCGGACTATTGCACGGAAGCTGTTGATCTGCATCAAGTCTTTCCGGCTCAAAGTCCCAAAGACGCGTAGCTTCGTCTACACTTTGTAGACAAATTTATTGCTGCCGCGGTTCCGCCTGTGCCCATCTGCGGCAGAACTGCGTCAGCACCCATCTGAAGTTACAGATCCACCCATGGAGACAGTCATTTTATGCGCACACATCCGCCGCTAACCGGCCGGGAGATTAGTCTGGACGACGATTCGTTTATCGTCACCAAAACGGATTTGCAGGGCATCATCAGCTACGCCAACCGCACCTTTATGCAAATTTCTGGTTATCGTGAAACCGAGTTACTGGGGCAGCCACAAAACATTGTCCGCCATCCTGACATGCCTAAAGGCCTGTTTAAGCTGTTGTGGCAACAGATCGCTGCCGGCGAAGAGTGTTTTGCTTACGTCAATAACCGCGCTAAAAACGGCGATAATTATTGGGTATTTGCCAATATTTCCCCGGTGTTTGACGCACAGCGCCGCCACACCGGTTATTTTTCCTGCCGGCGTAAACCACAACGCAGCGCCGTTGAGAAAGTGCTGCCGTTTTATCAGCAAATGCGACAGATCGAACAACAACATCCGACCGACCGTGGCGAACACTCAATGCGCTGGTTCATCCAAACCGTAGAAAAGGACTTTGGCAGTTATGAAAAATTTGTTCTGGGGCTCTAAATTTGCACTGCTACTGACCAGCTTTAACCTGATCCTGCTGGTCATCCTCAGCCTGAACAGCATCAGCGCTGTGCCCTGGTTTGCGTCCTGGGGTTTATTAGCGCTGACCACCATCGGCAGCATACTGGCGTTTCGTCGCATCGCAGTGCCGCTGCGGGTGTTGCAACAAATTCGCGACATCCTGAAAAGCGCGCGCGACGGCGATTTCAGCGCCCGGATCACGCAGGTCCCCAATATGGGTGAAGTCGGCCAGGTGGCCTGGGAGGTCAACGAAATGTTTGACCAGCTGGAAACCTATTTCCGTGAAGTCGCCACCACTTTTGCCCGGGTCGAACAGGAACGCTTTGGCCGGCCGGCACAAGCCAGTGGCATGTCGGGCGGCTTTCGGCAGTCGCTGCTGGATATCAACAAAGCTATCGAACACGTCGAGCAGAATTATCGTAATGTGGTGAAGAACCGGCTGCTGTCATCGATGCAATCGCTGAATGCCGGCAATACCAAAAGCAATTTGCAAATGACCCAACAGGATCTGTCACAAATTACCGAACAAATTATCAATATCGGGCAGATCGCCACCGCAACTGCAGAGCGAGCCACCGACAGTAGTGCCACCATCAGCCAGGTGATGGACAGTTTTGCGGTTAACAAACAGCTGACTGAGCAAAGCCGGAACGCAGTGGTGGAACTGAACGCGATGGGGGCGCAAATTAATGGCATTCTGGATTTGATTGGCACTATTGCTGATCAAACCAATCTGCTGGCACTGAATGCGGCTATAGAAGCAGCGCGGGCCGGTGAACACGGCCGGGGTTTTGCGGTCGTAGCCCAGGAAGTGAAAACCCTGGCGGAACACACCAAAAAAGCCACCGGTGATATTAACCAGGTGGTCGGGCAGTTCCAGCGTCAGAGTGAAGGCATTTTGCAGCATCAGCAACAGCTCAGTAACAGCGCCGGTCAGATGATGCTGCAGCTGGAATCGATGCAACAGAGTTTTGTCGCACTGGCGGTTAATGCCGAAAATGCGCAACAGGAAGTGCAAAAAGCCCGCATCACTACTTTTACATCGCTGGTGAAAGTCGACCACATCGTTTATAAACAAAATGCCTATGCCGCGTTTAACGCTGGCACCCAAAGCCAGGAAGCCACTGCGGTCCGGGTGAACCATCACAACTGCCGGATGGGTAAATGGTATCAGGGCGACGGACAACGCTTGTTTGGCCATTTACCCAGTTATCGTGCGCTGGAGCTGCCGCATCAGCAAGTGCACCAGAGTGTGCATCAGATGCTGGATTCCATCGACCTGGACTGGCAACTCGAAGCAGAAGTACAAGCGCACATTATGCAATGCTACAACCAGATGGAGACGGCCAGCCAGGCGGTGTTTGTCGGCTTAAATACGCTGCAGCAGGAAGCGCAGGCTGAATATCAGGCTTAAAACGCCGTTGGCCGGATAAAAAAGCCGCGCTGTACAGCGCGGCTCCTTTTTACAGCACACCGGTCCACCGGTGGTCAGCGTCAAAAGCGGTAACTGGCGGTCAGCTGGATCACCCGCACATTTTCCGGTTCCAGCGCAAACTGTTGCCAGGCAATACCGGCGCTCCAGTGCGCATCATGTAAATATTGCAGGGCCAGCCCGTAATAAATATCGGTGCCATCTGTGTCGCTGCGCAGCGTAGTGCCGTTCAGGGTACTTTCAATATCACTTTGCCAGGCAATCATCCCGAGCGGCAGCTGCAGGCGCCAGCCATATTGTTGCCACAGGCCAATCCGCGCCCCGCTATAGATGCCATCGCCCAGCACCGGAGTCAGGCTTTGCACCGCCTGATGGTACTGGGCCGGCGTCAGGGTGCTGGCTGACAACGCCACGCCGGCTTCGCCAAATGACTGATAGCCGAGTTCCAGATCAAGACGTTCGAACCACTGGTACTGCACACTGAGGCTCAGCGCGGTATCACTGTCGTCGATCGGCCCGATACTGCCGGGCGGCACGCTGATTTGCAGTTTTGTCAGCGTATGATCCGCCTTGCTCTGCCCTGCGCCGAGCTGTACCTGCCAGTCTCCGGCCTGGACCAGCCCAGACCACGGCAGGAGCAGCAGCAGGCCATAACGGCGGGCGGCCGCCAACAATGCCAGCGCCGCCAGCCACAGACCTGAGCCAGCGCCACCGGACGACTTGTTGTTGACCGTGACAGTCTGATACGCCGTCACTGTCACCGTCACCTGGCCACTGGCTTCGCCGCCAAAGCCGTCGCTGATGCGATAGCTGATGGTATCTGCGCCATTAAAGCCGGCTTTGGGCGTATAACGCAGCCGGTTATCACTGTCGATAGTGACAGTACCTGTCAGGGCGCTGGCGCTGATCACCTTCAGCGGGTCATTGTCCGCATCGGTATCGTTGCCAAGCACGTTGATACTGACCGCACTGCGATCATCAGTGGCCGCGGTGTCGGCAGCGGCGACCGGAGCATTGTTCAGCCGCACTGTGACTGTCAGTTCGCTGCTGGCCGTGCCCCCTTTGCCGTCGGCGATGCTATAGACCACCACGTCGGTGCCAATATAATCTTTTGCCGGTGTGTAGGTCAGCGCGCCGTCGGTACCGATACTGACAGTGCCAAAATTCGCCACCGCCTGGCTGACGCTCAGCGTGTCATTGTCAGCATCGGTGTCGTTGGCCAGCACTTTCACCACGACAGCCTGATTCATCCGGGTTGTTGCCGTGTCAGCTTTCGCCACCGGCAACTGATTACTGCTGACCGGCACTGCGACACCACCCGGGTCGACGATAGCTGCGTTGGCAATACCGTCCGCATCATTCGGCCCGCCGTCTTCGACTGTCACCTGCACACACCAGTGACCGGCGGTTAAACCCGGTGTATAAGCCGCATCGCCGGGCGGCGGACAGAAGCCACGTTCGCCAGGCGCACTGCGGATCGTATTTTTGCTGTCGATGACAAAATTCATCCACCCTCTGCGGCTGGAGTATTTACGGTACACCGCACCGGTCGGGATCGGCTCGGCTTGCGGGAAGCTTACCTGATAAACGTGTCCGGTCTGAGGCAGGTTGAAGGCGATAAAATCGAAAACTCCACCGATATTACGGGCAGAAGTGTCGAGTACAAGTTCATTGGTCGTCAGCTGCAAGCCACCACTACTGGCTACAATCGACTGTTGACCACGACGCAGACAAGCACCCGGTTCACCTTCGACCAGGAACGCCTGTTGTTCAGTATCGGCTTCAGGCACCACGTTACATGCACTGCTGCGGTCCTTGTAATCCGGCAGACCATCACGGTCTTCGTCAGCAAAGCCTTCCAGATTATCCGGGATCAGGTCACCATCGCTGTCATTACTGCCCAGCACCGGCAATGAAGGCTGCACCACCAAATACAACTGCGCCGTGGCACTTTTCTCCGGGCTGCCAGTATCGGTTGCGGTCACTGAGACCGGATACACCCCTGGTTCGACAGTGGACGGGTTAAAAGTCCGGCTGTTGGCAGTACTGCCCGCTAACGGCAACGAAGATTGCCAGACCAGGCTCAGCACATCAGTGGCGTTGGCATCCGTCGCCAACGCGCTCAGCGTGACAACACCGTCGGTGCGGCTCACCGTCAGCCGGTTTTCGCCTTGTTGGCTTGAGTTCAGGCTCAATACCGGTGCGACGTTGGTTTCGGTGATCTGGATGGTGGTACTGCGCTGCGATCCGGCATTCACTCCGGAAAGTGCGATAACGATCGTCTCGCCGCTATCCACGACTGCGTCTTCCAGCACATCAAACTGCAGATTGGCGCTCTCCCCACTGCTGATTTCCACTGTTCCGCTAGTCAGCGTATGGTCATTACCCCCTGCCGTGCCGGACACCGTATACGGCACTTGTACCGGATACTGCGCGGCCGGACCGTTCAGCTTCACTTCAACGCTGACGCTACTGCCTTCGCTGGCCACCTGATCTTTACTCAGCGACACCAGCGGATTGACCCGTACTTGCTGCACCTTAGTGGCGGTATTGTTATTTGCATCAGTGGCCTGCCAATACACTTTATGGTGACCCGGCGCAAAAAACAGGGAGCCGTTCACCAGCGACACGCGTAAACGCCGGCCATCCTTATCCACAGCCGTTGCAGTGCCAAGCTGTACCCGGGTATATAAGGCTGTGGCATTGACTTCAACATCGGCCGGCACTGTGATGACAGGCAGCTGATCGTTGGCAGCGCCGGTGATCGTCAGGCTGACCGCCGCAGTTGCCAGGCCTTTTTTGCCATCACTGACGCTGTATCTGAGTTCAACCGGACCGCTGTATTGTGCCGGTGCGGTATAACTCAGGCTGCCTCCGCTGACCGCGACGCTGCCTACCGAAGCAGTAGCACCTGCCAGCGTCAGTGTGTCGCCATCAACATCTTTGTCATTGCCAAGCACGCTCAGCACGTACTGGTCATTGCTGCTGCGGGCTTGACTCAGCACGTCGTCCACGGCCAGCGGTGCATCGTTTACCGCAGTCACGCTGAAACTGTAGGTTGCTGCAGCTGAAGTTAAACTGGCGTCTTTCACCACAAAACTCAGGCTGTCCGGGCCGTTGTAGTCTTTATTTGGCGTGTAAAGCCAGGCATCACCACTCTGGCTGACGCTGCCATGTTCCGGGCCACTCTGCACCTGTACGGTCAGGGTGTCGCCATCCACATCGGTGCCGCCCAGCACAAAACTGGCCGGCTCGTCTTCATTTAGTGTGCTGCTGCCGGCACTGGCCACTGGTGCGGTATTGCCAATAACCTGCAGGTTAAATGCCGCCAGACTGGCGCTGAGTTTGCCATCGCTGACACTAATCACGATACCGCTGGTGGTGCCGGCGTCGGTTTGTGCCGGTGTGCCACTGAGGCTGCCGTTGCTGGCATCAAAACTGGCCCAGCCGGGTTTATTGCTGATGCTGAAGGTCAGTTTGTCCGCGGCGTTGGGGTCTGACGCTGTCGGCATGAAGCTGTACGCCGCGCCGGCTTTCACCGTTGTGGCCGGGCTGCCACTGATCTGCGGTGCTTTGTTGCCACTTTGCACTGTGATACTGAACGCCGGCAGGCTGGCCGTGGCTTCGCCGTCACTGACGCTAATCACAATACTGCCGCTGCTGCCCACGTCGGTTTCCGCCGGAGTACCGCTTAATGTACCGGAACTGGTGCTAAAACTGGCCCAGCCCGGCACACCGCTGGCGCTGAAAGTCAGCGTAGTGCCGGCATCCGCATCAGTCGCCGCTGGCGCAAAGCTATAGGCGATACCTGCGGTAGCACTGGTCCCAGGGCTACCAGAGATCAGCGGTGCTGTGTTCAGACTTCTTGGCACCACAGCATTGGACGCCGCAGAAGCGCCGCCAGTGCCGGCTGAATTGGTGGCGGTGACCGTAAAGGTATAACTCTGCCCTGTGGTCAGGCCGGTAATGGTCGCCGGCGAACCCGCAACCGTCAGCGGCGTGCCCGCCGGCGTGCGGTTGATGGTGTATCCGGTAATAGCCGCGCCGCCATTTGAGACTGGCGCAGTGAAGGTCAGACTGACACTGGTCGCTCCTGTCACTGTGGCAGTGCCTATCACCGGCGCGCCCGGTACCACCGCATTCACCGCGAAACTCTGGCTGACCTGTGTGGCCGCCAGATAACTGCCATTGCCGGCCTGATCGGCGTTAATAGTACAGGTACCGGCCGTAACAAAGGTCAGCGCGCCACCACTGGTCACAGTACAAACGCTGGTGGTCGACGACGTGAACGTTACCGGCAGTGTTGAGCTGGCTGTTGCAGTTAAGGTTGGCGTGGTGCCGAAATTCTGCGCGCCCGGGTCGTTAAAGGTAATGGTCTGTGCCCCTTTCGGTGTGACACTGTTGGACGCCGCAGAAGCAGGGCCATCACCCACACCATTCACTGCCTGCACGGTGAAGGTATAGGCCTGGCTATTGGTCAGTCCGCTGACAATCGCGGGTGAACCCGCCACACTTAATGGCGCAACATGCGCCGGATTCGTCGTCACGATATAACCGGTGATGTTGCTGCCGCCATTGCTGGCCGGAGCGGTAAAAGCAACACTGGCCTGCGTATTCCCTGCCGTTGCCGTGACCGCCGTGGGCGCCCCCGCCAGCACCGCGTTGACCATAAAACTCTGACTGACCTGTGACGCCGGCAGGAAACTGCTGTCACCGGCCTGATCGGCATTAATAGTACAAGTGCCGGCGCTGACAAAGGTCAGCACGCCACCACTGGTCACAGTACAGACACCGGTGGTGGACGACGTAAAGGTCACCACATATGCCCCGCCGGCTGATGAGCTGGCGGTCAGCGTCGGCGAAGTGCCAAAGTTCTGGGCATTTGGATTGTTGAACGTGATGGTCTGCGGCGCGGCCGGAGTCACGGCGTTTGATGCCGACGACGCCGCGCTGATGCCACCGGTGCTGGTGGCCGTCACGGTGAAGGTATAAGCCACACCGTTGCTCAGGCCGTTTACAGTAATAGGGGATGCCGCACCGGTGCCGGTAAGTCCGCCCGGGCTGGAGGTCACAGTGTAACTGGTAATAGCGGCGCCGCCGGTATTGCCAGGCGCCGAGAAGGTGACAGACGCATTGGTATTGCCCGCAGTTGCAGTGCCGATCGTTGGTGCACCTGGCGCTGCCGCCGTAACACTAAAAGTCTGTACTACTGTTGCGGCTGCATTAAAGCTGGCGTTGCCGTTCTGATTGGCATGGATAGTACAACTACCGGCAGAAACAAAAGTCAAAGCACCACCAGAAGTCACAGTACAAACACCGGTCGTGACCGAGCTGAACGCCACGGTTAAGGTTGAATCCGACGTTGCCGTTAATGTCGGCGTGCTGCCAAAGCTCAGTGCGCCCGGATTGGCAAAAGTAATGGTTTGGTTCGCTTTAGGCGTTACCGCAGAGCTGGCGGCGGATGCGGCACTGGTACCAATCGCATTGGTCGCCGTCATGGTAAAGGTGTAAGCAGTACCGTTAGTCAGTCCAGATACAGTGATAGGCGATGTGGTGAAACCATTCCCACCCGCAGTGATCCCACCAGGACTCGAAGTGACGGTGTAACCGGTAATCGCCGAACCGCCATTATTACCCGGTGCGAAAAATTCCACACTGACCTGGCCATTGTCCGGGATCACCATGTCGATGATCGGTGCATCCGGCGCAGTCGGTATTGCAACGGTATGAGTACTGCCGCTGGAGTAGGCCGGTGGGCCGCTATTGCCGGCGGCATCGCTGATATTGGTCGAACTATTCAGGTTAAGTTTAATAGTGCCGTTGCCGCTGATACTGCTCACGGTCACAGTAACACTGGAACCACTGTTGGCGACGCCTGGGGAGATAGTACCGGCAGCGGTGCCTGTGGTGCCAAGCGCAAAGTCATCGGTCGAAATGCCTGTCACCGACTCAGCAAAATTCACCGTGAAATCGACGCTGGTGTCGGTTGAGACCGCCCCTCCCACCGGTGCTGTACTGCTGACCGCTGACACTGCAGTGTCAATGGTGATACTCAGGCCAGCCGACGCGGCACTGGTATTGCTGGCAGCGTCTGTAGCTGTGGCCGTGATGGTATGATTCCCTGCAGCCATAGCGCCGGCGGTAAAGGACCAGTTGCCGGAACCGTTTGTAGTGGTCGTACCCAGTGAACCAGACTCTGACGAGATAACGTCAATGGTCGACCCCACCTCCGCCGTGCCTTCAAAAGTGGGCGTGGTGTCATTGGTCAGATTATCGGTAGCCGATGCACCGCTGTCTGAGGCCACAGCTAAATCAGGAGTAGAGGGCGCTGCAGGTGCGTCCCGGTCAACGGTATGTGTGGCGCCTGAGGTATAAGCGGCGACATAACCGTTGTTGTTATTACCGTTGCCAGCAGCGTCAACAATATTGGTATTACTTTTCAGATCAGGCCTGATGGTCCCGGTCCCGGTGATCCCACTGACGGTCAGGGTGATTGGAGTCCCAGAAGAAGCACTGACCGCACTGATGGTGCCGGCTGCAGTACCAGTGGTGGTTAACTGAAAATCGTCGGTAGAGATATTCTGCGCACTTTCATCAAAGGTTACGGTGAAAGTAACAGATGCATCCTTGGCCGCACCACTGTCTTTGACAATCGAACTGACGACTGGCGGATCGCTGTCCCCCGAACGGACATTAGATATATCAACGTTATCAACACCCATCAGGCCTTTTAATACTGCATTATCGACGCTGACCCGAATCGTATCGATACCATCAAAAGCACTATTTGCACTGACATCAAAGGTTTGTTCAATACCTACAGATAATTGTTGGGTCAGAGTAGCTGACGCAACAGGCGTACCGTTTCGGTAGCCTTTCACAGTAACGTCGGCGGGGTGTGCGCCTTGTAGTGGCACACTGAATTTGGCCACCTGATTAGAGGTGTTATGATCCACCTCGT
>CALJUX010000046.1 GCA_937978655.1 uncultured Chromatiaceae bacterium
AACCAGTGACCCTCGCCTTGTAAGGGCGATGCTCTCCCAGCTGAGCTAAGCATCCTGGGGGTATCACAGAAGAATTGGTGGATGCTACTGGGATCGAACCAGTGACCCTCGCCTTGTAAGGGCGATGCTCTCCCAGCTGAGCTAAGCATCCGTCCTAACGTTCGGCGGTCATTATAGGGACCGGGCTTTTTGTGTCAATAATATTTTTAGATATTACAGCCGGATGCTGTAAAAGTAGCCGTTTCAGGCTCTATTGTTGCTGCCTTGTGCAAAAGTTGCCGGCGAAATCGCCATTGCCGTATTGCTGCGACCAAGCGGCCAAACAGACGGCAGAATGGCAGACAAAACACCGCCACATTGCTACAATAGCGCCCATTTTTCGACAGACCTTCTGGAAGCCTTATGTCTACTGTGACCCGTTTTGCCCCAAGTCCTACCGGTTACCTGCATGTCGGCGGTGCCCGTACTGCGTTGTTTAGCTGGCTGTATGCCAAAAAAACCGGTGGAAAATTCATTCTGCGCATTGAAGATACCGATCTGGAACGCTCCACGCAGGCGTCGGTCGATGCCATTATGGACGGCATGAACTGGTTAGAGCTGGACTGGGATGACGGCCCGTATTATCAGACCAAACGTTTTGATTTGTATAAAGAAGTCGTAGCGCAGCTGCTGGCCGAAGGCAAAGCGTACAAATGCTTCTGCACACCGGAAGAAGTCGACGCGATGCGCGAAGCACAAATGGCCGCCGGCGAAAAACCGAAATACAACGGTATGTGGCGTGACCGCACTGACCACCCAACGGACAAACCATTTTGCATCCGCTTTAAAAACCCGCTGGATGGCGTGGTGGTCATCGACGATATGATCAAAGGCCGCATCGAAGTGGCAAACGCAGAGCTTGATGATTTAGTTATTGCCCGCAGTGACGGCGTCCCAACGTATAACCTGACGGTTGTGGTCGACGACTGGAAAATGGGCGTGACTCATGTCATTCGCGGTGATGATCACGTCAATAACACACCACGGCAGATGAACATTCTGGCCGCGTTAGGCGCGACTTTACCGAAATACGCGCACGTGCCAATGATTCTGGGCGATGACGGCAAACGTCTGTCCAAGCGCCATGGCGCGGTCGGTGTGATGCAATACCGCGACAACGGTTTCCTGCCGGAAGCATTGCTGAATTATCTGGTCCGTCTTGGCTGGTCACACGGCGACCAGGAGATTTTCAGCCGCGACGAGCTGGTCGAACTCTTTGATTTATCTGCCTGTAACCGCGCACCTTCGGCTTTTAATACCGAAAAACTGCTGTGGTTAAATCAGCACTATATCCGCACTTCACCGGTGGCCCATGTCGCCAAGCACCTGCAGTGGCATGTTGAAGACCAAAAGCTCGATATCAGCAATGGCCCAAGCCTGGAGCAGTTGATTGCAGTGCAGGGCGAGCGGGTGAAAACGCTCAAGGAAATGATCGAAGTCAGCCGTTATTTCTATGAAGACTTCAGCACTTTTGAAGAAAACGCCGCGAAAAAACATTTACGCCCGGTCGCCGCAGAGCCGTTAAAAGCCGTGCAAGCGCATTTAGCCTCTCTTAATGACTGGTCGGCTGAAGCTGTGCATGCCGCCATCAACGGCGCTGCTGAAAGTTTGGGCCTTGGCATGGGCAAAGTGGGGATGCCGCTGCGGGTTGCAGTGACTGGTGGTGGCAATTCACCGTCGCTGGATGTCACCTTAGCGCTGATTGGTAAAGCCCGTTGTCTGGCGCGCATTGACCTGGCGCTGGCCTTTATCGCCGAGCGCGGTGAGGCAGCATAAGCTCCTGTTTGCCGGCTGAAACCAGTGCTATTAAAGCCAGTCATTGACTGGCTTTCCTATTTTTCTGACAGCTCAGGCTGTCATCGTTTTTAAAAAGAGTGTGTTGTGAAGCAGTTTTTATCCTTTGTTATTTTAACTGGTAGTCTTTATTTTTCACCGGCGCAAGCCATCGGCAATGCTGCGGAATTTGACAATAACGTGCAGGCGATCCCGCTTGGACAATCGGCACTGCCGCAGGAAAAGCTGCGCTCCGGCCAGACTTATCAGCAGTTAAAGGAAAATGCTTTTTCGACGGATTCGGCATTAGGCGGCGACAAAGTGCAGGCGATAGATCCGGACAAAATCTGGGGGGGTGATATTGAGCTCGGGCTGGTGCTGAGCAGCGGCAATACCCAATCAACGGCGATTCGTACCAATGCCGAACTGATGCACGAACTGACGGATTTTCGTAACAAATACCTGATCCAGACGCTTATTCAGCGCAACAGCCAGATTGATGAAACCACCGGTGATAAAACGCGTTACACCACAGCGCAGCGCATCAATCTGGTTGGTCAGAGTAACTACAAATTTTATCAAAGTGAGCACAGTATTTTCGGCCGTGCGGCTTATTTAAATGACCGTTTTGGTGCTTTTGAAGAGCAGGGCTCTTTGGCGGCCGGTTATGCGATGCGGGCTTATCAAAGTGGCGATGATTACCTCGATTTGGAAACCGGTCCTGGTATCGCTTATCAGCAAACCAGCGATAAAAATACCAGCAGCGGTATGATTTGGTGGGTCGCGGCCAACCTCGATTATCACTTAACCGACAGCAACAGTTTCCGTCAGGCCTTAGAATGGTCAGTGTCTTTGGATGGTAAAAACTCCAGCTGGCAAAGCCGATCCAGTCTGACGTCACAGGTGAACGGCCGTCTATCGATGCGACTGAATTTCACCGTCAAATACGATTCCAACCCGGGCCAGTTCCGGCAGAAAACCGATACTGAAACTTCGGCAACCCTGGTGTATTCATTCTGATGCGAATCAAGATTGCCAGTTGTTTTGCTCTGTTGCTGAGCCTGAACACTCAGGCAAGCGAGGCTTATCATTGGTTATTGCCAGATAGCTACCAGCGGCAAGCAACGGATTCACTGCTCAGTATCAACTTTAAAAATCCGCAGCAAGTGCTGCTGAACTTAAGTTTGTTTGTTGATGACGAGTGGCGCGACGTCACAGCTGAAACCATGCGTGATGAGTTTATTGACGGTTTATTGGCAGTGCCCGGAGTTAAATCCGGCCGGCGTTTTGTGCTGAAACTACCGGCACAGCAGCTGGGGAAACGCCAAATTCCGCCGCGTGAATGGTTTTGTCAGGACTGGCAGGGGCCGGGCCTTAAAAAAGGCAGTAAGCAGATTGGTCGGATTTGTGTGTTTGCCGAACAGGCGTTGCGGGTGGTGGTGAGTTTAAACAGTCCATCGCTTCACGCCAAAGCGGCGGCGGAAGATTATCAGGCGGCACTTGCAAGTTTAAGTCTGGATTGGGATGCGCTGGTGGCGCTCAGGGACAGTCAGCCATAGTTAGTCATAGTCAGTTGAACATAAAAAAAACCGCCGATGGCGGTTTTTTTTATGGTTCTGTAAACCAGATAACGCAGCGATTAGTGCAGCACCCGCGCTTTGAGCGTGCCTGGAATGGCTTTCAGTTCATTCAGTGCCAGCTCCTGGTCATCACTGTCGATATCAATCACCACATAACCAATTTCGGCGTTAGTTTGCAGATATTGACCGGAAATGTTGATGCCGTGACGGGCGAAGGCTTCGTTGATTTTGGTCAGCATGCCCGGCTGGTTTTTGTGGATATGCAGCAGGCGTGAACGGCCTTTGTGCTCTGGCAGCGACACTTCCGGGAAATTGACTGCCGACAGCGTGGAGCCGTTGTCAGAATATTTCACCAGCTTGCCAGCCACTTCGTAACCGATATTTTCCTGCGCTTCCTGAGTTGAACCACCGATATGCGGCGTCAGGATCACGTTGTCAAACTCGCGCAGTGGCGAAACAAATTCTTCGTCGTTGCCGGTCGGTTCAACCGGGAATACGTCAATGGCGGCGCCGGCCAGTTTTTTGCTGGCAAGGGCAGCGGCTAACGCGTCGATGTCGACCACAGTGCCGCGCGAGGCGTTAATCAGGATAGCACCGGCCTTCATCAGGTCGAGTTCTGCTTCACCAATCATATGTTTGGTCTGCGGTGTTTCCGGCACATGCAAAGTCACGATGTCTGAGGTTTTCAGCAGAGTGGCGAAATCGACTTGTGTGGCATTGCCGAGCACCAGCTTGTCTTCAATATCGTAAAACTGCACACGCATACCGATGTTTTCCGCCATGATCGACAGCTGCGTACCGATATGGCCATAACCGATAATACCCAGCGTTTTACCGCGCGCTTCAAACGATTGGTTTGCAGTTTTTTGCCATTCGCCCCGATGCGCGGCGGCGTTACGCTGTGGAATACCACGCAGCAGCATAATGATTTCACCGAGCACCAGTTCAGCCACAGAACGGGTATTGGAGAACGGCGCATTAAATACCGGAATAGCCCGGCGCAGCGCAGCGTCTAAATCAACCTGATTGGTACCGATACAGAAACAACCAATAGCCGCCAGTTTTTGCGCTTCTGCCAGCACCTTGTCCGTCAGCTGAGTGCGGGAGCGGATACCGATAAAATGCACGTCGCGGATTTTTTCAATCAGTTCCGCTTCGTCCAATGAGGTTTTTAAATATTCAATATTGCTGTAACCCTGATTTTTAAAGGTTTGCACAGCACTTTGGTGTAAGCCTTCCAGCAACAGGATTTTGATCTTGTCTTTGGGTAACGAGTACTTTTCCATCTTCACTTCTCTTAATGTTGCAAAATTCTGGCTCGGGCTTTGGTTGTGTTCTTTTTTTATAATTCTGGTTTTATTTGATCACACGCGTGCCGTCCGGGCCACCGACCAGCACGATGTCGGCGGCGCGGGCGGCGAACAGGCCGTTACAGACCACGCCGGTGATTTGATTGATTTGTTGTTCCAGCGCCAGCGCGTCGGTGATCTGTAAATCGTGCACATCTAAAATAATATTGCCGTTGTCTGTGATCACAGCTTCGCGCCAGACCGGGCGGCCACCGAGTTTTTGCAGCTCACGTGTCACAAAGTTGCGCGCCATCGGGATGACTTCGACCGGCAGCGGGAATTTCCCCAGCACCGCCACTTCTTTGCTGGCATCGACAATACAGACAAATTTGTCGGCAACGGCGGCAACGATTTTTTCCCGGGTTAAAGCGGCGCCGCCGCCTTTAATCATGTGACGGCTGGGATTGATTTCATCGGCGCCATCGACATAGACGCTGAAACTGTCGATGTCATTGAGGTCAAACACCTGGATGCCCAGTGCCTGCATTTTTTCGGTGCTGGCGATGGAGCTCGACACTGCGCCTTTGATCTCATTTTTAATACTGGCTAAGGCGTCGATAAAATGATTGACCGTAGAACCGGTGCCAACACCCACAATGCTGTGGCGGGGGACAAATTCCAGCGCAGCCCAGGCGGCGCGTTTTTTCATTTCATCTTGAGTGATTGTCGATTGAGTGCTTGCGGTAGACATCAGACTGCTCTTTCACGTTTAGCCATACAGACGGATATTATATCGAAAGCGGGGGCCGGCAAAAGGCCAATTTTAGTTTGTGCTGATAAATTCAGTGAATAGTCGATATTTGCTGGTCTGCGGGGCCTGATAAAACAAAAACGCCGCAACAAGGGCGGCGTTTTGTCTTCATGAATCCGAATTAACCGGCGGCCTGTTGCCGGCGCTGCCGGAAGTCATGCAGCAGCGACAGCACCACATAAACCCCAATCACCGGCACTAAGCCGTACAGGATGTAATCCTGCAGCTGTGGCAGATAATCGAGTTTCAGTGTCAGCGCCACCAGATACCAGGTGTAAGCGACATAAGCAGCCAGGAACAAAACACCTTCGATGCGGTTTAAGATGGCGCCGGCGAAGAAGAACGGCACACACAGCAGCGCAACCGCTAACATCACCGGAATATCCAGCGCGGCCATTTGAGCGCCTGCCAATAAAGGCACCGGAGACACCAGGCCTGACAGGCCCAGCACGCACAGAATATTAAAAATGTTACTGCCAACCACGTTGCCAACAGCAATATCGCGCTCACCACGGATGGTTGCAACGATGGACGTGACTACTTCTGGTAAAGAAGTACCGGCGGCGACAATCGTCAGGCCTATCACGGCTTCGTTGACACCCCAGGCTGTTGCCAGCGCCACAGCACTGTCGACCAGTAACCGCGCACCAAATACCAGCAGCCCGAGGCCGCCGACCACAAACAGCAGGTTTTGCCACATCGGATGCGGTTCTTTTAATAAGGCTTCGACTTCGTCATCGCCATCGCCTGCACCTTGTTTTTTGCCCTGGCGGAATAAAAACACTGTGTAGGCGATGAGGCCTGCGAATAATACACCCGCTTCCAGACGGCTCAGCTGGCCGTCCTGTACCATCCAGACGCAGAGTAAGGATGCGACAACCATAATCGGCACATCCTGACGGATCAGTTGCTTTGAAATCACCAGTGGCACTATGACTGCCGAAACACCGAGGATAAACAACACGTTGAAGATATTACTGCCAACCACATTGGCAATGGCCAGTTCGGCCTGACCGGCGTAGGCGGCTTTCACGCTCACCGCTAACTCTGGGGCACTGGTGCCAAAGGCGACGACGGTTAAACCAATCACCAGACTCGGAATACCAAAAGCTCCGGCCAGCCTGGCTGCGCCTTTGACCAGCGTATCTGCCCCTGCCACTAATAAAACCAGGCCGAGGCCCAGCAATAACCACGTCATCATGTTGTGTCTGCCTGCTTGAAATGTTTAGAAACAAATGCGGCAAGCGTACTGGTATGAGCGCTGAAACTCAATCAAGATTAACCTGAACATGCCACAGCTTTGCCCGAAGTTTGCCAGCAGTGGGCCGGCTGTTGTCACGAAAACGGCACCCGAAGGTGCCGCTTGCTGAACAGTATTCACCTCACGTGACTATTTCGCCAGTGTCAGCTTAAAACCACTTAACGAGTTTTGTTCTTTTTCGGCCACCAGCAAATAGTTGCTGCCGCTGACCAATTTGGTCAGTTCGGTCTGCGCTAACAGGATTTTGTTATTGTTATTGTCTTTATGAACCACATACATCGTGTATTCGCCGGCCGGCAAGGTCACGCTGGTTTGCGAGGCGTAGTTCAGCGTTGTGACGTAATACGGCGTGTTTTCCATGGTGTAGCCCGGTTTGACAAAATACAGGCTGACCTGGTCGTAATCGGCGATGGTATTGACCGCATTAAACACAAAGTCATACACCTGCGGTGTTTTTGAGTCTGTCACTGTGATCGCGGCGGCTTTGGCGTTGGCGTCCAGATAAAACACCACTGATTTCACCGCGCCCTGACTTAACGTCATCAGGCCGTTGCGCATCACCAGCGTGCCCTTGGCATCGGTCAGACTGACGCGGTAATCACCAGCCACCACTTCGGTGTAGGCACTTAAAGTGTCAAACGGCAGTTTGGCGATGGCGGGCGTTGCGGTTAAATCGCCGAGGAACACACTGCCGGTGCCGCTGTCATTGATTGAGTTGTACACACGGAACTGGGCGTTACTGGTGACATCTTCCAGTGTGGTGACTGCTGTGGTGTTTCCAATCAGGTCCAGCGCCAGTTTGTTGTTAGCAGAGGGGCCAGTGGCGCTTCTGAGCACCAGCAGGTATTCGGTTTCATAACTTAAAGTCACGGCATCAGATTTAAATAACACCGTTTTGTCGCCGCCTTTGGTGACATAAAAAATGTAGCTGCCGGTGGCGTAGGTCTGGAATTGGCTCAGGCCTTTGTAACTGGCCGTATTGACCAGCTTGGCGTCAGAAAAGGCCTGGTCGTCTTCAGAAATGTATAAGTCGTAGCTGTTGCTGTTGTTGACCAGGTTCAGCATCGCCACTTTAAACTGATCGTCTAAGGTGTCGTCCCGGCTGAATTTAAAGGTCAGCAATTCCGGGCTGTTAAAATCACCCAGCATGGTCAAAAAGGTTTTTTCGCCGTCCGCTAATGCGACCTTGTCAGTGCGGACTGTGGCGGTTTCACCGCTGGCGGGTGTCCAGTTCAGCTCTAAACCATAACTGCCGGCTTCCATTGTCACCAGACCGGTGGCGTCGGCGAAAGTGGCGGAGCCCACGGCAATTTCATCGTCATCGGCTTCAATCAGTTGCAAAGTGGTGTTGGCGCTGTTGGCCGAGCCGTTATAAAACTGAATGTAAGCATCAGGGTAAGTATCAGAACCACTGTTGTCTGAACTGCCGCCACATGCGGTCAGGGTAAGGCTGCTGATGGCCAGCGCCAGCATACGTAATGTCGACATAACTGCTCTCTATTGACAGGGAAACCTGGGTTTAAACGCGCCAATAGGAGCAGATTTTTTAAGTTAAGTTTCTGATTTTACCGAGCTTTACGGGCCTTAATCTAAGTTTACACAACCCGCCATCAGCTTAATTCGCGATGACATTTTCTTCGTGTTGCTGCAATGCCCACAAGGCGGCATAACGGCCTTGTTGCGCCAGTAATTCAGCATGGCTGCCGCTTTCCACCAGCTGGCCTTGCTCCAGCACCAGAATGCGGTCGCAATCGACGATCGTCGATAAACGATGGGCAATCACCAGTGCGGTATGTTCACGCGCAGCGGCGCGAATGGCGGCCATGACCGCCTGTTCGCTGTGACTGTCGAGGGCCGAAGTGGCTTCATCAAAAATCAACACCGGGCTGCGTTTGAGTAAAGCCCGCGCGATGGCAATGCGTTGTTTTTCGCCACCTGACACTTTTAAGCCGCGCTCGCCAACTAAAGTGGCGTCGCCCTCTGGCAACTGATTAATAAATTCACGCAGGTGTGCCGCGTCAATCACCGCATCGATGTCGGCGTCTGTTGCCTCCGGCCGGCCGTAGGCAATGTTGGCGCGGATACTTTGGTTAAACAGCACGGTGTCCTGTGGCACTATCGCGATGTTGCGGCGCAGGCTATCGAGCGTGACATTGCGGATATCCTGACCGTCGAGCAGAATTTCGCCACGCTGTAAGTCGTAAAAGCGGTACAGTAGTCGCGCCAGCGTACTTTTACCGGCGCCTGAGCTGCCAACAATCGCCACGCGCTGGCCGGGTTCAATACGAAAACTCAGGCCGTTCAGAATGGGGCGCTGCGGCTGATAAGCAAAGCCGACGTCACGAAATTCAATCCGTGCTTGCTGCAGTTGTAACGCTGTCGCGTCGGGGGCATCGGCAATCAGCGGTGCCCGTTTTAATAAGCCGAGCATGTTCTCAAGGTCGGTTAAGGCGCGGCGAATTTCCCGGTAAACAAAACCAAGAAAATTCAGCGGCATAAACAGCTGCAGCATATAAGCGTTGACCATTGCCAAATCCCCCAGCGTCAGCGCTTTGCCGGCAACGCCTTGCGCGGCTAGCAGCATCATCAGCGTCATCGCCAAAGCGATAATAAGCGCCTGACCAGAGTTTAACAAAAACAATGACATGCGATTTTGCAGCCGGGCCTTTTCCCAGGCAGCCAGCGACTCGTCATAGCGGCTGGCTTCATGTTGTTCGTTGTTAAAGTATTTGACCGTTTCATAGTTCAGCAGGCTGTCGACGGCCTGGGTATTGGTGCTGGAATCGGCCTGATTGGCGGCGCGGATAAATTGATTGCGCCACTCGGTAACCCGCACCGTGAACAGGATATAAATCGCCACGGCGACAGCGGTGATCACTGCATACCAGACCGAAAACAGGTTCCAGAAAATCAGCGCCACCAGCACAATTTCCAGCACAGTCGGCACAATGTTAAACATCAGAAAGCGCATCAGAAACGACAGGCCATTGGTGCCGCGTTCAATATCCCGGCTGATGCCACCGGTCTGCCGGTCCAGATGAAAACCCAGCTCCAGCCGGTGTAAATGCATAAAAACTTTCAGTCCCAGTGCGCGCATCGCATGTTCGGTCACCCGGCCAAACAAGGCATCGCGCACTTCACCAAATAACACCGAACCAAAGCGCAACAGGCCATAACCTAAAATCAGCCAGAGTGGCAGCAGCGCTGCATTATTCAGGCTAGGGTCGAGCGCATCGATGATGAGCTTTAAGCCATAAGGCAGCGCCAGCGTGGCGGCTTTGGCGGCGATCAGGGCCAGAATGGCGCCTGTGACATGCCAGGGAAAAGCGGCGAAATAAGGTCGCATATAACGAATCGTTTCGCTGAGGCTGGCCGCTTCGGGGCGGCGGCTCGGTTCAGGTTGTTTGGCGGTAGATCGCATGCCGCGCATAGCAAATCCTTCAAAAAGCGGGTCATTGATGCGCTATTGTGCCTGTTTTTTCCGGCCGCTGAAAAACAAAATCCCGGCCGGGGCCGGGATTTTCACGGATTGTTGCGCTCGCCACATCAATCAGCATAAGTACATAAGTAAGCGGTGTCCTGACTGACTTTGAGCTGGAACTTCTGCCCGGCCGCCACGGCAAAGGACTGACCACGCTGGAAGGTTTGCCACTGGCTTTCGCCTGGCAGTAACACGGTCAGGGCGCCGCTGACAATGGTCAGCACTTCATGCTGACTGGTGCCGAATTCATATTCACCCGGCGCCATCACGCCGACGGTAGCCGGCAACTGCTCACCGGCAAAAGCGATGGATGTCACTTTGCCATCAAAATACTGATTTACTTTAAACATAAGAGCCTCTGTTTCGATAGATTTACCGCAGTAAACCTGAAAAGCCGCCAACTGGGAAGAGAAATGTAGATGTTTGGATGGCTGAAATGTTTTGCAATTGCTTTCAGCCGGCAGTTGCCGGAATTGGCACTGTTGTTCAGAAGGGGCTGTGCTAGTATCAGCAAATTAAACGCTTACAAATATACGTCCAGCCGCACAGTTGATGACGGGAGAGTTATGCCAAAGGATCCCAACCAAGCCGGACATTTGCCCGCGATGTCGTATCAGGCGCTGGGCAACTATCTGGATTTGCTGCTGGACATGATTTGTGTGGTCAACCAGCAAGGCGAGTTTGTGTACGTCAGCGCCAGTGCTGAGCGTATTCTGGGGTATCAGGTCAGCGAACTGCTGGGCCAGCCGATGATTGCGTTTGTCTGGCCAGAGGACCGGGAGCGCACGCTGGCGCAAGCCGCGCTGGTGATGGCCGGGACGGCGGGGCCCCATTTTGACAATCGTTACCGGCGTAAAGATGGCACAGCGGTGCATTTGTCCTGGTCTGCACGCTGGTCGGCCGCCGATCAGGTGAGGGTGGCCGTGGCGCGGGATATCACCGATATCCGTCAGGCGCAGGCCCGGCAAAAAGCGCTTTACGCTATTTCTGAAGCCGCCCAGCACAGCACTGATTTAGCGCAGCTGTATCAGCATGTTGCGGCTATTGTGGCGGCATTGTTGCCGGTGTGTCAGTTTGTGATTGCCTTGCCACAGCCGGATTCGGCGCAGTGGGAGGTGCGTTATCAGCAACAATGGAGCCTGCCCGGTGCGTCGGACGCGACAACGTTGCCGGCGATCCGGGATTTGTGCCACGAAGTTGCGCAAGTACCGCCGCTGCAACAGATCAGCTCCGGGCTGGCCGCTGGCTGGCTGGGCTTGCCGCTGAAAGACGGCGCAGAGTTGCTGGGGTTGTTGTTATTGCATCCCGGCGCTACCCGGCAATACAGCGGTGCAGACATCGAACTGCTCAGTTATGTCACGGCGCAGGTGGCGGCCGCTGTCGCCCGTAAAACTATGTTGTTGCGGCTGCAGCAGCTGGCGTTGTACGACAGTCTGACCGGTCTTGCCAACCGGACTTTGCTGCTGGACCGCTTGCAGTCTGCGCTGCAACGGGCGTCGCGCGAACAAACGCCACTGGCGTTGTTGTATCTGGATCTGGACCGCTTTAAGCAGGTCAATGACAGTTTCGGCCATCAGGTGGGAGATCAGCTACTGCAACAAACGGCGCAACGGGTGTTGCATGCGGTACGCCAGACGGACACTGTGGCCCGGTTTGGCGGCGATGAATTTGTGGTGTTGCTGGAGCAGCTTGATCTGCCACAGACGGCGCTGAAGCTGGCAGAAAAAATCCGACAGGCGCTTAATCCGCCGTTTCTGCTGGAGGGACAGTCGTTTCAGATCGCACCCAGTATTGGCGTGGCGTTGTTTCCGGATCATGGTGCCGACAGCCGTCAGTTGTTACTGCGTGCCGACGTCGCGATGTACAGCGCCAAACATCGGGGTGGAAATCAGGTAGTGCAGGCCGGCGAGGCCAACTGAGTGCCGCTGTATCTGCATAAAAAACGCCGGCTGTTGCCGGCGTTGTTTTTTACGGTGTTAACTTGATTCAGACTTTGACACAGTCGACGTAATACACCAGCTTGCCGTCCTGCTGCATGGTGCTGAGACCATGAATGTAAGTCTCAAAACCCGGGAACTTGTGGTTAAATTCGCGGGCGAACTTCAGGTAGCTGACGATAGTCTCGTTAAAGACTTCGCCTGGCACCAACAGCGGAATGCCTGGTGGATATGGCGTCAGCATCACGGCGGTAATACGGCCGGTTAACTCATCCAGCGGCACCCGTTCAATGCGTTTGTGTGCCATGCGGGCAAAAGCATCGGCTGGTTTCATCGCCGGTACCATTTCAGATAAATACATCTCTGTCGTCAGCTTGGCGATGTTATTGGCTTTATAGATTTCGTGGATTTGGTCACACAAATCTTTTAAACCAATGCGTTCATATTGCGGGAATTTGGCGATAAATTCCGGCAATACCCGCCACAGTGGCGCATTTTTGTCGTAATCGTCTTTAAACTGCTGCAGCGCTGTGACCATGGTATTCCAGCGGCCTTTGGTGATGCCGATGGTGAACATGATAAAAAACGAGTACAGACCGGTTTTTTCAATGACCACGCCATGTTCAGCTAAGTACTTAGCGACAATCGCCGCCGGAATACCGCTATCGGAGAAGTTACCGTCGACGTTTAAGCCCGGCGTCAAAATAGTGGCTTTGATTGGGTCCAGCAGGTTAAAGCCTTCGGCGATATCGCCAAAACCGTGCCAGTTTTCGTCGGCGTGTAACATCCAGGATGCGCGTTCATCCAGGCCTTCGTCAGTTAAATCATCCGGGCCCCAGACGCGGAACCACCAGTCGTCGCCGTATTCCTGGTCGACTTTACGCATGGCACGGCGAAATTCCAGTGCTTCGTCTAACGATTCTTCCACCAGCGCCGTGCCGCCTGGCGCTTCCATCATGGCTGCGGCCACGTCACAAGAGGCGATAATGGCGTATTGCGGGCTGGTGGAGGTGTGCATCAGGTAGGCTTCGTTAAACAGATGCGTATCAAGTTTATTCTGATTGGCGTCCTGCACCAGGATTTGCGAAGCCTGGGAGATACCCGCCAGTAATTTGTGGGTCGACTGGGTGGCGAACACCATCGAAGTATCACAACGTGGCCGGCCTTCACCAATGGCGTGGTAATCGCCGTAGAAGTCGTGGAAAGCCGCGTGTGGTAACCAGGCTTCGTCAAAGTGCAGCGTTTCAATTTCACCGTCGAGCAGGGTTTTAATCTCTTCGACGTTATACAAAATACCGTCATAGGTACTTTGCGTGATAGTCAGCACCCGTGGTTTGACGTTTGGATCTTTGGCCAGAATTTCGCGGATAAAAGGGTTGGCTTCCATCTTGCGACGAATAGTCGCAGGTTCAAATTCGCTGCGTGGGATAGGGCCAATGATGCCGTAGTGATTGCGGGTTGGCATCAGGAACACCGGCACCGCGCCTGTCATCATAATGGCGTGCAAAATCGATTTGTGGCAGTTGCGGTCAACGACGACGATATCACCCGGCGCGACTGTGCTGTTCCAGACGATTTTGTTCGATGTAGAGGTGCCGTTGGTAACGAAAAACAAATGGTCGCAGTTAAAAATCCGCGCCGCGTTGCGTTCAGACGCTGCCACCGGGCCGGTGTGATCCAGTAACTGGCCCAGCTCGTCGACGGCGTTACAGACGTCGGCGCGCAGCATGTTTTCACCAAAAAACTGGTGGAACATGCGGCCAACCGGCGATTTTAAAAAGGCGACACCACCGGAGTGGCCAGGACAGTGCCAGGAGTAAGAACCATCCTGCGCATAATGGGTCAGGGCGCGGAAAAATGGCGGCGCCAGGCCGTCGAGGTAACTTTTCGCTTCACGGATAATGTGACGCGCGACGAACTCCGGCGTGTCTTCATGCATGTGAATAAAGCCATGCAGTTCGCGCAGAATGTCGTTCGGAATATGCCGCGCGGTGCGGGTTTCGCCATACAGGTAAATCGGAATATCCGGGTTGCGGTGACGGATTTGCTCAACAAAACTGCGCAGCTGGCTCAACACCGATTGGGCTTCTTCAGCACTGCCGCTGCCAAATTCTTCATCGTCGATGGACAGAATAAAACCGGCTGCCCGGCTTTGTTGCTGGGCGAAGGAGGTTAAATCGCCATAGCTGGTATAGCCAACCACATCCATGCCGGCCGCTTCGATGGCGCTGGCCAGTTCGCGGATGCCGGATCCGCTGGTGTTTTCAGAGCGGAAATCTTCATCGATGATCACAATAGGAAAATAAAAACGCATGGGCGGTTCCTCAACAGGGACTCCACAATGGGAGCAGCACCTGGCTGCACAGATATGCAGTTTGGTATGGCAATTCAGGTTTGAAATTTGCTTCGGCTGACCCGGCGCCTGGCCTGGTCGGAAAACCTGCACAAGATACCTGAAATCTGGTTTTTTTCCAGTGAAAATCTGATGAAAGCGGCAAATTGGTGCAATTGGCTGGCCTGTGGTGCGCAGCAGGCCGGCAGCGCCTTTGGCCACAGTTCGGCTTGTTCATAGATATGCGCATTTTATGGGTCAACATGCAGTTGCTGACAGCCGCAATGGTTGTTGCGGAAATTGACTGCACGGGCGTTGATTTGACACTTTTTTCACATCCGCTTTGCCACAGTCGGTGGCAGTGAAAAAGGAGCTGAATCATGTGGAAAAAAATCTTGCGGGCCTTCGCGGTTGGGTTGGTACTGCTGTTGCTGTGTGGTGCCGGGACTGGCTGGTGGTTGGCAGGTCTGTTTGACGCTGAAGTGGATAAGGTCGCCTTAGCGCAGACTGTACCGGCGCAAGTCCCATATCTGCAGCATTTGCCGCCTGCCAGCCGCGGTAAAGTGCTGACGGTGGTCAGCAGCACGGCAGTGTATCCGGCGGCAAAAGTTGATGGCAAATTGAAAAAAACGGGCTTTGAACTGACCGAACTTGCCCGGTTTTATTGGGTGCTGCGCGCCAATGGTTTTGCCGTGGATATCGCAAGCCCACAAGGCGGCGCTGCACCGCAGGTGCTGGATGACGACGATATGGCAGAATATGACTACAGCTTTTTAAATGACCCACAAAGCAGTGGGCAGGCCCGCAACACTTTGAAACTGGCCGATGTTGATGCGGCCGATTATCAGGCGATTTATTTTGTCGGCGGTAAAGGCGCCATGTATGACTTCCCGCAAAACCCTGAGATCCGCCGGCTGTTGCAGCAGATGCTGGCGGCACAAAAACTGATTGTGGCGGTCTGTCATGGCCCGGCGGCTTTGCTGGCGCTTGATTCCGCCAATGGCCCATCTTTCCTTGCCGGCAAAAAACTGACCGCTTTTACCAATGCTGAAGAGCTGCTGCTGATGCCGGATGCAGCGCAGCGCTTTGATGTTCTGCTGCAAAGTGCGTTACAGCAACAAGGCGCCGCCTTTGACGCCGGCCCTCGTTATCTGCCCAATCTGGTGGTTGACGGCAACTTGCTGACCGGTCAGAACCCCTGGTCGGTCTGGCAACTGGCAGAAGCCACAGTGCGCGCGCTGGGCGTGACGCCGGTGCCGCGGCCTGTGACTGGCGAAGAACAGGCGATGTTGTTGCTGAAACTGCAGGCAGAGCAGGGTACCGCTGCCGCGACTGCGCAGGTGCCGCACTTGCTGCGGCAAGGCCCGCTGCAGCGCGATTTATTGCTGATGATGGCACTGGTATCTGCGATGGCCGGCGACTGGACCGAGAGCTGGCAGCGACTGCAGCTGGCCGTTGCCGTCAAAGCGCAACAGCAGGAGGCGGCAGAATGACACAGCTCTTACCTTGGCGTTGTGTGCTGGTGCTGCTGGTTCTGGTGCAATTGGCGGGGTGTGGCGTAGCGAATAATCTGCGGCTGCGTCAGGCCAATGACAACCTGACGATGCAATGGACTGCGCCTGCGCCTACTGCACAATTACAGGCAGAGTTTTCCGGTTATCGGCCTTTTATTCGGGTCCGCGTTAATGCACAGACTGAACTCAGGTTGTTGGTTGATTCTGGCGCTGCATTCAGCGTACTTTGGGACACCGCTGCGGTCCGGCGATTACAGCTTCAACGGGGTTACCCGCTGGCTGTTGGCGGCTTTGGTACTGCGGCTGACTCCGCCGCCTATCAATCGGTATTGTCATCACTGGAAGTCGGGCCGGCCCGGTTTAGCGAAGTTCAGGTGGCGTTAGTGCCGCGTGCCGGCACCGGCTACTTTTTACAACCAGAGGAAGCGGTGTTTGATGGGGTGATGGGGTATGATCTGATGCGGCATTTTAGCTGGGAGTTTGACCGGCTCCATGGGCGCATTCAATTGTCGTCTTTGCCTTATGTGCCAAAGCCCACAGAGCTGATGCAACCGTTTGAGATCAACTGGCGAAAAGTGGTGGTGAAAAGCCAGATCCAGCTCAACAGCAAGGTGCGGCTGGCGCAAGATTTGCTGCTGGACACCGGCAGCCGGCATTTTCTGAAGATCAATGCTTTGTATCTGCAGGAACATCAGCTGCGTCTGGACGGCCCGTTGCGTGACGGTGCTGATTTTGGTTTGAGCGGCCGACATGCCAATCAACGCGGCGAGATCATCAGCTTACAGCTGGGATCACAGCATTTGGCGCCGGTGCCGGTGAATCTGATGTCGGCAGATGATGCGGATGACTGGTGGGTGCTTGGCAGCGGTGTGCTGATGCAGCACCGGCTGGTGCTGGATTATCTCAGTGCACAATGGTTGATCCAGCCCCAGCATGCTGCGCCTTATCAGGCGCGGAGCAATCTGACTGGCCTGGAACTGCGCAAACTAAGCAGTGGCTTTTTTATCGTCCGGGACAACCTGAACCCGCAATTACAAGGGTGGCTGGCGCCCGGAGATCAGCTGGTGCAGATCGCAGGTCTGGCGGCCACGGCAGTGGATGAATGGCGCTGGATAGAACTGAGCAGCAGCGCTGGCAGCTTGCAGCTTTGCAAAGCGGCGACCATACCGGATTGCCGCGACATCCGCTTGTCGCCCTGACGGCGTGTCAGGCCATTGCGCCCAGCAGCCAACGCAGACTGAGCCCAATACCGAGGCTGATGCCAATGCTGAGCAAAGTACCGAGCAGCACATATTCAGTGAATTTAACGTCCTGGGCGCGGGATAAGTCGCCAAAGCGGAATATGGACTTGGCGGCCAATAAAAAGCCGATAGCGCCAAACTGGTCCAGCAGCACAAAAGTCAGCAGCAACGCCCGTTCCAGCATGCCGATATAATGGCCGCCGGCCAGCAACCCCTGCACCGGCAGCGCCAGCAACTCAGGCCGCCAGCTGCGCAGCAGCTGACCAATCAGCACTGAAGCTGGTGTCAGCACCAGCAAATATGCCAGGCCAATCATCATCCAGCCGGCCGGCAGTTGAGGCGGCCACCATTGCCAGTTATCGGTATAAGCGGACCAGAGCAGCAGCAGCACTGTCAGATGCGCCAGCTGGTCGAGTAAAAATGCCGCAAGACCGTTATTGCTGTAGGACTTTGCCACATCAATCAGGTAATGACTGCCACCGATGATAAGCGCCAGCAACACGGCCATCAGGCTGTCATGTTGCCAGCCGTAACCCCATTGCCACAGCCAGAGCGCGAGCAGGCTCAGGCCCATCTGCACTGAGACATGCAACTGTAGTTTCGGCGATTTAAAGTGCCATTGCAGCCGGTCTTTGACCCAGCTCAGTGGTTGCAGGTAAAAATCACCCAGCACATGCGCCAGTAGTAGCAACAGCAATAAATCCAGTTCATTCATGGTGTGGCACTCCGTCAGGCTGTTGGTAACGACTGGTGAAATAATCCACCACCTGACTGATTAAACCGTACTGCGCCTGATTGAGCAAATGGGTGATATTGACTCTTGATGTGTTAAAAAAACTGGCCAGTTGCTGATGGGGAGGCCGTTGCTGTTGCAGATAGGCCAGCAAGACGCCAGCCTGACGGGCAGTGAGTTGTTGCAACTGCACCGACACCAATTGCAATAGCAGTTGTTCGGCAGTTGTCAGTGGCTGTTGTGGGTCCAGCCAGTCCCAGCGCTGTTCCTGCAGCTGGTCAAGCAGCTGGCCGGACAGCGTAAAAGCCTGACCGGTCGACTGATTTAAATCGGCGCGCAGTTGTTCTGCCGGCGCGACCGCAATGGCGAGGCGGGCGTCCGATTGCAGACTCAATAATGTGAGCCGGACCTGCAGGGCCGCCATAAAAGCCTGCGACGGCAAGGTCGCGAGCTGAAAGCCATCACCGCGAAACAGCACTGGCGGGGCAACACCCGGCGGGCAAAATTGCTGCAGACATTGTTGCAGGGCTTGCAACAATGCCGGGTAACGGCTGGCTTCAATAGCGGAAGACCGCACCAGATCGCCGGTCAGGATGGCATATAAGTTCATAGCAGGCTCCGGCCTTAGTCCGGATCTCAGCATAACGGATTTGGCGTGGTAATCAAATTCAATTACATATTTAAAAGTAATCAAATTTGATTACATCTGCTCCGTCACTGTAGCCCGCGCTGTCCTGCCGCAATGTGGCGAACTCAGGCGCAGCCTTCGCGCTGCACCTGATAAGGCGTCGGTTAAAGCGCCGGCAGTGACAGCACCAGTGCGCTGTTGGCTTTGACTGTCAGCGGCAATGTTGCCACACCTGCGTCGACCTGTAGCGTCAGCGCATGGCCGCTGAACAATTCGGTCAGGGGTAATGGGCCTGCGGGCAGCTGCCATTGCTGTACCAAATCGGCCGGTAATTGCAGTTTAAACCGCGTGGCTTTGTCGGCGAAATTCGCCACCACCAACAGCCGTTGTTGCTGGTCAAACCGCACAAAGGCGAGTTGCTGCTCGCTGTATCCTGGCGTTTGCAGATGCTGCTGATGCAGTGACAGATACTGACCCCGCAGCGCCGGTGCGCTGGCGCTGAAGCTGAGTAGCTGTTGATAAAACTGGCGCAGTTCACGTTGCGCCGGCGTCAGATTGCCGCCGTCGTATTTACCGCCATTGAGCCAGCCCTGATGTGCCGGTACCCCGGCATAATCAAAAATACTGGTGCGGCTTGGCTGGCCAAAACCACTGGCCAGCGCACCGGCTTCACCCACTTCCTGACCGAAATACAACATCGTTGGCGCAGTGCCAATCAGTGTGGATACCACCATCGCCGGCTTGCCTTTGAGTGCATTGCCGGCAAATTCCGGGCTTGCGATGCGCTGTTCGTCATGATTTTCCAGAAATTTCAGCATGTGCACGTCGATGTCCTGCACTTGTTGCTGCGCCGCCAGCACGGCGGAAGCGTTGCCTTTGCCCTGCATCAGCAGCTTCAGGCTGTCGTAAAACCCGACTTTGTCATACAGATAATCCATTTTGCCGAGCTGAATGTAATCGCGGTACAGCTGTGGCTGATAGACTTCGGCCAGTAACAGCGCGTCCGGTCTTTTCTGTTTAATCTGGCTGTTCAGATAGCTCCAGAATTCAACCGGCACCATTTCGGCCATGTCATAACGAAAACCATCGACGCCGACATCTAACCAGAATTGCGTGATATCGCGGAATTTCAGCCAGGAATCCGGTACCGATTTGTCTTGCCAGAAGGCCAGATGTTCTGCAGCCGGGCGGCTGGCGAAGTCGGCGGGCAGGCGGTCAAAGTCATAACTGCCGTCTGGCTTCACGCCATAGTTAATTTTCACCGTCTCATACCAGTCATTAAAATCCGGCCGGGCGGTGCGGGCGCCGTTACCGGTCCATTTGGCCGGGTTTTCGGCAAACTTGCCGTCTGCTAATGGCTGGGTCTCGCCGCCTAAAGGCGCAAAGCCGGCTGGATAGGCCGGCACTTCAAAGGCTTGCCCGGGCACATAATAAAAATTGTTATTGCGGGCATATTCCACGGATGTGTCATCGTCAGCGCCAAAATCGCGTACGCCGGCTGGTTTGCCTAAAGATTGGTAATGCCGGGCGACGTGATTGGGCACGATGTCGATGATGACGCGGATGCCGTGCCGGTGTGCCCGTTGCAGCAAGGCCTGAAATTCAGCCATGCGCTGCGCCGGATCAACTGCCAGATCCGGATTGACGCTGTAATAGTCTTTCACCGCATAAGGCGAGCCGGCGCGGCCTTTGACCACATCCGGATCGTCGGCACTGATGCCATAAGCGCTGTAGTCGGCGATCAGCGCATGATGCGGCACGCCGGTCAGCCACAGATGCGACACGCCCATTTGTTTCAGGGCGAGCAGAGCTGCGTCGTTGATATCATTAAATTTACCGACGCCATTTTCTGCCGCAGTGCCCCAGGGCGTGTTGGCCGGATTGCTGTTGCCAAATAAGCGGGTGAAGGCCTGATAAATGACGATTTTGCCGGCCGGAGCACTGAACACGGGCGCGGGTGCAGCAGCCAGCGGGGCTGTCGCCGGCACAGGCTCACAGGCGCTCAGCATCAGCGCGGCAACACAAAAACAAGCGGACAAACTGAATTTCATCATAGGGGTGCACAGCATTAAATCTCCGGATAGCGCATGCTAACACGCACGGCCCGCTGCGCAGTACCGGCTGTGGTTGCATACGTTTGCAGCAGTTCACGGGCAGCAGTTCACGGATTGTACTGCAGGTCGATACGGCTGATCAGGTCCAGCAGATAGCGGTTGTCCGCCGCATCGGGGCGGGCCAGGGTTGTGGTGCCCGACTCGGTTAGCACCAACACCGCGTCACCGCTGACAAAATAGACATGATGGCCAAAAAAACTGACCGCCACTTCCAGTCCCTGTAAACGATAACCACAGCCAAACGGCGTGTCAGCCACCACGCCAAAATGTTCAGTGGTGGCAAAAACCCGCAATAAGGACGGACCGGATGGTAGAGTGGGCATAGCGGCTGCGCTGATCCTGGCAGAAACACGCCTCTAGCATAGCCCAGCCATTATCAACCCAAACGCTTACTGAGACATTCTGCATGAAAATGACCCGTTCCTGTTCCGCTGTTGCTGTTACGCTGGCATTGCTGGCCACTGTGCTGTCGGGTGCTGCCGGCGCCGACCCGCTGTTGGCGGCGTTGCAGCCCTATTGTGGTAAGGCTTATGCCGGTACCTTGCAAAGTAATGCGCCGGAAGATGCCGCAATGCGCGCTCAGACACTGATAGTGCATGTGGCAGATTGCCGGGCCGGTGAAGTGCGGATGCCGTTTCACGTCGGCGCGGACCGGTCACGCACCTGGGTGCTGCGGGATTTACCGCAAGGGCTGCAGCTCAAACATGATCACCGCCATCAGGATGGTCAGAGCGACGAACTGACCATGTATGGCGGTTTGCAGCGCAGCCCGCTCACCACCGGCGACGCCACGTTGCAGGCGCAGTTTCCGGCGGACGATTACAGCAAGCTGATGTTTCAGGCGCTGGGCCGCCAGGCCGCGCTGCAGAATGTCTGGTCCTTTGAACTGACACCGGGCAAACAGCTGATCTATCGCTTAAGCCGGCCGGGCCGTGTCTTTGCGGTGGCTTTTGACTTGACCACGCCGGTGCCATTGCCGCCGCCGGCATGGGGCGCGACAGGCGCCGGCCCGAAGCCCTGATGCGATTAAGCGGGACGCCGCTGAGTCTGGCGGCGGCCAGGGCGCTGGCACTTGCCGGGCAGCTTTAGTAACATCAGTCAGCCATCATGCTGGTGGCACCCCCATAATGACAACAATCACCCCAGGTGATGGAGATTTTATGAAACCACAATTCTGGTTTTCAGGAACATGGTTAGCGCTCAGTGCCTGCCTTGGTCTGGCGGCCTGTCAGAAGCAGCCGGAACCGGCCGCGAGCACAGCGCCGGCAGCAGCGACAGTCGCGCCAGCCGCAGCGGCGCTGCCGGATACTGAGTTTAACCCTAAACTTGCTGAATACATCAAAACCCTGTCTTCTGATGAATTTCAGGGCCGCGCCCCGGCCACGAAAGGCGAAGAAAAAACGCTGGCCTATCTGTCAGAGCAGTTCAAACGGATTGGCTTAAAGCCGCTCAGTGACGGCAGTTACGTGCAGCCGGTCCAGCTGGTGCAAATTGACCCGAAAGAAGTCTCAGCCATGACTTTCAGCGGCGATAAAGCGCCGGCGCCGTTTAAATACCGCGATCAGATGTTTACCTGGACCACCCGCGTCACGGAATTCAGTGAAATTAAAGACTCTGAGCTGGTGTTTGTCGGCTACGGCATAGTCGCACCTGAATACGACTGGAACGACTACGAGGGCCTGGACGTTAAAGGCAAAACCGTGGTGATGTTCGTCAACGATCCGGGTTTTGCCACCCAGGATCCAAAACTGTTCACCGGCAACGCCATGACGTATTACGGCCGCTGGACTTACAAGTTTGAAGAAGCGGCGCGCCAGGGCGCAGCCGGTGCACTGATCGTGCATGAAACCGATGCTGCATCTTATGGCTGGCAGGTGGTCGCAGGTGGTTCTGCCACTAAATTTGACCTGATCAATCCAAACAAAAATGCTGATCGCGCGGCCATTGAAGGCTGGGTCACCACTGAATCCGCCAATACCTTGTTTGGTGTGATTGGTGAAAACATTGAGTCGATGCGCAAAAAAGCGCTGAGCAAAGACTTTGCACCGGTGCCGCTGGGGATTAAAGCCTCAGTGTCGGTGAAAAGTAATGTGCGTGAGCTGACGTCCGGCAACGTCGTTGGCATCATCGAAGGCAGTGAAAAACCGGACGAAGCCATTTTGTATATGGCGCACTGGGACCACCTCGGCCTGGATTTCGCCAATCCGAACAACAAAGTGTTTAACGGCGCCCAGGACAATGCGTCCGGTACCGGTGCTCTTATCGCGATGGCGGAATATTATGCGTCTCAGCCCAAGCCGAAACGTTCCATTGCTTTTGTTGCCGTAACGGCAGAAGAGCGCGGCCTGCTCGGTTCAGCCTGGTATGCCAAACATCCGGTGTTCCCGCTGAATAAAACTGTCGCCGGCATCAATATGGACGTCATTAACGTCGATGGTCCGATGAAAGACATGAACGTGGTCGGTTTTGGTAACTCTGAGCTGGAAGTGTTGCTGAAAAAGTACACGGAACAACAAGGCCGTTATATCGCGCCGGAAAACAACCCGGCCGCCGGTTCATATTACCGCTCTGACCATTTTAACCTGGCGAAAAAAGGCGTACCGATGTTGTACGCCAAAGGTGGCGTGGACAGTGTTGACCACGGCAAAGCCTGGGGTATCAAACAGCGTGAAGACTATAACAAATGCTGTTACCACAAGGTCGAAGATGAATACAGCGACAGCTGGGATTTACGCGGTGCGCAGCAGGATATGTTCCTGTATTACCGGGTCGGTCGTGAACTGGCTGACGACACCAGCGCCTGGCCAAACTGGTATGAAGGCAAAGAGTTTAAAGCGGCGCGTGATGCGTCATTAGCGAACTAAGCATTTAAACTGGCTGATAAAATCCTTGCGCTGCAGGGATTTTTTTTGCGCAGCCGACAGGCTTAGTGCTTGTGCCCACCGACCGCGTTTTGCAGCGTGCGGCTCAGCGACGGGACTATAGCCGCATGGCGCTGATGCACATAATGGTACAGGCCGGCCTCTGCCAGCACGCCGGATTGGGCGCTGATCCCGGCCTCAGCTAAGCCTTCTGGTAACAGACTCAGCAGCGACTGCTGATCTTCGAGCAACACATCAACTTTGCCTTGCCTGAGCATGCCCAGCGCTTGCTCCAGCGTGGTCACCGGCAGCGCTTTGCCGGCAAACCGGACCTGACTGACCAGACGAAAACCGCGGACATAACCAATGCGCAGGTCGCTCTGCCGCGCCCACTGTTGTAGTTCCTGCGCTCTTGGGCTTGCCACATAAGCCAGCAATTTAATACTGGCCAATTGCACCGGCACTTGCAGCAGTTGGGGGAATTCGTGTTGTACGCCATCAATGCGGAACAGTTCACCGTCATACAGGCCCTGATTGGTCATCTGTAACGAACGGCCGGCCGGTAACCTCACCAGTTGCATCTGATAGCCGAGTTGTTGGTAAGCCTGCTGCAGCTGTTGTTCAATCCGGCCGGATAATTCGGATTTGCTCAGACTGGTCGCAATTTGTAATACCGGCGGGGCCGCAACAGCACAGGGCGTGGCGCAGCAGCAGAGTAAAAGGCTGAATATCACAGAATAACGCACCAGGGCCCTCATGAAACTGCAATGGCAGATGGATAACACTATAAACACAAGCGGGCAAAACCACAGCCGTTGTTGGTCGGGAAAGTCAGCGCAATGGTCTGAAATCGAAAAAAAATGCCCGCGTCAGGCGGGCATGTAGAAAAATAGCCGCACAGACAGTGCGGCGAGGGCAATGCCTCAGAACTGATAGTCCTGCACCGGCATCCCCAGTTTTTGTAACGAAGGTTTCAGTTGGGCGGCGGGACCGACCACCACCACGCTGAATGACGCCGGGTCCAGATGACGTTTTGCCAGCTGATTCAGCTCGTCCAGTGTGATGTCGCGCACTATCTGATTGCGCTGCGCGGTAAAGTCACTGGCCAGCTGATACTGCAAAATGGCCGCCATAAAACCGAGCTTGGCGCCCGGCGTTTCGTAGGCCAGCGCGTCAGACTGGTTGATGGCTTTGCGCATAAACTCCAGTTCGTCGCTGGTCATGCCCTGTTGTTGATACCGGCTGATCTCTTTAAAAAACTCCTGCAGCGCTGCGGCGGTGGCATCAGCCCGCACTGCGGCCGATGCGGTGTACAGACCACTGTAACGATCACCGCTGAGCCCGCTGCGCGCGCCATAGGTGTAGCCTTTGTCTTCCCGCAGATTCAGGTTGATCCGGCTGTTAAAGTTACCGCCGAGCACAAAATTCATCAGACCGGCGCGGAAATATTCGCCGGTAAAGTCTTTGCTCAGGCTGCGTTTGACGATGCGGATCTCCGACTGCGGCGCATCCGGTTTATCCAGCAGATAAATGGTGCCCGCTTTTGCCACTGCCGCTGGCAGCTGCACCTGACGTTCCGGCGCTTCGCCCTGCCAGCGCTGCAAGCGCGGCTGCAACTGCGCCAACACCTGAGTCTGCGGCAAATCTGACACCAGGATCAGTTCCGCCCGCGCCGGCTTCACCAGACGCTGGGCATAGGCTTTGAGCGCCGGCACCGACAGCTGACTGACCGACTGCAAAGTGCCCTGATTCGGGTAAGCGCTGATATGGTTGCCGTACATCAGCTGTTGCACCGCGCGGGAGGCCAGATAACCGGCGTCTTTTTCGGCATGCTGGATGCCCTGCAGGGTCTGTTGCTGTAAGCGGCCAAAGTCTTCTGCGCTGAAGGCCGGCAATAACAGTTTCTCCATCAGCAGGTCCAGCGTTTGTGGCAGATGTTTGCTCAGACTTTGCAGTGACACTTCCATGTATTCGTCGTTGGCACTGAAGCTGATGCTGGCGCCCAGCTTCTCCAGCGCCAGACTCATTTGTTCTGTGGTTTTGAGCTGCGTACTTTCACCATACATCGCCGCCAGCAGCTGGCTGATGCCGGCCTGTTGCGGGGTTTCGTCATACAGACCCAGCGGGATCCGCAGCAGCAGTGTCGTGGTCGGGGTTTCATGACTTTGCGCCCCTAATACCCGGATGCCATTGTCCAGCTGCTGTTGCCAGGTCGTCGGTAACGTGACCGCCGGGTTGGCGCCGGCAGGCGGCACTTTGTTACGGTCCAGGTTGTCTTTGGCGCGGCGGATCTGCAGGTCTTCGGCTTTAGTGGTCGAAGGGCCACCAAAATCGTGCTGTGGCGGCGTGAAATTATCGGCGCGGGCAATCAGGCCCAGCTGGCCTTTTGGCACCACGCTGGTGATCACTGCGGCTTTGCCTTTGAGATACTGCTGGTAAACCCGGGTCACATCGGCTTTGCTGACGCGCTGGTAACGCGACAGATCTGCGGCGATCAGATCCGGTTCGCCAAAAAAGGTTTCGCCGGCAGCCAGCTGACTGACTTTGCCTTCGACACTTTGCAGACCAAAGATGCTGGCCGCTTCCATTTTGGCTTTGACTTTGTTCAGGTCATCATCGGTGACGCCCCGTTGTTCAAACTCGGCCAGACTCTGGCGCAGCTGCTGCTCAGTGTCGGCCAGTGATTTGACCGAACCCGGTGCCGGCAAGGCCAGCAGAGTAAATTCACAGGCCAGCTCCTGACAACCGTGGCCGGCTTGCGCTTCGACGGCTTTTTGTGTTTTTACCAGATTTTTGTACAACAGCGAGTTGTTCCCGCCACCGAGGATCTCGGCGAGGATATCCAGCGCGGCTTCGTCTTCATGGCGCAGATACACAGTCGGAAAGGCCATATACAACAACGGCAGATGCACGTTGTCTTCAATGGAAATATAGCGATCGGCGTTTAAGGTGACCGGCGTTTTGGCCGCCGGGGTCACGGCAGGACCGGCCGGAATGGCGGCAAAATATTGTTGCACCAGCGGCAACACCTGTTCCGCGCTGACCGCACCGCCAATGGTTAAAGTGGCATTGTTCGGGCCGTACCAGCGCAGGAAAAATGCTTTGACATCATTCACATTGGCGCGATTTAAGTCGGCCATATGGCCAATCACCGGCCAGGAATACGGATGACCATCCGGATAGAGCGCAGCAGCGACCCGCTCGGATAAGCGGCCATAAGGCTGATTATCCACCCGTTGTCCGCGTTCGTTTTTGACCGTTTCGCGCTGCACTTCAAATTTCTTTTCCGTGACGGCATCCAGTAAAAAACCCATCCGATCTGATTCAAGCCACAACACTTTTTCCAGCTGATTGACCGGCACCGTCTGGAAATAGTTGGTGCGGTCGCTGTTGGTGGTGCCATTCATCTCGCCGCCGGCTTCGGTGATGATTTTTAAATGTTGTTCGTCTGCAATGTGTTCGGAGCCCTGAAACATCATGTGTTCAAAAAAGTGGGCAAAACCGGATTTACCGGGTTCTTCCCGCGCTGAACCGACGTGGTAGGTGACATCGACATGCACCAGCGGATCGGACTGATCTTCATGCACAATCACGGTCAGGCCATTGGCCAGCCGGTATTTTTTGTAAGGGATCGCCACCGGACTGGCCGGCTGGCTGTGATCTTTGAGCAGTTCGATACCGGCAGGCAACTTTGTTGCCGTGGCTGGTGTTGTCGCCTGCTGGCAGCCAGCCAGCAGCAGGCTCAGGCTCAGCACAGATAAAGCACATCTTTTCATGGGGTCTCTGCAAATACATCCGCCGCAGCGGGAACAGTTGAAGACAGACAGCGCTGACAGCGTCTGGCCGGCGCGGTGTGGCGCGCCGGCTACTTTAATTTCGATAAACAATAAATCAACAAATAATTTAATTTATTTGTAACAACTCGCTGTCGCAGGCCACCAGCGTCGGATGAGTGTCCGCCGCGCTTGCTATTCAGCGGTTCGCGGACAGAAAAAGTGTCCGCGGACAGTCTGTTGATTGATTGTTTAAGTTTAACTATTTGATTTTATTCAAATAAATAACTGGCACACCAGCTGCAATAACATCGGCAGCCCGCTGCACCAGAGCGAATGACTGAGGATAAGACGATTTATGATCAAAGGTACAGAGCAACAGGATGTACGGATTGAAAAAGCAGCCAAAACTCCGCTGCTGAAACTGCTGGTGGCGTTTGGCGCTATCAGCGGATTGTTGTGGGGCAGTTATCAGCTGATGTTTTCGACCGGTGCCAATGCTGCGTTGGTACTGGCGCGCAGTGATGTGCAGCTGGCCAGGGTCAGCCGCGGTGATTTTGTCCGCGACCTGGCGGTGCAGGGCAAAGTGGTCGCAGCCAATGCGCCGACGCTGGTCAGTCAGCAGGACGGTTTAGTGCGTTTTGTCAAACAACCGGGTGAAGCCGTGACGATTGGCGATTTGCTGGCAGTGGTAGAAAGCCCGAGTTTAGAAAACGAAGTGAAACAGCAACAGGCGCTGTTGTTGTCGATGCAGTCTGAGCATGAACGCGCCAAATTACTGGCCCGCGAACAGCAGCTGGATATGCAGCAAATCGAAAGCGCAGCTGCGGTCAATCTGCAGGCGGCCAAACGTGAACTGGCGCGCGCCGAGCAGTCGATGCAGCTGGGTGTGATGCGCCAGATTGATTTGGATATCGCCAAGGACAAGCTGGCGCAAACCGAACTTGAATACAAACACGCCCGCGCCAAAGTGGCGCTCGCGGCCGACAAACTGAACTTTGAGCAAAAGTCTGGCGAGCAGAGCCTTGCGCGTCAGGCGTTAGTGGTCGCTGAGCTGGAGCGCAAACTGGCAGCACTACAAATCAAAGCCCCGGTGACCGGTCAGGTCGGTAACTGGCTGGCCACTCAGCAAACTCAAGTTCTAACCGGGCAGGGCCTGCTGACTGTCATCGACTTAAGCCAATACGAAGCCGAACTCAGCGTGCCGGAAAACTACGCGGCCGAGTTATCGCCGGGCCTGGCGGTGGAAGTCACGCTGAACGGCCAGAAACTGGCTGGCCAGTTGTCGCACGTGGCGGCTGAAGTCAAAGACAGCAACGTCACGGCCCGGGTACGTTTTGCCGATCAGGACGCCAAAGCGCTGCGGCAAAACCAGCGCGTCACCGGCCGCATCGTGTTTGACGAGCGCAAAGACGTGCTGCGTATTGCCCGCGGTGAATTTGTCTCCAGTGGCGGTGGCCGCATCGGTTACCGGCTGGAGCAGAATGTGGCGGTGCGCACACCACTGGAACTGGGCGCTTTATCGGTGCAATGGGTCGAGATCCTCAGCGGCGCGAAAGAAGGCGACGAGCTGGTGGTGTCCAGTCTGACGGAATTTAAAGATGCCGCCCGGGTGCGGCTGAACTGAACAGCATCAAACAGAACAGCAAAAGGACGAATAACATGATTAAAATTAATAACCTGAGCAAAATTTTCCGCACTGAACTGATTGAAACCCACGCGCTGAAAAACATTCAGTTGCATGTCAGCGAAGGCGAGTTTGTTGCGCTGACCGGCCCGTCCGGTTCCGGTAAATCCACGCTGTTAAACGTGCTCGGCACGCTGGAGCATTTTGACAGTGGTGATTATCTGCTGGACGGCCAATCAGTCAAAGGCCTGTCAGACAAAGCGTTGTCGGCGCTGCGTAATGAAAAAATTGGCTTTATCTTTCAGGGCTTTAACCTGATTAAAGACTACAGCCTGTTCGACAATATCGAATTGCCACTGCGCTATCGCGGTTTTAACGCCGCTGAGCGTAAACGCCGGGTCGAATATGCGCTGGAGCAGGTGGGTCTCGCCGCGCGGCGCGATTATCACCCCAGTCAGTTGTCCGGCGGTCAGCAACAACGCGTCGCCATTGCCCGCGCTATTGCCGGTCAGCCACGTATTCTGCTGGCGGACGAACCGACCGGGAACCTGGATTCGCTAATGGCGCGCCAGGTGATGGAGCTGCTGGAGCAGATTAACCAAAACGGCTGCACCATCCTGATGGTGACACATGACCCGGAGCAAGCGCGCCGTGCCGGCCGGCAGGTACAAATCATCGACGGACAGCTCAGTGATGCCGCCATGTATGACCCGCTGGCGCCCAATCACCCGCTGACGTCCAATGACGTGCTTGCACACAGCAACCCTGTGGCCGTGGCTTAAGGAGTAGGTGATGGAACAGTTTCTGTATTACCTCAAAGTCAGCCTGAAAAGCATTCGCCGCGCGCCTCTGCCGTATGCGCTGACCATTCTGATTTTAAGCCTGGGCCTTGGCGTATTTTTCGCCAACGCGACTTTTTATTACCGCTTAAATGCCGACCCTTTGCCGCATAAAAGCGACAAGTTATTTTTCCCGTTTATGAATCTGGTGCCTTATGAGTGTCAGAACTGCGAACCGCCCAATGTGCTCAGTTACAGCAATGTGCAAAAGCTGAGCGCAACCGATATCCCATCGGCCAAAGCGGCGATGTACAGCGCCGATGGTTATTTGCGTTTAACACCACAACAGCCGCCGTTGCCGGTGAAGATCCGCCTGACCCAACCGGATTTCTTCCGCATGTTTGAAGTGCCGTTTTTGCATGGTTCAACCTGGCCGGATGCGAGCGCCCGTGCTGAAGTGATCTTAAGCCGGCACACGGCCGAAAAACTGTTCGGTGAGACGGATGTGGTCGGCCGTCGCCTGACGCTGGATGACTTCGAGTACACGGTCTCGGCGGTACTGGCGGACTGGACTATGCTGCCACGCTTATTTGATGCGAATAATAACAATCACTTATCCGAAGTTGAGGATATCTATTTGCCGCTGGAAACCGGTTATGACCGCAATTATTTGTCGAACTCACAGTCATCCAGTTTTCAGGACGCCGACTACCGGAAGCTCGCCACCGACGGGCGCACCAAAGCTATTCATCAGCTGCAGTTTTGGGTTCAACTCGACACGCCTGAACAGCAGCAGGCTTACCGCCAGTTTATGGCCAATCTGACTGCCGATGAGAAAAAAGCCGGCCGTCATCCCAGCACCATCAACAACAAATTGGTGGGCATGCGCGATATCGTGGCGCATTTCAACCAGCAGGGCGGCGATATCAAAGCCTTTGCGCTGGTCACCCTGCTGTTTTTGCTGGTGTGTTTGTTTAACGCCAGCCATTTGTCGCTGAACCGTTATATTGCCAATCAATATGAAATCAGTTTGCGCCGCGCCTTAGGGGCCAGCCGCTGGCATATTCAGCAGCAGGCGCTGGCGGATGTATTGCTGATGGCTGGTATTACCGCCGTGGCGGCGTTGTTGATTGGTTACAGTGGCATCAGCCTGATGAATTATCTGCTGCCGGCGAACCGTTTGTTTTCCAGCTGGGACTGGGCGCTGTTGTTAAGCCTGTTGGCAGTGACGCTGGGCTGCAGCTATCTGGTCACTTTGTATCCATCGCTGCGTGCGTCATTTGGCGCGCTGAATCAGCAACTGAAGGAATAAGTCATGATTTCGCTGCATTTAATTTTTAAATCGATGTTACGCCGCAAAGTCGTCACCAGTCTGTTGCTGGTACAACTGGCCCTGACGCTGGCGTTGTTATCCAACAGTAGTTTGCTGGCGCTGCAGACCTGGAACCAGCTGAGCCAGCCGACCGGCCTGGATTTAGATAATATTTTGTATGTGTCGCTTAAACCGACCAGCAAAAACCTGCAGGAATATCCGGCCTTTGCTGATTTGCTGGAGCGCCAGTTGGCCGCAGTGCGGCAAATGCCGGGCGTTGTTGCTGTGTCACATACCAACCAGTCGCCGTTGATGGAAGGGGGTTCGAATGGCAACGTCAATGACGAAAACAACCGCGAAAACAATACGCAAAGTGTGCCGCAATATACGGTCTCGCCGGACTTCTTAAAGGTGCTGCAGCTGGATGTGCTGGAAGGGGAGATCCCACAAAAGATCGAAGCCTGGGATGGCGAAAGCACAGTGCCGGTGGTGTTGACCAAAAGTCTGGCCGAAAGGGTATTTCCTGGAAAATCGGCCATTGGTCAGCTAACCAATGGTGGCCCTGTTGCGGCGGTGATTGAAGATTTTTATGGCCAGCGCAGCGCTGAACGGGTGATGTATAACCGTCTGCAAATCGCCCAGATTTATGGTGTTGCCTGGGGTTACGGCATTATTTTGCGGGTGGAGCCAGGCAAAGCGAAACATATCCGCAGCCAAATTCCGGACGTGCTGAAAACCGCGGATGCGAATATCGAAATCTTCTCGGTACGAACTATGGATGAGCAGTTACACCGGATGTTCCGCAATGAGTTTGGCCTGGCGACTTTATTGGCAGTATTAAGCGGTCTCATGCTGCTGGTGTCGATGATCTCCAGCTACAGCAACGCCCATTTTAATGCGTTAAAACGCCAGCAGGAAATCGGCATCAAACGGGCGCTGGGCGCCAGCAAACAGGGGATTTTGCTGGAGATGCTGACGGAAAACTGGTGCACCACCGCGGCCGGCGCTGGTGTTGGGATTGTGGCGGCCTGGTTGCTGAATCAGGCACTGGCTTTGGTGATCAGTATCCCGGCTTTACCGGTCTGGTTGCCGCTGAGCGCCTTGTTGATGTTAATGTGTTGTGTCACGCTGGCCACATGGTATCCTGCCACTATCGCGACCCGGGTGTCACCGGCAACTGCAACTAAGACTTTGTAACTCATGGCAAAAATACTGGTAATTGATGATAACGACGCGGTACTCACCGCGTTGTTAACCCTGTTCCGGCTGGAAGGCTATCAGGTACTGACCGCGGCAGAACCGGCGCAGGCCTTGGCCTTGTTGCAGGTGGAAGCGGTGGATCTGATTTTACAGGATATGAATTTTGCCAAAGGCGAAATGACCGGTGAACAGGGCAAAACCTTGTTTTATCAGCTCAGAAGCTTGTATCCGCAACTGCCCATTCTGTTGATGACGGCCTGGACCGCACTGGATATGGTGGTCGAGCTGGTCAAAGCCGGTGCCTGTGATTACATCGCCAAACCATGGGACGACCAGCGCTTGCTGATGACAGTGCAAAACGCGCTGAAACTGAAGCAGCTGCAGGACCAGCAACGCGATGCAGAGCGCAAACAGCAAGAACGGATGCAGGCATTTATTGGCAAAGACTTGTGTGGTCTGGTGTTTGCCAGCACGGCAATGGAACGCTTGCTGCAGATGACTTTGCAACTGGCGCCATCGCAGGCGGCGGTGCTGATCACCGGTGAAAACGGCAGTGGCAAAGAAGGCATTGCACAGATTTTACATGCCAACTCGCCGCGTGCCGCTAAACCGCTGGTGAAGGTCAATATGGGCGCTTTGCCGGCCGATTTGATGGAAGCTGAGCTGTTTGGCGCCGAAGCCGGTGCTTACACTGGCCTCACCAAAGCGCGCATTGGCCGTTTTGAAGCGGCGGATGGCGGCACTTTGTTTCTGGACGAAATCGGCAATTTGTCATTATCCGGCCAGATGAAACTGCTGCGGGTACTGCAAACCGGTGAATTTGAACGCTTAGGCTCCAGCCTGACACGCCGGGTTGATGTGCGGTTGCTGTCGGCAACCAACGCAGATTTAACCAAAGCCATTGCGCTCGGGCAGTTCCGCCAGGATTTGTATTACCGTATCAATGTGGTGCAGTTGCAGGTGCCGGCACTGCGCGAGCGGGTCGATGATATTCTGCCACTGGCCCGGCATTTTCTCGCCGGGCACAAAAATCTGAGTCGGGACGCAGAGTTGTTGCTCTGTCAGTATGGCTGGCCCGGCAATGTGCGCGAATTGCAAAACGTCTGTCAGCGTGCGGTATTACTAGGGCAGGGGCATAGCATTGATGCGCCGGATCTGGGGCTTGATGCCGGGCAAAATCCCAAACTGCGCGCACTGGATGATATCGCCCGCCGCGATATTGAACAGGCGTTAGCGGCGCATCAGGGCGTCGTGTCGCGCGCTGCGAAAGCACTCGGCATTACCCGTCAGGCGCTGTACCGGCGCATGGAGTTTTATGGCATCGCGACGCCTTAAGTTGACCCGAGCCCGCTTATATGGCGCCGGCGCGCTGCTGTTTGGCGGTTTTGCCGTGCTGTTGTGGCAGCTGACGCCATTTCACTATGGTGTCTGGCTGGCTTATACACTGTTAGCGCTATTGGTGTGGTTATCCTTACGTGGCTACCTCCGGCAACTGGATACTGAAGTGATGGCGCTGAATCTGCAGGCAGACAGCCTGCGGGATCAGAGCTTTAACCTCAGCGCCAACCGCGCCGTGCTGCACGAGCTGACTCCGCTGGCCGAGGCACTGAACCAGATGTCGGCGGAACTGGCGCAGCAGCGCGCGACTTTATATCAGCGCGAATTGCTGCTGGATACCGTGTTACAAACCAATCCCAGTGCGCTGATCCTGACCGATGAGGCCGGCCGGGTGCTGCTGTCCAATCCGGCGGCGCGCCATTTGCTGAGCGGCGGCCGTAAGTTTGACGGCAGTTTGCTGAGCGTCGTGCTGGCGGCATGGCCGGAACTGCTGCGGGCTTGTCAGCAGGCGCAGCAAGGGCTGATCCATTTGGGCGACGCGCAGAGTGTCTGGCATTTGTCGGTCAGCCCGTTTCGGCTCAATCAACGTGCGCATTGGTTGTATCAGCTCAAACCTATGACCCGCGAATTTAAACTTGAAGAAGTCAAAGCCTGGAAAAAACTGATCCGGGTGATAGGTCATGAGCTGAATAACAGTCTGGCGCCGATGTCGTCACTGGCGTTTTCCGGCGCGCGGCTGCTGGGGCAATGCAGTGACACTGCAGAACCGGACAAGCAGCAGCTGGCGCAGATCTTCGGCCACATCGGCGAGCGTTGTCAGCAGCTGAACGGCTTCTTACAGGGTTATCTGAGTTTTGCCAAGTTACCGCCGCCGAGCCCGGGGTTGGTCAATTTCCCGAAACTAATTAATACCTTACAGAATCAATACGAGTTTGAACTGCTCGGCGATTTGCCGGCTCTGGACTGGTATCTCGACGCCGGCCAGCTCACTCAGTTACTGCTGAACCTGCTGAAAAATGCCGTTGAGGCCGGCGCCAGCGCTGCGGGGACCACGTTGTGGCTCAAAGAAAGCCCGCAACAACTGGTGCTGGAGCTGCAGGACGACGGCGGCGGCCTCAGTGCTGAAGGCCTGCAGCATGCCTTAGTGCCGTTTTACACCACCAAAGCGCAGGGTTCCGGTATTGGTCTGACGTTGTGCCGCGACATTATGGAATCTCATGGCGGCAGTCTGGAATTATACAATCAGCCGCCTGGTGTCCTGGTACGGCTGGTGTTTCCGCGCACCCCGGCGCCGTCACATTAACGCGGCTGCTGGGCAAATTCAGCGCCAGCCGTTACACTGCAGCCAGTTATTTTAGCCGTCAAGCCTTCCAGAGGGTGTTATGCAGGTCCAGACATCAAGTGTTGATTTAACCACGCCAACAGGCCCGATGCGGGTTGCGGTGTACCAGCCAAAGTCGCAGAGCGCCAGTCCCGCAGTGTTGTTGTATTCAGAAATTTTTCAGATCACCGCGCCGATAGCCCGGATGGCAACGATGCTGGCCGGACAAGGGCTGCTGGTGCTGGTGCCGGAGGTGTTTCATGAACTGAACCCGGCCGGCACTGTGCTGGCGTATGACGATGCCGGCAAAGACAAAGGCAATCAGGATAAATGGACCAAACCGCTTGGGCATTATGACAGCGACAACCAGGCGCTGATTGATTTCCTCGGCACTTTGCCACACTGGGACGGCCGGGTGGGCGCTATGGGGGTCTGTATTGGTGGCCATCTGGCGCTGCGGGCGGCGCTAAAGCCGCAGGTGCGCGCGGCGCTGTGCCTCTATCCGACCGATTTACACAGCGACACACTGCCGGCCGGGGATGCCGGCCAGACGCTGGCGCGGGTGGTTGAAACCAAAGCGCATTTAGTGTTTGTGTTTGGCCGGCAGGATCCGCATGTGCCATTAGCCGGCCGGCGCCAGATCCAACAGCAGCTACAAGAGGCCGGCGTCAGTTTTGACTGGCATGAAGTGAATGCCGAACATGCCTTTATGCGCGACGAAGGCGAACGTTACGATCCGGCGCTGGCGCTGTGGGTCTATCAGCGTGCCCGCGAGTTGTTCTGGCAGATGTAAGCCACCCACAGGCGGCGTTGCCTCACAACGCCGCAGCCGCAAGTGCGTGATAACCGGCTGAAATAAAACAATTAAAGGCCTATACTGCCAAAGAGCGCCAGCCGGCGGGCCTTGTATGACATTCAGAGGGCTACGGTCATCCGGTTGTCAGAGAAGGTTGCTACTTTAGAACCAGTCCAAGTAAAAGGCAGATCCATGTCGTTAGCTGAACATATTTTTATTATTTTGCTGCTGATTGCGATCAGCGCGTTTTTTTCTATGTCGGAGATAGCCCTGGCGGCGGCGCGCAAACTCCGCTTGCGCCAGCTGGTGGCCGAAGGTGAGCCACGTGCCGCCAAAGTGCTGGAGCTGCAACAGCATCCGGGTAACTTTTTTACCATAGTGCAGATTGGCCTCAATGCTGTAGCCATTCTCGGCGGTATTTTGGGGGAAGCGGCTTTTACGCCTTATATCGCAGATTTGCTGCGTGGTGCTTATGACGGCGTCTGGCTGGAAAATATCAGTTTTGCTTTGTCGGTGCTGCTGGTTACCACTTTGTTTATTTTGTTTGCCGATTTAATGCCAAAACGGCTGGCGATGCTGGCGCCGGAACAAGTGGCGCTGGTGGTGGTGCGGCCTATTCTGACCTTATTGGTGTTGCTCAAACCGCTGGTGTTTTTGTTCAACAGTGTCGCAAATCTGGTGTTTCGTTTGTTTAATGTGCCCATTCACCGCAAAGACCAAATCACGCCGGAAGATATCATTTCGATGATGGACGAAGGCGCAGAAGCTGGTGTGCTGCAGCAACAAGAGCATAAATTGCTGGAAAACGTCTTTGATATGGACCAGCGCACTGTTACTTCCGCCATGACCACGCGGGAAAGTCTGGTGTATTTTATCCTCGGCGAAGCTGAAGACAGTATCCGGCAGAAATTACTCGACTCACCGCACGCGCGTTTTCTAGTCTGTGACGCCAGTCTGGACCGGGTGGTTGGGTATATCGAATCGCGTGAACTGCTGGTGCAGGTGTTAAACGGCCTGCCGATTTCCATCACGCATCCGGGCATGTTGCACACGCCGCTGATTATTCCGGATACTTTGTCGCTGTATGAAGTGCTGGAGCATTTTAAAAGCAGCGGTGTTGATTTTGCCGTGATCCTCAATGAATACGCCATGGTGGTTGGCATGATCACGCTCAAAGATGTGATGAGCATTGTGATGGGCGAACTGGTGCATTCGGAAGAGGAGCAAATCGTTAAACGCGATGACGATTCCTGGTTAGTCGAAGGTCTGACGCCACTGGATGATGTGATGCGCTCGCTGGACATTGACGCTTTCCCGGATCAGCAAAACTACGAAACCATCGCCGGTTTTATGATGTATATGCTGCGTAAAATCCCCAAACGTACCGATTCAGTCAATTACTGCGGCTACAAATTCGAAGTGGTGGATATCGACAGCTACAAAATCGACCAGTTGCTGGTGACCAAAATCAAAGCGGAAGAAAAAGCCTGATTCAATTCAGGCTTTGTGTTTAAAAGAGAACTGCAGGACTAAAACAGATACCGGTACAAACTGGCGCCGGCCAGGATCAGATAACTGACGGCAACAGTCGGCTTTAAGCCGGCTTTGACATAATCGCCAACCAGACCGCCAATGCCAGGCCTTTGTGCCTGCCAGCTGCTTTGCCATTGACAGGCAATCTCCAGCCCTTCACGCATGGCCGCCTCTAACGCCAGTAAACGGGCGCCGGCGCGGTCCTGCTGG
>CALJUX010000047.1 GCA_937978655.1 uncultured Chromatiaceae bacterium
GATATGGTGATTCGTGACTGGAGTTCAGACGTGTGCTCTTCCGATCTCGGACGAGTAAATAAAGCCGGAGGCCCGCAAAGCCCCGGCTTTATTTATTTCTGCAGGCATAATTGTTTCGATTCGAAACAATTATGCCTGCTCTGAAGACCCGACAAAATAGCGCCGGACAAGATATTGAATCTGTAGAAAAATCGACTGTCGGCTCTGGCAAATGCGCTGATTTTTTGACTGTGCTTTTTACGCATTAACGATATACTTAGCCCAGTCTTCATCGCCGCTACCGACGGGAACATCTTAGTCGTGGATTCCGAAAATTCTATTAAGCAACAACTGGCCAGCGCTGTAAAAGCCCGCAAACAGCTGGAAGATACTTATGAAAGCCAGTTCCAGATCCTGACCCAATTTGTCGCTCGTCTGTCATTGGTCTGCAAAGGGATAGACGTGGAACTGGACAACCGGCTGGCACGCTTGCGCCAGCAACTGCACCAGGGCACTGATCTGGAAAAATTGCTGCCGCAGATCGACGCCACCACCGAGCATCTGAAAACACTCGAAGCCCGGCAACAACAAGAAGTGCGCAAAGCGCAACTGACGATCAGCGAAGCGGGTAAATTACTGCAAAAACAACGCGGTTTACCCAACCAGTTACGGCGTGACCTGCGGGATTTCCTGACCCGGGTTGAAGAGCCAGCGCCCACGATCCATGCCTATATTCCGCATTTGACCCACCTGACCGAACTGTATCAGCTGGCGCTCAATGCCAAACAAAATATGGATCTTGAAAACGTTTCCGACAGCGCGCGTTATGATCGCATCTGCAGCCAGATCTCCATGGAACTGACCAATTTGCTCAGCGAACTGGCGTTTGAAGGCGCGCATGCCAAAGCCATCGACAGTATCCGGCTGAGCCTGCTGGGCCCGCTTAGCATCGAAAAACTGCTGGAAGCCTGCCTGCGGACTATCGAAATCATCATTTCCAGCATCAACGAAGAGCGGCAATCTGCGCAGCATTTTCTGCTGAAACTGAACGATGCACTGAACAGTGTGCAACATTCGCTGGTGTCGTCGCTGAAATCGACGAACAACATCCGCGAAAAAATGGCGCAGCTCAATCAGCAAATTGAGCACCAGATCTCGGTATTAAGCCACGACACGCAATCCGCCACATCGCTGGAGCAATTACAGCTGCTGGTGACCGACAAACTCAATACGCTGAGTAATTCGCTTAAAGACAAAGAAGCGCTTGAAAAACAAGAACGTGAGATCCTGTTGTCGTCGGTAAAAGAAATGGATACACGCCTGCGCGAGCTGGAGGAAGAAGCCAAGCAATTTAAAAAACGGCTGGCCGAACAGAAGTTCCGCAGCCTGCAGGATGCACTGACGGAATTGCCTAATCGCGCCGCCTTTGATGAACGTTATGAGCTGGAACTCAAGCGCAGCAGGCGTTATAACACCCCGCTGTCGATTGTACTGGCGGATGTGGACCACTTCAAAAACATCAACGACAGCTATGGCCACAGTGCGGGTGACAAAACCTTAAAAGTCATAGCCAGGGCGCTGAAGCAAAGCATGCGCGAAGCCGATTTTATCGCGCGTTACGGCGGCGAAGAGTTCATTTTATTGTTCCCGGAAACTCCGCTGGAGCAACTGGCAAACCCGTTAAATACACTGCGGGAAAAAATTAAACGCATCCCGTTTAAATTCAAAGACACCAACGTCCCGATCACAATTTCATTCGGCGCGACCCAACTCAAGCCGACAGATGAAGGCCGTGAAGCATTTGATCGTGCCGACGAAGCCTTGTACGACGCTAAACGGCAAGGCCGTGATCAGGTCATTCTGAAACCCTGAGTCTTATCTGTGTTCCTGTGCAGTTCAAGGAGAGCCCGATGCATGTACAGTTAAACCCGTTAGGCGCGATGGATTTGTTGTCGCAGCTGGAAGTTGATCAGCTGAAGCAACATGCGCACAGTGAAACCTTTAAATTATTCCGCAATTGTTGCCTGGCCGTGCTCAATGTCGGCAGCCATACCGACAGCTCCGCTGAAATTTATGACCAATATAAAGATTTTGCCGTCAATCTGGTGGCACGCGAGCGCGGCATTAAAATTGAACTGTTTAACCCGCCAGCCAGCGCTTTTGTCGATGGTGAACTGATTAAAGGTATTCACGAGCATTTATTTGCCGTGCTGCGGGACATCCTGTTTTACCACACCCGCCTGGGTGCCGACGAGAAACGGCTGGACCTGCACAACAGCGAGCACATTACTCACACAGTCTTTGACATTCTGCGTAATGCGCAGGTGATAGCACCCGGCGCAACGCCGAATATGATCGTGTGCTGGGGTGGACATTCGATTAACGAAACCGAATATAAGTACACCAAAGAAGTCGGCTATCAACTTGGGCTGCGCGGCCTGGACATCTGTACCGGTTGTGGCCCTGGCGCGATGAAAGGCCCGATGAAAGGCGCCACTATCGGTCATGCGAAGCAACGCATCAGTCACGGCCGTTATCTGGGGCTGACCGAGCCAAGCATCATTGCCGCCGAACCACCCAATCCAATTGTCAACGAGCTGGTGATCCTGCCGGATATCGAAAAACGGCTGGAGGCTTTTGTCCGCAGCGCCCACGGCATCATTATTTTCCCGGGCGGTGCCGGCACGGCCGAAGAGCTGCTGTATTTACTGGGGATCATGTTGCATCAGGATAACCGCCAGCAGGTTTTACCGGTGATCCTGACCGGTCCCAAGCAAAGCGCGGCATACTTTACCGAACTGAGCCGGTTTATTGAAAAGACCCTGGGCAAAGAGGCGCTCAGTCTGTTTGAGGTGATTATTGATGATCCGGTTGCTGTCGCGCAGAAACTGAAACAAGGCTGTCAGCAGGTAAGACAATTCCGCAAATCGGTTGGTGATGCCTATCATTTCAACTGGACCTTACAGATTGACGACGATTTCCAGCATCCTTTTGCGCCGACACACCAAAATATGGCCAGCCTCGATTTGCATCTGAACCAGGATAAAGCCCGCCTGGCGGCGAACCTGCGCCGGGCTTTTTCCGGGATCGTTGCCGGTAATGTCAAAGACGAAGGCATTAGAGCCATTGCGCAACACGGGCCTTTTATTCTGTCTGGCGAACCGGTGCTGATGGAAATGATGGACAACTTGCTGGAGGCTTTTGTAGCGCAGGGACGGATGAAACTGCCGGGCAGTAAATACACGCCGTGTTATCAAATCAGCCGCTGAACCGCCGGTCTGTCGTCCTGAACTCTCTCCCCGGCGCTTAAATGCGCCGGCGTTATTTTGTTCAGGGTATAGTCTGTTGCACCCTGCAACAAAATAATTGGCAGAATTTTTGTATAAGAACAGACCCGATGAAAACTAAAACGCCGGAATTATGCTTCTGCTACAACCTTTGCTGCCCGCCTCTGCCGGAGTTGCAATGAAAAAAAACCTGAAGATAGTACTGCTGAGCACCGTCTTACTGGCCATCTATCCATTGGCCACCTGGACCGCGTTACATTGGTATCAAGACGATCCGGCGGACATGACCTGGACCGACAGGGAAGCGTACAACCGGAAATTTATCAATAGCTTAAATACAAATTCAGCCATGCAGCAGGATCAGATCCAACAAAAACTTGGCGGACCCGATATCTCTGAAGCGCATCAACACGGCACAGAATTGTATCAACTGGCTTACTACCGGACCCAACGTGATATCTCGGACGGGATCACGACCAAAGCAGAATGTACGGCACTACTGTATCTGAACCGCCGCCTTATCGCGGTCGGAGACCTGGCACAGCAACAGTTCCAACAATCCAAGTCTGTCCGGCCCTGAACACGATGAACAGCGCAGTACAGCAACTGAATAGCCTGTACCAGTATCTCGACCGTCTGTACGCGCAAGCGCCCGGGCTTGCGACATCCGGGCGCCTGCAGCTGGCCTGTGAACAAATTGCGCCAAAACTTTGTCAGCTGTACCTGCAGCAACCAGCCCTGTTGCAGGCGCAGTTATCTTTGTCATCAGCCAGCCATTCAGCGCAAGCCAACCTGGCGTTGAAACAAGCCGTCGTGATCCTGGCGCTCGGCGCCAATGGCCGCTGGCCGCAATCACTGCAGGAACAGTTGCTCAGCGCCGGCATCGCCAGTCTGATTGCGCTGAATGCCGGGATGTTCAGCGTCGACGATGCCGACCCGCAGCAGCTGCGCGATCCCTGGCAGCTGGCAGTTCGCGGCCATCAAACGCATTTACCTGCCGTCTGGCTGCAATTATTTGCCAGTTGCTGTCGTTTACGTCAGCAGGCGCCTGTGTGGCAGCAAGATCCGCTGGCCGCAGTATTGGTGCTGGCGTACCAGCTGACCCTGCCGCTGGTCCAGAGCACCACGGCCAGCAAAGTGGGATTCGAAACGGTATTTCGCCAGCGTTGGCGCCAATCAGCCGGCATCAGCCAGTCATTACTGCAACTGCTCAGTGGCAGCGGCGCCAGCCTGCATCAGCTCGGGCGCTTTTGTACTGACAGCATTGGCGCTGTGGCATTTATCACCGAGGCGGAGCCGGCGCTGTGCGGTTATCTGTTTGATCTCAACTTGAAAAGTCTGAGCCCCGATCCGGTCGAACTGACCGGTTCCGGCATGCAGCTGTTGCCGCCACGGATGTGCCGGGATCCGGCCTGGCTTACATTGCTGGTCAGACAGGCGCGTGATCTGCTGGAAACAGCAGATCCAGAGCCGATGTCTTTACCGCTGATCCAGCAGTTAGATCCCAACTGGCCAATCAGCCGGCAAGTGACCTTTTTGCAGCAACGGCCTGAGTTCTGTCAGCTGCTATGCCAAGCGGCGGCCAGCCTGAGCCGCCAGCCAGCGCAAATTACCGAACTGCGCCATGCCCTGGCGCTGATTGGCACCGAGCAGTTGCCGGCCTTGTTACGTTTGTCCTGGCTGAATCAGCAAATTGTTTTATGCGCCCAGCCGTGGCAACACTGGTTCAGCCAGCTCGAACAGTTGTTCTGTCAGGCGCTGCAATGCCTCGCCGGACTGACAAAAACCACCGAACTTAGCCACAATCAGGCAAAACTGATCGCCGCCAGTTTTAATCTGCAGCTACAGCAACATGAAGAATTGCGCCATCAGCCGCTGCACCGCGCCGGCCGCCAGACGCAGTCCATCGCCACCGCCTGCCGTCAGCTGTTGTGGCAGGATCACGACATTCTGCGGCAGATCGCGCAGTTACTCGCCGCAACCGGTGCCCCGATGTTGTGGCAGGATGCGGTCATGCAATTTCGCAGCGTACCGGGCATACAGGCAGATTACAGTCAGCAGCAAAGCGCACAATTATTGTTGCAGCTCGCCTGGTTACTGACAGAATTGCATTTTTTTGGCGCAGTATCGCCGCAGCTCCAGCCGGACATTTTGTATAAAAATGCCCGACATGCGCTTGATTTACCTGCAATATCTTTGTCGCAATGCGCCGATTTGCTGTTACAGCACAGCAGTGCATACTGGCCCATTCAGCCTCAAATGTAGTTTCCTTTCATCATTTTCCGCTATACCCACTATTTCCTGCACTTATAGTGCTTCCGCCGAACCATTCTGGTAACGAATGACGAAAACTGCTATAGTCGCGCCGTTGCCGTCGGAGCTAAGACATCAGACCAGAAGCGTACAAAACGCCCGGTTCCGGCAGTCTGTTTCAGCCAAATCCACCACGAAGGATATCTATGAGCGCACAAATTATTACTGTCATCAAAGGCGATGGCATTGGTCCGAGCATTGTTGATGCGGCCATTGCCATTCTGGATAAAGTGGGCTGCAATTTTCAGTATGAATATGTTGATGCCGGCCTGACCGCACTGGAGAAAACCGGCGAGTTGCTGCCACAAGCCACGCTGGATGCCATTGCCCGCAATAAAATCACCTTAAAAGGCCCGCTGACCACGCCGGTCGGTGAAGGCTTCACGTCCATCAACGTGACGTTGCGCAAAAAATTTAATCTGTACTCGAACGTCCGGCCGGTGATTTCTTTTAAAGGCACTAAAGCGCGTTATGAGAATATCGATATCATCACAGTGCGTGAAAACACCGAAGGCATGTACTCAGGTGCTGGTCAGGTTGTCAAAAACGACGGTGAATTAGCGGAAGCGATGAGTATTGTGACGCGTGAAGGTTCCGCGCGCATCGTTGAGTTTGCTTTTGAACTGGCGCGCCGCGAACAACGCAAAAAAGTCACTATTGTGCATAAAGCCAATATCCTGAAGTCCACATCAGGTTTGTTCCTCAAAACCGCCCGCGAAGTAGCAGCCCGTTACCCGGACATTCAGACCGTGGAAATGATTGTCGACAACGCCTGTATGCAGCTGGTGATGAATCCGCAGCAGTTTGACGTCATCGTCACCACCAACCTGTTTGGCGATATCTTGTCCGACCTCTGTGCCGGTCTGGTCGGTGGTCTGGGCATGGCGCCGGGCGCCAATATCGGCAAAGACTGCGCCATTTTTGAAGCCGTACACGGCAGTGCGCCAGACATCGCCGGTAAAAACCTGGCGAATCCAAGCTCAGTGATCCTGGCGTCGATCCAGATGCTGGAATACCTCGGTATGAAAGACCAGGCGCAGCGTATTCTGGCGGCAGTCACCGACGTGATCGCGAGCGGTGACCGCACCACCCGTGACCTCGGCGGTACACACGGCACCACAGATTTTACTCAGGCCGTGTTGGAACGCCTCTGAGCACCATCTGACTGAGTACTATCGAATTGAGCAAGGCTGCCCGCGGGCAGCCTTTTTTGTCGCAAATTTATGGCCAATCATAGCGAAGGCTGATTTACCGCAAACTGCTGAAACTTTGCTATGGTAGATTCTGCAACAGCCACAATCAGTTAGCGGGAGTCCGGCATGGATTGGTTTTCAAGTCTGTATACCTCGGTAGAGCGTACGTTTTTTAACAGTCTCAGCAAAAAAATCATCGGCAATATTGGTTTTCTGACCATTATTTTCTGGCTGGCGCTGTATTTCGCTTATCCGGATACCGGCGGTGCCAGCAGCGCCTGGTGGACTACGCTGCTGCTTGGCACCGGTGCCTTTCTGTTTACTATCGGTTATCTGATTTATCTGATTGTGCGGCCAGTGCAGGCGCTGGTACAGGCCCTGCAAAAAGCCAATCAGAACGGTACCGATCTCAATCACCGTCTGCCGGCCTTTACTTACGATGAATTCCGCACTTTGTCCGAAGAATACAATCAGTTTGTCGGTCAACTGGCCGGACTGTTGACGCAGTTGCATCATCAGGCACAGCACACGCACCAGATTAATGAGCAGGTCAGTGTCGCCGTCAAAACCACCCGGTCCCACTTGCAGGCGACCGAGCAGCGCAGCGAAAAGATCCGCAGTGAAAGCGACCATGTACTGGACCAGCTGGCAGCGATTGTCAGCACCGGCGATCAAATGAATCAGGTAGCACAAACCACCGTGATCAAAGCCGAAAGTGCCAGCAGCGGCATGGGGGCGATCTCCGCGCAGTTGTCAGGCATAGTGCAATTGCTCGAGACCTTCGGCGCCACCGTCGAAGGCTTGCAAAAAAATTCGGAAAATGTCCGGCAGATCCTGCAGATGGTAGAAAACTTTTCCGATCAGACGAATTTACTGGCATTAAATGCCGCCATTGAGGCTGCCCGGGCCGGCGATGCCGGCCGCGGTTTTGCGGTCGTTGCTGATGAAGTGCGGACACTGGCTGCTAAAGTAAATGAAGCCACCCGGCAAATCTCCGGATTCCTCAATGATATGGAACGACTGGTGCGTGACACCCGTGCCGAATCTGAACGCTTGAATGAACAGGCCGGTCAGGCACAACAGTCGATTGGCGCCACCGCCGGTGACTTCGCCCAGCTGCAACAACAGCTTAGTCAGGCGAAACAAGGCGTGCAGCAAATTACCGGCTCAGTGCTGGACCTTGAACGCAGTTACCAGCAAACCCATCAGCATTTAAGTGCGATCGAACAAGGCACCACCGATGCTTATCAGCAGATGTCGTCAATTGAAACCGCCGGTCAGACTTTATTAAAAGCCACCGCAGAAACCCAACAACAGCTCGGCCGATTTGCACATTAACTGCGGGTCTGGTCCTGTGCCAACGCCTGTACCAGCTGTAATACCGCCGGATGCGTGAGTTTGCGCTCCGGCGAAATGGCATAGAACACCTCTTTCACCTGATCAGTGCGGCCGACAACTTCCACCTCATATTGCCGGCAAATCGCTTCCTCAATCAGACTCGGTGCGGAAAAGATCCCAAGCCCCTGCTGACCAAAAGCCTTCATCAGCGCACTGTCATCAAACTCAGCAATGATCTGCCCGCTGACCGCGTATTGCGCAAACCAGGCATCCAGCCGCTGGCGGATAATCGACCTTTTGCTTTGCAGTAACAACGGCTGCTGATGCAGACAAGCCGGAAAACTGACCGCTTTCAGGCGGGCCGCTAATGGCGGACTGGCGAAAAAACTGGTGCCGGATTCGACGATTTGATGGCTATATGCCTTGAGTGGACTGGACGGCGACAGCGGCTGATCGGTCAGCACTAAATCCAGCTTATTCAAGGCTAAATCAGCTAAAAGCTGGCTTTGCTCGCCTTCAACACAAATCAGCCGCAATTGCTCCGGCAAAGTAAACACCGGCTTTAACATCTCATAAATAAAGGCTTTGGGCAGCACATCGGTCACGCCGACAGTAAAAGTCTGCCATTGCACACCGTGGTTGCCTTTTAACACGGCACGCAGCTCATCGCCTAAGCGGAAAATGTCCTCCGCGTAGCGATAAGTAACACGCCCAAGCTCAGTCAGGCCCCACTTTTTACCGTTGCGGACAAACAATGCCGTCCCGGTACTATGCTCCAGCGCGGCCAGCTGACCACTGATGGTTTGGGCCGTGACATGCAGCTGCTCACTGACTCTGGCGATGCTGCCTTCTTTAGCCACCAGATAAAAATAATACAGCTGATTAAAGTTGACCGGCGTCATACACTCACCATGTAAGTTATAAACTGATTTATTATTAGGTATATTCGATTTTACCGAATAGCACAATCTTTGTTTTAATGCAGTCAGTTTAAACCGGCTGGCAACAGCTTTATTCAAACCGGAGTGCATATGACGACATATCATCAACAGGCCTACAGCGGCGCTCTCGGCGTCGAGCAGGCCAATAAAGTTCTGCGTAACACCTATTCCTTGCTGGCGATGACTTTGGCATTCAGTGCTGTCACCGCAGGCATCAGCGCCAGTATGAATTTGCCGCATCCTGGCATTTTGATCACACTGGTTGGTTATTTTGGTTTGTTGTTTTTCACCACAAAATTCCGCAACAGCGCCATGGGCCTGGTCGGCGTTTTCGGTCTGACCGGTTTTATGGGTTACACCCTGGGCCCAATCATCAATCGTTATCTGGCGCTGCCAAACGGCGGTGAGATTGTGATGCTGGCGATGGCCGGGACTGCTGCAATCTTTTTCGCGCTGTCAGCTTATGCGCTGATTAAAAAGACCAACTTCAGTTTTATGGGCAGTTTCCTAACCGTTGGCATCCTGGTCGCTTTCCTGGCCGGCCTCGGTGCCATCTTTTTTGAAATTGCCGCGTTGAGCCTGGCAGTCTCTGCGATGTTTGTGCTGCTGATGTCCGGCATGATCCTGTATCAGACCAGTGAAATTGTGCACGGCGGCGAGACCAATTACATCATGGCAACCGTCAGTTTGTTTGTATCGATTTTTAACCTGTTCACCAGCCTGCTGCAGCTGCTGGGTTTTATGAACAGTGATGATTAACCGAGTTTTACCGTTCGACTTTTTCCAGTTCATGTTCCGTTAGTAAGACCCTTGAGCAACTCGACACCCGCTCTTTGCCCCCGTTTTCGGGGGCTTTTTTTTGCTCGCAGCCAAAGCTAACTGAAGACAGACAATTTCTGTTACAAAGCCGAGCCTGCAAAACCGCTGTAAGCACATGGCGAACCTGCTAAGTTAGCTCCGGTTTTCATGATGGTCGTGCTGAGGTTCTGTCGGTGGTCTCTATTCTCGTGAGTTGCATCCAACGTGGCTTTGCCTTGCTGCTGCTGAGTTTCGCCGCTGCGGCGCAAGCCGGAACCGGTTATGCCGGCAATATTTATTACCAGACTTTTGGCTTCGGCACTCCGGTGTTGATCATCAACGGCGGCCCTGGCCTGGACAGTGCCGGTTTTGAGGCTGTGGCAAAAACCATCGCGGCACAAGGCTATCAGAGCATTTTATTCGACCAGCGCGGCACCGGCCATTCCAGGCTTGCCAGTATTAATGCCGACACTATTCAGTTGACGTTGATGGTGCAGGATATCGAACAGCTGCGCCAACAGCTGCACATCGATAAATGGGTGGTGCTGGGCCATTCTTTTGGCGGCATGCTGGGGGCTGCTTATGCAGCAAAATACCCACAACATATTGAAAAATTGATTTTTTCTTCTTCCGGTGGCCTGGATTTGCAGTTTCGCGACCAGATCGCAGAACGGCTGTTCAACAACCTGAGCCTGCAGGAACAAATCCGCCTGCAGATGTATCAGTTGCGTCAGCGCAGCGGCGATGATTCTCAAAGCACCAAAGACATCCTGGCGCAGCTGCGGGCCAGCGCTTATGTGGTGGATAAATCCAAAGCACCGCTGATTGCAGCGCGGCTCAAAGTGGTCAATATGACAATTAATCAGCTGGTGTTTGCCGACCTGGAAAAAAACCACTTTGACCTGAAAACGCAGTTTAAGCAGTTCAGTGCGCCTGTGCTGGTACTGCAGGGCGAAAACGACATTATCAGCACTGAGACCGCACAAACGATTGCCGGCAGTTTCTCTAAGGCTGAGTTAGTGCTGCTACCACAATGTGCGCATTATGGCTGGTTAGATCAGCCTGATTTGTATTACAGCGCGGTGTTTCGTTTCTTAAAAGCAAGCTCAGAACAAAACGCGCAAAGCTGATACTGGCGCGCCCCCGCATCCACAGGGACGTCCAGCGACTGGTCCGCCGAAAAACATTGACCCGGCGGTGAAAATCTATACACTGCGCCGCTCTTTTCCCTGCGCCGAGTGACCGATGAATCCGACCGATATCCAGCTGAAACCTGAACTGCAACAAAACCTCAATGACCTCGGCTTCACCACCCTGACACCGGTGCAGCAGGCCAGTTTGCCGCTGATCCTGGCCAGACAGGATTTGATTGCCCAGGCGCAGACCGGTTCAGGTAAAACGGCTGCTTTTGCCCTCGGTATGCTGCAGTTACTCGACGTTAAACGGTTTCGCATTCAAAGCCTGGTGTTGTGTCCAACCCGCGAGCTGGCTGATCAGGTCGCCAGCGAAATTCGCAAACTGGGCCGGGCCATTCACAATATAAAAGTACTGACCTTATGCGGCGGTGTACCGCTTGGCCCGCAACTGGGCAGTCTGGAGCACGGCGCTCATATCATTGTTGGCACGCCGGGCCGGATTGAAGAACATTTACAAAAAGGTTCGTTACAACTGCAGGATCTGAACCTGCTGGTGCTGGATGAAGCCGACCGCATGCTGGAAATGGGCTTTGCACCAAGTTTAGATGCCATAGTGCAGCAGACACCGGCGAGCCGCCAGACGCTGTTATTCAGCGCCACTTTCCCCAAACAAATTGAACAGCTGGCCAGCCGTTACCTGAAACAGCCGGCGCGGGTGCAGATAGAAACGGCCGACAACAAACCCGCCATCGAACAGCAATTTCATGCTGTGAACCCTGAACAGCGTTTTGCCGCGGTTGAGCTGTTACTGAAACAACATCAGCCGGTGTCTGCCGTGTTGTTCTGTAACCAAAAGCGCGAATGTCATGACTTGTGGCAATATCTCGCCGATCAAGGCTTTGCTGCCTTAGCGCTGCATGGCGACCTGGAACAGCGCGACCGCGATCTGACGCTGATCCGCTTCAGCAACCAAAGCGCCAACGTGCTGGTGGCGACCGACGTCGCCGCCCGGGGTCTGGATATTCAGGGGCTGGATTTAGTCATCAATGTGCAGCTGGCGCATGACACCGAAACCCATGTCCACCGCATTGGCCGCACCGGCCGCGCCGGCGCATCAGGCCTCGCCGTCAGTCTGGTCGCCCCGGCGGATGACTACAAACGTGCGTTGCTGGCAGACCTGTATCCACAAGCCGAGCAACTGCTGCCGCTGCCGGACGCTTCACTGCGCCAGCGCCCGCCGCGCGCCCCGGCGATGGCAGCGATTTGGATTGACGGCGGCAAAAAACACAAATTACGCGCCGGCGATATCGTTGGCGCTTTGACCGTGGACCAACAAATCGACGGCAACCAGATTGGCAAAATTCAGGTCACTGAGTTTCATTCTTATGTCGCAGTGCCGGCAGCCAAAGCCAAACATGCACTGAAGCTCATCAGTGCCGGCATTAAAGGCCGGAACTTCCGCTGCCGGATCTGCTAACCGGCCACGTTATCTGCTCCCGCCGCCGCTGCGCCGCAGTGGCGTTTTCCCGCCGGCCAGGCCAACTGGGCAGTCTGATAAATTCCAGCTAAGCTCGAACATCGGTTCAGCAACAGAGGGAATTTGTGATGTCTGGTCTGGAAATGCTCGATGCTTTCATCGGGCTGGTCGGCATTTATCTGACATTAAGTTTATTGGTCACCGCTATTGGTGAAGGCATCAGTCAGGCGCTTGGTTTACGTGGCCGCAACTTACGCCAGGTGATGCTCGGTCTGATAGGCGAAACTGGTACCGAAAAATTTTATACCCATCCCCGTATTCGCCAGCTGATGCAATATGACGACTCTATGTCCTTGTATCAAAAAACAAAATTTAAGCTCGGTTTTGCCTGGCCTTCGTATATCCCGGCGGATATCGCCTGCGAAGTGTTGCTGGAACTGCAGCTTGGTGCTCCACTCTCACAGCTGCGGCAATCGCCGCTGGAGATTGGCAAACGTTTGGCGCAACTGAGCAGTTCCCACACCAAAACAACCCTGTCGCTGTTCTGGGAGCAAGCGGAGGCCGACAGCCAGAAATTCCAAGTGTTAGTGCAGGACTGGTTTAACGATCGCGGCGACCGGGCTGTTGGCTGGTTTAAGCGCCAATTGGGCACTTTGCAGCTGGGAATTGGGCTGGTTGTGGCTGTCGGCATGAATGTCGATTCCATCACCTTATATCAGAAACTATTCTCCGATCCGATCGCCCGCCAACAGGCATTACAACTGGCGGAAAGTCTGACGAAGCAGCCTGAACTGGTAAAAGAGTTGTGCACGGACAGCCCGCCGCCCTGCCTGCCACTCAAGACCATGCGGGCAGAACTGAGTAAAACCGCGCCCATTCTTGGACCTGACACGGTATTTAAAGGGCCCAAAGAAGCGCCGCAGACCTGGATTGGTTATCTGCTGACCGCCTTTGCGCTGTCGTTGGGTGCGCCATTCTGGTTTGATATTTTGCAGAAACTGATGGCCGCCAAACAAAAGTTCCGCCCAGTCAATGCCGAGAGTGCCGAACCAGAGCACGGCAACGCTGCAGCAGTGACCGCCGCCGGCGCTGCTGTGATGACCAGTACTGCCGCGAAACAGCCGGATCCGGTCAGCCTGATGGACCTGCAACTGGCACGCTTGTCTGCGCTGGTGTATCTCGATAGCCCGCGACTGGCGCTGGAACTGCAGACATTTTTATTAAGCGGTCAGTTACGTACTCTTGGCAACGATAGCCAATATTTATATGCCTGTGGCGTCGATTATGACGTACTGATTTGCCGCGGGACCGAACAGAAACTGGAGGATGTCCTCACCAACGCACAATATGCGTTGAAGCCATGGCCTGACATCCACAGTAAAGCCCATCAGGGTTTTAGTGAGCAGGCGGATGTCATTCTGGCCAATCTGCAACAGGTACAACCGAACGCAGGTCTGCAACGGCCACTATGGATCACCGGCCATAGCCTGGGGGGCGCCCTGGCGGTGTTACTGGCGCTGCAGCTGAGCAAAATCAGTGGTATCAAACTGGCCGGCCTGGTCACCTTTGGCCAGCCCAAAGTCGGCGACGCCGCACTGGCACAAAGCATCACACAACAACTGCTGCCGTATTACCGGCGTTATGTGAATCAACGCGACATAGTACCGCAGCTGCCACCATTGCCGGGTTACCAGCACAGCGGCCAGTTGTATTATTTTGATGATTTGGGCCAGTTACACCGTAACCCGGCGCGCTGGCTGATGCTGCTGGATCAGGCTTTGTGCACACCAGCACAGGCACAGGCGGCGCTTCACGAGTATGTGTCTGATCACAAAATGAAAAACTATGTCAGTTTGCTGGCCAGACAAGTTCAGCCGCCTGCCTGATCTGCGGCGGTTCTGCACAGCGCCTGCCCCAGGCGCTGAAAATATTGCAACCAGCAAGCCGCCAATTGGTTGCTTTCGGCGGCGTCCGGATAGACAGTCGCCCGCAGTTGCTGTTCTGTGCTCAGTTGCCGCTGCGGACCTCGGCCTGGCTGCCAGACCGTGCCGCTGACTAAGAAGCTGTTCTGCAGGCTCTGGCGCTGCAGCATGTTCTCAAAAGCGCGGGCACAAAGCTCTTCCGGCAAGGCGTAATACAAACCACCACGGCGGCTGTCCGCCGCCGCGCTGCGCTGAAAATACGCCGACGGCTGCTGGCCACAAGGCGCCAGCAAACAATGTGCAAAACCTGCAGCCAATAACTGATTGAGCGGATGTGGCTGTAAGACAGCGCCATGTAACCAGCTGCGGCTGGCAAAATCACCGGGTTTGGCATCAATACAAAGCCGGCGGGTTATATGATGATCAAAAGCGTGAAACCACTCGTGAGCCAGCGAGCCGCCACCGGCATTTTTCGCCAGCGCCAGTAACCGGCCTTGTGGCTGGTAAAAAGCACAGGTACCGGGTTCGCCGCCAATGCCAAAACTGAGCGCCAGCGAGCCATTGAGTGATATCACCTGCGCCGGCACCTGCAACAACAATTGCAAATCCGACAACGCGTCAAAAAACAAATTGGCCGCCAGCTGCGTTTCGGCCGGGGTCACCCACCGGCCGATTTTAATCCGGCGAAAATCAAAGATTTTGACGATATCGCCAAAGCTGACATCGGCGCCGGCGCGATGCGGCGGGCCATTACGAAAATATGGCCGCTGAATACGCGGCACCGGCGCATGTGGTTGCATCAGCGGTCAGGGCAGTTTCAGATGGCGGCCACCGTCCAGCGCCAGCACCCGGCCGGTAATATAACGGCTTTGCAGCAAGTAGAGGATGCTTTGCAGCACTTCGGCCGGCCCTGGTTCGATTTCCATCAGCGATTTTTTCAGCGTAAAAGCGCGGTATTCGGCACTGTCGCCTTCATTAAACATCAGCAGGGCCGGCGCGATGGCATTGACCTTGACCTGTGGCGCCAGCTGACGCGCCAGCGACAACACCAGATTCTCCAGCGCCGCTTTGGACGCGGCATAGGCCATATGGTTACAGCTGCCGGTGTTCACCGCAAAATCGCTGATGGCGATGATGTCGGCCGGATGTCCCTGTGCTGCGGTTAACAGCGGCGCCAGCGCGCGGCTGAGCAGATAAGGTAACTTAGTGTGGATGCGGAACATCTCATCAAACACCATCGCATCAGCGCTAAGCTGTTCCAGCAGCGTGCTGCCGGCTTCAGCTTCACCGGCCCAGCTTGAGGCGTTGTGGATCAGTGCCCGCAACGGCAAGTGATGCTGTTGACACAAAGCGCTGACCTGCCCTGCAAGCGCAGTCACCTGCACGGCTAAATCCTGGTCTGCCTGGATATCCAGCGCCAGACAAATCACCCCAGCCTGACGCAGCTGTTCAACACCCGCTTTGGGCTGACGGTAAGTCGCAATCACCTGATAACCGGCCTGTTGCAGCCCCAGTGCACAATGTAACCCAACCCGCTGCGCCGCACCGGTGATCAAAACCATTCCCGTCATAGTTACTCCAGAGCAGATGTTCACTGAATTATGCCAGATGTTGTCCCCGTCCGGCGAGGCAGAGCACAAACAACAGCGCGGCATTTACGCAGTCGGGCCAAGGGGCGATCAGCGCCAGGCCTGGCGGATTTTCTGCAATAGCGCATCGGGTAGCTGGCAGCGCGAAACTACAGGCAGAAAAAAAGCGCCGGTGGCGCTTTTTTATCGATGGATCTTGAAGCTGGTTTATGCTGCTTTCATCCAACCAGCACACCAGCCGGCTTTGGCCACCAGTTTGCCGCTGAAAATCGCACAACCACCGCTGTCGCCTTTGGCATCTTTAGCAAAATGCATGCAGTTGCCGCAGGTCTGGTCGGCGGTGGTGGACTTGGCGACATATTTCATCGCCACGGCCATTGGGTCATCGGCTTTCACCGCTTCCTGCGCCATCGCATTGAGGCTGACGCCGCCCATAGTGACGCCAATTAAGGTGGCTGAAGATAATTTTAAAAAGGAACGACGATCAAGTTGAGACATTGCTTGCTCCTGTTGCACGGTAGATATCAGGTTTTTGTTGTTTGCTGTCGAATAATCTTTGGCAGAAACTGCAGTTGCGATCTGCTTTGCGCACAGATCAGCGACCGTACCGAATACGGTCCGAACTGCAGTATGGATGATTTTGCCAGCTCTGCTTGTCGCAAATGTTGATCCGGCGCAGTTTTTGACAGAAAAAGCGCGGTTTCGTCCAAAACCACGCCCCATCGACAACCAGCATCAGCCTGCTTCAGACCGCTGCCGGCGTAAACTCCTGCTGATGCAGCCAGGCCGCCAGTTTCGGTGCCCGTTTGGTTTGCGACCACTCCTCCAGCATCTGCCACTTCACCGCATCAAGCTGTTGCAGCATGGCAGCCGTCGCGGTGACACAAGTCAGCTCGATGCGATGACCGTTGGGGTCAAAGAAATAAATCGAGCGGATAATTTCATGGTTGGTCGGCCCGACGACGGCGATGCCGCGTTGTTCCAGCTCAGTTTTGGCTGCCAGCAAAGCAGCTTCATCATCAACCCGCAGCGCAATATGCTGCACCCATTCCGGCGTGTGCGGGTCTTTGCCCATTTTGGGGGAATTCGGCAGCTCAAAAAACGCCAGAATATTGCCCTGCCCGGCGTCTAAAAACACGTGCATGTATGGGTCCGGCGCTTTGGTCGACGGCACGCGGTCTTCGGCGATGGCCAGCATAAAATTCATGCCCAGTACGTCGTGGTAAAACTGCACGGTTTCTTTTGCATCATGGCAGCGGTAAGCGACATGATGAATTTGCCGGACCTGAATAGTGCTGGTTGCAGGCATGGTCATAACAACCCCCGTTTTTGCTGGTCCCGTTCAATCGATTCAAACAGCGCCTGGAAATTGCCTTCGCCAAAGCCTAAGTTGTCGACACGCTGAATAATTTCGACAAAAATCGGCCCAAACAGGTTTTTGGTGAAAATTTGCAGCAAATAACCGTCATCGTCACCATCCACCAGCACTTGATGTTGCTGAATGCGCTGTTTGTCTTCGCGCACCTGCGGTACCCGGGCAAAGGCGTTGGCGTAATAGTCTTCGTGGATATCCAGCGTATCAATCACCTGATGATCCAGTTTGTCGAGTGAATCCAGAATATTGTCGGTCAGAAAAGCGATGTGCTGCACACCGGGGCCGTTGTATTCACGCAGATATTCGTCGATTTGGTTGCGATCATCACCTTTGCCCTCGTTGATCGGAATGCAAAAACTGCCATCCGGCGAGCGCAGCGCATACGACAACAACGCGGTTTGCTGGCCTTTGATATCGAAATAACGCACTTCAGTGAAACCAAACACATTTTTGTAAAAATCCGCCCAGTGCTGCATGGTGCCTTTCACCACATTGTTGGTCAGATGGTCGATACAGCTGAAACCTAAGTCTTCGACGATGGCCGGTTCATCATGCGGTTCAAAATCGCGCTGATAAATCGAATCTGTGGCGTGAAAGCGGTCAATAAAATAAATCAGGCTGTCGCCAATGCCGTAAATTGCCGGATAGGGCAAATCCGTCGCTGTCGGTTCCGCGCCACGGGCACCCCGTTCAATGGCAATACGCCGTGCCGCCGCCGCATCATCGACCCGCCAGCCCATCGCGCAAATCGCCGGACCGTGGGCGCGGCTGAAGTCAGCGGAAAAGCCACTGCGCTCCCGGTTTAATAAAATATGAATGTCGTTTTGCTGATAATAATCAATGGCTTTCCCCTTAAACTGCCGCGTTCTGGAAAAGCCAAAGGCTTGAAAAACCTGATGTAAATAGCTGCTGTCGGCTGCGGCGAATTCGGTAAATTCGATGCCCCGCAGGCCCAGTGGATTGTGCTGCATGCTCGCCTCAAAAGTGAATATATTGTAAATTAAATAACCACTTCACAATAAAGGCCAAAGCACGGCGTTTTGTTGATGCAGATCAAAGTCGCTGCCAAAGCGGCAAAACAGGCCCCCTGGCGACTGTCAGCATTCACTGACAACAGATGTCAGCGTAATTAAATAGTTCGTTTAAATTCAGTTGGTTATGGCGTCTTTAATTTTATTGGCCCGCACTTCCGGCATCGCTTCGACAAAAAGCCGCGCCACAATCCGCTGATATTCGCCGCTGCGTTTCATCTCATCGAGCGCCTGCTGCAAGGCTTGCACCTGTGCCGGCGGTACTGCCAGATTCAGCGCCAGATAATTCTCGCCTTTGGTTTCCAGCTCCAGCACCGGTTCTACCTGGTCGACGCTGGCCTGATGTGCGGCCAGCCAGGCCGGCATCACCAGTTCAGAGCCGATAATCAAATCCACTTTCCCTTGTAAAAACAGCGCAATAGGTGCCGATTTTGACGGGAAATCCAACAAGTTTTTACCGCGGATAAAGCCATTCTGCAGCAAAAACTCTTCGTAGACGTCGCCCCTTGCCACCGCAATACCAAATTGCTGCGCTTGCTGTAGATCCTTCGGATTGACCTGCGGCCGGCTTTTTAAGCGGTATAAAAAGGCTCTGGATGATGCCAGAGGCCCGACCCACTGAAACCTGGCCTGACGCTCCGGCGTGCGCGATGTGGTAAAAAGGCCGCCTTGCGGGTTCTGCAAGGCGTACTCGTAAGCCCGTAACCATGGATACAGCTGCATGCTGCACGCTGTGTTGGTGATTTCACAAAGGCGATGAATGATCTCGGCGTTAATCCCGGTGATGCGGTCACCGTCCTGATAGTTGTATGGCGGAAAATGTTCAGTCAGCAGCTGCAGTGTGGCGGCAGCATACAAAGGGCCAGCGATGAACAACAAAACAGTGCAGAAAATACGACGCATCGGCGGCTACCCTGACAACTGCGGATCTGAAAATCACTATGCCAGAGTTATTGTACAAAAACTATGCGGACCAGAGCCTCAATGCGAAATGTCGCCTGTTAAATATTGCCCTTAAGTTTTGAGCTTGATCCGCAGCAGATATTGGCTGGCGGTGATATAGAGGTAATGCCGGTCTTCACTGAGCGCCACATTCGCCGCAGCGACGCCGGTGTTGATCAGTCCCAGCACTTGCCGATCCGCGTTAATCACCCAGACGCCACCAGGCCCTGTTGCCAGCAAAATACCATTTGGCAGCACTTTTAAACCATCCGGTAAACCTGTGGCTTTTACCACTTCAGCGGTCGCATCCAGCCACAAAGCACCATCCTGATACTGGCCATTAGCACTTCGCGAAAAACGCCACCACTGTGCCGCTTTGGGGTCTGAATTGGCCACATACAAAAATTGTTCATCCGGCGAGACGGCCAGCCCGTTTGGTCTGGTCAACGCAGTGCTGACAAGGCTCACCACGCCGTCAGGCGCCAGCTGATAAACGCCGTTGTGTGTTTGTTGTTTGTCCGGCGACTGATCGGCGCCTTTTAAGCCATAAGGCGGGTCAGTGAATAAATACCGGCCGTCTTTGAGTTCAATCACATCGTTTGGACTGTTAAAGGCTTTGCGCTGATACTCTGTGATCAGGCTGCGAAATGTCGCTTGTTGCCCTTGCTGCGCGGTGCGGACAGCCAACCGGCGGTCGCCGTGCTGCGCCAGTACCAGTTCACCTTTATTGTTGAAAATCAGCCCGTTACTGCCTTCTTTCAGCGCAGACGGCTTAAAACCAGTGGCCCCAGACGGGCTCAGATATAAGGTTGCACCTGTGGCTTGCGACCAGCGCCAGATTTGATTTTTCGGCACATCAGAGAACAACACAGCACCGCTGCCTGGCTCTGCCACCGGGCCTTCTGCCCACTGATGGCCGCTGGACAAAATCTCAAATTTTGCTCCCGCATCAATCACTTGCAGCATTGCGGCGTCCCGCACTTCAACCGGCTGCTGTGGCAATTCGGCCGGCCAGCCTGGCGCCGCCTGCACAGCAGTCAAACCAGCAAATGGACACAACAGCACAGCAAGCAGACGCGACGTAAAGCAGCGGGACAAAGTCATGGTTCAAGGCTCCGGAAGGGTTTTATTGGGCGCGGATAGCAGAGCCACGCACCACCAGTTCAGGTTCAAACACGTTATGAACCTGCGTCTGATCGTCAGCGTAGACATGGCGTAACACCCATAACGCCGCCATCCTGCCCATTTCATGAATAGGGTTGTTGACCGTCGTGAGCTTAGGCGAGATGTATTTGGCAAAAGGAATGTTGTCGTAACCAATGACGGATAAGTCGCGTGGGATCACCAGGCCCCGTTGCAGGCAGACCGCGATAGCACCAGAGGCCATCTGGTCGTTAGCACACACCAGCGCCGAAAACGACTTACCGGTTTGTGACAGCGCCAGCATGCCGGCTTCGCCACCTTCTTCTTTATAATCACCCTCGACATACAGCGCCGGGTCAAATACCAGACCGCCTTCGGCCAGCGCGCGCTGGTGGCCGACTAAACGCTCCATCGCATCGTGTTTGTTTTTTGGCCCTGAGATATAAGCAATGCTGCGATGGCCTAAATCCACCAGATGGCGGGTGGCGAGATAACCGCCCAGTTCGTTGTTGAGGTAAATGCAGCTCGGCTCCATCGCCTGAATGTAGCGGTTAATCAGCACAATCGGCACCGCACGCTGGCTGAGCTGTACCAGATACTCATCCGACACCGCTTCAACATCCAGAATGAGCGCATCACAACCGCGGCTGAGCAGAAACTCAACACTGTCCTGCTCCACCGCCGCGTCGCTGTGGCCCACCGCAATGATCACATGCTTATTCTGGGCGCGCAGTGCCGCTTCAATTTCAGCCATCATCGGGCCGTAATACGGGCCGTCCAGCTGGGATACCAGCACCCCGACACTATTAGACACATTAGATGCCAGCGACTGCGCAATGGTATTAGGCCGGTAATCCAGCTCTGCCATCGCGTCCAACACTTTCTGCCGGGTTTTATCACTGACATTGCTGTTTTTGTTAATCACCCGGGACACTGTGGCCAGCGACACGCCGGCACGCAGTGAGACATCGTAAATCGTAGCCATCTGTGTGGTTAGTCCCCAAGCTGTATTTGCATAACCCGAATAGTATCAGCTTTTTAGCAAAAACAGCGCGGCTATTTCGGCGGCGCTGCGGCGCTGATTTAACCGGCGCTTTGTTTCAGTTCGGCCTGGATCGCCGTTACTTTGGCGGTATCCAGCAAATAGCTGCGCATTACAATGGCCACTATCACCGAGCCAATGGCCGGGAACAGACTGAACGACAATAAAATGCCGTTGCGCGCCGTTTCGGTTTGCTCAGTATCGGCCTGGTAACCATAACCGGCTAACAGCCAGCCGGCCGCAGCGCCACCGAGTGCCAGCCCGAGTTTGATAAAGAAAATAATCGACGAATACACCATACCAGTGGTGCGGATACCGGTTTTCCACTCACCGTAGTCGACCGTGTCGGCCATCTTGGCCCACAGCAACGGCGTGGCGGCATTAAAGCAGAAGTTCCAGGCGATAAAGACCACAAACGCGACGGTTAACTGGTCGGCGGCCACCCAATAACTCAGCGCGCAGAAAAACGCAGCTGCGAGTTGCAAGCCAATGTAAGCCTTCACTTTTTCGACTTTTTTCGCCAGCGGATTGGCGACGATGCACCCCAGCATACTGCCGAACATGCCCAAAGTAATGAACAGCGTGATGTCATCCGGCGCGCCGAGGTAATATTTGACGTAATAAATCGCCATGGTGTTTTTCAGCACGTTACCGGTCAGCAAAAACAGTGCAGCGACCGATAACACCCGCCACTGATCGTTTTGCCATAAGGCTTTAAAATCCTGACGGAAATTTGTTTTGCGTTCAAGAACGGTCTGCACCCGCTCTTTGGTGCCGGCAAAACAGAGTAAAAACATCACCACACCGGCCACACTCATCAGCAGAATGGTCAGCTGATAGCCTTTGGCTTTATCGCCGGCGCCAAAATAATCCACCAGCGGTAACGTCAGTGCGGACACCAGCAAACCACCGATAAAAGCACAGACAAAACGGTACGACTGCACCGAGACCCGCTCCTGCGGATCGGCCGTTAACACACCGCCCAAAGCGCAATACGGAATATTGACGGCGGTATACACCAGCATCAACAGCGTGTAAGTAACGAAGGCATAAATCATTTTGCCCTGGTCAGACAAATCCGGCGTGGTAAAAGCCAGCACACTTAAAATGCCAAAAGGAATGGCGCCCCACAAAATATAAGGCCGGAACTTGCCGTGTTTACTGTGGGTGCGGTCAGCCAGAGCACCCATGATAGGATCTGTCACCGCATCGATAACCCGCACCGCGAGGAACATAAAACCGATATAAGCCGGCGCCAGGCCAAAAATATCGGTATAAAAATAAGTCAGAAACATCATGACCGTCTGGAACACGATATTACTGGCGGTGTCGCCAAGACCGTATGCGATCTTCTCCCGCTTGCTGAGCATAAGCCACCCTGTCGAAGTTGTTGATTTGTTTTATTTGCAAACGGCGCATCATTGGCGCCGTATTTTTATTATTTGTGCTTAGCCTTTGCGGCTTAAGCTGAGGTCGCGAAAGGCTAAACCACTTTGTTTAATCACCCGTTGCTGCGTGGCGTAATCGACATACACAATACCAAAGCGTTTCAGATAACCTTCGGCCCATTCAAAATTGTCCATCAGGCTCCAGGCAAAATAACCGCGCACATCCACACCTTGCCGGATAGCTGCATCCAGCGCCAGTAAATGCTGCTGATAATAACCAAGGCGCATGTCGTCCTGCACCTTGCCAGCCACCAGTTCATCAGCACCGGCGGCGCCATTTTCCATGATATACAGTGGCGGCAACGGGTAACGGCGGTGTAAATCCAGCAATAAATCGGTAAAAGCCTGCGGATAAATTTCCCAGCCGATATCGGTTTTTGGGGCATCAGGCTGATCGACTACAACAAACCCTTCTGCAGCATCAGCACGATAGACGTGGCGGGTATAGAAGTTAATGCCAAGGTAATCCAGCGGCGCGGCAATAATGTCAAAATCGCCAGGTTGAATTTGTGGCTTTTCATCATCAGCCAAAGTGCTGATGCATGCCGGATAAGCCTTATCAAACAATGGCTTGATATACCACTGATTAAAATACTGATCAGCCAGATCGGCGGCAGCGATGTCAGCGGGAGCATCAGTCTCGGCATAACAAGGCGTGAAATTTAATACGATGCCATGCTGCGCCTGCGGTGCGTTTTGCCGCAATTTTGGCATGGCGAGGCCATGCGCCAGCAGCAGATGGTGCGCACTTTGCCGGCCCCAGCCTTTGTTTTTTAAGCCAGGTGCATGTACGCCAATTTCATAACCAAGGTAGGAGCTGCAGAACGGCTCATTCAGTGTGGCCCAGGCATCAACCAAATCCGCCAGCGCTTTGGAGGCTTTGTCGGCATAATCGGCAAAAGCGTAGGCAGTGTCGCGATTGCGCCAGCCGCCCTGATCTTCTAAATACTGCGGTAAGTCCCAGTGATACAGCGTGACAAAAGTGCGGATGCCCTGCGCTTTTAACGCGCCAAGCAAATCACGATAAAACGCCACACCGGTCGGATTGAGTTCGCCATTTTGCTGCATCACCCGCGGCCAGGACAAAGACAACCGATAGGCATCAACGCCAAGAGATTGAATTAATTGCACATCCTCGCGCCACAAACGGATATGGTCACAAGCCACGGCGCCGTGACTGCCGTCGCGGATCGCGCCGGGCGTTGCGCAAAAGGTATCCCAGATACAAGGTAACCGGCCGTCCAGGCCGCCTTCAATCTGAAAAGAAGATGTGGCAACACCAAACACAAAATCGGTGTTTAAAATGCGGGAATCCGCCGGCAGTTTTAATGTCATGGTCGTCTCTTGGCTATCCACTTGTCTGAGCCCCGTGCTGGGGTTTTCCATCCCGCGGCTTAACTGCAGCAGAGGACAGATTTGATTTTGTAAGCGCTTTCAAATGAATGTAACAACTGCTTGCCGGATGGTCAAGCGGACAAACCGATCAGATTGAAATTTCGCTGTTTTTACTTAATTCCATGGCGGAAAATGGCACTTTGTTAGCGCTTTCAGACAAATGCCGGACATCAGACTAAAAGGCCATTCAGCCTTTGGGTAAGAACTGCACAAACAAGTTGGCAGTCAGCCGGCCGGTCAGCGGATCTGCCGACAAGTCGGTAGCAGGTTCCACCAGGGCCGAATGCAACAAATGGCCGGGATAAATCAATAAACGGTTGGGTTTATAAGTCAGCTGCTGATACAGACTGAAAAACGGCGTCGTCGCATCAGGAAAACCAGACAGCGCGCCACTTTGCGCCGTCAACTGTTGCTGCAAAGTGCTGAAGTACTGCTGTTGCTGGTCTGGCGAAATCTGGTCAAAACCGGTCGCTTCGTGGCGAAAAAACCCGGTGCCGCCGTGCGGGCCTTCGGCCAGATAATGCAAAATCGCCAGATGCAGCGGTTCGGCTTTATCAAAATGCGGTAAGCGCTGCAGCGGTTGCAGCTGTGCCGCCGGCGTGGTCAGCAACGACAAATACCATTGCTGCGGCACCAGCCGGTAGTCCGGCGGCGGCTGTACCAGCTGCAGCAACGACGGATACACAGCTTCCAGCACAGTGCGGGCATAAGCCTTCGGCAATTCAGCACGAACACCGGGGTAATAAGAGCCGGTATCCTGGCGGAATTGGGCCGCAGCCGCGTCGCGGCGGATCTGGCTAAGATCCAGCAGCGCATCGTCAATCAATAAAGCGCGCGTACGGCTTTGGCCCAGTTCCAGCCACTGTAGTTTTGCCTGTGGGTTAAAGGCATACACCTTACATCATCCGGCTTTTGCAGTAGTGCTGGACAAAATCATAATGCGGCGGCCAGGCCTGCACCTGCCGCGTCACATTGGTTTTGATATTGCTAAGGAACTGCGCAAGCTCTGACTGCGGCATCAAATCGACGATCGGATGATGCTGTTTTGGTGTCAGGCCCTGCCCCAGCATCACCTGGATCCACGAGCTTTCGCCAAACAGCTCCTGAGCAAATTTATACACTTTGCCAGCCTCACCAAACATCTCGATCCGGTGCGCTAACGATGGCGGGATCTCCATCGCCGCGCAATGGCGCCAGAAGGCACTGTCGCTGCGCTCCGTCACTTTGTAATGCAGGATAATAAAATCGCGGATGTTCTCCATCTCGATTTTGGTCTGCAGGTTAAATTCGTCGACATCAGCCTGCACCACGTCACCGGCCGGCATCATCTGCAATAAACGAATAATGCTGCGCTGAATCAGGTGAATACTGGTGGATTCCAGCGGCTCCAAAAACCCGCTCGACAAGCCAATGGCAATACAGTTCTTATTCCAGTGTTTGCGCCGGGTGCCGGTGCGGAATTTAATCAGCCGCGGCTCGGTCAGCATCTCGCCCTGCACATTAGCTTTTAATAAGGTTTTTGCGTCCATATCGGACAGATATTTACTGCAATACACCAGACCATTGCCAACCCGGTTTTGCAGCGGAATACGCCATTGCCAGCCAGCCGGATGCGAAATCGAGCGGGTGTACGGCACCGGCGTGCCATTGGACACTGTTTGCACGGCGACGGCGCTGTCGCACGGCAGCCAGTGGGTCCAGTCGTCATAGCCAGTCATCAAAGTCTGTTCAATCAGCAGGCCACGGAAACCGGTGCAATCAATAAATAAATCGCCTTCGAGCAGCTGACCGGACTCCAGCAACAACGTTTTGATAAAACCATTCTGCGGATGCTGCGGATCTAAAACATGCTGTTGCACCTCAGCGATTTTGCCTTCAATCCGTTTGATACCATGCGTTTCGGCAATGCCACGCAAAAACTTGGCATACAGGCTGGCGTCAAAATGATAAGCGTGGTTTTGATCCTGTCCGGCCAGTGCGGCAAAGCGGCCTTCGCGCGCCGCCAGATGCTCGGCGCAATAATCGCCAATCTCCGAGGCTAAGCCCATGTCACGGCCTTTGAGCCAGAAATGCTGAAAACCACAGGCCCAGCAGTCTTTGCCCAAAAAACCAAAAGAGTGCAGATAGTCTTTGCCAACGTCGCGCCAGTTTTCAAACATGATGCCGAGCTTAAAAGTGGCATTGGTGGCCGCCATCATGTCGGCTTCGTTGATATTGAGCAGTCGATGGTACAGATGCAAAGTCGGAATAGTGGCTTCACCGACACCGACAGTGCCAATCTCGTCCGACTCGACCAGCGTCACATCCAGCTGTTTGCCCATCAGCTTGCATAGCGCCGCAGCGGTCATCCAGCCTGCAGTGCCGCCACCGGCGATCACGACCCGTTGTTTTTTCATCATCTGCATCTGTCCTGTCATTTATCGTTGTAATTTCTGAATAATCAGGCTTCTGAGCGCCCGCGCCGTGGCTTCATCCAGCGGCTGGCGCAATAAGCCCTGCGCCTCAGGTGGCAGTTCTGCCCCACCGCCCGGTTCGTCGGCAAAAATGTAGTAGTCAAATAACGCCTGCCAGGCTTTACGCTGCGCCTTGGGTAAATGCCGGATGCTGAGCATGGCATTCAGCAACGCATTATTCGGCCGGCCCAGATATGCCGGTGTGTCGCGCCACCAGTGCGTCAGCAATAAATTTAAGTCATCCAGCGCTTCAACGTGATGCCACCACATCGACGGCATAAACAGCACATCGCCGGGCGCTAGGGTCACCTGAAAACCAGCAGCTAAGGCGTCGGCAAAACGCGGAAAACGGTCAAAATCCGGCGCGGCAAAATCGACCAGACTGACATCCTGCCCACCCGGTGCAAACTCCATTGGCCCCGGATATAAATTCACTACCTGCTCCGGTGGAAACAAAGTAAAACGGCGATGGCCAACCAGATCACAGGCGAGGTTATGCGGGAAATCATAATGCGCCGCGATGCGGCTTTTGCTGCCGAGCCAGATACTGACTAAAGCCTGCGAAGCGCCCGGTAAGCCTTGCAGCGGCAGCTGATGCTGCTCACGGATGCCGGGGAAATATTGGCCGACTTCAGTGGAGCCCATATAAATTGAAGCACCGCTGGCGGCAAGCGCCGGGTCCAGCAGGCGCTGGCATAAATCGTTAAAAGGTAACGGGCCGCCCTGGTAGTTGAAGCCAGAAAAATCCGCGTTATAAAACACCCGGCCTTGAGTTTCAGGCGGCAAATAACAAGCGCTCACCGGTAAACCGGCACTGTAACTTTGCAGCAATGCCAGCGCGGCCGCCGGACTTTTTAAACCGGCCTGCGTCAGCGGCCAGTCACGGCACAGGCCACGCAGCACCAGCGGCGCTTCGGCGTGTTTTAACACGGCCGTGAGCGCTGCCGCATCCTGCAACTTGCCTTGCTCGTTGTTAAGACGCAGTTCCGCCACCGGCTGCATGTTTTACAACCCCAACTGCTGGTTTTTCAGCGCCACCAGCTGGCGGATCTGTGCTTGCGAGGCAATCATCAGATAAATCGCCTGCAGGTAACCGTGCTGATGTAACTGCGCCAGTGCTGCGCCATCGAGATTGGCCAGCTGCTCTTCCGCAATCGTTAAAAAACCAACCAGCTGATGGCTGCTGCCATCTTTTAACGTGACATTGACCGTCACTGGTTCCAGCAACTGATATTGCTCCAGCAACGCGACGAAATTGTTTGCATCCTGCATACCCAAATGCAAAGTTTCCAGCATGCCGGCCATATCCTGTAAAAACGGCGTCTGACCGCCATAAGGCAAAAACAGCGGTTCGCCTTCATTTTTACTGACGCGGGGATGGTCCAACGCAATATGCAACACGCGTTGTTCGCGCACCCTGCCGTCTTCCCGCACCTGCTGGCGGCCGATTAAAAACGGCTGACGGCGCACCGACAGCGGCAGATATTGCTCCTGCCAGCCATCTGCTAAAAACAGGTTTTCACCATGGCGAAAGCCAAACAGCGCGACCGGGAACACTTGTTGGCTCTGATTATCTTTGAAGAAAAACAGCGGATAACAGGCGGCACAACTGCGAAACTCCAGCGGGAACGTGGTGGCAAACCACTGATTGTCGCCGTATTCAGCGCCACGAGCCGTGATCACGCGCAGATCGGCATGGTCGGCGGCATTTAATAAAACAGTGTTGGTCATGCGGCAATCCTTCTCTTTTTTAGTTTTGGTTTTTCAGCGCCAGCTGTTGCAGCAATTGCCGGTTGTCCGGCAGCAGTTGCTGCAACTTGGTTAAATCCTGAAAGTTCTGTGCAAACAAAGCGCGGGCGCGCGCCTGTTGCGACGGTTTAGCCGGCAAGGTTTGTGTCAGCGCGCCCATGCCATACAACACATATTGATAGCTGGCAGCCGGAAACAGCAAATCCTGATAAGCAAAATCAAGCGGCTTTGGCACCTGCTGCTGCCAAAGCTGCAGCTGGTCCTGCAACGTCGGCGGAATAGACGCGAGATCACGATGCGCCCGCCAATACAGCGTGTCGCGTTTGGACAACACATAATGCAGCTTGAGGAATTCGATAATTTGTTGCCAGTGGCGCAGGAAAGTCTGATTCATTTTGGCGCCAGCCAGGCTGTACAGGGCCGGGTCCAGCGGTAAAGCCGCGGCCAGTGTTTTCGCGCTCCACTCCACCAACGCCAGCGCAGAGGCTTCCAGCGGTTCAATAAAACCTGCCGCCATGCCAACAGCCACGCAGTTGTGCTGCCAGCAGCCATTGCGATAACCCGGCTGAAATTGCAGCTGACGCGGTTCTGCCTGCTCTGCAAAAAACAGCGCTGCCTGTGTTGCGCTCGCCGTTTTTTTCAGATAATTGCGCAAACAGGCGTCCGCTTCGTCATCACTGCAATAATCGCTGGCATAGACAAATCCAACACCGCGGCGGGTCGGTAGGCCGATATCCCACACCCAGCCACTGTCTTGGGCAGTTGAAATGGTATTACTCGCGATCGGCGTGTCTGCGTCCGGATAAGGCACCTGCACCGCCAAAGCGCGGTCGTTAAACAGGATATGTTTGACGCTGATGAGTGGCGTTTTGAGCGCCTTTCCGAGCAATAAAGATTGCATACCAGTGCAATCGACATACAAATCAGCCTGATAAACACAGAGATCTGAGCTACCTGCTGGGGTCGCCAGCAGTTTGTCGATAGCGCCGTCCGCGCGCAGCAGCACTTCTTTTAAATGCGCCGGCAGATAACGGACGCCGAGTTTGTCCTGACAATGGCGCTGCAACAGCGCAGTGAATTTGCCGGCATTTAAGTGATAACCGTAATTCAGCACCGGCTGATAATCCGGCGCCTGCGGCAAACGCGGCGCAAAACCAGCGCGGCTTAACTGATATTGCGTGGTGACGGCATCGGCAAAAGCGATGTCTGCGGCAAAAGGCAACCAGCAAGAGGCCAGATTAAACTCGGGCCAGCCCGTTGGCAGCATAAATGGGTGTAAATAGTGGCTGCCCGGTTCAGACCAGTCGACAAACAAAGAACCTTGTTTGGCGCTGACGTCGCAGCAGCGGAAGAATTCGGTTTCTGACAGACCAATCAGCTTTAAGGTCTGGCGCATCGAAGGCCAGGTGCCCTCGCCCACGCCAATGGTTGGCACATCGGGCGATTCCAGCACAGTGACCTGCACACGCGGCTGCGCCGCCAGCACGCCTTCATCGAGATTGTGGGTGGCACTCAGCACCGCAGCGGTGAGCCAGCCGGCAGCACCACCACCAACAATCAGCACTTCAGTTTTTGCAGGAGGACAACTTGGCATCGGCCTGACCTTTTACCGCTTGAATGAGAATAAAAATGACGTATCCAGTCGGATCGCGCCGAAAAAAAAGCGCTCTGCAGCATGCAACAAACTACAGTTGCAAACAAGAGAGCGCTTACAATTCAGCAGGGCACTTCCTGTACACCTGCTGTCTTCTTTCATCAGTAACAACTTCGCTTAGAAGCTGTAACGGGCACCGATGCTATAACGTGAACCGGCTTCAGTCAGGTTCAGCACCTGCTCAGTGGCACGGCCATGCACACGGATGTACTCATCAGTGATGTTCAGCGCTTCCAGATATACAGTTAAGCCTTTGACTTGCGGCAGGTCATAGCTGACTGACGCGTCAATTTGAGAATAAGCTTCAGTATATTTCGGGTTGGCACCGGTATCCTGACCGCGTGAGTTTAAGAACTCATCGCGCCAGTTGTAAGCAATACGCGCCTGCAGACCATTGTTCTCATAGAACAGGATGGCGTTGGCTGTGTCGCTTAAACCGACCAGCGCTGGCTGATCTTTCAGGATGAAATTGTCATATTCGACGCCGGAATCGACCATGGTGTAGTTCAGGATAGTGCCAAAACCACTTTCGCCAAAGGCGTGCTGGATGGCAAATTCCCAACCGTCGATCGTCTCTTCTTCCGTACCGTTTGATGGCGTGTCGATTTTGAAGATCATCGTATTGTCTTCACCGGCTTTGCCGCTGATGACTTTACCACCCACATTCACGCTCGGGTCATTCGGGTAATTGGCGAAGATCCAGTTACGGATCGCCGCAGCATCAGCACCCACGGCTGCTAAGGCTTCACGATACTTTTTACCATCCGCCGGGTTCGCCAGGTTGTAAATGGTCGAATCGACTTTCAGGTTGGTAATAAAGTTGGTGACGTTTTTGCGGAAATAACCGGCAGACAAGTAACTGGCTTCGGCATAGTACCACTCAGCCGAGAAGTCATAGTTCTGCGATTCCAGCGGTAACAGACTTGGGTTACCGGCAGAGCCACTACCACCTGAACGGTTGGCGAGTGTGCCGACCACAGTACCGCCCTGGATAGACACATAGTCCGGCCGGCCAATGGTTTCGCTGTATGCGGCACGCAACATCACATCTTCAACGATTTCGATATTGAAGTTGATGCTTGGCAGCAGGTAATCGTAATCACCTTGTTGCGTCTGGAATTCACGTTTACCGCTGGCATGCAGCGCAATTTCAGTATCGGCAATCCAGTCGGCGCGATCATAAGCCGCCACTGCTGAAGTCGAAGTCACGTCAGTTTGTTCATAACGTAAGCCGACATGCAAATCGTACGGTTTGCCTTTCCAGTCATTGCGGTAGTTGTACTGCACATAAGCTGATTGTGATTCTTCTTCGGTGTAACGGTCGACATCACTGGCGTAGTCAGAAGACGGGCAGAAATCAGTGCCACAGTCGCCTTTGCCTTTGTAACCGGCAGGTGTGTACAGTTTTTCCGCTTGTGCCCGTACTTTCTCAAAATCCCACATGAAGATTTTGTTCAGTACGTCAAAGCTCTTACCGGAGAACGATGAGAAGTTGCCGCCATTAGCAGTGAATTTGTCGTGAATAGTTTCAGCCGGGAACCAGCTTGGGTCTAAATCACCGGCTTTACCGACGCCGCCCCAGTCGTTACGCTGCACGTTGACCGACTGTGAATGGTTATCCACTGTGGTCAGCGCAATACCAAAATCGATATTCGATTCGTCATTCAGCGTGTAATCGCCATCAAACTGCACCTGATCAATTTCAGACTTGTTGCGGGCATTACCGAATACTGAACCTGTCACACGCATATCCTGCGGCGTCACGGCATTGCCGCCACCGACCGCCAGCACCGGTAAATCGCCACTGAAATCAGTCGCGGCATAAGTGCGGACAAAACCTGCGGTACTTAAGCTGCTGTTAGAACCGTTCGGGCTATTTGGTTTGTTTTCTGCGTCAGATTTGTGCGCATCAAAGGTCAGGCTCAGCTTGTCGTTGACTTCCCATTCCAGGTTAAAGCCTAACGAGCCGCTTTCGTTGCGTACGCCATAATCACCGGCGCCCATCGACAAATCTTGTTTGGCGTCATAGGTTTCGGAATAAACCAGCGGAGAAGAGATTGGGCCGTCGGTCCAGACACTGGATGAAGGCGCGAAAGTAAACCAGGCCGACACGTCGTTGTACTGGGTGTCGATATCGTTACGCATATAGGTGTAATCCAGCGTCGCTTTGATGTCATCGCGCGGGCTGTATTGCAGCACTAACTGGCCGTTGGTGCGTTTACGTTGTTGTTCTTCAAATTTGTAGATGGTGGTTTGTGGCACTGAATAAATATCGTCTGCGCCTGGGCGATTGACCTGGTTGCTTTGTGGCACACCGCCCCATTCCGCTGTACCGGTGCCCCAGTTGTCATCCACTTTGCCTAAAAAGCTGCGCCAGCCGGTGCCGACGTTGGCCTGCTGGTTACCACTTTCACGTTCCTGATAAGAACCGGACAGCAACACGCCGAATTTATTGTCGTTAAAGGTATTGGAATACAAAGCCGACACTTCTGGTGTAGCACTGCCTTTCTCAGTTGAACGGTCATCAACGGCGGCCACGCTGGCAATGGCTTTCTGACCTGGCGAGTCAAGCGGGCGCAGCGTCTGCACATTAATAGTTGAGCCGATACCACCGGTTGGGTTTGAGGCTAACGCCGTCTTGTGCACTTCCACGCCGCTGATGGAATCAGAAGAAATGTTGGCAAAGTCAAAAGAGCGTGAGCCTGTAGTGACTGGCATCTGACGGCCGTTTAAGGTCACCAGGTTAAAATCCGGGCCAAAACCGCGCACTGTGACTTTACTGCCTTCACCGTTGACGCGGTCAATTGACACACCGGTGATACGCTGCAGCGATTCTGCCAGGTTAGTGTCCGGGAACTTACCGATATCCTCGGCGGAGATCGCATCAAGAATACCTTCAGATTCGCGTTTGGTGTCCATCGATTTGATCAGACTGCCGCGAATACCGGTGACCGTAATCACCTCAATTTTGTCTTCTTTGGCTGCTGCAGCGTCATCTGCCGCGGCATAACCTGGCATCGCAACCCCAAGCACCAGTGCGATACTGGTGGCGAGTCTGCTTTTGTGAAATGTAGTTGGATTCATTTGGTTTCCCTGTCGACTTTTTTTCTGGCTTAGTTTCTGGCTTTTTTTGCTCGTCTGCTGACGAGACGTTGCGCCTTTTTCTTTGGTGTTATTACTGCCCTGACACACTTCTGAAAGCGCTTTCAGGACATTAGTTGATTTTTTATAATGCGTCAATACAAAAAACATAACTCATGTTATCCCATTGTTTAATAACATTTTATACATCGGTAACCGGTTACATTATGTACAGCTGCGGCTGGTGATTGTCAGGCACCTGACACAGCCTCTGGCGGAAAAAGCCCTTGGCCCGTGCTAAAAACGATGCTATATCTGTAAGCGCTTCCAATTATCCATTTGCCGGCGCTTTGGGCTGCTATATCTGCAGCCGTGCCGGCTGTTGCACGGGGATCTGATTTTATGTTGCCAGCTTTATTCCAATTCACCGCACTGCCCACGCACCGCCGGTTTGCCCCTGTGGCGCTGGCGGTTACTCTGGCTTTCAGCAGCGCCGCCGCCAATGCCGACACGACGCCGGCAAAAGCGCGTGACCTGCAGCGCTGGCCGCAGTTAAGCGCTGCGCTGCCTGTTGACCACAAGCTGGAACAGCGGCTGGAAAAAATCCTTGCCGGTATGACGCCGGAGCAAAAAATTGCCCAGATGATCCAGCCGGAGATCCGCGACATCAGCGTCGAAGATATGCGCCAATACGGTTTTGGCTCTTACCTCAATGGCGGCGGCTCGTTTCCGGCCAATAACAAACACGCCACGCCGGCGGACTGGATCAAACTGGCAGATGCGATGTATCAGGCATCGATTGATGCCAGTCTCGACGGCAGCAGTATTCCAACGATGTGGGGCACCGATGCGGTGCACGGCCATAACAACGTCATCGGCGCCACCATTTTTCCGCACAATATTGGCCTTGGCGCCGCCCGTGACGCCAAACTGATTGAACAAATTGCCCGCGCAACTGCAGTGGAAGTGCGCGCCACCGGCATCGACTGGATTTTTGCACCAACAGTGGCGGTGCCGCAGGACGACCGCTGGGGCCGCACTTATGAAGGCTACGCCGAAAACCCTGCGCTGGTGCGTGATTATGCCGCCGCCATCGTGCGTGGCCTGCAAGGCGAACCGGGCCGCGACTTTATGACCGACCACCATGTGATCAGCACCGTCAAACACTTCCTCGGCGACGGTGGCACTGAAGGCGGTGTCGATCAGGGCGACAACATCGCCAGCGAACAACAGCTGATTGACATCCACGGCCAGGGTTATGTCGGCGGCCTGCAGGCCGGTGCGCAAACCGTCATGGCGTCTTTTAACAGCTGGCATGGTGAGAAAAACCACGGCAGCCAATATCTGCTGACCCAAGTGTTAAAACAACGGCTGGGCTTTGACGGCCTGGTGGTCGGTGATTGGAACGGCCACGGCCAAATTCCGGGCTGTACGAACGAAAACTGCGCCCAGGCTGCCAACGCGGGTTTAGATATTTATATGGTGCCCACAGCTGCCTGGAAGCCGCTGTACCACAATCTGCTGGCGCAGCTGAAAAGCGGTGAGATCGCCCAAAGCCGCATCGACGATGCGGTGCGACGCATTTTACGGGTGAAATTACGCGCCGGTTTATTCGACCGGCCCGGCCCGGCCAAACGGGCTTTATCTGGCAAGACCGCACTGATTGGCGCAGCTGAACATCGCGCCGTGGCGCGGGATGCAGTGCGTAAATCGCTGGTATTACTGAAGAATAATCAGTCGTTGCTGCCGTTATCGCCCAAAGCCAATATTCTGCTGACCGGCCCCGCGGCGGACGATATCGGTTTACAAAGTGGCGGCTGGTCCATCAGTTGGCAAGGTACCGGCAATCTGAATAGCGACTTCCCCGGCGGCAGCTCGATTTATCAGGGTTTTGCTGCACAGGTGAAAGCCGCCGGCGGTCAAATCCACTTGTCCAAAGACGGCAGTTTCCAGCAAAAACCCGATGTAGCAGTAGTGGTATTTGGCGAAGAGCCTTATGCCGAAGGCAACGGTGATATCGATAATCTGGAGTTCCAGCGTGGCAATAAAACTGCGTTGGCGTTATTGAAGTCACTGAAACAACAAGGTATTCCGGTAGTCAGTGTGTTCCTGAGCGGCCGGCCGCTGTGGGTCAATCCGGAGCTTAATCAGTCGGACGCTTTTGTCGCGGCCTGGTTACCGGGCAGTGAAGGCGCCGGCATCGCCGACGTGCTGCTGAAAACCGCCAGCGGCACAGTGCAATATGACTTCCACGGCAAGTTAAGCTACAGCTGGCCTGCCGATCCAACCCAGTTCACCGTCAATGCGGGCGACGGTCAGACGCCCCTGCTCCCTTATGGTTTTGGCTTAAGCTACGCCAGCAAAGACAGCGGGCCGGTCAGCAAAATGCTGCCGGAACAAGCCGCCGGCGGCAATGGCGCGCAGCTACCTTTGCCATTGTTTGAGCGGGCGGCCAAAGCACCGTGGCAATTCTGGCTGCAAAGCGGCAACCAGATGGCGCCGGTCAGCGCCAACGTGCAGACTCTCGGTGACCTCAGCTTTAAATCAACAGACCGGCGGGTGCAGGAAGATAGCCGCGAAATCAGCTTTGGCGGCAACAGCAACAACGCCGTGGCACTGGCCAGTAACTTCCCGCGCGATTTACGCGGCTATCGCGAAAGTAACGCCGTGCTGGAATTGCAAATCAATCCACTGCAAGCAGTGCAAGGGCTGAACTTAAGCCTCGGCTGTGGTGAACAATGTGGTGGTTCTGTTGACCTGACGCCGCAGCTTCAGGGCAAAACCGGCTGGCAGACTCTCAGCATTGACCTCGCCTGCTTTAAAGGCACCGACTTTGGCAAAATCCAGCAGAGCTTTGTGTTAAGCAGCAAAGCCGCCAACAAAGTGCAGCTCGCCGATATCCGGCTGGTACCGGGACTGGCCGCTACAGCCAGTTTATCCTGCCGCTAGCGCTATTCGCACTCTACGACAGCGGCTACGGCCGCTGTTTTTTTTGCCTGAGGCTATCCGGGTTGCGACCAAAGTCGCCTTGGCAAGGCAGCTGTCGGACGACAAAATCAAATCGCTCACCTCAAGTCCACCGGCGCAGCGATAGGCAGCCGCAGAAAAAACCGTTAAGGTACTACTGCGACCAGCACGCATGCAGCTTCAGGGAGGCCAAGTGTCACAGAAAACGCAGATTTATCATCGCAGCAGCCTGGCGCTCCTGTGGGATCAACGCATGCAGGATGCGCAGGTCGCCTTGTGGCAACAACTGGGCAAACCGGGCTTTTTTGCCGCGGTGCTGGATGTGCTCGAAGCCGTCTGCCCGGTCGACTCCAGCGGTCTGCTGGTGTTTTATCGTCAGCAAAAACCGTTAAGTCTGTTGCATCGTTTTCATCCGTTTGACCGCAGTCTGCATGCTGACATTTACTCCACCGGGCCTTATGCGCTGGACCCGCAATATCAGCTGTTTTTAAAAGGCTGCCCAAGCGGCACTTACTGGCTGGCCGACGTCGCGCCGGATGATTTTTATCAAAGCAGTTATTACACCGCGTTTTACAGCAAAATCGGCGTGGCGGACTCTGTCGACGTGCTGTGGCGCATCGACGACAACACCGCGCTGAATTTTTTTATGCAGCGCAATATCAACAGCAATACCTTTGCGCGCTCCGACGTGCTGGCACTGAATATGGTGATGCCGGTGCTCGATGCCGCGCTGACGCGCCATCATCAGCTGGCAACACCACTGCCACTGGCCAATGTCGGCGATCAAACCCATCTGCAGGTCGAAGCAACCTTAAGTAATTTTGCCAGTTCCCTGCTGACCCCGCGGGAGCGCGACGTATTGTGGTATCTGCTGCGTGGTTATTCCTCAGCCCTGACGGCGGAGAAATTACAAACCTCGGACGGCACGGTCAAAATCCATCGCAAGAACATTTACCGCAAACTGGAGATTGGCTCGCAAGCCGAGTTATTCTCTTTATTTATCAATTGCATCCCCTTCGCCCGCCCCGGCCTGCCGGAAGATCCGCTGCATAGTTATCAGCAGGCACAAGAGCACCATATAGTTTAATAAGCGAACAGCAGAGCAGCCTGAAATTGCCTCAGGCAAGGCGACACAGCGAAGGAATAGTGACGCTCTTTCGAGCTGTGGCAAT
>CALJUX010000048.1 GCA_937978655.1 uncultured Chromatiaceae bacterium
CATCTCCAACGAGTGCCCACACAGATGATTGATTGCTAATTGTTAAAGAGCGTGCCGTTTTACTTAACGGCGAAAGTCGTTGTTAATCAACCACTTTCAGAATCTTTGGCGTTTAACTTCTTCGTTTCCGAATCCGTCGTCGCTGTCGATGGAGCGCATTATAGAGAGATCAGAATCGATCACAAGATCTTTTTTACAGAATGATGATCGTTTGATGGTTTTTTCAACGAAACCGCGTTTTTTGCCGCTTTGTTGTACGATTTAAGCAAAGATTCCGGCGGATCGGACTGGATCAAGACTGATCTTTTCACGGTGAAGAACGGCATTGAACTTGCTGCTGCCTGGAATCACAGATTTGCTATAGTGCGGTCGCATAGCTTCACCCCTCTATATATGGAGTTTACACATGGTACCGGCACTGGGAGCCTCCGGGGCGCATCTGCTTTTTGTCGACGATAACCGCGAACTACGTCTGGCAGCCCGCTTTATATTGGAAGATCAGGGTTATCGTTTCAGCGAGTTGGAGAATCCGGTGCAGGCGAGAGAATGGCTGGCACAACAGCAACCTGATTTGATCCTGCTGGATATGAACTTTCAGCTCGACACAACCTCAGGTGAAGAAGGAATTCGGTTCCTGAAATTCCTGCAACAACAGTACCCGGAAATCCCCGTCATCGCGGTCACTGCCTGGTCCAATACTCAGTTGGTCGTGCAGGCAATGCAGGCCGGTGCCGCCGATTTTCTGGAAAAGCCCTGGCAAAACCAACGTCTGCAGCAAGTTCTGCAGCAACAGCTAAAACTGGCACGACTGAAGCAGCAAAACCAGGCATTAGCACAACAGCTGGATCCGCCCGCTGCCGAACTGGAATGGCGAAGCCCCGCTATGCAACTGTTAATGCGCCAGCTAGACCGAGTCGCCATGACGGATGCCAACATTCTGCTCACCGGTGAGAATGGTACTGGGAAAAGCCAGTTAGCACAGTGGCTACATCAACACTCCAATCGCCGGCAAGGCCCGTTAATCTCAGTCAATATGGCAGCTATTCCGGAGGCTCTGTTTGAAAGTGAATTGTTTGGGCACAGAAAAGGCGCTTTCACTGACGCCAGAGAGCATCGACTTGGCAGATTCAGCCTGGCCCGTGGCGGCAGTCTGTTCCTTGATGAAATCGCCTGTTTACCTTTCTCACAACAAGCGAAGTTGTTGCGGGTGCTTGAATCCGGTGAGTTCGAAGCGGTTGGATCCAGCCAGACAGAACAAACCGATATACGGCTTATCGCTGCAACAAATGCAAACTTCAGCCAGCTAATTACTCAGGGTTTGTTCCGTCAGGATTTATATTACCGCCTGAATACACTCGAGTTCCGGATCCCGTCGCTGCGGGAGCGCCCTGAAGACCTGCCGCTTTTAGCCGAACACTTCTTATATAAGCATGGCCACCGCTATCAAAAAACCGGATTGCGGCTGGACGCCAGCGCGATGCAGTGCCTGATGCATTACAGCTGGCCGGGTAATCTGCGCGAACTCAGTCATTTACTGGAGCGCGCTGTATTATTGTGTCAGCAGTCGCGGATCACCGAACGGGATTTAGGGATCATTCATCCAAATACTGACCGGATCAGCGCAGCAACACTACCGATGATGACTCTGGATCAGGCCGAGCTGCAGCTGATCCGTCAGGCACTGACAATCACTGGCGGTCACAAACAGAAAGCGGCTGAGTTACTGGGTATCACGAAGTCCTCTTTATACCGGCGACTGGAGAAGTATGAGCTGGCACTCTGATAGCCTCGAACGGCAAAGCTATTTGCTTGCCACAGTGCTACTGGTTCTGAGTACCACCTTTGCACTTTTATGCAGCTGGTTTTGGCCACATTGGTGGGTTTGGATTCTGGCAACTGCACTGCTGATCGGGCTCAACCGCTGGCAGTTGCGCAGTCGCAAGCGCCTGCTGTCCGCTTTTCAGCGTGCCAGTGTGCAACTGGACGCACTCCAACTACAGGATTATAGCCTGCAGGCTAAACCCGCCTATCGCACAGGGATCGCTGCAACTTTTCAGAATCAGCTACAGCAGCTCGCGACACAGTTGCAACAGCGTAAGAGTTACTTCGACGAACAACAGTTTCTGTTATACCGGCTGATCGATCAGCTGAACACGCCGATTCTGGTGTTGAACCACAAACAACAACTCAGTTATGCCAACAGCGAGTTTGAACAGCTATTTGGCCACCCCTGGCAAAGCCTGCGGCATACCAGTGCCGTTAGTCTGGGTTTGGCCGCCACACCACACTGGCATTTCACTGATATCACCAGAAGCAGGCAATGGCAGATCCGGCACAGCCGATTTTTAGATCAAGGCGAACGCCATCAGCTGCTGGTATTTATCGATATTCAGTCTGCATTACGTGAAAACCAACTGCAGGCCTGGCAACAACTGATCCGCGTGCTCAGTCACGAGATCCGCAATTCACTGGCTCCGGTACAAAGCTTAAGTGAGTATCTGCAAACCAAGTTACCCGCAGGCCGAGAACAAGACGCCGTCAAGCTTATCAACGAACGCAGTCAGCATTTGCAGGATTTTGTCAGCCGTTATGCCGAACTGGATAAAGAACTCAGTATTACTCTGCAGACTGTACAAACTACGCAACTGTTTCAAAGCCTGCAATGTATGTTTCCACAGGCTGGGCTGACGTTATATGGTCCGCAGCTGAGCTTGTTGACAGATCCGGTGCTCTTGCAGCAAGTGCTGATTAATCTGCTAAAAAATGCACTGGAAGCCGGCAGCCCTGCCGGCACGACAGAGCTGCGGTTTAGCCTGCAGCCAGCTTATGTTGTCATAGAATTGCTAGACCAGGGCCATGGTATCCATAACCCCCGGGATTTATTTGTACCTTTTTATTCCACTAAACCACAAGGCCAGGGCATTGGTCTGGCGTTATGCCGGCATATCATCGAACGTTTGGGTGGAACATTGGATTTGCAAAATCGTCCTGATGGGATCTGTGGTGTGATTGCCAGGATCCGTTTACCTCTGTAACCCGACACCAAGGTCCGATTCCGGAATTGAGCGTCCGATATCGGACGATCAATAACATACATTGCCAAATCATCAATTTAAATCATTGAAATAAAACAGATTTAAAGACGGCATCACATTTGCTTTCAGAATACTCAGCAACTGTCGCTTCGACCAGCACCCCTTTTTCAGTTTTTTTCTTCCCTGGATTACTGAACCCGGCAAAAGATGACTGATCTGAAGCCGACAGTTGCGTTTTATCTGACGCAGGCCCGGAGTATCGATGGATATTAAAATCAACAAACAACCAAACCGGTGGACATCGCCACTGCGGGCTGTCGCGATACTCGCGGGCCTGACATTGGCCTGGGCTTTGCTGAAATCTCCGGCGCCAGATCACAAAATCGACCGCAATCAACTGGTTCTCGGCACCGTCAAGCGGGGAGATTTGCAAGTCGCTGTCGAGGGTTATGGCGTGTTGAGGTCCAACCGCCAGCAACTCATTACAGCACAATATCCGGCGACCGTTGCAGAGATTCTATTGCGTCCGGGAGCTACAGTGACTGCCGAAGCCGTGATCCTGCGTTTACATGATCCCGACCTGACGCAACAACTACAAACGGCTACCATGGCAGTGGCCGAACAACAGGCCGCGGTGCGCCGTACAAAACTCACCAATCAACGGGAAATACTGGCCGAACAGGCCGTATTAGCGGAATTGACCGCACTGCGAGATGCGCAGCAACTGCGATTGACTGCGATACAGGACCTGGCCAGACGTGGTGTGATCCCTGCTCTCGACTACCAAACGGCGTTATTGCAGGAACAGCAACTGAGTGCCCGGCTGCAACTGCAGCAAAGCCGGCTGCGCCAGCTACATGATGTTGCGAATGAAGACCTGAATATCGTCAGCGAACAACTAAACCAGGCAAAATCAAACTTGCAACGTCTGGAATTGCGCTCAGAGCAACTGACGGTACGCGCCGGGATCAGTGGTGTGTTACAACGCCTGCCGGTAGAGCTGGGCCAAAGTGTGAATGGTGGGCAAGAGCTTGCGCAGGTTGGCAGCAACCAGGATTTACAGGCGCTGGTGCGAATCTCTCAGGCAAAAATAGAACAGCTGGCTGTAGGACAACCTGCGCGCATCAATATTCGCCGGGAGACAACAGCAGCGACTGTGAGCCGGATCACGCCGCAAGTGCAGGAAGGGACTATCGAAGTGGAGCTGACCTTTAGCCAAGGTGTGCCGGTATCGGCACGGCCAGAACTGAATATCGACGCACAAATTTTTACCGCCGAGCTGAAAAACACACTTTATCTGGAACGGCCCGTCAATGTGCAAGGCCATAGCAACAGCCGGCTTTTTAAGTACAACCGCAGTCATCAACTGCTCGATAGCACTGCTGTTCAGGTCGGGGAAGAAGCTGGCCGCTTTTTACAACTGCTACAAGGGGCCAATGAAGGCGACATTTTTGTCTTGTCCGATATGGTGGCCTTCGCTGATGCCAGTCAAATCAATGTCGTGCAGTAATCATGCATTGACGTCTCTTCATCATTTACACCACAGCCCAGCGCTGCGTTAAAAAAGGAATAACACAATGAATCAGGCCATCATCCAGCTACGCGATATCAGCAAAGTATTTGCCACGGAAGAAATGGAAACACATGCCCTGCGCGGTATCGATCTGGAAATTTATCCGGCTGATTTCGTATCTATATACGGTCCGTCTGGCTGCGGTAAATCTACCTTGTTGTCGCTGTTGGGTTTACTCGATATGCCGACGCGTGGCAGCTACCAAATTGAAGGCCATGAAGCCAGCGCTTTGTCGTTGTCTGAAGCTGCTTATATCCGCAATGAAAAAATCGGTTTTATCTTTCAGTCGTTCAACCTGATTGATGAGTTAACGGTATTCGACAACATCGCCCTGCCTCTGCGCTATCGCCGTAACCCGGTGCCTAAAGCGGAGATTGAAGCCCGCGTCATGGCATGTTTGCAAAAAGTAGATATGACACACCGCGCCGGCCATAGGCCCAATCAGCTTTCCGGCGGTCAACAACAACGGATTGCGATTGCCCGCGCCTTAGTCGGTCAGCCTGCGCTGCTATTGGTTGACGAACCTACGGGGAATCTTGATACCAGAAATGGTGATACGGTGATGGATATGTTGTGTGAACTCAACAGCCAAGGCACTACCCTGTGCATGGTGACACACGACGCCCGCTATGCCGACATGGCGGGCCGTAAGCTGCATATGCTGGATGGGCGCATACTGGACGCCGATAGCACACCGTTGCAGCAACCTGCATCCGCACTGCGTCAGATTCGGTCATGAAGCAAGATACGCACTGGGGCCGATTCACTCCCTTTGGTTGTCAGTGACGCAGCTTGCCACCGCCGCGGTGCTTGCTGCGGAAAAATTCTATCGATGCAGGATCTGTAACAATAAAGACAAGGACAATACTATGATCGCCAGACATGATTTTCTCACCGCATTATACAGGCTTAGCAAAGCCAGAGGCTATGCAGTAACCGCAGTCCTCACTCTCGGTCTGACGCTTGGCACGTTAATCGCGACTTTTAATCTGAATTATCAGGTGTTAGCAGCACCTTTACCATACGCGGATGAAGACCGGATTGTCGTGGGCACGACTGCCTGGCTGGCAAAAGACGGCAGGGTCCTGTATCCGAATTTACTGCCGGTTCATGTTTTCCGGCAGCTATATCCTCATACATCAGCCTATTTGGCTGATCAGGCGTTGTTCAGTTTCTCCTATGTCGGTATGACGCTGCGAGACTTGCCGGATAGCCCCCAAATACAGGTAGCTTACGCAACTCCGGGTTATATGCGAATGTTTCAGATGCCGCTGATACTCGGCCAGGCATTTCAGGCCGAAGAGGAAATGGGGAGCCACTCGCCTGTCGCCATCCTCAGTGAAAAGCTCTGGCGCACTCACTATAAGGCGGATCCGGCTATGGTCGGCCGCTCGATTCAGATTGGTCATCAGCTGTTTCGGGTCGTTGGTATTGCCGCTGCCACTTTTCAAGAACCAGCCCTGACCGGGCCCGCACGCCAAAATGACGTCTGGTTGCCCTGGGATTATGCCACTGGCAGTCAGGCCGCTCCGGGGGAAATCAGCGGCGCCCACCTCTATCTGGCAAAGCTGAAGAATGCGGCTGACCGTCAGGCATTCGAGCAAGAGTTAAAACCTCTGGTACAGCAACGCTATCAGGAAGAAGTTGCGGCAATTCCCGAGATGGCCGGACGGTCTGCGGTTTTTCACGCCGATCCACTGCGAAAAATGCTGGAAGGCGACAGTATTAAAGCCACTGCCTCTTTGCTGGGCGGCAGTCTGCTATTGCTGCTGATCGCGGCTGCGAATATCTCCAACCTGCTATTGGCACGCGCTGCCGGCCAGCAACGCACCATGAGCATTCAGGCCGCGTTGGGGGCTCAGCGTCATCATTTAGTTGGTACTGTACTGGCAGAACTGAGCTGGCTATTAACGACTGCTTTGTTGTTAGCTTTGCTGGTAGCACAAGGCATTTATGCTTTGTTGCGAACCTTTGCCGGCACTACACTGCCACATATGCAGCACCTTGGATTTAACTGGCTGACACTGGGTTTTGCGGTGTCAATCTGCCTGTTACTGGCACTGGCATTTGCCGCGCTGGTTAGCCGGCATATTCATTACCGGGCTCTCCAACAACAGCTACAGCAAAGTGGTAAAGGCAGTCACATCCAGACCAGCAGCCGTATCCGGCAGTTGCTGATCTGTTCGCAGGTCATGCTGGCAACTATTCTGCTGACAGGCAGCACACAGATACTGCTGCAATCGTTACAACAACTTCGCCAGCAAACTGGCTTTGCCAGCACGGATCGATATCAGGTAACCATAGATAATATCGCGCCGGCATCAGAGGCCAATGTCTCACCAGAGCAGCGCAGAGCCATCTATCGCCAGCAAAAACAAGAATTGATGCAGGTGCGCGATATTCTGCAACAACATCCGGCGGTACAGAGTGTATCGGTCAGCAACTACCCACCGGTTTCCTTTGACGGCTTCTTCGGCTCGGCGAATTTTCTAACGTCGCCAGACCGCCACAGCCAACCTCTATTCAGTCGAGCCGTCTATACCGACCAATTCTATCTGCCGCTATTTGATATCCGACTGGTTCAGGGCCGTAACTTTACTGCCGAGGAAATCAATACTCAGGCTCTTGTCATCATTGTGAATCAAACTTTTGCCCGGCAAATACAGCCGGATGGCAATGTCGTTGGGAGAATTTTGTATTCAGCAGATGGCCAGCTGGCTTTTGAAATCATCGGGATCAGTGCCGATCTCAATTTGCCTGATTTGTGGTCACCGAATGAAACCGGACGTTCATACCTGACTCGCAATTTAGGCAGTACCGCCAATCTGCTGTTGCAACTCAAACCTGGATTGTCGATAGACAAGACCGCCATCAATCAGGCGATGATGCAGATATCCCCGGGTTATCGGGCTGCCAGCATTTACAGTGTTGAAAACAATATTAAGCAGATACAAATGCGAAATGTGCTGACGGCGGCAGTGACCAGTAGCATCGTGCTTGTGAGTTTTCTGTTAGCCGCGATCGGCATCTATGGCGTGCTCAGCTACAACGTGCAATTACGGCGCTTTGAACTCGGTGTGCGAATGGCGATAGGTGCCCGTCCCTCCACCATTCTGTACGAGTTACTCGGTGAAATTTTAACGCCTGTGGCCGCGGGTCTGGCTGCAGCCGCTTGCATCCTGACCATCATATGGACAGGGCTGCAACACAGCGCCTTCACACTGGAAGTATCTGCCAGCGGTTTGCTTGCAACGCTGGGAATGATAGTCGTACTCACCGTGATGACTTCGTCAATGTCGGTTTGGAGCATTATCAGCCGACCTGCGGGACACGCATTAAAAGGCAATTAAAGTGCCGGCTGGCTATGCAGTCAAATTGGGCTATGCCAGCCAAGTACATTAAAAATGCCCGGTGGTATTTTAAAATATACCAAGATTAGTTTACTGCGCTGTTGCGCTTAAACCGGTAGTGTGTGGCCCAGCAACAAGCCATGATGATTGTTCCGCACAACTACCGCAGGGCTGTAGCACCGATGCGGTATGGCTACTCCATGTTCAGCCGGCATACCTTTTAGTTAAAGAAACCAGAACAGTGTTGTTGTCTGACCTATTACAAGACACTCGATAGATGAAAGAAAGCTGGAAGCAGGTACTCCACCGTCACGCTAATATCAGGCTTAACACACCGGGTGCCGGGTTCCTGCGCCCCTTCAACCTATTGCTGTACTTCTGCCGGACCACTGCAGCTGTTTAAATGTCCTGCGTCCGTGATTGCACCAGTAAAACGACCAGTGCAACCAAATTCACACAGCACGCGAAAAGGCAGCGCCCAAATACAACCACTGCAATTGTCAAACTCCTGCAAATTCGATGGCGGGTAGAAAAGCAGTGCAAAGCTTTCTGACTCGCTCATCCAATCAAACTGCAGTTACAGGTACCCTGCTTGGTTTACATAGGTGTACCAAACAAGATTTTACTTCAGAGACTGAAGTACCGAATCAGCCAGAACCAAATCCTGTCGGAGCATCCGGGTTGCAAAAAAAATCCCCCGACAAGCGGGGGATTTTTATTTGAAAACGATGCGAATCGTTTTCACTCGAGTCGATTACTCAGCAGCAGTTTCTTCAACTGGCAGAGCGCCCACTTCTGGACGGTCAACTAACTCGATGTAAGCCATTGGCGCATTGTCACCAGTACGGAAGCCACACTTCAGAATACGAGTGTAACCACCTGGACGCGCGTTGTAACGCGGGCCTAAAACATTGAACAGTAAACCAACAACTTCTTTATCACGTGTACGGGCAAAAGCTAAACGGCGGTTTGCAACGCTATCATTTTTAGCCAGTGTGATCAGAGGTTCGATTACACGGCGTAACTCTTTTGCTTTTGGCAGAGTCGTTTTGATGATTTCGTGCTTCACCAGCGAGCTTGCCATATTACGGAACATTGCCTGACGGTGGCTGCTGTTCCGGTTTAACTGACGACCACTCTTGCGATGGCGCATGATCTATTCCTTCTCACTAAACCAGGAACTGGTATCTGGTTAGTCTTTATTTACCAAACTTGCTGGCGGCCAGTTTTCCAGGCGCATGCCCAGAGATAAACCACGTGACGCCAACACGTCTTTGATTTCGGTAAGTGACTTTTTACCCAGGTTAGGCGTCTTCAGAAGCTCAACCTCGGTACGTTGCACCAGATCACCAATGTACTGAATCTGCTCTGCCTTCAGACAGTTGGCAGAACGAACTGTTAATTCCAGATCATCGACAGGACGTAACAGAATCGGATCGAACTCCGGCTTCTCTTCACGTTTTTCTGGCTCGCTCTTGTCGCGCAGTTCTACGAAGAACTCCAGCTGTTCAGCCAGAATAGTCGCAGCACGACGAATTGCTTCCTCCGGCTCAACAGTGCCGTTGGTTTCCATGTCGATTACCAGTTTGTCCAGGTCAGTACGCTGCTCTACCCGCGCCGCTTCAACCGAGTAAGCGATACGCTCAACCGGGCTGAATGAAGCGTCAAGTAATAAACGACCGATTGGACGTTCGTCATCTTCAGAGGACACTCGGGCTGATGCAGGCACGTAACCACGGCCACGTTGTACCTTCAGGCGCATACTGAACTCAGTCTCGCCAGTCAGGTTACAGATCACGTGTTCCGGATTTACAATCACCACACCGTCGCCACGCTGGATGTCTCCAGCTGTTACAGGGCCAGCACCTTTTTTGGTTAAAGTCAGAGTGACTTCGTCTTTGTCTTCCAAACGAACGGCTAAGCCTTTCAGGTTCAAAAGGATATCGATGATATCTTCTTGTACGCCTTCTTTGGCGCTGTACTCATGAAGCACGCCGTCGATTTCCACTTCCGTCACTGCACAACCTGGCATAGACGATAAAAGGATCCGACGTAACGCGTTGCCCAAGGTATGCCCGAAACCGCGCTCAAGTGGTTCCAAAGTAACTTTGGCACGAGTTGGGTTGATTTTTTCGATACCAACTAATCTCGGCTTAAGGAATTCGGTGACAGAACCCTGCATTGTATCCTCTCTTAAGAAAATGCCTTACTACTTAGAGTAAAGCTCGACGATTAACTGTTCGTTGATGTCAGCAGACAAATCTGAACGCTCTGGACGACGCTTGTAAACGCCTTCCATCTTTTTCGTGTCAACTTCAACCCAAGTTGGTTTTTCACGTTGTTCAGCAACTTCTAAAGCAGCAACGATACGTGCTTGCTTTTTAGCTTTTTCGCGAACAGCGATCACTTGTTCTGGTGACACAGCGTAAGATGGGATATTCACAACGCGGCCATCAAGCATGATAGCTTTGTGGCTGACTAACTGACGCGCTTCAGCACGTGTGCTAGCCAGACCCATGCGATACACTACGTTGTCCAGACGTGATTCTAACAACTGCAGCAGGTTCTCGCCGGTGTTACCCTTCAAACGAGCAGCTTCTTTGTAATAGTTACGGAACTGCTTTTCTAATACGCCATAAATACGACGTACTTTTTGTTTTTCGCGTAATTGTAAACCGTAGTCCGATAAGCGACCGCGACGAGCGCCGTGCTGACCTGGAGCTGTAGTTAAATTACACTTTGAATCGATTGCTCTGACGCCGCTTTTCAGGAACAGATCTGTTCCTTCGCGACGACTCAGTTTGAGCTTAGGACCCAAATATCTTGCCATCTTCTTTCTCCAATAATCTTAGAAGCGCTTGTTACACGCGACGTTTTTTCGGTGGACGGCAACCATTGTGTGGAATTGGCGTCACGTCGGTGATATTCGTAATGCGGTAGCCAGCAGCGTTCAGCGCACGAATGGCTGATTCGCGGCCTGGGCCAGGACCGTTTACGAACACTTCAAGATTCTTCAGACCATATTCTAACGCGGCAGTACCAGCACGCTCAGCAGCAACCTGTGCAGCAAACGGCGTAGACTTACGCGAACCACGGTAACCAGAACCACCGGCAGTTGCCCAGCAAAGAGCATTGCCTTGACGGTCGGTAATCGTGACGATGGTATTGTTGAAAGACGCATGGATATGAGCCATACCGTCAGAAACTTGCTTTTTTACCCGTTTACGAGTACGAACTGGTGCTTTAGCCATGTTTTACCCCGTTTTATTTCTTGATTGCTTTGCGTGGGCCCTTACGGGTACGCGCGTTAGTTTTAGTGCGCTGACCACGAACCGGCAGACTACGACGATGACGCAGGCCACGGTAGCAACCAAGGTCCATCAAACGTTTGATGTTTAACGTGATTTCACGGCGTAAGTCACCTTCTACGGTGTACTTCGCAACTTCGTCACGAAGAGTATCGAGCTCTGCGTCTGATAACGTAGAGATTTTACGATTTTCTTCGATGCCCACTGCAGCCAGAATGGCTTTTGAGCGGGTCTTACCGATACCAAAAACATAGGTCAAAGAAATGACCGCATGTTTATTATCGGGGATGTTAATGCCAGCGATACGGGCCACTAACGTTCTCCTATAAATGAGTTTAAGGGTGCCGATTTGAAAAGCCCGTAAGGATACTCAAACGGCGGCCATATTGCAACAATAAGTCCGGGCCAAACCAAACAGTTTAGCCCTGACTTAATTTTTCTGCTGTTAGCCCTGACGTTGCTTGTGCTTAGGCTCTACACAAATTACCCGCACAACGTTGTTGCGCTTGATAACTTTGCAGTTACGGCAGATCTTCTTAACGGAAGCTCGTACTTTCATAACTTAACTCCGCAAAATTATCTTAACGACCGAAGCCTTTAAGATTTGCTTTTTTAAGCACAGACTCATACTGATGTGACATCAAGTGGGTCTGTACCTGTGCCATAAAGTCCATAATCACGACAACGATAATCAGTAACGATGTACCGCCGAAATAGAATTGCACATCAAGTGCAACCATCATGAACTCAGGAACCAAACAGATAAATGTAATGTAAGCCGCACCAGCTAAGGTTAAGCGTGTCATTACTTTATCAATGTATTTAGACGTCTGCTCACCAGGGCGAATACCCGGTATAAAGGCGCCAGATTTTTTCAGGTTATCTGCTGTTTCCCGCGGGTTAAATACCAACGCAGTGTAAAAGAAACAGAAAAATACGATGGCCGCAGCATATAAAATGATATACAACGGCTGTCCCTGAGACAGCATCAAAGCCAGCTCTTGAAAAAAGTTTGCTATGATACCATCACCTGTACCAAACCAGGTAGCAATTGTTCCTGGGAACAAAATGATGCTCGAAGCGAAAATTGGTGGAATTACGCCTGCCATATTTACTTTTAACGGCAAATGGCTGCTTTGAGCTGCATAGACCTGACGGCCCTGCTGGCGCTTAGCATAATTCACAACGATTCGACGTTGACCACGTTCGAAGAAAACAACGAACCAGGTTACGACGACAACAATAAACGCAATGAACAACAGTAACAAAAAGTGCATATCGCCTTGACGCGCCATCTCAATCGTCTGGCCAACGGCAGACGGGAAGCCAGCAACAATACCTGTGAAAATCAACAGTGAAATACCATTGCCAATACCGCGCTCAGTCACTTGCTCACCTAACCACATCAGAAACATGGTGCCAGTCACAAGGCTGATCACAGCAATTGCGTAGAAACCAAAACCTGGATTGATCACCAGGCCAGGCATCATATTTGGTAAACCTGTTGCGATACTGGCCGCCTGAACAGTGGCCAGTCCCAAGGTACCGTAACGTGTATACTGATTAATTTTACGCCGGCCTGCCTCACCTTCTTTCTTCAATTCAGCCATTTTCGGGTGCATCACCGTCAAAAGCTGAACAATAATAGAAGCAGAAATGTAAGGCATGATACCAAGTGCAAATACAGACGCACGCTCAAGAGCACCACCGCTGAACATGTTAAACATCTCAACGATGGTACCTTTTTGTTGCTCGAATAATTGAGCTAGCACGGTGGCGTCAATTCCAGGAATTGGCACAAATGAGCCTAGTCGAAATATGACTACGGCAAAAAGCACTACTAACAGACGAGCTTTCAGTTCACTGAGCCCGCCCTTCGCGCTTTTTAAGTCCTGACCTGGTTTAGCCATCGCGTACTATCCTTATTATTCTTCGACTTTACCGCCAGCGGCTTCGATCGCAGCACGCGCGCCTTTCGTCACACGCAGACCTTTTACAGTGATTGGACGAGCCAGCTCACCTGAAAGTACCACTTTGGCGAATTTTACGTTACGTGCGATGACGTTAGCTTCAGTCAGCGTGTTCAGATCAGCAACATCTCCGGCAACCAGCGCCAGTTCGTGCAGACGCACTTCAGCAGACACCAGACCTTTTAATGAAGTGAAACCAAACTTAGGCAGACGTTGTTTCAATGGCATTTGACCGCCTTCGAAACCTGGACGTACTTTACCGCCTGAGCGAGATTTCAGACCTTTGTGACCACGGCCACCAGTCTTACCCAAGCCTGAACCGATACCACGACCTAAACGGCGTTTCTCTTTTTTCGAGCCAGGAGCCGGAGAAAGTGTATTTAATAACATCGCTTACTCCTCAACCTTAACCATGTAATACACAGCGTTGATCATACCGCGCACAGAAGGAGTATCTTCCAGTGTTACAGTGTGACCAATACGGCGTAAGCCTAAACCGACCAGAGTCGCTTTATGCTTCGGTAAACGACCGATGCCTGACTTGGTTTGGGTTACTTTAATAGTCTTTTGAGCCATGGCGGATTACCCCAGAATGTCGTCAACGCGCAGGCCACGTTTCGCCGCAACCTGTGCTGGCGATTTGATCGCAGACAGGGCGTTGATAGTAGCGCGAACTACGTTGATTGGGTTGGTTGAGCCGTAGCATTTTGACAGTACGTTTTGTACGCCTGCTACTTCTAACACAGCGCGCATTGCACCACCGGCAATGATACCAGTACCTTCAGACGCCGGTTGCATGTACACGTTGGAACCAGCGTGCACACCCTTAGCCGGGTGATGAAGTGTGTTACCATTTAACTCAACTTGAGTCATGTTACGGCGCGCTTTTTCCATTGCTTTTTGAATAGCAGCTGGAACTTCGCGTGCTTTACCGTAACCGAAGCCTACACGGCCGTTACCGTCGCCTACCACAGTCAGAGCAGTGAAGGAGAAAATCCGACCACCCTTAACTACTTTAGACACACGGTTAACAGCAACCAGCTTCTCTTGTAAATCAGATTGTTGTTTAGCTTCTACGTTAGCCATGATCTACTCCTAGAATTGAAGACCGGCTTCACGCGCCGCGTCAGCCAAAGCTTGAACGCGACCATGATACTGGAAACCGCTACGGTCAAAGGCAACAGCAGTTACGCCTTTAGCCAGTGCACGCTCAGCGATTGCTTTACCTACAGCTTTAGCAGCGTCCACGTTACCGGTGTACTTCAGTGCTTCACGGATTGAAACTTCAACAGTAGAAGCAGCAGCGATCACTTCAGCATTTGGTGCGATAAGCTGAGCGTAAATGTGGCGTGGTGTACGATGTACAACCAAGCGGTTCGCACCTTGTTCGATAATGTTTCTGCGGACGCGTTTCGCGCGGCGCAGACGAGCAAGTTTCTTATCCATCGCTCTACCTTACTTTTTCTTGGCTTCTTTACGACGCACGTTTTCGTTCGCGTAACGGACACCTTTGCCTTTGTAAGGCTCTGGTTTACGGTACGCACGGATGTTCGCAGCGACTTGGCCAACCAGTTGTTTGTCAGCACCCTTCACCAGAACTTCTGTCTGGGAAGGCGTTTCTACCGTGATACCAGCCGGCACTTCGAAAGCGACCGGGTGAGAGAAACCTAAAGACAGGTTCAACACCTTGCCTTCAGCTTTCGCACGATAACCAACACCAACTAATTCCAGTTTGCGGGTATAACCTTCAGATACACCAACAACCAGGTTGTTAATTAACGCACGAGCAGTACCTGCCTGAGCGTTAGCGCCTTCGAAACCGTCACGTGGATTGGTACGAACTACGTTACCATCAACAACGATCTCAACTGCTGCGTTAACGTTTAACGTCAACTCGCCGTTTTTGCCTTTGATCGCCACGTTCTGGCCATTCAGTGTGATAGACACACCTGCTGGCAGGGCGATGGGGGCTTTAGCTACACGAGACATAGATTACTACCTCCGTTACGCTACGTAGCCGATGATTTCGCCACCGATACCAACCTTGCGTGCAGCACGGTCAGTCATTAGCCCTTTAGATGTAGACACGATAGCTACACCTAAACCACCCATTACTTTTGGTAACTCGCCGCGTTTCTTATAGATACGCAGACCTGGACGGCTAACACGATCGATAGTTTCAATGACTGATTTGCCCTGGAAATACTTTAAAGTAACTTCCAGCTCTGCTTTTACATCAGCAGAAACAGCGAAATCTTCGATGTAACCTTCGTCTTTTAATACTTTCGCAATTGCAATCTTCAATTTTGAAGAAGGCATCTTAACCGCAACTTTTTTGGCAGATTGGCCGTTACGGATGCGAGTAAACATATCCGCTACTGGATCTTGCAAACTCATAGCTGTTACTCCCGTGATTCTTACCAGCTGGCCTTACGAAGGCCAGGAATTTCACCGCGCATTGCTGCTTCACGGACCTTGATCCGGCTCATGCCGAATTTACGCAGGTACCCGTGTGGACGGCCAGTGATACGGCAACGGTTACGTTGACGCACAGGGCTTGAATCACGCGGTAACGTTTGCAGCTTCAGAACTGCAGCCCAACGGTCTTCGTCAGAAGTCGCCGGATTAGCAATAGCGTCCCGCAGCGCATGACGTTGCTCAGCGTATTTGGCTACCAGTTGTGCACGCTTTAACTCACGTGCTTTCATTGATTGTTTTGCCATGACCCTATACCTTATTTCTTAAATGGGAAGTTAAACGCGGCAAGTAATGCACGTCCTTCGTCATCGGTACGAGCTGTAGTAGTGATAGTGATATCTAAACCACGTACCGCATCTACTTTGTCGTAATCGATTTCTGGGAAAATGATTTGCTCACGAACGCCCATAGAATAGTTACCACGGCCATCGAACGATTTAGGGTTTACACCACGGAAGTCACGGATACGCGGAATAGCGATCGATACCAGACGTTCCAGGAAATCCCACATACGCTCGCCGCGCAGGGTCACTTTGGCACCAATAGGGTAGCCTTCACGGATTTTGAAACCAGCAACTGATTTGCGGGCTTTAGTTACCAGTGGCTTCTGACCAGAGATTGCGGTCAGGTCAGCAACTGCGTTTTCTAAAACCTTTTTGTCAGCAACAGCTTCACCAACACCCATATTGAGTGTGATTTTGACAATCCGAGGGACTTGCATGACGCTGGTGTAGCCGAACTGTTTAAACAGTTCCGGAACTACGGTGTCTTTATAAATTTCATGCAGTTTCGCCATCGTATTACTCCAATAGCTATTTAGATTTTTTCATTATTCGATTTGAAGAAGCGAACTTTCTTGCCATCTTCAAAACGGAAACCAACGCGATCTGCTTTACCCGTTGCTGGGTTAACAACCGCTACGTTTGATACGTGAATTGAGGCTTCTTTCTCAATGATGCCACCTGGCACATTCAGGGCCGGAACCGGCTTCTGATGTTTTTTAACCAGATTGACACCTGAAACGTAAACCCGGCCTTCTTCCACTAATACTTTAGTGACTTTGCCTTGTTTACCTTTGTCCTTACCAGTAAGAACAACTACCTCATCATCACGACGGATTTTGCTAGCCATTGTGACTCCTTACAGTACTTCTGGGGCCAGAGAAACGATCTTCATGAATTTATCACCACGAAGTTCGCGGGTAACCGGTCCAAAAATACGTGTGCCGATCGGTTCCAGCTTGTTGTTCAACAACACAGCTGCATTGCGATCAAAACGGATCAAAGAACCGTCCTGACGGCGTACGCCTTTGCGTGTACGCACCACCACAGCATTCAGAACATCACCTTTTTTGACCTTACCGCGAGGAATTGCTTCCTTAACAGTGATCTTGATGACGTCTCCGATAGCTGCATAACGGCGATGCGAACCACCTAAGACCTTAATACACATTACGCTGCGCGCGCCGCTGTTGTCTGCGACTTCCAGCATAGATTGCATCTGGATCATCTTAGTGCTCCGCTATTCCACTACTATTACCCTTTCGGATAACGCTGTTTTTTACAATTTACTACCCCTACATGAGGGCGCGAGATTATAACAGCCCTTTTCGTAAAGTGGTAGCTCAAAATAAAAGCGGCCCATAAAAGGACCGCTTTTTTTTTCGGCAAAATTCCTTACGGAATTAAGATGCTGATTCCACTACCGCAACCAGAGTCCAAGACTTGGTTTTAGAAAGAGGACGGCATTCGCGGATAGTCACGATATCGCCTTCTTTACATACGTTCGCTTCATCATGTACATGCAGCTTGGTAGTACGCGTGATGAACTTACCGTAGATCGGGTGTTTCACGTTGCGTTCGATAGCAACAACAATAGACTTGTCCATTTTGTTGCTGATCACTTTACCTTGCAGAGTACGGGTGTTTAATTCGCTCATTACGCACCTGCCTTCTCAGTTAAGATGGTCTTTACACGTGCGATATCGCGACGCACCGTTTTCAGCAAATGAGTTTGAGCTAACTGACCTGTCGCTGCTTGCATGCGCAGGTTGAACTGCTCACGTAACAGACCCAGTAATTCAGCGTTTAACTCTTCTACGCTTTTTGCTTTCAGTTCGCTGGCTTTCATCACAATACCGTCCGCGTTACAAAGGTTGTCTTAAATGGAAGTTTGGCAGAGGCCAATGCAAATGCATGACGAGCCAGCTCTTCCGACACACCGTCCATTTCGTACAGGACTTTGCCAGGTCTGATCTGGCATACCCAGTACTCCACGCTACCTTTACCACTACCCATACGAACTTCGAGTGGTTTTTCCGTCATTGGTTTGTCTGGGAACACACGGATCCAGATTTTACCAACACGTTTAACGGCGCGGGTCATGGCACGACGTGCAGATTCAATTTGACGTGAAGTCATTTGACCACGTTCAACTGCTTTCAGTGCATAGGTACCGAAGCTTACTTTGTCACCAGAGGTGGCTAAGCCGCGGTTGCGTCCTTTGTGCACTTTACGAAATTTAGTACGTTTTGGTTGCAACATCGCTCAATACTCCTACTTAGCCTTACGTGGAGCCGGTTTTTTCGGCGCCTTAGGCTGTTTGTCGTTGTTGGCGTTATTGTTGTTGGCCAGTGGTAAACCACCCAGGATCTCGCCTTTGAAGATCCAAACTTTAACACCAATGATACCGTAAGTAGTCAAAGCTTCTGATGTTGAGTAGTCGATATCAGCACGCAGAGTGTGTAATGGCACACGGCCTTCACGATACCACTCATCACGTGCGATTTCTGCACCACCTAAACGGCCAGAAACCTGAACTTTGATACCTTTCGCGCCTAAACGCATGGCGTTTTGTACCGCACGCTTCATAGCGCGACGGAACATTACACGGCGTTCCAGCTGGCTGCTGATTGAATCAGCAACTAACTTGGCATCCAGTTCTGGCTTACGGATTTCAGAGATATTGATCTGTGCAGGCACGCCAGCGATAGTCGCGACAGCTTTGCGCAGTTTTTCAACGTCTTCACCTTTTTTACCGATGATCACGCCTGGACGAGCAGTGTGAATAGTCACACGGATGCTTTTCGCAGGACGTTCAATATCGATCCGGCTTACTGAAGCGGCTTTCAGTTCTTTTGTCAGATACTGACGAACTTTAAAGTCACCAACCAGGAAATCCGGGAAGTCTTTTGTATTCGCGTACCAGGTTGAGCTCCAAGGCTTAGTGATACCTAGGCGAATACCATTAGGATGTACTTTCTGTCCCATTTCTCACTCCTAGTTATCAGCAACAATCACAGTAATGTGACTGGTACGCTTGACGATACGGTCAGCACGACCTTTAGCGCGTGGCTTAATCCGCTTCATCGACGGACCTTCGTCAACAAACACAGTTTTCACTTTCAGAGCGTCGATGTCGGCGCCTTCATTGTGTTCTGCGTTCGCAATGGCTGATAAAAGAACCTTTTTAACCAGCTCAGCCGCTTTTTTCGGGCTGTAGGTTAAAATATCTAACGCCTTACCAACTGTCAGACCACGGATTTGGTCAGCGACCAAACGAGTTTTCTGAGCAGATGAACGGGCAAATTTATGTTTTGCTAATGCTTGCATTTATTTACCCCTTAGCGTTTCTTGGCCTTTTTGTCGGCTGCATGACCACGGTATGTCCGAGTTGGTGAAAACTCACCTAACTTGTGACCAACCATCTCTTCAGAGACGATTACCGGTACATGTTGACGACCATTATGGACAGCGATGGTCAAACCGATCATTTGTGGAATGATCATTGAACGACGGCTCCAAGTCTTGATAGGCTTCTTGTCACCGCTTTCCAACGCTTTCTCTACCTTCTTCAGCAAGTGAAGGTCGATAAATGGACCTTTCTTGAGAGAACGTGGCATGGCAATTCCTCACATTAAATTATTTGTCACGACGACGGACAATGAACTTGTCTGTACGCTTGTTCGCACGGGTCTTGTAACCTTTGGTTGGTACACCCCATGGTGTAACCGGGTGACGGCCACCAGAAGTTTTACCTTCACCACCACCGTGTGGGTGGTCTACCGGGTTCATTACAACACCACGAACGGTTGGACGTACACCGCGCCAGCGCATAGCACCTGCTTTACCATACTGGCGCAGCATGTGTTCGGCGTTGCCGATTTCACCGATGGTTGCACGGCAATCAGCCAGCACTTTGCGCATTTCACCGCTGCGCAGACGCAGAGTGACATATGCACCGTCACGCGCCAGAATCTGGGCAAAAGCACCAGCTGAACGCATTAACTGGCCGCCTTTACCTGGCTTCAGTTCGATGTTGTGAACGATTTGACCCACTGGGATGTTACGCAGTGGCATGGTGTTACCAGATTTAATTGGTGAATCCATACCAGACTGAACTACATCACCAGCTTTTAAGCCTTTTGGTGCCAGGATGTAACGACGCTCGCCGTCTGCGTACAACACCAGAGCGATGTTTGCAGTGCGGTTTGGATCGTATTCCAGGCGCTCAACTTTAGCCGGGATACCGTCTTTATTACGCTTGAAGTCAACCATACGGTAATGTTGCTTGTGGCCACCACCGATGTGACGAGTCGTAATACGACCGTGGTTGTTACGACCACCAGTCTTCGTGTTCTTCTCTAACAAAGGTGCATATGGAGCGCCTTTGTGCAGGTCTGGGTTGACCACTTTTAAAACGTGGCGACGACCTGGTGACGTAGGTTTACACTTAACAAGTGCCATTTCCTAACTCCTCTTATTACTCAGCGCCGCCAACTAAATCGAGCTCGCTGCCTTCTTTAAGAGTAACGTAAGCTTTTTTCCAATCGCTACGTTGGCCAGTACGCATACCAGTGCGTTTGGTCTTACCCTTAACGTTAACAGTGCGAACACCAACAACTTCCACTTCGAACAGTTTCTGTACGGCAGCTTTGATGTCTGCCTTAGTGGCTGTGGTTGATACTTTGAACACGACTGTGTTGTTGGTTTCTGCCGCGATCGTGCTCTTCTCAGATACGTGCGGAGCCAGAATCACCTTCAGTAAACGTTCTTCACGGATCATGCTAACATCTCCTCGATTTGTTTAACTGCAGCAGCAGTCATCAACACTTTGTCGAAGGCGATTAAGCTGACTGGGTCGATACCGTGAACATCACGCACGTCAACCTTGTACAGGTTACGGGCTGATAAGAACAGGTTCTCGTCAACTTCTGCAGTAACGATCAGAACATCTTTCAGTTCCATCGCTTTTAACTTGTCAGCCAGTTCTTTCGTTTTCGGAGTTTCGACTGCGAAGTCTTCAACTACGACTAAACGTTCCTGACGAACCAGTTCAGACAGGATGCTCATGATCGCGCCACGATACATCTTTCTGTTAACTTTTTGGCTGTGATCTTGTGGCTTAGCCGCAAATGTCACACCACCGCCACGCCAAATTGGGCTACGGATTGTACCAGCACGGGCACGACCAGTACCCTTCTGGCGCCATGGCTTCTTACCGCCACCGCGTACTTCTGAACGGGTCAGTTGAGCACGGGTACCTTGACGGGCGCCAGCTGCGTACGCAACTACTACCTGATGTACCAGAGCTTCATTGAACTCACGTCCAAAGGTAGCTTCGGAAACTTCAAGAACGCCTTTAGCGTCTCTTAATGCTAATTCCATCACTCATTTCCTCCAGACGTTAGCTTTTGACCGCTGGTTTAACAATCACATCACCACCGATAGCTCCAGGGACAGCGCCCTTCACTAACAGGATGTTGCGTGCTGCATCAACACGTACAACTTCCAGAGACTGGACAGTTACACGCTCTGCACCCATATGGCCGGCCATTTTTTTACCTTTGAATACTTTACCTGGTGATTGGTTTTGACCAATTGAACCTGGAACACGGTGTGACAGAGAGTTACCGTGAGTTGCATCCTGAGTACGGAAATTCCAGCGCTTTACAGTACCGGCAAAACCTTTACCTTTTGATGTGCCTGTGACATCAACTTTTTTCGTCTCTGCGAAAACTTCAACAGTAATCTCGCTGCCGACTTGAATGTCAGCGCCTTCGTTATCTTGCAGGCGGAATTCCCACAGACCACGACCGGCTTCAACACCAGCTTTTGCAAACTGACCAGCGTCTGGCTTGTTCAGGCGGCTTGCCTTCACAGTGCCAGCAGTCACTTGCAGTGCGCTATAGCCATGAACGTCTTGCGTTTTGATGGCAGTAACGCGGTTTGGTGTTGCTTCGATTACGGTTACTGGGATTGATACGCCATCTTCAGTGAAGATGCGAGTCATGCCCACTTTACGACCGATTAGACCGATAGCCATATCCTAAACCTCTCTAAAAACCTGTCTGATTAGCCCAGGCTGATTTGAACGTCAACGCCAGCAGGCAGATCTAAACGCATCAGTGCGTCAACAGTCTTTTCTGTTGGCTCAACGATGTCGATTAAACGCTTGTGGGTACGGATTTCGTACTGATCACGTGCATCTTTATTGACGTGAGGAGAAATCAATACAGTGAAACGTTCCTGGCGAGTCGGAAGTGGGATAGGACCACGAACCTGCGCGCCCGTACGCTTAGCTGTGTCAACGATTTCCATAGTTGACTGATCGATCAAACGGTGATCGAACGCTTTCAGACGGATGCGAATCCTTTGATTACTCATAAATCAAAGCCTCAAAGAGCAAAAAGAGCAAAAATAAACAAGGGCAGTCATATTCCTAAAGGAAAGACGCCTTTGCACCATGTTACATTGACCTTCCAATCGAAGGTCCTGTTGTGCACTGGGACACGACGCAACAATCAATGTTGTAGCTGTTTGTACCGAGTGCCAGCCTGAGTCTAAGCCAAGGCTGGACGCGCATTATACGCAATCGCCGAAGAAAAACAAGCATGTGTTTTATTTTTGAGCGATTTGCGGAAAAGTAAAACTGAGCCGCGTACTCGGGCTCAGTTTATCGGTTGAGGGCTATATCAGCGAAGGGTCAATCGCGGTAAGAGACTGTCGGACAATCTGCAGGTGTCCATAGGCTTTTGGCATCACCCGGCTAAAGTAAAAATCTGCGGTTTGCCGTTTTGACGCAATGAACTCATCCCCCTCAGTGCAATCCTCAAGCGCGATAAGTGTCATATTCCACATATGTCCAAACAACAGATATCCGGTCAGATCTAACAAATCACATGCATGGGATTGTAACAGCGCTGGTAATTCCTCTTTCCGCTGCCCTAAGCTGGATATTACCTGCTGATACTGCGTTAATAATTCTGCTAGAGCAGGTTGAGGACTTACATTGAGGCCAGCCTCGATCTCTTGCAGGATTTGTTGAATAGCGGCACCACCATCAGCAAAGAGCTTACGGCCGGCAAAATCCAACGCCTGGATCCCGTTGGTTCCCTCATAGATTTGCGCGATACGGACATCACGTACCCACTGCTCCATCCCCCACTCTTTAATATAACCATGGCCGCCAAATACCTGCTGTGCTGTGACACAACAGTCAAAGCCACGGTCGGTCAGGAATGCCTTGGTTACCGGGGTAAGAAGACTGGCAACAGCCAGCGCATTTTGATCTTCACCAAACTTAGCCTGGTCTAGCTGATTGGCAACATAGACCGAAAAGCTACGCCCCGCTTCGGTCAGTGCTTTTATGCTTAAAAGCATACGTTGCACATCTGCGTGCTGAATGATTGGGTCTGCTTTGTTTGCATCTTTAGTCGCCACCCGCCCCTGCAGGCGATCGTTGGCATAGAGCCTCGCATTTTGAAATGCCCGTTCGGCCGCCCCAACACCTTGGCTGCCCATTGCGAGACGTTCATAGTTCATCATGGTAAACATCGCTGCGAGACCTTTGTTTGGTTCACCCAGCAGATAGCCCCTTGCATCGTCAAAATTCATCACACAACTGGCAGATGCATGGATCCCCATTTTGTGTTCAACGGAACCGCATTGCAGCGAATTTTGCAGTTCTGTCTTATTACCATTTGCATCAAGTAAGTATTTGGGAACAAGAAACAGTGAGATCCCACGAGACCCAGCCGGCGCATCAGGCAACTTTGCCAGTACCAGATGAATGATGTTGTCAGTCAGATCATGTTCGCCGGCAGTGATGAATATTTTACTACCGCTAAGCAGGTAGCTACCATCAGCCTGAGGCTTCGCCTGCGTACGCATAATGCCTAAATCAGAGCCGGCATGCGCTTCGGTCAGGCACATAGTCGCAGACCACTCACCACTGTAGAGCTTTGGCAGAACATGCTGTTTCGTCTTCTCATCGGCATACTGCAGCAGCGTGACGCAGGCGCCTGCGGTTAAGCCTGAATACAAAGAAAATGCGATATCTGCACTGCACATCATTTCTTCGTACAAAGTGGCTAAAGATTTCGGCATCCCCATACCACCATATTCAGGGTCGCCGGACAGGGCGGTCCAGCCGCCCTCACATAGTTGTTGGTAATTCGCTTTGTAGTGTTCAGGCGTCGTAACAGCGCCTGCCTGCCACTTCACACCGGTTTCATCTGCGAGCTGTGCTTTTGGCGCAATCAGCTCCGACGTCACTTTGCCGGCTTCATCTAAAATTGCGCTGGCTGTATCGGCCTCAATCCTCTCACTGAGAATACTGTTCTGGGACCAAAATTGCTGTACTTTCCATAGCTGGAAAAGGTTAAAGCGCATATCCGCTAATGGCGCCTGATAAATACTCATGACTACTCTCCATCTGGTACGATGAGTCAGTTCTAACAGAATCCGTCTCAGTTCTCAAACACTTGTTTAAATCTGCCAAGATTAAATAAGACTAGATGCAATGAATACGTTACGCGAGCGCGGTTGGAAGCGTTTTGTGACAAGCTGAATGCTAATTGCCAATTGGGGAACATAGTTAATACGTAGTGAGTACAGAGTACTGAGGGCCCAAAAAACAAAAAGGGCTCCAGAGGAGCCCTTTTCTTACCCTAACTATTACGCCA
>CALJUX010000049.1 GCA_937978655.1 uncultured Chromatiaceae bacterium
ACGACGGTCGTCGGTTCGCTCTTCATAACCCCGGCGGCTGCCGCAACCAACTTAAGAACCAGCATATTTGCTGGTTTTTTTGTAGCTGAAATTTGGCAATCTCGTTGACTAAGTCCGACGACGGTCGTCGGTTCGCTCTTCATAACCCCGGCGGCTGCCGCAACCAACTTAAGAACCAGCATATTTGCTGGTTTTTTTGTAGCTGAAATTTGGCAATCTCGTTGACTAAGTCCGACGACGGTCGTCGGTTCGCTCTTCATAACCCCGGCGGCTGCCGCAACCAACTTAAGAACCAGCATATTTGCTGGTTTTTTTGTAGCTGAAATTTGGCAATCTCGTTGACTAAGTCCGACGACGGTCGTCGGTTCGCTCTTCATAACCCCGGCGGCTGCCGCAACCAACTTAAAAACCAGCAAATTTGCTGGTTTTTTTGTAGCTGAAATTTGGCAATCTCGTTGACTAAGCCCGACGACGGTCGTCGGTTAGCCCTCCAAAACCCCGGCGGCTGCCGCAATCCTCTTCTGCCTAAGCACTTCAAGCGGCCACTGCGGTCGCCTGCTCCAGCCATTCTTTGGGTGAGAGGCCAAAGCGCTGGCGAAATACCCGGTGAAAGGCGGCCACACTCTGGTAGCCGACAGCTGGTGCGATTTGTTTCAGCGCATTGCCGGACAGAAGTTGCTTGCGCGCCAGAGTCAGACGCCAGTGTTGCAGGTAATCGGCCGGGGTTTGCCCGACGATTTTGCGAAAATGCTCGGCAAAGCGGGCGCGCGACATGCCTGCTTCCAGCGCCATGCTGTCTAAAGTCCAGTCCAGCTGTGGTTGTTGATGCAGTGCCGTGATCACCGGCGCCAGCCGCTTATCGGCAAGGCCGGCAAACAAGCCGGCTTGCGGCGGCTCCACTGCCATTATATAGCGCAACAACAAAATCAGCAGATACTCGGTCAGTCGCTGCAGCGCGGCATCACGGCCACAATACTCTGCCTGATTTTCCTGCCAGATCAGCGAAATGGTGCTGCGCAGTGACGAGCAGCTCAACAGCGGAATTAAACTGACATCCGGCAATGCCGCCAATAAAGGGTTGCCGGCGGTTTCACCACAGTCCAGCGTCGCGCAGAACAGCAGCAACGACTGCTGATGGTCGACTTTAAACTGATGCGCATGGCCGCGCGGAATAAACAACAAACAGGGTTCAGTGATGGCATAGCTGCGGTCATTGACACTGATCTCCCCCTTTCCGGCTTCAATCAAATGCAGATAAGCCCGGCCACTTTGTGGGCAAAACTGGGTTTTCTGGCAGCTGCTGCCATGAAAATAAACTGAAGCCTGTGGTGAAAAATGGGCGAGTAACGGGGTTAATCTATCCATATTGATACGCTCTGCAAGTTTATTGGTACTTATTGTGTCTGATCGTTCCCGATAATAGCAGCCATGCAAGAAAGCGCCAAGTGGGCGTGTGATGGGGAACTGGCAATGAGTTTAAAACGACAGATGCGGATCAACCGGGCTATTTTACAGGCCCTGCTTTTTACGCTGTTTTTTTCCGGGCTGGCAAATATGGCGCAGGCGAAAAGTCTGCAACAGGCCATTGCGCTGGACTACCTGCAAGGTGAAGGCGATGTGCAGGGGTTAAAACTGGCCTATCAGCATCACGTCGACTGGTTGCACGGCCTGGACCCGCGTCTGAACATGCTGTTTGAGGCCAGTGCCAATTTTTGGCGTTATGGCCCGGCCAATAGCTCTGACAGTAATGCGGTCCTGGCGGTGTCGCCGGTGTTGCGCTACCCCTTAGGTCAGGCGTTTGATTTAAAGTGGGATCTGGAATTCGGTGTTGGCGTGTCGCTGCTCGATGACACCCGTTTTGCCGGCAAAGATGTCAGCACACACTATCAGTTCGAGGACCGGCTTGGGGTTGTTGCCTGGCTGGCGCCGGACCGCAGTCTGGCCCTGCGTTACCTGCACTATTCCAATGCCGGCTTCAAAAGACCGAATCCTGGCCTCGATTTCATCAGCCTGTCTTATGGCTGGTATTTCTGAGGAGGTGCTGATGAAATCCTGGTTGTTGTTGCCAATGACAGTATTGGCGCTGCTGCTGACGCCGCAACAGGTGCCGGGGGCGGCCACCCAGCCGTTGCCACATTCAACGCCGGCGGCGACATCTGCGGTGTCGGTTGCCCGTGAGCTGGATGTGGCATTGCACCGGCTCAGTCAGGCACAGCCTCAGATCCGGCCTGTTCAGGCGGCGCAACTGCAGCATATCGAAGATTTATGGCAGCAGCTGTTTGCACTGAACCAGAGCCATCTGCTGAATAAACTGTATAACCAGTATCAGGTCCAGTTACAGCAAGCGCGGCAAAGCACTTCGGGCATCGCAGGCGAAGACGACGTCAGGCAAATGACAGCACTGCGCCAGCGCCTGATGGCCGCCATGACCAATGCGCAGCCATAAAAGCCGGGGCGAATATGGCGCCGGCGCAGCAAAATTTTTAAGCTGACCCTTGAATTGTCAGTAAGCAGCGCCATCAAATAACCATCAGAGCGAAGCATGCTTCGCTGTTTCTTGGTTTGATGTCATGGAGCTGCCAATGTCTTTCACCCGTCCTTTATTAACTGCTGGTCTGGCGTTTTTACTGACCAGCTGTGGTTATCTCAGTGAGAACCCAAAAACTGCATTAGAGCAACAATGGTTGCAACAAGACCCGCAAATTGCTGAAGCGGTTAAACAGATCCGCGAGCAAGGCCTGGCAGCTGTTGCTGGCAGTGCTGAAGCCGGCAGCGTAGCTGCTTGCGTAGCGAGCCGGCTGGCAGCAGATCCGATGGGTAAACTGATTACGGTCGAAGGGGCGCTGGTTGAATCGGCCAAAGTGGCGAAGTTACTGGCCGATATAGAGCAGATGTTTTCGCAGGAGCTGAGTTTTGACAGTGTGGCGGCCATGCTGGAACAAGGCGCCGATGCGGCTGCTTATGCTAAAACCCTGATCGATCAGCAAGGGCTAGAACAGGCCCTCGCAACGCTCAAGACGCTGGTGGCACAGAGCCAGCAATTCGCCAGCAAAGACTTGGGCGGCCATTTACAGGCGGTGATCAGTACCTGTAAATCTTACGAAACTGACACCCCGCCACCGGCGGAAGCGAAGAGCAACACCTGAGCTGGCAATAGCTTAGCTCTGTTCGCTGATCCTTCGCAGATGGGCGAAATAAAAGCCGTCAAAACCAGTGGCGGCCGGGCTGATTTGTTGATCAGATAACAACACAAAATCTGGCCGGCTTTGCAAAAATGCATCAATTTGCCGGCGGTTTTCGCTGGGAAAAATCGAACAGGTGGCATACAGCAGCTCACCGCCGGCAGTCAGCATTTTGCTGTAACGCTGCAGGATATCCTGCTGGAGTTGTTGCAGTTCCGCCAGGCGCATCGGTGCACGCCATTTTGCATCCGGATTGCGCCTGAGCACACCACTGCCGGTGCAAGGTACATCAAGCAATAAATAGTCTGCTTTGCCGGCCAGACGTTTGATGGTTTTACTGCTGCTGATAAGCCGGGTTTCGATATTGCCGGCCCCTGCTCTGTTGGCGCGCTGCTGTAAATTATCGAGCTTCCATTGTTCGACATCCATCGCCAGTAAACGGCCTTTGCCTTGCATCGCACCAGAGAGCGCCAGCGTTTTACCGCCGGCACCGGCACAGGCGTCAATGACCCGGCTGCCCGGTCTGACCGGTAATGCCGCCGCCACCAGTTGCGAGCCGGCGTCCTGCTGTTCAAACCAGCCTTGTTTAAAAGCGTTGCTCTGAAACAAGGCGCTGTCTGAGGTGATTTCCAGTGCGCCGGCGACGCCTGCAACCGGGCGGCTTTGAATACCGGCTTGTGCCAGTGCCTGCTGCAGGGCCTCGCGGCTGGTTTTTAACGGGTTAGTGCGAATAAAACGCGGTGCGGCAGTGGCGAGCGCCGCACGTTCGGCGGGCCAGGCGGCCCCTAGTTCGGCCTGACCCAATTGGTCCAGCCAGTCCGGACAGCCGTCCTGCACTGCCGCTGGCAACTGTTGCCATTTCGCCTGCAGCGCCGCGTCGTGGCTGAGCTGGAAAAACAGCGCCAGCGTCTGCTCAGTGCTGGCAGCGCTGCCGGCCAGTTGCTGGTAGGCATTGTATTTTCGCAAAAATTCGTGGCACAGCCTGACCACCTGACTCTGCAAGGCTACTGAGGGCTTTGCCGCGGCAAATACCTGCGCCATCGCGCGCTCAAGTTGCTGTTGTTGCGACAGCACCAGCTGCAGGATCGACTGCAGCAACGGGTATGCCGGTTCGTGATGAAAAAGAGACATGGATAATTCCGCTCAGACAGTGTGCCACCGCAACACTGTGGCAAATACACAAAGTGGCGCGATCATAAGAGCTGAACCCTTACCTGGCAAGCTCTGCCGGCGTCATCTTTACGCTGGTTGCAATACAGGCCGTTGTTGTTGCTGCTGGCGGAACTGGCGCGGTGATACGCCGGTCCACTGCAAAAATTGCAACCGAAAGGCAGAACTGCTGTGAAAACCGCACAGGCCGGTCACCGTTTCGACCCGTATGCCCTGGCTCAACAGTTTTTTCGCTTGTTCAATCCGCGCCTGCTGCAGCCATTGTTTGGCGCTTTGCCCGACACTTTGCTGAAAATGCCGGTCAAAACTGCGCCGGCTCATGCCGGCGCGCCCAGCCAGCTGGTTGATATCCCAGGGCCTGGAAAGATCGGCCAATACCGCGTCCAGCACTCCGCTCAGGGTTTTACCTGCTGTAGACACCGGCATCTCAATAAACTGACGCTGACCACCCTGGCGGGTCAAAGGCACCACCAGCCGGCGGGCGGTGATGTTGGCCTGAACAGTGCCAAAGTCAGCTTCAATCAGCGCCAGCGACAAGTCGATACAGGCGGCGCTGCCGGCCGAGGTAAAAATATGCGGACTGGCCTGCACGTACAACGGCGCCGTATTCAGCAGCACTTGCGGAAATAACCGGCGAAACTGGCTGGCGTATTTCCAGTGTGTGGTGGCGGCTTTGCCGTCTAACAAGCCGGCGTAAGCCAGGATCACCGCGCCGGAGCAGAAACTGACCAGACGGGCACCGCGGGCGCTGGCTTGTTGCAGCGCCTGCAGGAATGGCTCAGGCGGTTTTTCTGCCAGATCGCGCCAGCCCGGCAGCACTATGGTATCGGCCTGTGCCAGCAGCGCCAAATCGGCCGGCACCTGCAACACAGTGCCGTCTGACAGCGCCAGCGCCGGGCCGTCAATGCCTACAACAGAAGCCTGATACCAAGGGCTGTAACTGCGGCCATAACCAATAAAAATCTCGCTGGCGGTGCCGTATTCCAACATCGACAGACGATGGTAGGCACAGATCACTACCCGGTGAGCAACAGTGTTATGCATGCAAAAAACCACAGAATCAAGCCAGTGCGCTGATTGTGCCGCGCGTCTGCCTCCCTCGCAAGGCGTTGGCTGAAAACAAGCGATGTCTGACTTTTTACCGGCTGTAAAAATCGTCCGCTCAGGATCTCCGGCCAAACTGATGATGGCGGGCTGCAAGGACATCTTGCCATCATGCCGCTGCAGCTGTGTTAGCAGATGTTGGATTGACAAAGGGCGGTTTTGTTTTCATGCTGATTTTTTATTTCCCACCGGATGGCCAACAGCTTGCGACTGTATCTTTGGATCTCTTTGCTCTGCTTCGCCCTGCCAGTGTCGGCGACACAGCCGCCGCTACGCGTCCTGACCTCAGAAAAGATGCCGTTTAATTATCTGGAAGCGGAACAGATCAGCGGTATTTCGATAGACATGCTGCAGTTGTTGTTTGATGGGGTGCTGCCGTCGCAGGTTGAGCTGATGCCTTGGCCACGCGCCTATGAGACCGCGCTGCAGCAGAAAAATGTGTTGTTGTTTACCATGGGCAAAACCGCCGGGCGTGAGGCGCTGGGGTTTACCTTTATCGGGCCGGTTTCCCGGCGTTACCACAGTGTTTATGCCGTGCGTCAGGATCTGCCGCCGATCCGAAGCCTTGCCGACATAAAAAAACACCGTCTGGTGGTGGCGGGTTTACGTGCCGGTTGGCTCAGTGAGCAGTTTAAGGCTGCAGGCATCAAGATTGAAACCGTTGGCAGTTACCGTCAGGGCATGGAAATGCTGCAAAAAGACCGGGCGCAGCTGTGGTTGTCGACCGATTTGGAAGAACAGGTTCTCCAGTCCCAACAGAGCGAAGCCGCGGCGTTAAGGCCAGTGTGGCAGCTGATGTGTTCACAAAACTATTTTGCGCTGTCGCCAGGTTCAGATCCTAAGCTCGCGCAGCGTCTGGCGCAAAAATATCAGCAATTATTGCAGTCCGGCGCCGCCCGGGCTGTGGCGCAAAAATGGCAGCGCAAGCTGGGCTTGCCACTAGAGCTGGACAAAACCGCCGGCTTTTATCTGCAGCCGGACGACATTCTGCGTTGTACCCCTTCAGCCGAGGCCAGCTAAGCTGCAGTTGCCCGGCACCGGATTGCCTTTGCAGCGGATTGCCTTTGCGCTGTATTCCGGCTATAAAAGACAAATGGAATAAAATATTCTTTTGTGCTGACGGAGCATCCTTGTGCTGAATGTAAGCCTGCATGTCCGGCCTTTGCGCCGCCTTATTATCTGCGCTGGCGCGGCGACGCTGCTGGCCGCCTGTGCGCTGGCGCCAACCCAAGACCAGACGCCTGCGCCACTGCGCCAGCTGGTCGCAAGCGCAGCAGCGGATATTGGCCAGCCACAACTGGTCAGCCATAGCCGTGACTACCGGTTACAGGTGCTGTACAGCACCATTCAGCGCAGCGCTGATGGCACTGTCCGGCTGCAGTCACAGCAATACGGTGATATGTCGGACTATCTGTATCCGGCATCAACCGTCAAGCTGGCGGTGGCTGCGCTCGCGCTGGAATATCTGCAGCGGCTGGCACCGACCGGGGTGACGCCGGACAGTGTGATGCACACCGCAGCCTTGTTGCCGGGCGATATGCCGGTTGTACAGGATCTGACTGCCGCGTCGGGCCAGCCCAGCGTGCGCCATTACATCAAGAAAATTCTGCTGGTCAGTGACAACGATGCATACAACAGATTGTATGAACTGATGGGGCCGGCGTATATCAACCAGCGGCTGGCGGAACTGGGCTTTGCTGGCGCCCGTATTCAGCACCGGCTGGAACGCCCGCTGACGGTCGCGCAGAATCTGCAGACCAATGCTGTGACCTTTTATGATGCTAAAGGCCGTCTGCTGTATCAGCAGCCGGCGCGCCAGGCTGCGCAGTTGCCGGCAATGCCTGTGACCCCTGTCGGACGGGATTATCTGCTGGATGGCCAGTTGCAGGGCAAACCGCTGGATTTCAGCCAGAAAAACCACTGGAGCCTGGCTCAGATGCACCGGCTGACGCAAATGATTATGCTGCCACAAACGCTGCCAGCCACAGCGCGACTGAACCTGAGCCCGGCCGACCTGCAATTCCTGCAACAGCAGATGGCGTTGTTACCCAGCCAAAGTACCGTTCCACGCTATCCGCCTGAGCAATACTGGCCGGCTTATGTCAAATTCCTGATCTACGGCGCGGCGAAAGATGTGGTGCCGGACCCTCGCCTGCACATTCACAACAAAGTCGGTGATGCCTACGGCTTCCTGCTCGACAGCGCTTATGTGCGGGATGAGGTCAGCGGCGCCGAATTTATCTTATCGGCGGCGTTGTATGTCAATCAGGACGGCGTGCTCAATGACGACCACTATGACTACGACAGCATCGGACTGCCCTTTCTCAAACGCCTGGGCGAACTGGTGCTGGCCGAGGCGCGGGCACAAGCGGCTGCAGCGCCGCAGGCCGATTAACCGGGTAAGGCGGCCAGCGGCCAGGGCAGCAGGCCTTTGACCTGCAAAATGCCAAGACCGGCGCTGTGATTGAGCCGGATGGCCGGACCGTCAAACACAGTGCCGCCGCTGACCGGATCGAACTGCGATAACGTGGGACCATCCAAATCCAGATAGCGGATTGTGTGCGGATAAGCCGCGGCCAGATGTGCCGCAGCGGCGACACTGATGGATGATTCCAGCATAGAGCCGAGCATACAGGATTTACCCGCCACCTCCGCCAGCGCCAGAATTTGCAGCGCGCCGCTGATCCCGCCGGTTTTCATCAGTTTGATATTGATAATGTCACAGCAATCTTCGGCCAGCAGCTTCGCCACATCAGCCGGGCTGTAGGCGCTTTCATCGGCCATCACCGGGGTCAGCACTGCATCTTTGACCGCTTTTAAGCCGGCCCAATCGGCGGCCGGCACCGGTTGCTCTACCAGTTCCGGCAACACGCCGGCGGCTTCAATCTGGCGCAGCGCGCGGATACTTTGTTTGGCGGTCCAGGCCTGATTGACATCCAGCCGCAAGCGGATATGGCCCGGCACGGCGCGATGGATGGCCAGCACGCGCGCCACGTCCAGCTCCGGTTCACTGCCCAGTTTAATTTTCAGCTGCTGATAGCCGGCGGCAACAGCGGCAGTGGCCGCCACCACCATCTCGTCGACCGGGTTCATGCTGATGGTTATATCGGTACTGAGTTCAACCGGAGCGCTGCCAAGCAGCTGACACAGCGGTACATTAAATAATTGCGCCCGGGCATCATAAAGGGCAATTTCAACAGCGGCTTTAGCACTGCTGTTGCCAACGACACAACGTTGCAGCTGATGCAGCAGTGCCTGAAAATTCGCCACAGACTGCCCTATCAACAGGGGTTTAAACACATTGTGGATCACCGCCTGCATCGATTGCAGGCTGTCGCCGCTGATCACCAGCGTGGGGGCTGCTTCACCATAGCCACAAAGCCCGTTGTCGAGCATGATGCAGACCACCAGATCCTGCACTTTATCGACCCGGCGCAGCGCGGTGACAAAGGGCGTTTTTAACGGCACTTGCAGTAAAAAGGTCTCAACGTTACGGATACGCATAAGTCTCCTGCGTCAGGCTTTTGATGTTGTACAGGGCTTGCAGATAGCTGGTGTCGCGATTGAGTTGTAACGGCAATAACGGCGTGATACTGACACCATTGAGTTTACTTTGATAATACTGGCCATTTTGCTGATAGTAACTCAGGCCATTGACCGAATGGATGACAAATAATTGCCCGGTATCGCTGCGACCGAGTACCAGCATCACATGCCCCGGGATCAGCAGCAAATCACCGGTATTGCTGCGGCTGAGCGCCTCGGCTTTTTGCGCGTCGCTGGCAGTGTCGAGCCGGATCTCGGCGGCAAAACGTTGTTTGCCAAGGCTGCTGGTATTTCGCGGCAACAACACGCCAAAAGTTTTAAACACTTCGCCGACAAAACCTGAGCAGTCGCGGGCATTGTAGTCATGGCCCCAGCCGTAGCGCTCGCCGAGAAACTTAAATGACTGGCGGATGATATTGGCGCGGGTTAACGGCAAGTAGCCGGTGCGCACGTCCTGATTGCGGGCGATCAGGGCTGGCATCAGCTGTAACTTGCCGTCGGCGCGGCGCACTGGTAACTGCACGGCATAACTGAACGCCGGATTCTGGTCGTGGACCAGCGCCGGCACGTCTTTGAGCAGCGGCAGCCGGATGCCCATCTCCAGCGCAACTTCAGACACTGTGGGTTGCTCAGCGGTAAAGTTGGTGAAAACCCGGGCGCCGGTCACCAGTAAAAAATCAGCGGTGGCGGCAAAATCAAGCGCAGTGCGTTTATCGGTCAGCGCCAGATGTTGTACTTGCAGCCAGCCACTGTAGTGATAATGCCGCACAAATGCCCACTGCCGATCGGCGCTGTAATGCAGCACCTGCAGCGGTTGGCCGACAAAAACGGCGGTTTCCTGAAAACGGTCGATATCGGTATCCATGCCGGCATTAAACACCCGATCCAGCGTGGGAAAAGCCCGGATAATGCCGCGGCTGCTGACTAACGCATAGCTGGCCGCAATGCTGGCCGGCACTGTGGCCGTGGCCATATTCTGCTGATAACGCGCAAAATCCGCCGCTGTTAACTGCCGGCCATCGGCATAAAACCGCGCGGCGCCGGGCAGGCCGGAACTTTGCTCAATCAGCGCCAGCAGCGCTTGTTGGCTGTAGTTGTCCGGAGCGCTGGCAAGGTCCAGCATGTCCGGCAAGGTGCGCAGCAGCGTGGCATTTGCGGCGGCAATTTGCGCCGGTGTGCGCAGGATTTGATCCGGTGCCGCGGTACGGGCCAGCCAATAATCTGGTGCCAATTGCGCCGGACTTAGCAATGGAATATCGTGCGAACTGGCGGTTGCTATGGATATCACCGGTAAAACTCCTGTGCTGATGAGCAGCAGGCTGCGCAGCACAGCGCGCGCAGCCCGGCGGCGGAGGGTTATTCCAATCATTCTAAACCTATCGGCGTGGCAGGAATTATTTATTCAAGTATACTGGCGCAAGACTAAATTACAAGCACAGGCGAAGTGATGAAGGCACAACAACAACTGATAAAATCAGCTTTTAAATCAATCATGTTACCTTTTCATCTGGCGCAGCAACGGGCAAAAAGCAGGCAACACGCCAGGCTTTGGCCGCACGGATCTGCCCTGGTGCTGGCGCCCGTATTGGTCGCGACGCTGCTGACTGGCTGCAGCCAGTCGATTCAGCCGGTGCCGGCTCCGGTGCTGCCGGCCAGCACCACACAGCTGGTGGTGGTGGTCAGCGATGACTGGTCGCAGAGCACGGGCCAGCTGTATCAGTTTGTCCGCGTGGCCGGCCAGCCCTGGCAACGCACAGGCCAGACCGGCACGGTCGACCTTGGCCGCAATGGCAGTGCCTGGGGCCTTGGTCTGCACCCGACCCAGCCCGGGCCGCAGAAACAGGAAGGCGATGGCAAAGCACCGGCCGGTCTGTTTCGGTTAAGCGCCGCCTTTGGCGCCCTGCCTGCCCTTGCCAGCCAAATGCCTTATCAGCAAATGAGCCGGTTTGATTATTGTATTGATGTCCCTACTTCGCCTCTGTATAACCAGACCGTGGATATCCGCCGGTACCGCAGCGAATGGACCGCCGGCAGTTCAGAACCGATGCGCCGCGACCTGAGTGCAAAACCTGATGCGGTGTACACCACAGGCTTGTTTATCGACCACAACTTCAATGGCGCTGAAGCACGCCAGACCGGCGCCGGCAGTTGTATTTTTATGCACCTGAAATCCCCCGACGGGCGCAAAACCGCCGGTTGCACGGCATTAGCGCCTGATCATCTGGCGGCATTGTTGCAATGGTTGAAGCCGCAGGCAGAACCGCTGTATCTGTTGCTGCCAGCCAGCGAATATCGCCGGCTGGCGCAGCACTGGCAATTGCCGCCGCTGCCCAGCCAATCTGAACCCAAGCGAGGTTTACTTTGATGTTAAGACCTGCTGTTTTATCTGTTGCGCTGTTTCTTTTCGGTTGTGCCAGTCAGCCTGGCGGTCAGCTGCGTCAGGAGCTGACACAGCAGATCCGGGCGGCGGGCCTGGCGCCGGACCAGGTCGCGCTGGTGGTGATGCCGGTGGCGGCCCAAGGCCAGACCACCCCACTCATTGAACACAATGCCGGATTGTTGTTACAACCGGCCAGTACGTTAAAGCTGCTGACCAGTGCCGTGGCGCTGGACCAGCTCGGCCCTGTCTGGCGCGGCGAAACCGAACTGCTGGCGGATGCCGCGGATCTGGCGCAGGCCCGGCAAAGCGGCATCTTATTACAGCCGCTGTATCTGCGTGGCAAAGGGGATCCGGATCTGGATTATGCTGCCGTGGCCGCGCTGCTGGCCCAATTGTATAACGAAGGCGTCCGCGAGCTGCGTGGCGGTGTGCGCTTAGACCGCGGCTGGTTCAGCCCGGCACTGCCGGACCCGGCCGCCGCGCCATTTGATGAATCGCCGCGCGCCCGCTACAACTACATTCCGGATGCACTGGGGCTGAATCAGCAGATGCTGCAGCTGACGCTGAAGAGTGATGCCAGCACAGTGCAGCTTGCCAGCCTGCCGCTGTTGGCTGACTTACAGCTGAAGTCTGAGCTGCGGTTAACCAATGCGCGTTGTGACCAGTTTAATGCCGACCTGCTGGCGCTGCAGGAGCGCGTGTTGCCGGATGGTCGTATTGAACTGGTGCTGCGTGGCGAATTTCCGCGCCATTGTGTACACGAAGAAGAAGCCGCCTGGTTAAGCCGGGATGGCCTGTGGCAATTAACGCTGAGCCAGAGCTGGCGCCAACTTGGTGGCCGTGTCAGCGCTGTTTTGCCGGTGCGACATGGCCAGACCCCAGCCGATGCGGTGGTTGTGGCGCGCCATTTCAGCCGGCCCTTGCCCCAGTTGCTGCAACAGCTGAACAAACACTCTGACAACGGTCTGGCCCGCACCTTAGCGCTGCAATTGGGCCGGCAGGCGCCGCTGGCGGCAGATTTGCCTGAAGCCGCGAGTGTCGCACTGACCGAGCAATTTGTGCAGCAATGGCTGGCACAGCGCCAGCTACCGGCACAAGGCCTGGTGCTGGACAATGGCTCGGGGCTGTCGCGCCAGGCCCGGATCAGCGCCAGTCAGCTGGCGGCGTTATTACAGTTTGCCTGGCAACAACCCTGGGGGCTGGATTTAGCCAGTAGTCTGCCGCGCGCCGGCGTTGACGGCACCCTGCAGAACCGGCTGCGCAGCAGCGGCGCCCGTGACCGCGCCCGGTTAAAAACCGGTACTTTACGTAATGGCACCGGCCTGGCCGGATACGTGTTTGACCGGCAAAACCGGCCCTGGATTTTTGTCGGCCTGGTCAACGCTGAGCAAGGCGTCGCCAAAGGCCGGCCGTTATTGGACCAATGGGTCACGGCGGTCAGCCAGTTTTAGAACCTTGCGGCGGCCTAATAAAAAAGCCAGTCAATCATGACTGGCTTTTTTTGCTGTCTGCGACGCCGCACACCGCTGGTGCGCCGGTCAGGGTCAGAAATCAACCCGTACCGACAACTGCACCCGGCGTGGGTTATACCAGCTGCGTGGTGTGCCATATTCCGGGTCAAAGTCAATCGGCTCAATGTTATAACCGGTCTGGCGGTCCAGCACGTTAAACACATCGGCGCGGAATTTCACCACCAGCTCCGGATTGATTGTGAAGTCCTGCGTATAGTTTAAATCCAGCTGCCAGTGACTGGCACTGCGTCTGCTGCCGGCTTTTTCGGCATAGGCGCTGACCGCTTCATAAGCACCGCGTGGATTCAGGCCATAATAAGCGCCTGACCAGGTTTCCCAGGCCTGACCGGACTGGAACAGGAAAAAGGCGCCAATATTGGCTTCCCAGTCTGTGGTGTAATAACCATAGACTTTCAGCAGATGCGGTTTGTCAGCCGACAGCCGGCCATTTTTGTTATCCCAGACATATTTACCTTTGTCATCGTTGTAATAAGACGAACCGATAAAGGTGTTGGCGTCGTTGGCATAAGTGGTGTTGTCCTGGTCGAAGTTACCGGTGTAACGGCTCCAGACGTATGACGCGTTCAGATAGGCGCGATCACCCACCCACTCCGCTTCAAAACTGGCTTCCCAGTATTTGGTATAACCGCCGTCGACTTCGGCGATAACAAAGGTTGAACCACCAATTTCTTTACGGATATCTTCGAGGTTTTTCACGTAATCCCCCAGCGCCCGCAAATCCTCTGGCACCCCGCCATTCGGGCCGTAGGTACCTTCGCGTGAGCGTGCGTAGTTCCAGATATCTTCCCAGAAATGTGAGCCTTCGCGATGACGCAGGTGGCTGCGCAGGAACCAGCCATCGTCCAGCGCTTTGGTGGTGCCTAAGGTAAATTCGTCGATGCGGCGTGGTTTGAGATTATCGGCAAACACTTTACCGCTGGACGAGCCGCGGTTGGCCGTTTCCAGATAATTACCGTTTTCGTCAAAGCGCACCAGCAAGGTGCGTTGGGTACTGCGGTCCCAGGACGCGGCGCGGGCCAGTGAGCTGGCTTCCGGATTGTACGAGGCGTAGTTGGCGAAAATGGTATTTTCCCCGTCATAGCGCCAGGTGGCACCCAGGCGCGGCTGGATCATGTCTTTCCAGTCGATGGTGTACATTTCGTATTTATTGCCAGGTGCCAGTTCAAACCCGGACACAGTGCCGGCTTTTTCGCGCAGGCCCTGACCAAAGAGTTCATCTTTGCTGATTAAAACCCCGATGTTGTAGTCAAAGTCGCCGTGCGTGATGGTGTCATTGATCTCAAAGTTATAAGAGCGTGCCGCGGATTTAATCGGCGGGACGGTTTTGCCGCTGGCATCGAGCAAACTCATTTGTTCCGTTGAGGTCTGGTAGAAATACGGCACGCCGGCGGCAGTTTTTTGTAAACCACCGGTGTAAGCGATAGTGCCCCAGCCATTGGACAAGCGGCTCAGTTCTTCTTCGATATCCGAGTATTTAAAGCCGGCATGCAGCTTATGTGTGGTGTCGCCATGACTGAGTTCATGGTCGATGGCAAATTCCAGGCTGTCGCGGTAGAAATTCTGGTTATTGATTTGCGGCGCGCCGCCAACGCGACCGCCGCCGGCTTTGGCGCCGCCGGCCGCAGTATAACCATATTGGTTAATCAGCTGGCTGGCAAAGTTGTTAAATGCCAGCTGGGCCGGCGTGGTGGCATTGGCAATTAACGTCGGCACCGACAAGGTGCCAAGACCGGTCAGATTGGCGATATCCAGTTTATTGCCGATGACCGGCTGGAAGCTGAAACGATTGTCCGGGTTACTGGCGGTTTCCAGCTCAAAACGGCCGGCATTAAAACTCAGGCTGGTATTGCTGCTGAGCAGGTAAGAGCCATCCAGGGTGAGGATGGTTTGGTCCGACAATTCACCCAATGACACGGTATCGGCATCACTTGCCAGAATAGAAGCGCCCTGATCTTCGCGGCTCGAATCGCGCAGACTCAGGTTAAATAACAACGCATCAGTCGGTGCAAAGGTCAGTTTACCGAAATATTCGTCGCGTTCACTGCTGAAATCTTTCACCGGGCCATAGTTGGTGGCTTTATTTGCCCGCTCTTCTTCAGGCCGGTAAAACGAGCCGTAAAAATACAGCAGATCTTCCACCAGCGGGCCTGCCAGCCCCATGGTCAGCCAGCTTTGCTCAGATTTATAGGCTTTGGCCGGATCTACGTTTTTAGCCGCCAGGTTTTTGTCCTGCAGCTTGTATTCGAGATAGCCTTCAAATTCGTTAGTACCGGATTTGGAGATGGTATTAATCGAAAAACCACCGGCCCGGTTAAAGCCAATGGCTTTGGCGCCGCCGCGGTCCATCGACACGCTGGCAATATCGTGCGTGGATGGATCGGATGCCAGGTTGCCAAACAGCGGTAACGACACGTCGACGCCGTCAAAACCATATTTGTTGTCAACACCGGAGCCACCGGCCGAGGGGCCTAAAATGCCGTTTTCCGAATATTGCACGCCGGGGATCAGTTTTAATAAGTCCCGGTATTCCTGACCGACCGGCAAGGATTCGATATTTTCCGCGCCCAAAGAGTTGGTCAGCGATGAATTGCCTTCACGTGAAATGGAACTGCCGAGCACCTGGATCACTTCAACATCGGCGCTGCCGGCCCCGAGGTTTACATCGACAGTGGAGGTTTGCTCAAGCTGTACCTCAACCTGCATTTTACGCACTACGCCGCTGGCATTGCTGATCGTCAGGTCATATTTACCCGGTAATAACAACGGCAGTGAATAAGAGCCATCGGCTTTGGTGACGACTGTGCGGGGTTTTGGCATCACATTGCTGCTGGCGGTGACGGTTAAACCTGCCGCTGCACTTTGGCCGGCTTCGGCACTGATTTTGCCTTTGATGCCCCCGGCCTGCTGCGCCATCGCTGGTGCTGCCGCTAATACGCTGGCCAGCAGCGCGCTGGTAATAAGGTTAATGCCAAAACGCCGGGCCGGCGTCGTCGGATACTGCGGTGATATTGTTGTTTTCATTGCTAAGTCCCGGATTATTATTGTCTGTACCGCTGACCTGCTTTTCACGCTGATTTGCTGCCAAATCAGCCCGACTACAAAAGCGCTGCCGCTGCCACCGTCTGTCTGCAGACGGTCCATCAAGGCGAAATTTTATTCACGCCCAGTGCAAAGATAGCAATAAATTATTTTATGAGAAATAGCTTATGCGAATTAATTTACAGTTTAAGAATATTCAATTATAAGCCAGGGGCCGGCGCGGGAAAAACCACTCCACGTCGCAGCTGCAGCTGGTTGGTTGAATGGTAACCATCTGGAATATATAGGATTTAACTGGCAGTGCCGGCAACGGGCACTGCCATCATGGGGCTGTTTTGCGCGCAGGGTCACCGGTCAAATTTATGTACGGCGAATAATTGCTGGGCCTGGTGCCAATGAGGGCCGACCTCACCGGAACCGACCGGCTGGCCGTCGATCGCAATAACCGGCATCAGCTCTTTTGACGAGCTGGTCAGCCAGACTTCATCGGCGGCAAGGACTTCGGCTTTGTGAATGACCCGCTCCTGTACCACCAGTGTGCTGTGGCTGCGGAGAATTTGCAGCAATAACAGCCGGGTGATGCCGGGTAAAATCTGGGTGTCCAGTGGTGGCGTGCTGATCACGCCGTTTTTTACGATAAAAGCGTTACAGGAGCTGCCTTCGGTCAGCTCATCCCTGGCATTAAACAAGATGGTTTCCTGACAACCGGCGTCAATGCCCTGCTGATGATGCAGCACATTACCAAGCAGCGCTGTGGATTTGATATGACAGCGTTTCCAGCGTAAATCCTCTGCGCTGACGACCCGGATTGGTTTGGCGCTGCCCGGTAGACCACTGGGCGGCGGGTTAATGGCAAACGTAAAGGCAAACACTGTGGGCGCGACACCGGACGGAAAGGCATGGCCACGTTTGGTATCAGCGCCGCGTGAGACGTGTAAATACACGCCCAGGTCGCCATTGCCATTGCGTTGCAGCAACTCGTTGATCATCGCAAGCCACTGCGCGTGATCCCAGTCAAAGCCGATGCCTATTTCGGCAAGGCCGCGTTGCAGCCGGTCGATATGGGGGGTAAAACCGACCAGCCGCCCCTGATAACTCGGGATCACTTCGTAAATGCCATCGCCAAACAGAAAACCACGGTCCAGCGGTGAAATACGTGCTTCGCTTGCAGCGACAAAACTGCCATTTAAATAGACGTCAGACAAGGTAAGGCCCTCACACCGGCACCGTGCGGTGTTGTTGATACAATTGATAAATTTGTTGGCATAATGCAGCGCCGACCTCAGGCGCCAGGCCGTCTTCAGTCAGGGTATTTAGCCGGGTGACACCATCCACACTGCCGTGAGCCGACAAAAACTTGAGGACTGGCAGGGCGTCGCAGCAGGCAAATAAGTCCTGCCGGCTTTGCAGTGACCAATGATAGGCCAGACCATAGGCGGCCCAGTTCGACACATCAGCGACGATAAGCTCGCTGCAGCCGGTCACCGCCGGCCTGATATCCAGTGCCCGCACGGTGTCGATGATGTTCCCCATGCCCAGCTCGTTGCCGCCGTCGCCAATGCCGACCGTCGCACAAGGAGCCAGCCGCATCAGCGCGTCCAGATCAGCCACTTTGGCGCTGATATCTTCGTGGCGCATATTGTAATAACGACCATCCGCCGCCTGTCCCGGCCGTTCAATACACAAAATTGCGGCAGGCTGATATTGCGCCAGCAACTGCGCTGCGCGCGGCTGGCCGTCGATACCCAGCGCAAAGGCCTCCACCTGATAGTGGCCATTGAGCACTGAGTACAAGGGGTCGCCGCAGACCAGTACCGGCCTGACCCCAAGCTGCGCCAGCATGCGGTAAATGGCGATAGCACCGACCGGGCCGTCAGTTTCAAAAGTGCCGGCGACCGGAAAGCCGGTGCCAATCAGCACGGTGCGGCCAGGCTGGTGCAATAAGGTGGCGGCACGTTGTAAATAACCCGGGAGCAGCGCCTGGCGTGCCAGCGCCATGCCGCGTGGATTGCGCTCAACCAGCCACTGTTCGAGCTGCAGTGCGGCGTCAGTCATGTTGGCCTCCGGCAATGATGACCTCAGCCCACTGGGCTGACAACATATCCAGTTGCTGCTGTAACTGTTGCAGGCGCTGACGTTCCTGTAACAGCGCCTGCGCCGCATCACACCAGTGAAAACGCACCAGATCACCGGTCATGGCCTGGCCGAGTAACTCGGCGCTGCGCCTGGTCAGCGCGCCGCATTTTGGATAACCGCCAATGGTCTGGTGATCGTTAAGCATTACGATAGGTAATCCGCTTGGCGGAATTTGCATCGCGCCCAGACAAATGCCTTCAGAATACAGCTGGCTGGCGCTGGCCGGTAAGGGTTCACCGCCAAGCTGCACGCCCATCCGATCGCTGCGCGCCGTGATGCGGAACAAACGGCTTTGCAGCAACATGGCAAAATCCGGCGCGGCCTGTGTCAGCTGCGCGCCCGGCACCAGCGCCAGACGGCGCAGGCTTTGATGATGATAATGCTGCAGATAAGGCAAAGAAATCGCCGGATCTGCACCCTGATAGCCACTGCACGCCAGCAAGGTCCCGGCGCTGACACAAGCGCCTTGGCCATCGAGGCCGCCGACCATTTCGCGGCGCACTGTGGCAACACTGCCGCAGACCGCCGGCGCGGCAAAACCACCGGCGACCGCCAGATAGGCTCTGGCACCGGCGCGACTGTAACCAATTTCCAGTAAGTCGCCCGGTTGCAGCAATAAACTGCGATAACGCGCCACCGGCTGACGGTTTAACAACAGCGGCATGGCCGCACCGGTCACGGCCAGTAACGTCGGCTGTTCTGCGCGAAATGCCGCGGCGCCGAGAGTGATTTCAAGCACCGCCGGACAAGTCCCGCTGACCTGATTGTGATTGCCGACCAGCGCATTGGCCAGCCGCGCTGAGGTCAGGTCGACTGCGCCGCCCTGAGTGAGGCCAGCCGCTGCGCCGCCAAACCGGCCGGCATCCTGCAACTGCACACCACTGTGGCTTTGCAGAACCCACAGGCCGGTTTGCTGCTCCGGGCGCGTCATAATTGTCCGCCCAGACGCAGAAATTCGCTGCGTTCCACCGGCACAAACTGCACTGTGTCGCCGACGGCAAAGGGCATCATCGGGCTGGCATTGAGATCAAACAGCGGGACCGGACAATTGCCGAGCAAATGCCAGCCGCCCGGTGATGGCGCCGGATAGACCGCGGTCTGGCGGTCGGCTATCGCGACGCTGCCGGCGGCAACCAGAGGTCTGGGGCTGCTCAGCCGCGGGGTATTTATCCGCGGATCGGTAAAACCAAGGTAGGCAAAGCCAGGCGCAAAGCCAATCGCATAGACCTGATACTGTTGTTGGCTGTGCAGCCGGATGAGTGCCGCGACACTGAGCTGATGTAATGCCGCCACCTGATGCAGATCAGGCCCGCTTTCGGCGCTGTAATAACATGGCAGTTCCACTACCTTGCCTTGGGCGGCGGGAGCTGAGGCATTCAGCCAGAGCGGCAAAGCGCTGGCGAGCGCCTGACCGACGCTGCTGTGATCGGTTTGCAGCAGATCAAAAATCAGCAAAATTGAGGTATAAGACGGCACCAGTTCCAGCAAGTGGCTGCCAAGCAGTGCCGGCAGCTGCTGGCGCACCGTCTGGATTTTCTGCATCAGGGCCGGTCCCGGCCCGGCCGGACTGAGCGCGCTGAAGTCCAGCAGCAGCGCCTGTTCACTGTGCACCAGCAGCCGCACGCCGGCAATGGTGGCAAGGCAGCTCATTTACAACACCGCCAGACTGGCATTGGTTAAATCGGTGACCAGCATACATCCCGGACTATGACTAAAAGCCAAATCTGCGCCGGCGTTGCGGATAGCCACCTGCGGTGTCACACCACAGGCCCAGAACACCGGTAACTCGTCAGGGCCGATGCTGACCGCATCGCCATAATCCGGCGCCTGCAGATCAGCAATGCCAATCAGCGCCGGATCCCCCAAATGCACCGGTGCGCCGTGCACAGTCGGAAACCGGCTGCAGATTTGGATGGCGCGGATAGCATCCGCGGCGCGCATCGGCCGCATACTGACGACCATGTTGCCCGCAAAGGGGCCGACCGGTGTTAAGGCGATATTGCTGTTATACATAGGCACATTTTTTTGTTCGGTCTGATGGCGTAATTCAATGCCGCCCTGCTGCAGCGCGTCTTCAAATGAAAATGAGCAGCCAATCAGAAAACTCAGCATATCGTCGCGCCAATAAGCGGTTAAATCGCTGACCGTTTCGCTTTGCACGCCGTGGCGGAAGATGTTGTAACGCGGCGCATCGCTACGAATATCCAGCGACTGGCCGGCGATGGTAAAAGCGGTCTGCCCCGGCGTTGTGGCAAAAGCCAGCAGCGGACAGGGTTTGGGATTGGCCAGACAAAACTTCAGAAAATCATCGGCCAGCGCCTTGGGCAGGATCGCCAGATTGGCCTGCACATAACCATTGGCCAGACCGGCGGTGGGCCCCTGCCACAGGCCTTGTCTGGCGGCAGCTCTGACGGCCTCTGGGCTTGAGTGTGCGTTCAGTAACATCGGTGTGCCTTTATCTGTGTATTCAATTGCGATTTTACACTGCCACAACCTGACAGCGGAAACCAGTTGCTTTAGTTCAAACGGACCGGCAGCACGCCGGTTGCCGCACTGCTACCGGCAAATAAGCGGGCCAATGCCGTAAACACAGCACCGGGTTCGCCGTCTGGTTGCAGGCTGAACGGATACCCATAGCTGGCAAGGCGGATATCGACTTTGCCGGCAAATTGCGGCAGCTGGTACGGCGAGCGCAATGCAATCAGCACTGTGGTCGCCCCTTGCTTGCGCGCCTGCGTCAGCTGTTGCCGTAACTGTTGTAACTGGCTGTCGACACTGAGCGGCGCCAGTGGCTGCCCCGGCTGGTGCAAGTCAGCCAGCACGCCGGCTTCGACTGCACTTTGTTCCGGTGCGACATAAGCGCCAACGACTACCGCGCCCGGCGCCAGCGCCGGCAAAGCACTACTGTCGCGAAGATCGACACATTGTCTGGGCACCGCCGGCAACGCAGTTTGTAACGCCAGCGAAAAACGCCGGCATTTATCGGCATCCGGCATCAGCAGATAAAAGGCTTTGGCTTGCGCTAAGCCTGTCAGATCACCGTCCAGCTGGGTTAACGCCGCGCTGGCTATCGCCAAATCCAGCTGTTGTTGGGCCTGATACTGCATAGCAGCGGCGTCGGCCGAAAGTGGCGCCGGCGCAGCTTGTTGCGCCAGCCAGCGTTTTAAATCGCGGATGCGTAAATAAGACGCCTCCAGTGCTGCGACATCCAGTTCGCCGTTTTGGCTGGCCAGCACCAGATCGTCGATTAATTGCTGTAACTGGGCAAAATCAGCCGGGCTTTGGATCTGCAGCGGCATCAGCGCAATATCGGCGCCGGCGTTAAAACTGTGTTTCGCCGCCTGCAGCGGTGTAAAAGCGTCGCTGATCGCCTGCATATTCAGCGCATCGGTGATCACCACCCCGTCAAATTCCAGTTGTTCCCGCAACAGGGTGGTCAGGATCCGGTGGGATAAGGTGGCCGGCGGCAGGATTAATTCGCCGTGCCGGGTCTGGATTTCACTGTCATCAAGCGCCGGATACTGAATATGCGCCGTCATCACCAGACGGGCGGCTCCCGCCTGCACCGCCTCGCGAAATGGCGCTATATCAATAGTTTCCGCCACGGCGCGCACATGATCGACGCGGGGTAAACCGGTATGGCTGTCGGTGGCCGTATCGCCGTGGCCAGGAAAATGCTTCAGGGTCGCGGCCACGCCGCCTTGTTGCAGGCCACGGGCCAATGCGATGCCAAGCGTGGCGACCAGCTCTGGATCATCACCAAATGCCCGGACGCCAATCACCGGGTTGGCCGGGTCACTGTTGACATCCAGCGCCGGTGAAAAATTGATGTTAATGCCAAGCTGGCGCAGCGTTTGCGCCTGTGCCGCGCCCTGCGCAGTGGCAAACTGCTGCTGATGCCGGGCAGCCGTGGCGCCAAGTGCCATCAGGCCGGGAAAGGCCGGCAACACTGATTCCGGCAAACGCGCTACCCGGCCGCCTTCCTGGTCGGTGGCGACAAGCAGCGGCAGGCCGTCGCTGCTGCTTTGTTGCAGGGCTGACGTCAGGCCGCTTATCTGTGTACGGTCCACGAGGTTGACGGCAAATAACACCACACCACCTATGTGCAGCTTTTTCAGCTGTTGCTGCCATAACTCCGGTAATTGTGTGACCGGCTGCTGACAAGAGTCGCTTGCCGTTGCCGTTGCCGTGGCGCTGGCGCTGGCGGGGCAAAAATAGCGCAAATCCAGCATCAGCTTTTGCCCAAGCCAGAACCTGATTTGTTGCTCCTTGTGTTGCTGTTGCCAGTACCAGCCGCCGCAGATCACCAGGGCTGACAGCAGCAAACCAGCGACTGTCAGGCAAAAAAGACCAGAGGTTCGCATCATCTCTCCAAACCGCTCCATGCAGATACGTGGCTATTTATGCCGCAGTAGTGCGCCAAAATCAAGAATATATTATTCCTCATTAAATAGTTTGAAATAATATTTAATGCCCCCTATGCTTGCAAATCAGACCGCAGTGGTGGGTAAAGAGACAGAGGTACAGATGAATTCGGCGTTTCAGCCAGCAGACTGGGGCATCTTCTTCGGTTATTTTGTCGTGCTGGCCCTGACGGGATGGTGGTTTAACCGCGGTACTATTGGCAGCAGCCGCGAGTTTTTTACCGGCAACCGTCATATTCCGACCTGGGTGATTGCGGTGTCGGTGTTGGCGACTGCGCAGTCGGCCGCCACTTTTCTGGGGGCGCCGGATTATGCTTACCGCGGCGACCTGACCTATCTGACCACCAATCTGGGCGCCCTCGCGGCAGCGCTCTTTGTCGCGCATTTTTTACTGCCGAAGTTTTATCAATATAAAGTCACCACGGCATACGCCTTGTTGCAGCATCGTTTTGGTGAGCGCAGTAAACGCCATGCCGGCATGATGTATCTGCTGGGCCGCTTATTTGCCAGTGGCGCCCGGCTTTATATGGCGGCTATTGCGCTGTCGATGATCCTGTTTTCTGATATCGCCGCAGCGCATGTGCTGGGGGCTATTGCCCTGCTCTGTCTGGTCAGTTTTGCCTATTCCACCTGGGGCGGTATCCGCTCGGTAATTTATGGCGATGCCATTCAGTGCGCGGTCTATGTCAGTGCGGCGCTGCTGGTGCTGCTGTATCTGTACTGGCAATTGCCAGGCGATGGCGGGCAAATCCTACAGTCGCTGCAACAGCCGGCCGACGGCAGCGGCAATAAACTGCGGCTATTTGATACCGGTACTGATTTGAGCCAGGCCGGTGCCTTTAATTTGCTGTCGACCTTTACCGGCTTCTTTTTGTTATTTATTGCCTCTTTTGGCCTGGATCAGGACTTAACCCAACGCGCCTTGTCGTGCCGGGACGCCCGTCAGGGCACCTGGGCGTTGGTTGGTTCAGTGGTGCTGGTGGTGCCGGTGGTGACCGTGTTGTTAGGCATCGGTTTACTGCTGTATTTGTTTTATCAGGACCCCGCCTACAGCCATCAGGCGGCGCTGACGCCGCAAAACCGCTTCGCCGGTGAAACTATCACAGTGTTTATGTTTTACGTGCTGACCGAACTGCCGGCGGGTTTGCGTGGGCTGGTGACTGTTGGGGTGATTGCCGCGGCGGTGTCGACGCTGACGTCTGGCCTGAACTCCATGGCATCGGTGCTGATGGAAGATATGCTCAAACCGCAGTTGGGCGAGCGGCTGACACAGGCCAGGGAAGTACCACTGGCGCGGCTGCTGATGTTTGGCCTGATGCTGGCGCTTGGGGCTATGGCGATGTTGTGTTTTTACTGGCAGCAATACAGCGATACCCCGTTGCTGGCGTTTGCGCTTGGTGTGATGGTGTTTTCTTACAGTGGCTTACTGGCGGTGTTTGCGGTAGCGCTGTTCAGCCAGCGGGGCAACAGCCGCAGCTGCGCGCTGGCGCTGCTCAGCGGATTTGTGCTGACGGCGTTGCAACAACCTTATGTACAACAGTGGTATTTGCCAACAGCCTGGCAGTTTGATCTGGCGTTTACCTGGCAACTCTGTATCGGTTTTATTCTGGCGACGCTGGTCGCGTACAGCGGTAAACCGCTGGCCCGGCCTGATTGTGCGCTGCCCAATGGTTCTGCTGAGGTGTCTGATGAGTGTTTATCTGCTCGGAATTGACGGGGGTGGCAGCAAAACGCTGGCGCTGCTCTGTAATGCACAAGGGGACACCGTGGCGCGAGCCAGTGCCGGCCCCGCCCATCTGACCAATGATCTGGCCGGCGCCTGTGACACGGTCTGGCAGCTGATTGTGCAAGTGCTGCAACAGGCGGGTGTCGCAATGGCCGACGTGGTGTTAGTCGTTGGGATCGCCGGAGCCGGAGATGACAGCTTAAAACAGCAATTGTTAGTCGCACTACAGCCCCAGCGTTTTGCCTGCTGTTATGTCACGACCGATGCAAAGACGTCGTTACATGGTGCCAATGGCGGCGCGCCGGTGGTGGCGATTGCGCTCGGAACCGGCTCGGTGGCGATGCGGCTGGACCACAGCCAGCAGGAACAACAAGTCGGTGGCTGGGGTTTTACCATCGGTGACGAAGGCGGCGGCGCGGCGATGGGAAAAGCCGCAGTCCGGGCGGCATTATGGGAGCAGGACTGTCATCCGGACAGCTATTCGCAGCTGGCGCAGTATATTTTTTCGGTCATTGGCCAGAGCAAATCCGATGTGCTCTGCTGGCTGCGCCAGGCCAGCGCGAACCAATACGCAGCGCTGGCGCCACAGGTGATTGAACTGGCGGCGCACTGCCCGGCGGCTTTAAGTGTGTTGCATAAACATGCCGCGGATGTGGAGCTGCTGATCAAAGCCACCCGCGCTGATACCACTTTACCTGTGGTGGTGTTAGGCGGCCTTGCCGGTGCGACAGTGCCGTATTTGTCGGCGACAGTCCAAAGCTGGTGTCAGAGCGCCAAAGCGGACAGCGTCCAGGGCGCCATTTTGATTGCCCGGCAGCTGGCCGCTACGCTGCTGCCGCTGGCGCCGGTATTGCCGGGTGCCGCCGCACCGGCGCGCGCCGTCTGCGAGCCGGCCCCCTATGCGCTGGCGCGCCAGCTCAGTCAGTTGCCCACCGAGTCGCGTCACCCTGCCCGGCTTGATCTGGCGGCCTTAGACACTGAAACCTTGTTGCGCACCTTCAATCAGGCCGATCAGACAGTGCCGCTGGCTGTCGCCGATGCTATTCCGCAAGTGGCGCAACTGGTCGACAAAGTGGTTGCAGCTTTTGCCAGCGGCGGCCGGCTGATTTACCTTGGCGCCGGCACCAGTGGCCGGCTTGGGGTGCTGGATGCGGTGGAATGCCCACCAACTTTCAGTGTGCAGGCGCATCAGGTAACAGGCCTCATCGCCGGTGGTCACAACGCGATGTTCCGGGCCAAAGAAGGCGCTGAAGATGATGAAGCACTGGCGGTGACCGACCTGAGCGCGATTGGATTTAACGCCAAAGACGTGCTGGTTGGGATCGCGGCCAGCGGCCGCACGCCTTATGTCATTGCCGGACTGCGTTATGCCCGCAGTATCGGCGCCTGCTGCGCCGGTATCAGCTGCAATCCGCACACTGAGGTGCTAAATCAGGCAGATATTGCGATCTGTGCTGCTGTGGGGCCGGAAGTGCTGAGCGGCTCCACCCGCCTCAAAGCCGGCACGGCACAAAAACTGTTGCTCAATATGATTTCAACCGCCGCCATGGTCCGAAGCGGTAAGGTGTATCAGGACCTGATGGTCGATTTACACGCCAGTAATGCCAAATTAAAAGCGCGGGCGCTGAATATTATCCGCCAGGCCACCGGCTGCAGCCTGGAAGATGCCGGCTATCTGCTGCAGCAGGCCGGGCAAAGTGTCAAACTGGCCATTTTGTTGTATCACGCCGCTGCGACGCCTGCGGCTATCACTAGTAAGGACGTTCAGGTGGCCGGCGCGCTGCTGCAACAGGCAAAAGGCCAGCTGCAGCTGGCTATCGAGGCACTGGCGGCCCGGCCATGCCCGGTATGATGTTATTCAAGGGGCTTCGCTACACGGCGCTGTTGCTGGTCTGCCTCATTAGCGTCGCTGTGCAGGCAAAAAGCTGTTTTCCGACGCCGGCTGAGGCGCGCGAAGATTTGTCCGCCCGGGTCGGTGCTGCGCAGTTGCTGCACAAACAGGCGGCACTCAAAGGCAAACGGCTTGCTGTGGTGGTGAATCAGAGTTCGCGGGTCGGGTCTTGCCACCTTATCGATGCGCTTGCTGAACTGGGGCTGCAGGTCAGGGTTATTTTTACTCCTGAACATGGTTTTCGTGGTGACGCCGATGCCGGCGCTGCGGTGGCGGACAGTCGCGACGGCAAAACCGGCGCACCGGTGTATTCCCTGTATGGCAGCCATAAAGCGCCTACAGCGGCACAGCTGGCCGATGTGGACTTGATCCTGTTTGATTTGCAGGATGTCGGCACGCGGTTTTACACCTATTTGTCCACGCTGCATTATGTGATGCAGGCGGCCGCACAGGCCAAACTGCCGCTGTGGCTGCTGGACAGGCCTAATCCGAACGGGCGCTGGCTGGATGGCCCGGTGTTGCAGCGCGAATTCAGCTCTTTTGTTGGCCTGCATCCGATCCCGCTGTTACATGGCATGACCTTAGGTGAGCTGGCGCTGATGATCCGCGGTGAAGGCTGGTTTGCCGAAGCGGCTGCGCTCAACTTAACGGTCGTGCCGGTGGCGCACTATCAGCGTGGTCAGCCTTATCAGATGCCAGTGCCGCCGAGCCCGAATTTACCCAATGCGCAGGCCGTTGCCTGGTATCCGACGCTGGCATTGTTCGAAGGAACATCGGTATCGGTCGGCCGCGGCACCGCCTGGCCCTTTCAGCTGTTGGGCCACCCGCTGCTCCTAGACAGCGCCGGCAGCTGGCGGCTGATGCCACTGCGCGCCCCGGGCGCGGCGTTAAATCCGCCCTGGCGTGATAGCTGGATTGGCGCCGAAGATTTTCGCACAGGCTTGCCACAACAAGGGCTGGTGGTGGAAGTCTGGTCAGAGTGGCAGCAACGTTTTGCCGCCAAAGGCCAGCGTTTGATTGATAACCCGGCCTTTTTTGACAAACTGGCCGGAACAGATGAGCTGCGGCTGCAGCTGGAACAAGGGCAAAGCGCCGCGCAGATCCGCCAGAGTTGGCAAGCCGGCCTCAAGGACTTCGCCCGGCGCCGGGCGCCCTATTTGTTGTATCCGTCTGCCGGTGATTAACGCGAACGGTAAAACTGGGCGACGGCCTGATTGGATTTTTCCATCAGCGCGCGACCGGTTTTGGATGCTTGTGTCAGGCCGATAAAGAGCAGGTCAATCACATATTCCTGCGCGGTACGGGCCAGGATCGACGATAAACGCGCCGATTCTTCGTCGGTTGCCATATAGAGTTGCAAGTGAGCGTGATCACCCACCGGCGACTGACCATAGCGGGTCAGGCTCATCACCTGGGCCTGATTGGCACGGGCCTGGCGGCAGATCTCAACGATTTCCCGGGTATTGCCCGACTGGCTGATGGCAAACAATAAATCGCCTTTGCCCAGCGTGGCGACACCCGCCAGCTGCACGTGACTGTCATTTTCCGCCATGGCGCAAAAGCCAAGTTTCTGTAGTTTGTAGGCAAAGTCTTTGGCCACCAGCGCGGAGGCGCCAATGCCGCTGATATGAATGCGGTGCGCGTCGCGCAGCATTTGCACGGCTTGTTCCAATAACTCCGGGCTGTTTAAGGTGGCGGTGGAATTTAATACCGCAATTTTACTGGCCAGCAGTTTGTCGCCCACTTGCTGCAGATTGTCACTGAGCACAATTTTGCCGTGCAGTGCCGTATTGTCAGGCTCTGATAACACCGATTCATTCAGCGCAAACTTAAAATCCGGATAACCGCGATAGCCCAGTTTCTGGGTGAATTTCACCACACTGCTCTGACTGACGCCGACGGCGCCGGCCAGATTCTGTGACGACAATTCGCGGATCAACGCCGGCGATTTCAGCACAAAATCAGCAATTTTCAGCTCATTGGCTGACAAGGTATCCTTGATGGAACGGATTTTGACTAAACAGGACATTCTGCTGGTTTTCCTTTAAAGTGCTGTTTACCTTTTCGCCCTGAAAATATTACAGGCCGGGGCTGCGGTAAAGCATTTTCTGGCCCGGCGATGCAGGCGCGAAAAATAGCCGGCTTTATGACGAATGACTTATGCCTGAAGTTCGGGATAAACTGATACGACGCTCAGATTGTCCCGATAAAATCACGTCTGGCGTTGGCATATAAAGCAGATTATAGCGGTAATATTTTATTCCTCAAATATATTAATTGGCGAATATTTGTGCTAGAAACTAGCCATTAATCAGGCAATTCCCGGAGCTGAACATGAGATGTGTGATGCCACTGCCCGGCAAAATACCAGGTGCGCGCTGGTGGCTGTTATTGCTGCTGGCTTTGTTGCAAAGTTGCAGCCAGACCGGGCCGGTCCCAATCAATACCGAGCATCAGTCAGTGAACCGCAATGCGCGGGTGCGGCTGTTGGTGTTGCATTACACCGCAATCAACTGGCAACAGTCATTAAAGGCGTTGACACAACCCGGTGCGACGGCAGTCAGTGCGCATTATCTGATCCCGGAAAGTCTGGACCCGACCTATCCGGCTGGCACGCCACTGCAGGTGTACCAGCTGGTACCGGAGACACAACGGGCCTGGCACGCCGGTGCCAGTCAATGGGAGGACCGCACTGGCCTTAACGATCAGTCGATTGGCATAGAGCTGGTGAATCAGGGCTGGTGTTATCAGCGCACACAACCGTTTGTCGGGCCAGGTGGGAATGAGCTTTGCCTGACGCCGGATTTTGACCCGGCGCAGCTGCAGCTGCTGGCCGGGCTGCTGAAAGAGATCCTGGCCCGCAACCCCGAGATCACACCAACCCGCGTGCTGGCGCACAGCGACATTGCGCCGTCGCGTAAACAGGACCCAGGCCCGCGTTTCCCCTGGCAATGGCTGGCACGTCAGGGTATTGGTGCCTGGTATGACAATCCGGTATTGTTAAAATACTGGCAAGGGCTGAGCCGTCTGCCCGATGCCCGGACTGTGCAGCTGGCGCTGGCGCGTTACGGCTATGGCATTGTGGTAACCGGTGTTTGGGATGACCAAAGCCGTCAGGTGCTGGCGGCGTTTCAGCGCCATTTTGTGCCGGACGGTGTGACAGGCGAGCCGGATTTGCACACAGTGGCGGTCCTCTGGGCCTTGCTGGAAAAGTATTTTCCTGACAGTCTGCACGGCGCAGAAAGTCTGGCGTTGCCGTTGCAATGAAACGCCTGGCGCAACATAAAAATAACTGAGGTGATCTTTGGCTGAATGGATGACGCTAATCCCGGCAATAGTGGCTATTGCTGTGGTGGTGTGGCGTAAAGAAGTAATAGTGGCGTTGTTATTGTCGTTGTTCAGTGCGGAATTGTTATTGCTGCTCAAAGGTGGCAGTTCAGTGGCAGGCGCCGCCACGCTGGGTGCCGTCAATACGTTAGAAGCGATGACCACAGTGTTGACCGATCCCGGTAACGCCCGTCTGTTGCTGTTTGCGCTGATGGTCGGCGCTTTGATGGCGTATATGCGTTATTCCGGCGGCGTGGCGGCACTGGTCAGCAGTCTGGTCAACCGGGGCGTCGCCAAAAACGCCCGGCAGAGTAAGTTACTGGCGTTTTTTACCGGTGTGGTGATTTTTATCGAGTCGAATCTGTCGGTGCTGACCGCCGGCATTTTATCGCGTGGTTTGTTTGATAAATTCAAAATCAGCCGGGCGGAACTGGCCTACATTATCGACAGCACCAGTGCGCCGATTTGTATTCTGATCTTACTTAATGGCTGGGGCGCTTATGTGCTCGGACTTATCACACCTTATGCGCTGAATGAAAACCCCGTTTCGGTGCTGATGGCGACTATTCCGCTGAACTTTTATGCCATTTTCACGCTGGTGCTGGTGTTGTTTACCATCTGGACCGGCCGTCATCTGGCGCCGATGCGCCGCGCCAACGTGCAGCTGCACAAAATTGATGGCCACGATGAACAGGAAGTAGCGCCGACCAAAGCGCGTTTTATGCTGGTGCCCCTGTTGACGATGATTGTCGGTATGGTCGGGTTTATGCTCTGGACCGGCAATGGCGATTTATCGCAGGGCTCAGGTTCAAAATCGGTGTTGTATGCCACCACTTTAAGCTGCGTCGTGGCCTATCTGATGTTGTTACTGAGTAAACAATATAACCATCAGCAGCTGGTGAATATTGGTTTTAAAGGCATGAGCGAGCTGCTTGGACTGGTCAGCATTCTGTTACTGGCGCTGGCATTGGGCCAGAGCTTAAAAAACTTAGGCACCGGTTTGTATATCTCCGGCGTGGTGGCTGACACCTTACCGCTGTGGTTAATTCCGGCGATGCTGTTTTTAGCCGGCGCCTTAATCTCCTTTACTACCGGTACGTCCTGGGGCACATTTGCCATCCTGATCCCAATCGGTATGCCGCTGGTGGTGAACCTAGGCTTACCGCCAGAGTTAGTGCTGGCGGCTATTCTGGGCGGTGGTGTGTTTGGCGACCACTGCTCGCCTATCTCTGACACGACGGCGGTCAGTGCCGTCGCCGCCGGCTGTGATTTACTCGAACATACCCGCACCCAGCTGCCTTATGCGCTGATCTGTGCCGGACTGACCCTGCTGGGTTATCTTGCCTGTGGCGCGCTGATGATCGGCTAAACCGCCGTTGATGACAGCACAACAGCAGCCAGCGGCTGCTGTTGTGCTTTTAGCCGGGGCTGGATTGTTGATCCAGCAACTGCAATAACGACTGATACAACAGATCACTGTGCGCCGATAAGCCAATTTCGCAGGTGCGACTGGTGGAATACCCGCCCTGACAATGACTGACCTGCGCCCGCAGCGGCGCCAGTGCAGCGGCATTGAGTTCCGGCAACTGAAAGCCTTTGTCACCGGCAAAACCACAACAATGAATATCCTCTGGCACGACAACGCTGCGGCTGAGCAGTCTGGCGAGCTGGAGTTGCGCCTGATCTGTGTGCATCCGGCGGCTGGAGCAGGTCGGATGCAAGGCGATGGCGTTGTCAGTTGCGCTCAGCTGTAGCCGTGGCACCAGATATTGCAAGGCAAAACTGGCTGGTTCTGTGAGTTTCAGCTGACGGTAAAGCGGATGGCCTGCGGCGTCCTCGCGCAATTTTAACGCACAGGGGCTGGTGTCGATCAGCACCGGTAGCTGGCCTTGTTGGCTTTGTTGCCACAGTGCCGCCAGCACTTCTGCCGATTTTGTGGCCGATGCGCGGAACTGGCCTTTGCTTTGAAACGGCAAGCCGCAACATTGGCTGGCGAGCGCAGGCGGATAAGCAAAACGTAAGCCGGCTTTGTCGGCAAGTGCCCGCACTATTTGGCTCAGATTGCGCCGGTCCGGATTATCGTGCTGTGCGCCCATCACCCGGCTGACGCAAGCCGGCAAATAAATAAAATCGGCCTCATGCGCCGCGTCATCTGGCGCCAGCGCGCCGGCACTGGCTGGCATGCTGGCCAGCCAGACCGGCATGCCATAAGGCTGCAGTCGCTGGCTGAGTCGTTGCAGGCGGCCGGCGCCAATCAGGCGGGCGGTGGCATGGCCCAGCGTCAGGCCGAGCGCAGCGGCTTTGGTGATGCCGGAAAAATGGCGGGCAACACTTTGGCTCAGCGCGCCTTCAGGTGAGGCCAGGCTGCGCTGTTGCCGGGTTAAATCGCCGGTGTTGATCCCAACCGGGCATTGCGTGGCGCACAGGCCACAAGCGGCGCAGGTCTGCACCGCCTGATAGTCGTGATGCTGCAGTAATTCAGCAGACAGCCGGGCTTCACCCTGCGCATTTAACGTCGCAAGATGCCGGTTGGCGACGATACGCTGGCGCGGTGTCAGCGTCAGACTGCGCGACGGACAAACCCGTTCACAAAAGCCACATTCGATGCAGGCGTCGATGAGCGGATCGGTCGCCGGTAAGGGTTTGAGGTGTCTGAGGTGCAGGAGCGGGTCGTCGCTCAGCAACACACCGGGATTTAACAGGCCGTGCGGGTCCAGTAACTGCTTGATCCGCCGCATGGCCGCATAGGCCTTATCGCCCCACTCATAACGGACAAAAGGTGCCATATTACGCCCGGTGCCGTGTTCCGCTTTTAACGAACCGTCAAAACCATCAACCACCTGATGGACCACCGCGTCAATCAGCTGCTGATAACGCCGGGTGTCGCTCTCGGTCGCAAAACCCTGGGCAAAAATAAAATGTATGTTGCCATCCAGCGCATGGCCATAAATCACCGCATCCGGATAGCCATGCTGGTCCAGCAGCGCCCGCAGGCTCTGTAAGGCCTCGGTCAGCCGCGTCACCGGATAACAGACATCTTCAATCAACGCCGTGGTGCCGGCAGGCCTGGTGGCGCCAACGGCCGGAAACACGCCTTTGCGGATATTCCAGTACTGGCGGCACAGCGTCTCATCGGTGCTGAATGGCAGGCTGCGTGGATCGGCCAGGTGGGCAACAGCCTGACCAATCAGCTTTATTTGCAGCTGCAGCCGCGCCGGATCTGCAGCACCGGTTTGCAACAATAATGCGGTCACGCCAGGCTCCAGCGTCATGATGACTGGCGGCAGACCGCTCTGGTTGCGTACCGCAAGTAGCGCCTTGTCATCCAGCAACTCGCAGGCGCCGACGACATCGCGGCCAAGCTGCGCCAGCAGCTGCACGGCAAAACCGGCCTGCTCCAGGCTGCTAAACAGCAAAAAGGCACTGGCGCTGTGCGCGTCAAGCCGGATGGTACGTTGGCGCACGCTGGCTATAAACCCCAGCGTGCCTTCCGAGCCAATCAGCAAATGGCTGAGCATCTGGATTGGATCGGTAAAATCCAATAAGGCGCGTAAGCCATAGCCGGTGGTATTTTTCAGCGTAAATTTGCGCCGGATCCGCGCCGACAATTGCGCATCGGCTAATAATGCGGTCGCTACCGCCTGTAAATCCAACAGCAGTTGCTGATGGCTGACACGAAATCTGGCCACGCTCTGGCGATCGGCCGTGTCGAGTACAGTCCCGTCAGCCAGTACCAGTTCCATGCTGTCCAGCATCTGATAAGTATCCAGCGCGTTCATACCCGAGGCATTGTTGGCACAGATCCCACCGATCGTCGCGCTGGCCAGTGACGCCGGTACCGGCGCAATCATCCGGCCAAAAGGCTTGAGCATCGTATTGGCGTCCCCGCCGCGCAGCATCGGGCCGCTGCTGAGCAGCTGGCCATCCTGCAAAGCCCTGCCCTGTGCAAAGCCGCTGCCCAATTGCACCAGCACCTGATCGGTCAGGGTCTGGCCAGACAGACTGGTGCCGGCGCCGCGAAAGGTCAGGCCAATCTGATGCTGGCGGGCGGCCTTTAACAAGATCTGCAGCTCGCTCAGTTGCTGGATGGTCACGATGAGCTGAGGCACCAGCTGATAAAAACTGGCGTCCTGGCTTTTGCTGATTAAATCAAGCGGATGGTTGTTCAGTGCCGCAGCCGGCAGCTGTGGGCGGATCTGCTGATAAAACGCCTGAAATGCTGCGGCCCGGTCATTGGGTTGCAACGGCTGCTGCGGCAGCGCCTCGGATGTTACCACCATAATAACGCCTGATAATTTATTCTTAATTGAGCAAATATACGTCAGTAATTATTCTGATGGTAGCGGTCGTGTGGAAAAATCAGTCAGCGACGGGGCTTAGTTCCACCAATTGCTGCGTCAGTGCGGCCGCGTGCAGGGGCCAGAACATCTCATCACGCGGTTGTTCGACCCCGGTCACACCTTCTTGCGGCCTGCAGTTGTCGAGTGTATCGCGCCATTCCTGTGGCACACCATCCACACCGGCCAGCGCGCCGAACACTGCGGCAACGATAACCGCATGGGTGCCGGTATCTCCGCCCTGCCGAATGGTATCGACCACAGCTTCGCCCAGCGATTTGGCATACAACAGCTGAAACAGCAGATTCTGAAATGCCGCCAGCGCCGGGTTTTGCTGGCGCAGCTCATTGCTGCCTGGCAGAAATAACGCCTGTTGAATGCTGCTGTGGATGTGCTGGTCGACGTTGAGCTCCTGCGCCCAATGTCCGACATCCTGATACAAAGTGTCGGCATCTGCGCCACTGTCGATAGCTTTGGCCAGCAACATAGCATACAAAGCGCTGAGCTGTTGCAGCTGCACGCTACTTTGGGTTAACGCGGTGTCGGCCATCGCCCAGGCGGCGATTTGCGGCAAAGAATAATGCACGCCGAGGATCGCCAGCGGTGTCAGCCGGGCCAGCGCATTGGCTGTTAAATCGGCGTCATTGGCGCCTCCCACCAAAGCGCGTTGCAACGAAGCCCCCAGCGCAAAAGGTTCTGTGCCAAGCCAATACCGGTAAGTCGCCAGCGCCTGTTCTTCCTGATAACTGCGGCAAAAAATCAGCATACGGGCCTGCAACAACATCAGCTCACCTTCCTCGGTCGGCTGTCCGGCGAGCGTGTGCCATGGACCACAATCCTGCAGTTGCAAAAGCTCAGCGGCCGGTTTGCGCCGCAGTTCAGCTGGCTGGCAGAATTCAAACTGGGTGCCCAGCGCATCTGCTGCAAGTGCCGCATAAAACGCACCTTGCGCCCGTTGCAACGTGGTGAAAGACATGACAACTCCTGTATGCAATAAATCTGATGAACAGTCTGCAGGCTGCACCAGGACAATGCAAGCCTCTGCTTTAGCAAATCAGCTCGCCAGACGTGGTTTTGCCGGACTGACCGGCTGGCTGATGTAAAAAAGCCAACCTTGCGGTTGGCTCAGATGCTTGCGGTGAAGGACAGGATCGGCTCCTGAAGGCTAGCCGCCGTATTTTTCTGCCAGATATAACCAGGTTTCTAACACGGTATCCGGATTCAATGATACTGAGTCGATGCCCTGATCCATCAGCCAGGCAGCAAAATCTTCGTGATCTGACGGGCCCTGGCCGCAGATCCCGACATATTTGCCTTTGGCTTTGGCGGTAGAAATCGCCATCGATAACAGCTTTTTAATCGCCGGGTTGCGCTCATCAAACAGATGGGCAATCAAACCGGAATCACGGTCGAGGCCTAAAGTCAGCTGCGTCAGATCGTTCGAACCAATCGAGAAACCGTCGAAGAATTCGAGGAATTCTTCTGCCAGCAGGCAGTTGGACGGCAGTTCGCACATCATGATGACTTTGAGGCCATTTTCGCCGCGTTTTAAGCCTTGTTCGGCCAATAAGCCAATCACCGCTTCGGCTTCGCTTAAAGTGCGCACGAATGGGATCATGATCTCGACATTGGTCAGGCCCATCTCGTTGCGTACGCGTTTTAACGCTTCACACTCCAGCGCAAAACAATCGCGGAAATCTTCCGAGATATAACGCGACGCGCCACGGAAACCAATCATCGGGTTCTCTTCATGTGGCTCGTACTGGCGACCACCGACCAGGTTGGCGTATTCGTTCGATTTAAAATCCGACATCCGCACAATTACGCGCTCTGGCGCAAAGGCAGCCGCCAGTGTAGAGATGCCCTCAGTCAGCTTGGCGACATAAAACTCCACCGGCGAGGCGTAACCGGCCATCATTTCGTCGATTTGCGCTTTGACATCGGCCGGCTGCACACTGTAATTCAGCAGTGCTTTCGGATGCACACCAATCATCCGGTTGATGATAAATTCCAGGCGCGCCAGACCAATACCGGCATGTGGCAGTTTGGCAAAACCAAAAGCACGTTCCGGGTTACCGACGTTCATCATGATTTTCATTTTCAGCGGCGGCATCGCATCAACCCGCGAAGTCACCACGTTAAACGGCAGAATGGCATCATAAACAAAACCGGTGTCGCCTTCGGCACAGGACACTGTGACCTGCTGACCGGTTTTGACTTTTTCGGTGGCATCACCACAACCCACCACAGCCGGAATACCGAGTTCCCGCGCGATAATCGCAGCGTGACAAGTGCGGCCGCCACGGTTGGTGACAATGGCTGAGGCGCGTTTCATGATCGGTTCCCAGTCTGGGTCGGTCATATCAGTGATAAGCACATCACCTGGCTGGATTTGGTCCATGTCGGCGATGCTGGCCAGCACTTTGGCGGTGCCTGAACCGATTTTATGGCCGATAGCACGGCCTTCAGTCACCACAGCCGCGCTGCCTTGTAACTGATAACGCTCCATCGAGTTACTGTCTTCACGCGAGCGTACCGTTTCTGGCCGTGCCTGAACGATGTACAGCTTGCCGTCGATGCCGTCTTTCGCCCATTCGATATCCATCGGCCGGCCATAGTGTTTTTCGATGATGATGGCCTGACGGGCTAATTCTTCCACTTCGGCATCAGTGATGGAGAACTGACGGCGTTTGTCGGCGGCGACATCTTCAATCCGCACTTGTTTGCCGTGGCTGTGCTCGCCGGAATACACCATCTGCACCAGCTTACTACCTAAGGTGCGGCGTACCACGGCCGGACGGCCGGCGCTGACAGTAGGTTTGTGCACATAAAATTCGTCCGGGTTGACGGCGCCCTGCACCACCATTTCGCCAAGGCCGTAACTTGAGGTGATAAACACCACATCTTCAAAACCGGATTCGGTATCAATCGAGAACAACACGCCGCTGGAGGCGCAATCAGAGCGCACCATGCGCTGTACACCAGCAGATAGCGCCACGCCGCGATGGTCGTAGCCCTGGTGCACGCGATAAGAAATGGCGCGGTCGTTAAATAATGAAGCAAAGACGTGTTTGATAGCTTCGATGACGTGCTCATAACCGCGCACGTTTAAGAAAGTTTCCTGCTGACCGGCGAAGGAAGCGTCCGGCATATCTTCGGCGGTGGCGCTCGAGCGCACGGCAAAGGAAGCATCGTTGCCCATACCGGCACAGAGCTCATCAAAAGCCTGACGGATGGCGGTTTCAAACTCAGGTTGGAATGGTGTGTCTATCACCCATTGCCGGATTTGCGCACCGGCTTTGGCCAGCGCCGTGACATCGTCGACATCCAGGCCGTCGAGCAGCTGATAAATCCGCTCGTTCACACCGCTTTGCTCAAGGAATTGGTTAAAGGCTTCGGCTGTGGTTGCAAAGCCACCCGGCACTTGCACACCGACACCAGAAAGGTTACTGATCATCTCACCCAAAGAGGCATTTTTGCCTCCAACCCGCGGGACATCGTGCATGCCCAAATCCTGATACCAAACAACGAATTCTTGCACAGTATGTCTCCAATTTTTGTTGCAGGTTATGTAAGCTTACAGCGGCAGACACGTAAGCGAAATAATTCTACACTGCTGGCCGTCTAAATTAAAATGCTAATTTTTAATGAAAATTTATAACAACAAATGGGGTTTCTGATGCGTACAGCCTTTTATATCTCTGATGGTACGGGCATTACGTCCGAAGTGTTCGGACACGCACTGCTGTCGCTGTTTGAAGCCGAATTCGACCATGTCACTATCCCATTTGTCGAAACTGCGCTGAAAGCCGAACAAGCCAAGCAACGGATTAACGATCGTTATAAAACTACCGGAGTGCGGCCGCTGGTGTTCCTGACCTTTGTTGATGAGCAGCTGCGAGCCATCATCAACAGCTCAGAGGCGGTCTGTTATGACTTCCTCAATGCCTTTGTGGAACCAATGCAAAAAGAACTGGGCATTCCGGCCAAGCCCAAAACGCATCGCACCCACAGTATTCACGAAAAAACTTATGACTACCGCATCGACGCCGTCAACTACGCATTAGCCAATGACGATGGCGCGAACCTGAAAGATTACGCCAAAGCCGATATCATCTTAGTCGGCGTCAGCCGCAGCGGCAAAACGCCGACGTCGTTGTATCTGGCGTTGCAATATGGCATCAAGGCGGCCAATTATCCGTTTGTCGAAGAAGATATGGATTCGTTGCATTTACCGGCGGCGCTCAAGCCACACCGCAATAAATTATTTGGCCTGACCATCACGCCGGAGCGGTTAAGCCAAATCCGCGAGCAGCGCCGGCCGAACAGCCGCTATTCGTCGCTGCGCCAATGCAAGCTGGAACTGGATGAAGTGGAAAATCTGTATCACAAAGAACGGATCCCTTATTTAAACTCCACCACTTTGTCGATTGAAGAGATCAGCGCCAAAATCATGGCGGAAACCGGTTTAAAGCGGCAAAAATACTAAGACAATTGCCTGGTTCAGCAAAGCTGCAGTTGACGGCACAGTTGCAGCGGTTCTGCTGTATAGGCCGGGTCTTGCTGTTTTTGATGCACCAGGTCAACAATCGCCTGATTCACTGGCGTTTTGATACCGTGTTGTTTAGCAAGCTGCACCACGGCGCCATTTAAAAAGGCGATTTCGGTGCGACGGCCGCTACTGAGATCAGCCGACATCGAGAGCCGCGCTTGTGGGTCTATCCGCAGCATTTTGGCGGCTACCCGGCGGAACAGCCAATCCGGCAGCCGTAAGACAAAAGGTAATAACGTCGGTGTTAACGCGGTGAGTTGCAGTGGTGTGACTTGTTCAGCGGCACAAACCGCCAGCCATTCCCGCATTGCTGCAGCGAGCAACAAGCGCCAGTGCCGGTTCAATAACTGCGCGCGCAGTGGCACGCCAGACACGGCATTTAACGCATTATTCAGATTAAGCAGTAACTTACCGTATTCCGCCGCTTTCATCTTTGCGACGACCTGCACGTCGAGGCCCCGGCTATACAACACCTGTTGCAGGTATTGCACCACTGCACTGTCTGCCGCCGGCCACAATAAACTGCCGCTGCTGCTTTGCAAAAACTGCCCCGGTGCGGGACTCACCACATTAAAAGGTACTATGGCGCGTAGCACCGGATTGTGCAGCTGAGACTGGATGATGTCGGTGATGCCGATGCCGTTTTGCAGCGCAATGACCGGCACATCGGGGCGTAAATGCGGTTTAATTTGCTGTAGCAATTGACTGAGCGCCGTGGCTTTGACGGTCAGCAGCACCACATCGGCTTCAATCAGACTGACAAAAGAAGTATAAAACGCGACCGCAGAAATGCTGGTCTGATAGTGTTCTGTGCCTTGTTGCCAGCGCGCAGTCAGCCCATGTGCTGCCAGTTCAAGCCCCATATAATCGCGGCCGAACAGCAACAGTTCCAAATCAGCGTCTTGCGCCAGAATGGCAGCTAAAAAACAGCCGATGCTGCCTGCTCCGACAATGCCTACCCGGTACTTACGCCCACTGGTTTGCACTTTACTTTGCAGGTCCTGCATCGGCTGTCCTAGGGTGTGTTATTTACGCACGCTTCTTAAGGTATCTGCGATCAAAAACGCCAGTTCCAGCACCTGATCGGCGTTTAAGCGCGGATCACATTGGGTGAAATAGCGCTGACTTAAATCGTGTTCTGACAAGCCATAAGCGCCACCGGTACATTCGGTGACATGCTCACCGGTCATTTCCAGATGGATACCGCCGGCATGTGAACCTTCCGCCTGATGCACCGCAAAGAAGTTGCGGATCTCGCGCAGAATGGCTTCAAAGTCACGGGTTTTGTAGTCGTTGCTGGCCTTGACCGTATTGCCGTGCATCGGATCTGAACTCCAGACCACTTTACGGCCTTCGCGCTGGACGCGGCGCACTAAGGCTGGCAGTTTATCGGCCAGTTTGTCAGCACCCATCCGGGTGATCAGGGTCAACCGGCCCGGGATATTGTCCGGGTTCAGCTTGTCGATTAAACGAATCAAGTCCAGTTCATCCATGCCCGGGCCAATCTTGACGCCAATCGGGTTATGAATACCACGGAAGAATTCAATGTGCGCGTGGTCCAGTTGCCGCGTCCGCTCACCAATCCACACCATGTGGGCCGAGCAGTCGTACCACAGGCCGGTTAACGAATCACGCCGCGTCAGCGCTTCTTCATAGTTCAGCAGCAAGGCTTCATGCGACGTGAACAGTGTGGTTTCGCGAATTGACGGCGACGTTTGTGCGCTGATGCCACAAATTTCCATAAAACGCAGCGCTTCCTGAATACGCTGCGCGATATCCTGGTAACGGCCTTTTAACGGGTTGCTTTCAACAAAACCCATATTCCAGCGGCTGACCTGATGCAGGTCGGCCAGGCCGCCCTGGGCGAAAGCGCGCAGCAGGTTCAGCGTCGCGGCGCTGTGATGATAAGCCGTCATCAGCCGGTTTGGATCTGGCTGACGCGCGGCTTCAGTGAATTCAAAACTGTTGACGATATCGCCGCGATAACTCGGCAGGCTGATGCCATCAATAGTTTCTAAATCGCTGGAGCGTGGCTTGGCATATTGCCCCGCCATCCGCGCAACTTTCACCACTGGACAGCTGCCGGCGAAGGTCAGCACCACTGCCATCTGCAGCAGGACTTTAAAAGTATCCCGGATCTTCGGCGCATTAAAGTTGCTAAAGCTCTCCGCACAATCGCCACCCTGCAATAAAAACGCATTGCCCTCGGCCACCTGGCCGAGCTGACTAAACAGATCACGGGTTTCCTGAGCAAAAACCAGCGGCGGATATTTATGCAGCTGCTGCTCTACCGAGGCTAATAAAGCCTGATCGTCATAATGGGGTTGCTGTTGGATCGGAAATGCTCGCCAGCTTTGAGGCGTCCAGGTAGTCACTTTAAAATTCCTATGTCTGTGGTTGATCGATACTTCACTTGGGTTATGGCTCCACCGCACAAGGTAAAGGCTGACGCAGTGAAATTCAACGACTAAACCGGATAAATTTCAATCTGGACGTATAAATGGCCAAATATTCAGCGTTGCTGCTTCAAATGTGTGACCAGCTGCTGGCAGGCTTGTTCAATCAGGTCAAACACCAGGCTAAAACCGCGTGGACCGCCATAATAAGGGTCTGGTACTTCCTGCCATTGTGGGTATTGTGGGTGATATTCCAGTAACAGTTTGAGTTTGTGTTGCTGTTCCGGTGGACAACGACGGGTTAAATCAGCCAGATTTTGCTGATCCATCGCCAGGATCAGGTCATAGTCAGTAAAGTCAGCGGGCAGAACCGGGCGCGAGCGCAGCCCTTTAAACGAATAATCCGCCGCGGCTTTGATACTGCGCGGATCAGGCGGCTCGCCTTTGTGGGACGCGCTGGTGCCGGCAGATTCGACGTCGCAGTGCAACCCCTGCTGTTGCGCCAGCTGGCGAAATACTGCGTGCGCCGTGGGTGAGCGGCAAATATTGCCAAGACAAACAAACAGAATTTTCATCGGCAAAGTCCGGTGCCTGAATAAAGTTGCGGCAGTATACGAATTTTGTGACTATTTGCCAAAGCGGCCCTGTGACCGGCTGCACTGATGACACAAGGATATTGCTGTGCTGCATGCATTACATCAAGTCGAACAACAACTGAATCAGGTGATCCTCGGCAAACCTGAACAAATCCGGCTGGCGCTGACCTGCCTGCTGGCGGGCGGCCATCTGTTGCTGGAAGACATGCCGGGCATGGGCAAGACCACCCTGGCTCACGCCTTAGCGCAAAGCCTGGGGCTCAGTTATCACCGGGTGCAGTTTACCAGCGACTTATTACCGGCCGATTTAACCGGTTTTAACCTTTTTGATGCCCGGGTGCAGGAATTTAAATTCCAGCCCGGCCCGGTATTCAGCCAGGTGTTGCTGGCCGATGAAATCAATCGTGCCAGCCCGAAAACCCAAAGTGCGCTGCTCGAAGCGATGGAAGAGCATCAGGTGTCGATTGACGGCGCCACCCGCGAGTTGCCGACGCCGTTTTTTGTTATCGCTACACAAAACCCGCAAAATTACAGCGGTACCAATGCCTTACCGGAATCACAGCTGGACCGTTTTATGATGCGGCTCAGTCTGGGGTTTCCGGATCGCGTCGCAGAGTTGCAGCTGTTGCGTCAGTCATCAGTGCGCCATGCCGTGCCGCAGGCCGTGTTGAGCAGTGCGCAGTTACTGCAGTTGCAGCAGCAGGTTGACAACCTGACCTGTAGCGACAGTTTGCTCAACTACGTCATTGATTTAATTTCACAAAGCCGCTTACGTGATGATATGCAGCCATTGTCACCCCGTGCAGCAAAAGCGTTGGTAAGGGCTGGCCGTGCCTATGCGTTGTTATGCCAGCGTAGTTTTGTCACTGCAGATGATATCCGCCATGTATTTGCGGCGGTGACGGAACATCGGTTGCAACCGCGCGGTCATGCCGGACAGACCGGCTCGGCTGCTTTGTTGTTGCAACAAACGCCTTGCAACATCTGAGATGCAACCCATGATGTCAGTGCTTCAGCGGCAATTTCAGCGGCGCCTTTTGACCTGGCTGGCGCGGCGTCAGCCCGCCACAGCGACGGTGCTGCTGGTGCAGAAGTTGTTGTTTGTCTTCCCCACCCGCTTTGGTTTTGGCGTACTGGCGCTGGTGCTGTTGTTGTACGTGCTTGGCACTAACTATCAGAACAATCTGATTATGTTACTGGCGTATCTGTTGTTGGTCACGGTGCTTGGCGCCATCATTCTGGCGTTTCGTAACCTGCACCATTGCCGGCTCAGCGCGCAGCCACTGAGTGACGTCTATGCCGGTGACAGCGTGCTGCTGCGGATCAGCCTGATACGCGCTGGCTTGCCGCAGGCGCTTGACGCCGGCTGGCTGACGGACCGGCAAGCGCCGGCGTTGTTGCCGGTCGAGGCGCCGGACTTTGTGTTGGCGCTGCCGGCGCCGCGGCGCGGCCACTGGCAGATCCCGCGCTTAAAACTGCAGTCTGAATACCCCTTGGGGCTGGTGCGCTGCTGGTGTTATCCCCAGCTCGACTGCCGCTATTGGGTATTTCCGCGGCCGGCGGTTGCGGCGGGTGACGCGTCGCTGCAACCGCCAGACGCCGGCAGTGCAGACGAATGGACCGGCCAGCGGCCTTATCAGCCCGGTGATGCACTGCGACAGCTCGACTGGAAAAGGTTCAGCCGCCAGCAGCAATTGCTGGTACAGCAATACCATGATCGGGTGCCGCTGACCACGGAGCTGTGGCTGAGTCCAGATCCGCGTCTTGCCACGCTCGAAGCGCAACTATCTGATCTGACAGCTAAAGCCCTGTTGCTGAGCGACGACGGCCAGCCCTTTGGTCTGAAGTTGGCAGGTCAGATGGTGCCGATTGGCAGCGGGCCCGCGCATTTGCGCCAGATTTTGCAGGTGCTGGCATTATGTTAATCCCGGCGAGCGGTGCATCCGTGCTGTTTCAGCGGCTGCAATGGCGGCTGTGGCTGTTTCAGCTGTTGTTATGGGCGCTGTTATTGCCGGCCTATACCAGCTGGAGCCTGGCGGTATTTGCATTGTTGTTACTGGCAAAAATGTGGCAGCTATACCGAGGTGGTCGCGCCTGGAGCCTGACCCGCAGCAATTTGCTGGCGGTCGGCATGCTGGCGGTGTTGTTACTCAGTGCCCGTCAGTTGGGTGTGATGCACCTGATGTTTCACTTCCTGCTGCTGGCGGCCATATTACGCTTGCTGGGGCTTGATGCCAGTCGTCGCAACGATGTGACCCAGCTGCTGTGGGTACATTATTTTTTGCTGGCCTGCGGATTTATTCTGCATCAGGACCTGTGGCTGGCTGTGGTGATTTTGCTTGGGTTTGTGCTGAACCTGTCGGCGCATCATCTGGCATTTTGCCGCGTGCTGCCGGATTTGCACTGGCGTCGGTTGTGGCCAAATGCCGTGCTGGCGTTGCTGGCCAGCGCGCTGCTGTTTGTCGCCTTTCCCCGGCTGCCGCCATTGTGGCAGCTCCCTGGGGCAAAATTAACGCAAACCGGCCTTGGCGACAATCTGGCGCCGGGGAATGTGTCTGAGTTATTGCAATCAAACGCGCTGGCTTTTCGGGTGCGCTTTGATAGCAAGGCGCCGCCGGTGGATGCGCGCTACTTTCGAGCCAAAATTTACGAGGCTTTTGATGGTGAAACCTGGCGCGCGCAGCGGCCGCAACCGCAAGTCTGGCCAGATCCTGGCAGCGGCGCTGCGGTACTGAATTACAGCGTGATCGCCGAGCCGCATCAGCAATTCAGTCTGTTTGCCCTTGGCTTACCACGCAGGCTCAGCAGCAATGTGGCTGTCAACCGCGAATGGCTGGTGGTGACCGAACAACCGGTCAGTCAGCGCATCAGCTATCAGCTGTCGTCTGAGCTGACGCCATTGCCGGCGACCGGCTCCCTGCAGCGTTATCTGCAGCTGCCTGAGGGAAATCCACAAGCGCGGAAACTTGCAGCGCAACTGGCAGCTGGCGCACCGGGCGCGCGTGAACTGGTGCAACGGATTGGCCGGTATTTCCAGGCGCAACAGTTTCGCTACAGCCTGAGTCCGGGGCAAATCGCCGCGCCGCACATCGATAATTTCCTGTTTTCCCACAAACGCGGCTTTTGCAGCCATTATGCCGGCAGCAGTGTGTTTTTATTACGCGCGGCCGGTGTGCCGGCACGGCTGATTGGTGGCTATCTGGGCGGTGACTGGCAGGATGATGGAGCTTACCTGCAAGTGCTGCAAAAAGATGCTCACGCCTGGGTTGAATATTTCGCTGAGGGTCATTGGCAACTGTTTGATCCGACGGCGCTGGTCGAACCGGCGTTGTGGTCGGAACAACAGGCGGGTACTGCGGTTGCGGATTTTAACGGTTTTCGCGGCGACTGGCTGGTGCAGCGCCTGGAACTGTGGTTGCTGCAGCCACTGCGCAATATGGACTATTACTGGTCGATGTGGGTGCTGGGCTTTGACGGCGCTCAGCAACAGGGTTTGTTTACCCGGCTGCAGGCGTGGCAGCAGCAACTGCGCTGGCAAGGCCACTATGCATTCTGGCTGGTCCTGCCAGCCGGTCTGGCTTTGTGGTGGTGGCGTCGCCGGCCGCGTGCCGACGCCACACAACAATTGTTTGCCCCATTGCTGCGTCTAGAGGTCAAACCGGCCGGGCAGAGTTATCAGCAATATCTGCAGCACTGGATGCAACTGGCGCCGCAACATGCCACAGCGTTGCGCCAGTGTCTGCAGGATTATCTGGCCTGGCAGTTTGGCGGCGATCCTGCAGCTTTCGTCAGGGCTCGCCGCACGCTGCAGCAGCTGTTGCCGGCGCTTAAACGGCTAAAATCCTGAGCGCGGTTTGGATATGTTCAGCGCAGCTGCGGCCAAGATCTGTCAGATAACCGCCATCGGGTTGTGTGACCAGCCCTTTGTGGTACAGCCGGGCTATGGCCGATTTGGTTTCTTCATCAGCGTCTTTATGGGCTTTGATACCTTCCAGGCTGCTGTCTAGATTAAATAAATTCAGCACACGGATCTCAATGTTTAATTGGGCATTAACTGGCATAACGACTCCTTGGTGTTGTTCGGCATAACCATAGACGGCATGACATCCGCAGGCAAATCAGTTCAGCGCGTCATCCCGCCAGAACTTGGTGCCTTTAATCGTGGCTTGCAGCGCAAGCCCGGTCTCTGTCAGCTGGTAAATCGTGATGTTATCGACGGTGATTTCACCACCAATGGCATCGCCTTTTTCATTGGCTTTGGCTGCGGCATCCATCTGGCCGCCAAAAGCCCAGCCATCATCGACAAAACGGTTCAGCGCCTGTTTGGTGTGGAAGACAAACACCAGCCGGTAGTCTTTGGCACCGATGCCAAGGCCTAAGCCCACTTCGCCCATTTTCATGTAGGTGACGTTGCCGTTGTTGCTGTGCACCACACCATGACCACCGCCGGCGCTGGCAAAAATCAAATTCACGTTGGCATTGGAAAATACCGCGTACCCTGCTGCGCGTTCGATGGTATCCGCTGCATAAGGTTTTTCTTTGTAGAGTTTATTCAGGGTGCTGGCACGCATTTGTTCAATTGAGTGTCGTTTCTGATCGGCGCTTTGTCCGCCGGTACTGGCGCAGCCCGCGAGAACGACCGTCAGCGCGACCGCTACAGAGATCAGCCATTTTTTCATTATTATGCTCCTGATTGACATAGGTCTGCGCATTCTGACCAGAACGCCGGCAAAAAGGTTGCAGTGCCCGGTCAGGTTTTTTTTGCCGACAATAGTAAAAAAACCATATTGCTTCATAAACTTAGCAACAGCAACCCGAAATTTTGCCGCTGTTCAGAAAAAAAACAGGCCGCAATGCGGCCTGTCGGTTTATTTCTGTACCTGCCAATCAGGCGGCGTTACGCAGTGCCGCAATACGTTTTTCCAGCGGCGGATGGCTTAAGAACATTTCGCTGCGGGCGGATTTGTTGGCGATACCAAAGGCCATCATGGAGCCTTCCAGCTGACTGTCATGGTTGTTACGCAGACGCTCCAGCGCGGCGACCATTTTGTTGGCGCCGACCAGTTTGGCGGCACCGGCGTCGGCACTGTATTCGCGTTTACGCGAGAACCACATCACGATAATACTCGCCAGCACGCCAAACAGCATTTCCAGTACAAACACCGTCATCATGTAGGCAAAACCACCGCTTTCCGATGACTCGTCATCGCTGCTGCGGGTGGCGTTGTGAATGGCGCCGGCAATTAAGCGCGCCAGGAAAATAACGAAGGTGTTGACCACGCCCTGGATCAGCGTCAGCGTCACCATGTCACCATTGGCAACGTGTGACACTTCGTGTGCCAGTACGGCTTCAACTTCATCTTCGCGCATGTTGCGCAGCAAACCGGTGCTGACGGCAACCAGCGCATTGTTGCGGCTCATGCCGGTGGCAAAGGCGTTCATTTCCGGTGAGTCGTAAATGGCCACTTCCGGCATGCCGATGCCGGCTTGTTGCGCCTGGCGGCGCACGGTATTCACCAGCCAGTGTTCAGTGGCATTTTGTGGCTGTTCGATCACCACTGCGCCTGTGGAACGTTTGGCCATCCATTTGGACATCGCCAGGGAAATAAAAGAGCCACCAAAACCAAACACTGCTGCCAGTAACAACAGACCGCCCATGCTTTGCCGGTCGATGCCAAATACACTGAATAAAATACTCAGCACCACTGACAGCACCAGCATTACCGCTAAGTTTGTCATAATAAACAACAGAATACGTTTCATCATTACCTCATATGTCCGATGACCTGCAGCAATGATATGGGCATAACTGCCGATATCAAGCCTGTGGTGATTTATCGCAGAGGTTTTTGCTGCGAAACACTTCGATATTGCGACAGAAATGCCCGGGCCAGCGCGACACATTGCGCATCGGTCGGACCTTGCGGGGCAAAAGGCAGTGTCGCCAGACATTCCAGCCCGAGCCTGTGGTTTAAATCGCTGAGCGTTTCAGCAAGGTAATGCATCTGTGGAGTCAGGATATTGGCGACATAACCGAGCACCGGGACCCCGGCGCGACGCAGCTCCCGTACGGTCAGCAGACTGTGATTCAGGCAACCGAGTTTCACGCCAACCACCAGCAATACCGGCCAGCGTTGCTGCACCACCCAGTCCGCCAGATACTCCTGTTGGTTCAGCGGTAGTAACCAGCCGCCGGCGCCTTCGATAAGCTCCAGTGCGCTGTCGTTTGGCAGCAGCAAACGGTCAAGTCTGGCCAGTGACAGATGGTCACCTTGGGCCTGTGCCGCCAGATGAGGCGCCGTTGGCAAGTTGAAACAGAGCGGGTTCACGGCGTTGATGCTCTGGCCGGTCACGGTGGCAAGGGCTTTGGCATCGCTGTTACAGCCGTCCGCGTCAACACCGCTGGCGATGGGTTTGAGTGCGGTGCAGCGCAGATCACACAGGGCCAGGCCGCGTAACAGCGCGGTACTGCAATAAGTTTTGCCGGCGTCTGTGTCAGTGCCGGTGACAAAAAAACGCTGGCTCATCAGCCGGCTGCCAATGGCCGCTGGCCAAACATAAACAGCACCTGATAACTGAGCGGTAAGCCTTGCGTGGTCAGATTGCGCTGATAGGCGTCGGCGAAACGTTGCCAGTATGCCCGCCCCGCCAGCCCCGGAATGGCGGCAGGTCTGAGCCCGGTATAGTTCGCGCCAATCAGTTTAAATTCACGCGCCAGGGTAAACACATCGGGGAAAAACAACTGAAAGGTCTTTTGTTGTGCCTGGCAAGGCAGGCCCTGGCTGCGCGCACTGCGCAGATAATCCGCCACCGGACTGAACTGCAACGTCGGGGGCACCTGGCCACATAAGCGCCAGGCCTGCTGAAACTCCGTCATGGATTCTTCCACTAACGTGGTCAGGACAAAACGGCCGCCCGGTTTTAATACCCGGCTTATTTCGGCAAATACCGGCCGCGGGTCCGGGCACCATTGCAGCATTAATGAACTGAACAAGGTATCGATACTGGCGTCTGGCAGCGGAATTGCAGCGGCGTCGGCCTGAATGAACTCATTGGCAATGCCGTGGCGCTGCGCCTGTTGCAACATCGCCGCACTTAAATCGAGCGCGATCAAGTGGTCACAGTAGCTGCTGAGATTATGATGAAACCAGCCCGGACCACAGCCCAGATCCAACAAAGTGCCTTGTTGGTTTTGTGGTAAAAACCGCAATGCGTCAAAGGCGACTTCGCGTTGTAACCGGGCGCCCTGTTCGTAACTCTGTGCGGCTTTACTGAAGTGCGCACTGATTTGTTCGGCTTGCAGTTGGCTTTCCACCTGAAGAGTCCTGTAATGCTTAAACTAACGAAGAGCCGATGTATCGGGTCTGGTTTGGATTAATGCGTCGACTAACTGCCGAATTTGCCGGCTATTATGCGCTGCGCTGAGGCTGATACGCAGCCGCGCCTGCGGCACAGTTGGCGGACGAATGGCCTGTAACCAGATCCCGGCAGTTTTCAGCGCCTGACTCCATTGCAGCGCTGTAGCACTGTCAGCACACAATAGCGGCTGAATGGCGGTGTCAGATGCGGTCAGCGTTAAACCGGCGGCTGCAGACAGCTGGCGGAACAACGATATATTGTCTGCCAGTTTGTCACGGCGCCACTGTTCGCGCCGGCATAACTCAATACTGTGCGCCATCGCCTGACAAAGCGCCGGCGACAGCGCGGTGCTGTAGATATAATGCCTCGATTGCTGGCGGATATAGTCAATAACATCGCGGCTGCCGGCAAGGAAACCACCCTGTCCGGCCAGTGCTTTGCCAAAATTGGCCATCAGACATTGCAGCTGATTGGCTTTTGCGCCACAGTGTTGCCAGCTGCCACGGCCTTCTTCACCCAGCACGCCAATACCATGCGCGTCATCTAACAACAGCGGCTGGCGTGCAGATAACAGTGCCAGCAGCGCGCGGCTGTCGGTCACGTCACCGTCCATACTGAACACGCCTTCAGTGGCAACCACCACCGATTTGTCCTGCGCTTTAGCCAGCTGCTGCGCCAGCGCAGCAAAATCCTGATGCGGATAACGTTTAAACCGGCGCTGCGCGCTGATTAACAGATCCTGCATGGAGGCATGACAATACTTGTCCAGCAGCAGGAAGTCATCCGCAGCCACCAGACTGCTCAGCATCGCCTGATTGGCGGCAAACCCTGAACTGAATAACAACACCGCTTCAACACCGAGCCAGTCGCACAAAGCACTGCTGAGCCTGGCGTGTGCCGGCTGGAAACCGGTAATGAGCGGGGAACCCGTGCTGGCCATGCCCTGTTGGTGGGCTGCGTCCGCCAGCGCCTGGCGCAGTGACGGCGCACTCGCCAACGCCAGATAATCATTACCGGAAAAATTCAGCAAGCTGGTGCCCTGCCACAGCAGCATGCCATCCGCTAAGGTCTGCACCTGCTGTTCCTGCCGATACAACCCCTGCTCGCGCCGCTGCTGCAACCAGAGTTGCATGTCACCGAGTTGCATAACACTCAGACGGCAGCATGAAACAGACTAGGTTCCAGCTGTTCCTGAATAGCCTGCGCCATCGCCGCTTCATGCGCTTCGTCAGACACATCACCACGCTGTTCCGGCTTTAAGCCGAGCTTGGCAAAAAGTTGCATGTCGGCGTTGGCTTCCGGGTTTTCCGTAGTCAGTAATTTGTCGCCGTAAAAGATTGAGTTGGCACCGGCCATAAAACACAGCGCCTGCATTTGCTCATTCATTCGCGACCGGCCGGCGGATAAGCGCACATGGCTTTTTGGCAACATGATACGCGCCACGGCAATAGTGCGGATAAATTCAAAGCCGTCTAAATCATCGACGTTTTCCAGCGGCGTGCCAGCGACTTTCACCAGCATATTGATCGGCACCGATTCCGGATGTTCTGGCAGGTTGGCAATCTGGCGCAATAACGCTGAACGGTCATTGGCGCTTTCGCCCATGCCAACAATGCCGCCACAACAAACTTTCATGCCGGCGTCGCGCACGTGTGACAGCGTGTCAAGGCGATCCTGATAAGTGCGGGTAGTGATGATTTCGCCATAAAATTCCGGTGAGGTATCCAGGTTATGGTTGTAGTAATCAAGACCAGCCCCGGCCAGTTCCTGCGCCTGCTCAGCGGTGAGCTTGCCGAGCGTCATACAGGTTTCCAGGCCCATGCCTTTGACACCCTGGATCATTTCCATGATGTAAGGCATGTCGCGCTGTTTTGGGTTACTCCAGGCCGCGCCCATGCAAAAGCGGCTGGCGCCCTGCTCTTTGGCGGCTTTGGCCTGCGTCAGCACTTTTTCGACTTCGAGCAAACGTTCACGCTCAAGGCCGGTATTGTAATGACCACTTTGCGGGCAATATTTGCAGTCTTCCGCGCAGGCGCCGGTTTTAATCGACAGAAGCGTGCTGACCTGCACTTCATTGGCCGGAAAATTAGCGCGGTGCACCAGCTGGGCACGGAACATTAAATCGTTAAAAGGCAGCGCAAACAGTGCGTTTACCTCAGCCAAAGTCCAGTTGTGGCGAATGTCAGTGAGGCTTTGGTCGGTAAAAAGCGAATGCATAAAAGTCCCTGTATTTTGTTTGTCTTTGACTGGGTTTGCCGCTAGTCTACCCGCGCACCTCCCCTTGTCAACGCGTACCAGTTCATCAGGTTTACCAGTGGTTAATATATGAGCATTGATTTGCAGTTTGACCGCCAGCATTTATGGCACCCCTACACATCGATGGCCCGGCCTTTGCCGGTGTATCCGGTCAAAAGCGCAGACGGCTGCTGCCTGATGCTTGAAGATGGCCGGACGCTGGTCGACGGCACGTCCAGCTGGTGGGCCGCCATTCATGGTTATAATCACCCGGCGCTGAATGCGGCGGTTACCTCCCAGTTACAGCAGATGAGCCATGTGATGTTTGGCGGCATCACCCATGCACCGGCGGTGGAGCTGGGTAAATTGTTGTTGCAGCTGGTCCCTGCCGCGCTACAGCATATTTTTTATGCTGACAGCGGTTCTATCGCGGTAGAAGTGGCGCTGAAAATGGCATTGCAATATCAGCTGGCGCGCGGCAACAGCGGCAAAACCCAGATGCTCAGCCTGCGTAAGGCCTACCACGGCGATACTTTTGCCACTATGGCGCTGTGTGACCCGGTTGATGGCATGCATGCAATGTTTCAGGGGCAGCTGACTTCGCATGTCTTTGCGAGCGCGCCAGAGCGTGCTTTTGACGATAAGTGGCAAGCAAGCGATGGTCAGGCGCTGCGGGAAATCTTCCGGCAGCATCACGCCCAACTCGCCGCTTTTGTGCTGGAGCCGGTGCTGCAAGGCGCCGGCGGTATGCGGCTCTATCATCCGGAGTATTTACGTCTGGCGCGGGAGCTCTGTGACCAATATGACGTGTTATTAATTTGCGATGAAATTGCCACCGGTTTTGGCCGCACCGGCAAACTTTTTGCCGTCGAGCACGCCGGTATAGTGCCGGATATCCTGTGCCTCGGCAAAGCCTTAAGCGGTGGTTATATCACGCTGGCGGCTACGCTTTGCACTAAAGCCGTGGCTGATGGCATCAGCAGTGGTGCAGTCGGCGCTTTGATGCACGGACCAACCTACATGGCCAACCCGCTCGCCTGTGCCGTCGCTTGCGCCAGTCTGAAGATTATTCAGACCGGCGTCTGGCAGACACAGGTCGGGCAAATCGAACAGCAGTTACTGCTATTAAAAAGGCTTGCGCAATATCCGGCGGTCAAAGCCGTGCGGGTTTTAGGCGCGGTCGGTATTGTGGAGATGCACCACAATATTGACGTTGCGAAAGCACAGGCGCTGATGGTGGCGCGCGGTGTCTGGATCCGGCCTTTTGGTAATCTGTTTTACCTGATGCCGCCCTATATCATTCAGCCGGATGAACTTTTGCAGCTGACTGAGGCGCTGGAATTTATTGTGCAGCAGGATGTATCGCAGCAGGCGCAAGCTTTGCCGGGAGCCTAGAGATTTAAATCTGGTAGAAGAAACTTAACGCCGCCAGCGCAATCAGTAGCAAAGCGACCGAGTTATATTGCTGCCTGTCGCTCTCGCGGCGCAGGCGGAACTGATTTAATACGATGCTGCACAAACTGACCAGACAACACCACCACAGCAGATAGATCAGCTGACCGGTTAAGGTCGGCTCCCAATAATCGCGGACCTGAATGCCCCAGTACTTGACCAGACCAGAATTCATCTCCGGCTTGGCCAGATGACTGATGCCAAGTGCCACAATCAGAATGACCCAGCCGACCACCGATAACCAGTGAAAACTCAGCACTACCCAATCCGGGCCTTTACGGCGATTGTTACGCGGTCGGCTGCTGATGGGCTCGTTCACGGCACTGTTCCTTCGGTTTGTGACAAGTTTTGCTTGTGCTTAGGCGCTGCCTGCGTATCATTACACCTCCTGAATTAAAATCAAACTTTTCTGAAGCGCAAGTTGGAGCCTGATGCATGACGCATGCAGTGATTAAAGACGTACTTGCCGGCCAGTATGCTGCCGGTGCCACTATTACCGTCAAAGGTTGGATCCGGACCCGTCGTGATTCCAAAGCCGGTATTTCTTTCCTCGCCGTACACGACGGCAGCTGTTTCGAAGCACTGCAAGCCGTCGCTCCGGCTGAACTGAATAATTACGAATCCGAGATTAAGCGTCTGACCACCGCCTGCTCTGTGATTGTCACAGGCACAGTGGTGAAATCTGAAGGCCAGGGTCAGGCGTATGAAATTCAGGCAAGCAACGTTGAAGTGCTGGGCTGGGTGGAAAATCCGGATACTTACCCGATGGCGCCAAAACGCCACAGTATGGAATATTTGCGGGAACAGGCGCATTTACGCGCCCGCACCAATATGGTCGGCGCTATCACCCGCGTGCGGCATTGTCTGGCGCAAGCCATCCACCGTTTCTTCCACGAGCGTGGTTTTTACTGGATCAGCACACCAATCATCACTGGCGCAGATGCTGAAGGTGCTGGCGAGATGTTCCGTGTCAGCACGCTGGATTTAGAAAATCTGCCGCGCGATGACAAAGGCCATATCGATTACAAACAAGACTTCTTTGGTAAAGAGACGTTCCTGACGGTATCAGGTCAGCTCAACGTGGAAACCTACGCTTGCGCCCTGTCCAACGTCTACACTTTCGGCCCGACGTTCCGCGCCGAAAACTCTAACACCACTCGCCATTTAGCTGAGTTCTGGATGATTGAGCCAGAAGTGGCTTTTGCTGAACTCAAAGACGTGGCGCAGCTGGCGGAAGACATGCTGAAATACGTGTTTAAAGCCGTATTGGCTGAACGCGCCGACGATATGGCGTTTTTTGCTGAACGAGTGGATGACAAAGCCATCAGCCGCCTGCAGCAAATCGTGGAATCCAGCTTCGTGCGGATGGATTACACCGATGCCATCACTATTCTGCAAAACTGTGGCAAGAAGTTCGAATATGCCGTGGAATGGGGTGTGGATTTACAATCTGAACACGAACGTTACCTGGCCGAAGTGCACGTCGGCGCGCCGGTGATCCTGCAGAATTATCCAAAAGACATCAAAGCGTTCTACATGCGGATGAACGAAGACGGTAAAACCGTCGCGGCGATGGATATTCTGGCACCAGGCATCGGCGAAATCATCGGCGGCAGCCAGCGTGAAGAACGTCTGGAGCAGTTAGACGCGCGGATGGATGCGATGGGTCTGAACAAAGAAGATTACAGCTGGTATCGCGACCTGCGTCGTTATGGCACTGTGCCACACGCTGGCTTTGGTTTAGGCTTTGAACGTTTAGTGTCTTACGTCACCGGCGTTGGTAACGTGCGCGATGTGATTGCTTTCCCGCGTACACCAGGCAACGCTGATTTCTAAGCTCAGTGTTTGATAAAAAAACCGCCATCTGGCGGTTTTTTTATTGTGGTTATTTATTGAAAGTCGCTGAAAAACTCGCTGACTTCAAGCTGCGGCCGTTGTGGCACTTCTGAAGCACAGGTACCGAGATACAGATACCCGACAATTTCATCATCTTCAGCCAGGCCCAGCGCCTGACGGACAAATTCATATTGGGTATAAGCGCCAGTGCGCCAGATGCCGCCAAAGCCTTGAGCAAATGCGGCCTGTTGCATCGCCATTACGGCACAGGCGGCAGATTGCACCTGCTCTGCTACTGGTACTTTGTGATGCTCACGACATTTGGCAATACAGGCGATCACCATCGGTGCCCGCAGCGGCAGTTGCCGGGCGCGCTCGACCAGGTCATTGGCAATGGACGGATCTTCTTCCAGCGCCGCTTCAGCAAAAATATCACCGAGTTTGCTCAGCGCTGATTTGCCTTTGAACACCACAAAACGCCAGGGACGCAGGCCACCATGATCCGGCACCCGCACCGCGGCTTGTTTAATCAGCTGCAAGGCTTCGCCTTCAGGTGCTGGTTCAGTTAAACGGGAGGAAGAATAGCGGGTCGTGAGTAAGGTCATTGCGTCCATAAAAAAGCCCTTAAGAAAGACCCGCTAAGGCTAGCAAACTTCGCCGGGAAACGACAACCGAATTTGCTTTTGTGTCGGTTGCCTGCGGTAATTTCAGACGAAATTTGTTTATTTTCAATCAATTGAACAGAAAATTATTACGCCTATACCTGACTGTTGCGGTACAGCCGGGTATAAGCCTTGGCGGCTTGTTGCCAGTCAAACACTTGCGCCATGCCGCGTAATTGCACCGCGCGATACTTACGTTTGTCCTGATACAACGCCTCGGCGCGGTGCAGCGCCTGCAGCAGCGCCTCGGATGTCGGTTCGGCGAAGACGATGCCAGTGGCATTTCGGCTGGTTAAATCAGTCACAGTATCCTTTAAGCCGCCGGTGGCGCGGACCAGTGGGACAGTGCCATAACGCAGGCTATAAATCTGATTGAGGCCACAGGGTTCGAATAAACTCGGCATCAGGAAAAAATCTCCTGCCGCTTCAACCTGGTGCGACAATGGCTCGTCAAAGCCTTCGAGCAGGCGCAGCTGCAGCGGAAACTGTTGTTCCAGCGCCCGCAGCGGCTGAATAAACTGTTGCTCGCCGGTCCCCATTAACACGACTTGCGCGTTGCTGCCGGCTAAAAATTGCGCCAGCGCCGGGATCAGCAAAGTAAAGCCTTTTTGCCCGGTGATACGGCTGACGCTGACAAACAGCGGCACCTGGGTGTCGGCTAATTGTGTCTGGCGCCGCAGCTCGGTTTTGCACAAGGCTTTGCCGGAGATCTCCTCCGCCGTATAACGCGCCGCCAGACTAAGGTCGGTGGACGGGTCCCAGCGACTGTAATCACAACCATTCAGAATACCGGCGAAACACGCCTGTTTTTGCTGATACAAGGCTGACAGGCCGTTGGCGGCCGGTTCAGACAGCAGTTCATCGCGATAGCCCGGGCTTACGGTGTTGATGCTGTCGGCCTGCCATAAACCGAGAGCCAGTAAGGTGGTGGGTAATTCTGCCGGCAGATGCCAGTGCGCCAGTCCCAGCAGCGCCTGCTGTTCACGGCCAAAGCCTTGTTGATAGGCGGCGTTGTGCACCGTCAGCACAAATTTGCTGTGTGCTAAGGCGCCCTGCCGCATTTCCTGCAGATAACAGGCTGCCAGCGCACTTTGCCAGTCGTGGCCATGCACAATGTCCACGGGTTCTGCTTGCTGCGCCAGATATTCCAGCGCGGCTTTACTGAAAAACGCAAAACGTTCAAGATTATCCGGATACGGCTGTTCGCCATCATCATAAGGCCGTGGCCGCTGAAAAAACTGGTGATGTTCAATCAGCGCCACCGGAATATCGTCCACCACTGTGTGCCGGACTGCACAGCCATAAGTCTGCGCACCTAAATTAAAATACAGCGACTGCCACTCTGGCGTGCAGCTGACGCCATACAAAGCACCATAACGTGGCATGATTACCTGCACTGAATGGCCGGCCTGCTGCAGGGCTTTAGCCAGACCACGGGTTGCGTCGGCCAAACCACCGGTTTTCAGCAACCCTTCAAATTCACTGCAGATAAACGCCAAACGCATGCCAACTCCTTAATCAAACCCGACCATCGCCCCTTTCGGGATCACCACCACGCCATCCGGCGATACATGGAAGCGTTGTCTGTCTAACACCGGATCTTCGCCGATCACAGTGCCTGGCGCAATCTTGACGTCTTTGTCGATGATGGCGCGGCGGATGCGGCAGCCCCGGCCGATGTCGTTATTGCCCATCAGCACACTCTTTTCCACATAAGCATGACTGTGTACATGCACGTTATAACCGAGGATGGAGTGATAAACGATAGCGCCGCTGACGATACAGCCCGCCGCCACCATAGAACTAATCGCCTGACCGGTGCGGTTGGCCTCGTCATGGACAAATTTCGCCGGCGGCACTGGCGGTGTATAACTGCGCATTGGCCAGTATTTGTTGTACAGGTCAATCGGCGGTACCACCGAAATCAAATCCATATTGGCTTCATAATAAGAATCAATGGTACCGACATCGCGCCAATAGCCGCGCACTTCTTCTTTTTCACCGCGGATGCGGTTGCTGGAAAAATCGTAAACATAAACATCGCCACCCGGGAACAGCTTCGGGATGATGTTATGGCCAAAATCGTGTTTGGAATCGGCTTGCGCCGCATCTTCTTCCAGCACTTCAACCAGCGTTTTGGCTTCAAAGATATAGTTGCCCATCGAGGCCAGCACATAATCTGGCCGGCCCGGAATGGTTTTCGGATTGGACTTGGGCTTTTCTTCAAAACCAATCATCCGGCCATCAGCGTCCACTTCAATGACACCAAATTCGTGCGCATCGGCGATCGGCACCGGAATCGCGGCCACTGTCAGTTTGGCCTGATGCTGACGATGGAATTCCAGCATCTGGCGCACGTCCATTTTGTAGATATGGTCGCCGCCAAACACACAAACATGCTCGGGGTCTAAGCCTGAGATTAAATGCAAATTCTGATACACCGCATCGGCGGTACCCAGATACCAGTGTTTACCGGTTTGCATCTGCGCCGGAATGGGGTCGATAAACCGGCTGGTTAAGCCGGTCACCCGCCAGGCCCGGCTGAGATGTTTCATCAGGGAGTGCGATTTAAATTGGGTAATGACAAATATTTGCAGCAGATCCGAATTGACGAAGTTGTTCAGCACAAAATCGATAATGCGGTAATTGCCGCCAAAAGGTACTGCGGGTTTGGCCCGGATCCCGGTTAGTGGCGCAAGACGGGTACCTTCGCCCCCAGCCAGAATCATCGTTAACACACCTGACATATCAGACTCCCTGTAGATTTCGACAAACTGCACTTGCGTGTTTTACAACCACACTAGCAAGGCCAATACCATGATTGGCAGTTACGCCGATAAATCCCTGTAATGTGGGATATACCACTACGGCGTCCGGGCAACTTTATGGCGGCCCGATGGCAACAGTATGACAACGCGCGCCAATCTGGTGCAAAAAGAAGCCTTTGCACCAATAGCATGCTGTTGCAGCTGTATGACAGCTACTTAACTTGGGAAAGGTGCGCGGGGCAAGTGAAATCTGAAAAAATTGTTTTCAGGGACGGCAACATCAGGCCCAAAACCGCAGGCCTGATGGCTGCCATGTTGCCAGATAAAGCGATTAAATCCGTGCGGCCAGTTCGGCGCCCTGCCGAATTGCCCTTTTGGCATCCAGTTCGGCTGCTACAAAGGCCCCGCCGATCAGATGGCTTTGCACACCTTGCGCCGTCAGTTCATCATGTAATGTACGCAGGCTCTCCTGGCCGGCACAGATCACCACATGATCAACGTCGAGGCAGCGTTGTTGCCCGTCGAGTTCTATCCAGAGGCCGTCGTCATCCACGCGCAGATACTGCACACCGGCGATCATCTCAACAGCCTTTTTCTTCAGGGAACTGCGATGGATCCAGCCAGTGGTTTTGCCAAGTCCGGCGCCCACTTTGCTGGTTTTGCGCTGCAGCAGGTAAATCTTCCGTGCTGCTGGCGGGCTGATCTCAGCCGGTAACAAAGCGCCGCGGCTCTGGTAGCCGGCGTCTATCCCCCAGTCTTTTAACCAGGCTTCCGGCTGCAGGGTCAGCGAATGTGGCTCGGTCAGATATTCGGCGATGTCAAAACCGATGCCACCGGCGCCAATCACTGCCACGGTCGCGCCGACCGGCTTGTGGTCACGCAGCACGTCAAGATAACTCAGCACTTTTGCATGCCCGCTGCCGGGAATTTCTAAGGTGCGCGGTTGAATACCACTGGCGATGACAATTTCATCAAAACCGCCGCTGGCAAGGCTTTGCGCTGTCTGCAAACTGCCAAGGCGCAGTGTCACGGCGTGATGCTTCAGCATCTGGCCGAAATAACGCAGGGTTTCATGAAACTCTTCTTTGCCGGGCACTTGTTTGGCGTAATTAAACTGGCCGCCTATCTGGTCGTCTTTATCAAACAACGTGACCTGATGACCGCGCTGTGCGGCATAGACTGAAAACGCCAGTCCGGCCGGACCGGCGCCAACGACAGCGATTTTCTTCGGCGTGGCCGCTGGCGTGAAATTCAGTTCAGTTTCATAACAAGCGCGGGGGTTGACCAGACAGGTGGCGCGCTTTTTCTGGAAAATATGATCAAGACAAGCCTGATTACAGGCAATACAGGTATTAATCAGTTCGGCCTGGCCGGCGGCGGCTTTGTTAACAAATTCCGGGTCGGCCAGAAATGGCCTTGCCATACAAATCAGGTCCGCTTCGCCTTTGGCCAGAATGTCTTCGCCCACTTCCGGTGTGTTGATCCGGTTCGTCGCGACCACCGGAATGCCGACCTGCTGCTTGATTTTTGCGGTGATCCAACGAAACGCTGCGCGCGGCACCATAGTGCCAATGGTCGGTACCCGGGCTTCGTGCCAGCCAATACCGGTATTAATTAAGGTTGCGCCGGCATCCTGTACCGCTTTGGCCAGTTCGACGACTTCGTCATAACTGTTGCCGTCTTCAACTAAATCCAGCATCGACAGCCGGTAAATGATGATGAAGTTGCTGCCACATTTTGCCCGCACCGCACGAATGGTTTCCAGCGCCAGCCGGCATCGGTTGGCAAAGCTGCCGCCCCACTCATCTTGCCGCTGGTTAGTGCGCTGACAGATAAACTGATTAATCAGGTAGCCTTCTGAGCCCATAATTTCCACGCCGTCATAACCGGCTTTTTGTGCCAGGGCGGCTGAGGTGGCAAAATCTTTAATCGTCGCGCGCACCTGGCGGGACGACATCGCCGCCGGTTTAAATGGCGTAATGGGTGACTGGATGGCACTGGGCGCCTGATTCAGCGGATGGTAGCCGTAGCGGCCGGCGTGCAGCAACTGCAGGCAGATTTTCGCGCCATATGGGTGCACGGCATCGGTCAGCAGACGGTGCTTGCCGGTTTGCCAGAACCAGCTGAGCTGGCTGCCAAACGGCACCAGCGAACCGCGCAGATTCGGACTGATCCCGCCGGTGATGATAAGGCCAACGCCGCCTTTGGCCCGTTCGGCGTAAAAAGCGGCCAATTTGCTGAAACCGTGTTTTTCTTCTTCGAGTCCGGTGTGCATACTGCCCATAATCACGCGGTTTTTCAGGCGGGTAAAGCCTAAGTCAAGCGCTGACAAAAGATGTGGATAAGACACTTTGACCTCTCTGGTCGTACCTGTTGAGTGAGCGGAATGTAGCTGCTTTTTTTCGTGCTGACAAGCGGCACACAGCCGTGAAGCCGGTGCTTTGCGAATAATTTCTTACAAATTGCCGTCGAACACTGACGTTGAATTCGTTATCTTAGCGATAAGTCTGAATGTAACGTAGGTTAGCTGAATGTCCGAACATCAACCTGGTTTTATCCGTCGTCTGCTGCGCGCTGTGTGGCAGGGGTTCCGGTTTGTCCGCAATTTTGTGCTGAATTTTGTGTTTGCGCTGTTATTGATAGGCGTCGTTGTGGTGCTGTTTAAAGAAGAAGAACAGGTGGAAGTGGCCGCCAAAACAGCGTTAGTACTGAATCTTAAAGGCGATTTAGTCGAAGAAAAACAATGGGTTGACCCAGTCGAAACTGCCATCAATGAGTCTACAGGTGCCGCAGAAGACCGGCCTGAGATCCTGGTGCGGGATTTGGTCAAAGTCATTGATGAAGCCACGCAGGATCAGCGGGTTCAGGTTATCGTTTTGGCACTATCTGATATGGGGTCGGCCTCACTGGACAAGCTGCAGCAAGTCGGTGCGGCGGTGGAGAAGTTTAAATCCAGTGGCAAAAAAGTGTACGCGACCGGCGCTTATTACAGTCAAAACCAATATTTTCTTGCCAGTTATGCCGACAGCATCAACCTCAACCCAATGGGCGCAGTGATCCTGGAAGGCTACGGTGCTTATCCGATGTATTACAAAGCCGCATTAGAAAAACTGCAGGTATCGACCCATGTGTTTAAGGTCGGCACCTACAAATCAGCGGTTGAACCTTTTACCCGCAATGATATGTCCGCTGAGGCAAAAGAAGCTAACAGCGCCTGGCTGACGGAACTGTGGCAAAACTACAAGCAGCAAGTGGCTGCGCGTCGGGGTTTTGCGGTGGATAATTTTGATGAAACCTTTGCCCGGTTATTCGAGCGCGTCAATGCAGCGAACGGCGATATCACGCAGTATGCGTTAGATGCCAAGCTGGTCGACAGCATTAAAACCCGGGAAGAGTTCCGTCAGGACATCATTGCTCTGGTTGGCGAAGACAAAGAGCAGCATACTTTTAATCAGGTCAGTTTTGAGGATTATCAAAGCCTGGTGATCCCGCCGTTTCCGGTCAACAATCCGCTGACGGACAAAGTCGCGCTGGTGGTGGCACGTGGTTCCATTGTGGATGGCAATGTCAAAGCCGGTATGATTGGCGGCGAAAGCACGTCTAAATTGCTGCGCACCGCGCGTTATGATGACAAAGTCAAAGCCGTGGTGTTGCGGATCGACAGTGGCGGCGGCAGCGCCTTTGCCTCTGAACAGATAGCGCAAGAGATCCGGCTGTTAAAAGCCGCCGGCAAACCGGTGATTGCATCGATGGGCGCCGTAGCAGCATCTGGCGGTTATTGGATCGCCGCGCCGGCAGATCAAATTTTTGCCGCCCCAACCACTATCACCGGCTCCATCGGCATTTTCGCCCTGTTCCATACCGCAGAAAAGGCGATGAGCACTATCGGCCTCAATGTTGACGGCGTCGGCACCACCGAGCTGGCCGGATTCTCTTCAGGTCTGCCGTTATTCAAAGGTCTGCCGGCGGATGCAGAACGACTGCTGCAGCGCAGTATTGAAAATGGTTATGACGATTTTATCAGCCATGTCAGCAGCAGCCGTGGTATCGAAAAAAGCCAGGTGGACCAGATAGCCCAAGGCCGGGTCTGGACGGGCCAAAAGGCACTGGAGCTGGGTCTGGTTGATAAACTCGGAACTTTAGATGACGCCGTTGCGGCAGCGGCTGCCCTTGCCAGCCTGAAACATTTTGATCTGCAGCTGATTGAACAGGAACTGACGGAACAGGAACAACTGATGGCGCAATTATTTGGCAGTGCCAAAGCCTGGGGCTTGTTGCCACAAAGCGTGGTCAGTGTCAGCCCGGTGAAAAAGCTGTTGCAGCAACTGGATCAGGAACTACAGGTACTCAATCAGTTTAATGACCCAAATGGCATCTATTCGGTGTGTTTTGCCTGTCAGGTACAGTGATATTGTGGACGAAAGCCGGCAATGCCGGCTTTTTAAGCGCTGCTGGAACTGGGCTAGATCCTAGCGGAGTCTGAAAGCAAAAACCCCGCACTGCTGCGGGGTTTTTTATATTTGGCGGAGAGAAAGAGATTCGAACTCTTGAAGGGCTACTAACCCTCGCCGGTTTTCAAGACCGGTGCATTAAACCACTCTGCCATCTCTCCGTGGCGGTTATATTAATCAAGTGCCGGACAAATTCAAAGTTTTTTTTATCGGTTTAACGCATTGAATTCACTGAAAGAATAAATTTTATGCAGACTGTTTAATTTTTGACTTTGATTCGGGGCGACTGGGTGCTTTTTACCGCGAAACGGCGTTCTGCCGATAGCGGGATAAATTCAGATTGGGTATAGTCTTACTGTCATTCAAGGAGAGTTTATGCAATATCAACCGTCTCAGGTTCTGTCACACCATGACAGTGCCGCAATTAACAAAGTTCTGCGCAACACTTATCTGTTGCTGGCGATGACGCTGACTGGCAGTGCTGTCGCCGCGGGCATTTCAATGGCACTGGAACTGAGTGCAATGGCTGGGCTCGGCCTGTCACTGCTGGCTTTTGCGCTGGTGTTTGTTGTGATGAAAACTGCCGATAAAGCGTCTGGTATTGCCTGGGTATTTGCGTTTACCGCAGTGATGGGCGCTTCGATCGGTCCGATGCTGAACCGCTATGCCGCCCTGCCCAACGGTCCAGAATTGATCATGCAGGCGTTTGGTGCGACCGCATTGATTTTCTTTAGTTTGTCGGCCTACACCCTGACCAGCAAAAAAGATTTCTCTTTCATGGGGAATTTTCTGTTTGTCGGTTTGGTGCTGGTATTCATCGCTGCCATTGCTAATCTGTTTTTTCAGGTTCCGGCGCTGCACCTTGCGATTAATGCCGTGGTTGTACTGATTATGTCCGGACTGATTTTGTTCGACACCAGCCGCATTATCCATGGCGGTGAAACCAATTATATCCGTGCGACCGTTGGTCTTTATCTGAACATTTTTAATTTGTTCACCGCGTTACTGCAGCTGCTTGGTGTTTTTGGCAGCGACGACTGACGACAAGCGTCGGAGGATCCTCTAAAATGCCCCACTTTCGGGGCTTTTTTATTTGAGCATATGGCCAGCTTCGTGTTGTATATCCAGTCAGATTGTTACGCCAGCCCGGTGCTGGATGATGTCATGCGCTTCGCTGGTGCAGCCATAGCGTCGGGGCATCAGATTGAGCATGTGTTTTTTTACCAGCAGGCGGTGCAGGCCATTTGTGCCGATATCGATTTGCCGGGTGATGAACCGGACCTGGTTGGGCGGTTGGTTAGTTTTGCTCAGCACCATAATATCCCGTTGTTATATTGTGCGACGGCTGCGGAGAAACGTGGATTTAGCCACGCCCGAGCTGGTTTTACCCTGGCAGGTCTGGCTGAATTTGGCATGCGGCTGGAAAACGCCGATCGACTGGTGCAATTCTGATGACAAATATTCTGCTTATTCAACAATCCAGCGCTTTTGATGGCGCTGTCGCCCGTGAGGCACAGGATCTGGCGCTGGCATTGGCCGCGACCGAACATCAGGTCACATTGCTGTATCGGGATGCCGCGGTGCTGCAGCTGTTACCTCTGGCGCAACAGCCGGCAGTCAAAGATTTTACCCTGGCGCAAAAACTGTTTGAGTTGTACGACATTGCCGCCGTGTATGTGTGTCAGCAAAGCCTCAGCCGGTATCAGCTGAGTGTGCCGCAGCTGCGCATTCCGGTGTTGCTGGCCGCACCGGACGTTCAGCAGCAACTGCTGAGTGACGCCACTGTTGTGCTGGTGCACTGATGCGTCTGTTTCAGCTGACTCACCCCCAGTACCCGGCTTTACTGGACCTGGCAAGCGCCGGGGATGCGATTTTATTGCGCCAGGACGCCGTCTACCTGTTGTTGCAGCAACAACAGTGGCCGTGCCCGTTGTATGTGCTGCAGACGGATTTACAGATCCGCGGCCTGGCATGCCCGGCGCATGTGCGCGCGCTGACGGACACCCAATGGGTTGAACTGACTTTAACTGCGACACAGGTGATTGCATGTCTGAACTAATTCCGTCCGTGCAAGCGGACACCGCGTCAGCCACCACACTGGCACAGGTTGCACTGGACAAGCATGGCTATCTGGCCGACCTGCAGTGTTGGAATGAGACACTGGCGTTGGCGTTTGCTGAGGCCGAGGCTATCAGCATGACCGCGGCACATTGGGAAGTGGTGTGGTTTGTGCGGGCGTTTTATCAGGAATACCACACGTCGCCGGCGATCCGGATCCTGGTCAAAGCGATGGCGGAAAAACTGGGGCCGGAAAAAGGCAACAGCAAATATTTGTTTATGTTATTTCCGGAAGGACCGGCCAAACAAGCCACCCGCATCGCCGGACTGCCAAAGCCCGCCAAATGTTTGTGACTGGTTTGCCACAGTTGTTTAATGTGCGGTGTTTTTGTAGATCATCCAGCCGGCTTCAAAACTGATATACAGCACAATGGCGACCACCGACAAGATGATCAGCCAGTACACGGCGCGCAGGAACACTTTGACCGGACTGGTTCTGGTGCGTTTTACCACTACTTTTTTGGTGATGCCGCTGTTGCGTTGTTCGTCGGCCTGAGGTTTTTGTTGTTGTGCCATCACTCTCTAATCATGCCAGCTGCAATACATGCCGGTCGCTGTTGCGACCGGCCAGACAATTTGCCGATCAGGCAATGACAGTCTTGCCACCCATATATGGCTGCAGTGCTGCCGGAATGGCGACAGAGCCGTCCGCCTGCTGGAAATTCTCCAGGATCGCGACCAGCGTCCGGCCAACCGCGAGGCCAGAGCCGTTCAGCGTGTGTAACAATTCTGGCTTTTTCCCTTCTTCAGGACGGAAGCGTGCTTGCATCCGGCGCGCCTGAAAATCACCCATATTGCTGCAGGACGAAATTTCGCGATAGGTGTTTTGCGCAGGTAACCAGACTTCCAGATCATAAGTTTTACATGAGCCAAAGCCCATATCACCGGTACACAACAACATGACCCGGTATGGCAGTTCTAACAGCTGCAATACTTTTTCCGCATGGCCGGTCAGAGCTTCCAGTGCCGCCATCGATTGAGATGGATGGACTAACTGCACCAGCTCTACTTTGTCAAACTGATGCTGGCGGATCAGGCCGCGGGTGTCACGGCCGTAAGAGCCAGCCTCACTGCGAAAACAAGGCGTATGGGCCGTCATTTTCACCGGCAGTTCGGTCAGATCATAAATCCGGTCCCGCGCCAGGTTCGTCACCGGAACTTCCGCCGTCGGGATCAGGCTCATGCCGACACCTTCTTCAGTTGCCGGCTGGGTGTGAAACAAATCAGCACCGAACTTAGGTAACTGGCCGGTACCGTACAGCGAATCTTTGTTGACCAGATAAGGCACATACATTTCAGTGTAACCGTGCTGTTCGGTATGCAAGTCGAGCATAAACTGGGTCAGGGCACGGTGCAGCCGGGCGATTTGCCCTTTCATCACGACAAAACGTGAACCGGCGATCTTCACGGCACTTTCAAAATCAAGGCCTTTGTCCAGCGCTTCACCCAGCGCCACGTGATCTTTCACCTCAAAGTCAAACTGACGCGGCGAGCCGACACGGCGCACTTCAACGTTGCCATGTTCGTCGCTGCCTACTGGCACCGACAGATCCGGTAAATTTGGGATGGTGGCGGCAATAGCATCCAACTCAGCGAGCACCGCATCCAGCTGAATTTTAGCCCGGTCCAGTTCGGCACCTAAACCATCCACTTCAGCCAGCAATGGCGCGATGTCTTCACCGCGTGCTTTGGCCTGCCCTATGGCCTTGGACTTGCTGTTACGCTGATTCTGCAGCTCCTGGGTCGCGACCTGCAATTCACGGCGCTGTTCTTCCAGTGCGCTGATTTTTTCAACATCAAGGACAAAACCACGAGTGGCCTGACGGGCGGCTGTTTCGGCCAGTTCGCTGCGTAAATATTTGCTATCTAACATATTTGCTTACTTCAAAGTCCCCAGCTTGAGTCCAAGCCAGGTCAGGGTTAAACACAACACCACGTTGCTCAGCACATTCAGCGTCGCTTTGAGAAAAGCGCCCTGCTGCAGCATCAACACAGTGTCCATAGAAAATGTCGAGAAAGTGGTAAATGCACCCAAAATACCAATGCCAATAAAGATCCGCCAGGGATTTGGCGTCAGCTGTTCTGTCAGGATCAACCCATAGAGCAGCCCGATGGCAAAAGACCCGAGAATATTAACCAGCAAAGTGCCAAAAGGAAATGCCCGGCCAAAAAGATGTAACATGGCTTCACTGAGCAAAAACCGCAGACAGGCGCCCGCAGCGCCGCCGATCGCAATCGCCGTGTAATTAATCCACATCAGGCGACTCCTGGCTTGTGGGGGCTGCGGCGTCCAGACTGCGCAGATAACGCAGTTTTTCCGCCAACTGTTTTTCCAGCCCACGATCCGTCGGGTAATAAAACTGCATGCCCTGCATTTCTGCCGGCAGATAAGTCATGCCGGCGGCGTAAGCGCCAGGCTCATCATGGGCATAACGATAGCCTTGCCCGTAACCAAGCTGTTTTAACAAGCTGCTGGCTGCATTGCGTAATTGGATTGGGACGTCAAACGAAGGTTGTTCGCGGACAAAAGCCCGCATCTGGTTAAATGCGCTGTAAAGCGCGTTACTCTTCGGCGCCAATGCACAATACACCGCCGCCTGAGCGATGGCGCGTTCACCTTCGGCGGGCCCGACACGCTGGAAGGTATCAAAAGCAGCAAGCGCCAGCGACAAGGCGCGCGGATCGGCGTTGCCAATGTCTTCAGAAGCAATCGCCAGCAGGCGCCGTGCGACATACAAAGGGTCGCCCCCGCCTTCCAGAATACGGCAGTACCAGTACAGCGCAGCGTCTGGTTGTGAGCCGCGCACTGATTTATGAAACGCCGAGATCAGGTCGTAATACAACTCGCCCTGATTATCAAAACCGGGCAATTGCCGCTCGACCAGCTGCTTCAACAACTCAGTATCGATCCGGCCGTCATTGCTGCTTTGCGCGGCAAGCTCCAGCAAATTCAGCATCTTACGTGCATCGCCATCGGCCAGTTGCAGTAACAGTTGTGTTGCATGCGGTTCCAGCGATATGACCGTGGTCTGGTTCAGTATGGCGTCGCTGAGCGCGCGCTCAAGCAGCTGATGCAAGTCGTCACTGCTGATTTTGCGAAGTACACAAACCCTGGCGCGTGATAACAAGGCGTTATTGAGGGAAAATGACGGATTTTCAGTGGTCGCACCGATAAACACGATAGTGCCATCTTCAATATGCGGTAAAAATGCATCCTGCTGACTTTTATTAAACCGGTGCACTTCATCGACAAACAACAAGGTGCGCTGACCTTGTTGCAGGCGGATCCGGGCATTGTCGATCGCTTCGCGGATTTCTTTAATGCCGGCCGTGACTGCGGAAATTTTTTCGATTGCGGCATCCGCGCTGGCGGCGATCAATTCCGCCAGGCTGGTCTTACCGGTACCCGGTGGTCCCCACAGGATCAGCGAACTGATTTGGCCGGCTTCAACTGCCCGGCGCAGCGGCGTGCCGGGACCAATCAGATGCTGCTGTCCGACGTATTCACTGAGTTGCTTTGGCCTTAAACGTGCCGCCAATGGCCGCACGTCCGGCGCAAAACTAAAAGACAGGTTATTCACTTGCCGCGTAAATCTACGATGTCGACCCCGGTGGGCGGCGTGAATTTAAACTGGCTGTTGTCTATAGCGACGTTACTTTGCATCGCGATAAATTCAAAGCTGCTGAGCTGTCCGTCCTGGCTGGCCACTGCCATTTTGGCAAGGCCAACACCAGAAAATTGCAAGGTCAGCTGCTGTACCGGATTATTTTTATCTTTGGGGGTAATGGTAAAGGTTTCGCCGGCGCCGGCCACGTTGTAAAGCGCCCACAATTTGGCGTCGCTGGAAGTCAGCAGTACAAAAGGCGTTTTATCCACTTCTTTGCTGGCGTCATACACCTTCAGCTCTTCTAAGACTTCATCGTAGTGCCACAGGGTTCTGCCATCCCCAATCAACAGGTTCGGATTCGGGCTGATGGTTTCAAAACGAAATAATGCCGGCTGTTTCAGGCTCAGATAACCTTCGCCTTGTTGTACGGTTTTTTTGCTGGCGTCGGTGACGGTTTGCTGAAAACTGGCCTGGTAGCTGTTCAGGCGTGCCAGTTTATATTTCAGTTGCTCTGCGGCGGTTTCCGCCGCGTTTGCCAGACCTGAGACGAATACCAGGCATAATGCTGAGAATGAATGCTTCATTTAAAACCCTTTTGGCGGAGGTGGCGCTAAGACTTCGCGGTTGCCGTTATGGCCAGGACCGCTGACAATTCCAACCTGTTCCATCGTCTCAACCAGCCGCGCAGCGCGGTTATAGCCGATGCGAAAACGCCGCTGGACGCCAGATACTGAGGCCTTACGGCTTTCGGTGACAAAAGCCACCGCCTGATCAAATAACGGATCAGTTTCAGCATCTTCATCTTCCAGCGTTTCACCGGGTAACAGGTTTTCTTCATTGGTTTCTCCGGACAAAATTTCCGGAATGTAATTTGGCCGGCCACGGGTTTTCCAGTCGGCAACAATGGCGTGGACTTCGTGGTCATCGACAAAAGCGCCGTGCACCCGGTTTGGCACGCCAGAGCCCGGTGGCAGATACAACATATCCCCTTGCCCTAACAGGCTTTCAGCGCCTTGCTGGTCGAGGATAGTGCGCGAGTCAATTTTAGACGACACCTGGAAGGCGATCCGGGTTGGGATATTTGCTTTGATAAGGCCAGTGATCACATCCACTGACGGGCGCTGCGTTGCCAAAATCAGGTGAATACCCGCCGCACGGGCTTTTTGGGCGATCCGGGCAATTAACTCTTCAACTTTTTTCCCGACAATCATCATCATGTCGGCAAATTCGTCAATGACTACCACAATAGAAGGCAGTTTTTCCAGCAGTGGCGGCTCACCGCGCATGTCGTCACTGGGGCGCCATAGCGGGTCGCGCAGCGGTTTGCCATCAGCGATGGCTTCGGCAACTTTGGCATTGTAGCCCTTGAGGTTGCGCACCCCCATCGCTGACATCAGCTTATAACGGCGTTCCATCTCACCGACACACCAGCGCAGCCCGTTGGCGGCTTCTTTCATGTCGGTGACTACTTCGGTCAACAGATGCGGAATGCCTTCGTAGACCGACAATTCCAGCATCTTCGGGTCAATCATTAAGAACCGTACATCGTCCGGCGTGGATTTATATAACAAACTACAAATCATCACGTTCACGCCGACCGACTTACCGGAGCCAGTGGTACCGGCTACCAGTAAATGTGGCATCTTGGCCAAATCGGCCACTACGGCTTTACCGGCAATATCTTTACCCAGCACCATCGTCAGCGGCGATTTGGATTGTTCAAAGACTTCATCACCAATGACTTCGGATAACCGCACAATTTCACGATGTTGATTCGGCAGTTCCAGACCGATAAAAGATTTTCCCGGGATCACTTCAACGACCCTGACGCTTATCGCTGACAATGAACGGGCCAGATCTTTTGATAAGCCGGTAATTTTAGAAACTTTAACGCCCGGCGCTAAATCCAGCTCAAAACGGGTCACCACCGGGCCAGGATAAACGCCGACGACTTTGGCATCGACACTGAAATCGAGTAACTTCACTTCGACCAGCCGCGATACCCGCTCCAGGTCTTCTTCTGAAATTGGATTTACCGTACGGTTAGGCCGCTCGAGCAAGCTGATAGACGGCAGCGCGTCGGTCGGCGGCTGGATTTGTGGATAGAGCACTTCGTCCAGTGCATCTTCCTCATCATCCGCCGCCACGCTATTGTCAGGCTGCGGCAAGGCCGGCGAATGGGTATGCAAAAAGCTCTGCGCCAGCTCGTCTTCGGCGTAACTGTCGTCAATAGCGCTGTAACTCAGTTCGTCACCGGCAATTTCATCGACGCTGACAAAAGCCCGTGCATCAGTGCGGATATCCAGTGGCTGGATAGGCAATGGCTCAACCCGCGCGCCGGCATCCGGGAAAAACGCCCGGCTTTGTACGGCCGGATCAATTTTAATCGGACTGGCGCTGCGGGGCTCAACCACCACAGGCTCTAACGTGGTCGCCATTATCTGCGGAGCTGCGGCTACGTCATCTGCATCAGGCTGTACGGCCTGGGCTGTAAAGTCAGGCGCCAAGTTCGGGGCTGTGTCCGCCGTCTGGGCAAAATTGAATTCAGGCTCAATCCGTGCCGTCACGGTGACCGGTTCCTGTACCGATGGCTCCGGAGCCGGCGCGGCGCTGGTGGCCGCAGGCGCTGATTTTTGCACTTTATCGGCATGCGGGTAAGGCGTGACTTTGATGTCGCTGCGCTGAGTGGCACTGACCAGACGTGCTTTGGGTTTCAGTTTTGCCAGTAACAATTGAATGCTTTGGTCAAAATGCCACAAACGCTGCGCTGTGGTGACCACCAGCGCGCCCAGCTCGTCCGCCACCGTCAGCCAGGAAATGCCTGTCAGCAAGGTCAGACCAATACAGAAACTGCACAGTAACAGCAGGCTCGAGCCAACAAAACTCAGTTGCGGCAGTAAAAAAGCCACCACGACATCACCGACCACACCGCCGCTTGAATACATAAATATATCATCAAAGTTGATGCTGCTGATGGCACAGGCACTGACCACTGTCAGCAATAAACCAAGCAGACGCATGCCTAAGACAAAATAATCCAGTGACAGCAAATCGGTGAAACGGCGGAACAGCAGGTAACCGCAAAATGCCAGAAACGGCGGGACCAGATAAGATAACCAGCCAAATACTGCCAGCAAAATATCGGCGATCTCAGCCCCGACCGGGCCGGCAATGTTACGAATATCACTGTGATAACCGGTTTGCGTCCAGCTTGGATCTGCCGGGTCAAAACTCAGCAATGACAGCAACATAAATGTCGCAACGCCCAGACAGGCAATCAGTCCGACTTCGACCAGACGCTGGACTCCGTTCAGCGAAAATACAGTTTTTGCTTGCAACCGCTCGACCCTATAAAAGACATCTGATAAACGCAGCAAAGATACCAGACTGCCTCTGTTGCTGCACATATTTCCACGCCAGAAAAGCCGGCGTGATGGGCTTTTGCTGATTTTTTATCCAGTATTACTGCTTTCAGCCACTGACTGCAACAAAAGTTGTTTGCTTCACTTCTTCCATCACCACATAGGTCCGGCTTTCGCGCACGCTTGGCAGGCGTAATAAGGTCTCGCCTAACAATTCACGATAAGCCGCCATATTTGCTACCCGGGTTTTCAGCAGAAAATCAAAGCTGCCGGAGACCAGATGACATTCGAGAATTTCGTCCAGTTTTTGCACCGCTTTGTTAAATTCATCAAAGTCTTCCGGTGAGGTCTTACTCAGGGTGATTTCGACAAACACCAACAACGCTGCGCCGACTTTGTTCGGGTCCACTCTGGCGTTATAGCCGAGGATAAATTGCTCTTGTTCCAGTTTGCGCACCCGCTCCAGGCAAGGGGTCGGACTGAGCCCTACCCGCTTGGCGAGTTCGACATTTGCCAGCCGGCCATCCTTTTGTAATTCAGTCAGAATTTTCCGGTCAATGCGGTCCAGTTTGCGGCCGCTGCCCTGAGTCATTGCTGGCAAGTCAGATATCCTGTTTTTGGTGTTAGCACGATATATTATGCTGCGTTACAGAAATAAAACAACCAGCAATCCTGCATTCTTCTCACTATACTAGCGAAAAATTTTTACCCCCCTACAACAGCTCAGAAAGGCGAAAATTATGATTATTGGCGTACCTAAAGAAATCAAAAACCACGAGTACCGCGTCGGTATGACTCCTGCCAGCGTGCGTGAACTGGTGGCGCACGGCCATACGGTTTATGTTGAACATAATGCCGGTGATGGGATTGGTTGTGGGGACGCCGAATATCAGGCGGCCGGTGCGAAGGTCCTGAACTCGGCTGCCGAAATCTTTGCGATCGCAGAGATGATTGTCAAAGTGAAAGAGCCGCAGGCCGTTGAGCGCGCGATGTTACGCGAAGGCCAAATCCTGTTCACTTATCTGCACCTGGCGCCGGACCTGCCGCAGACCGAAGATTTAATCAAGTCAAAAGCCATTTGTATTGCGTACGAAACGGTGACAGACGGCCGCGGTGGTCTGCCATTATTAGCGCCGATGTCTGAAGTTGCCGGCCGCATGTCCATTCAGGCCGGTGCCCGTGCCCTGGAAAAATCCTGTGCTGGTCGCGGTATGTTACTGGGCGGTGTTCCAGGCGTAGAACCAGCCAAAGTGGTTGTGATCGGTGGCGGTATGGTCGGTACCAACGCAGCGCAGATGGCTGTGGGTTTAGGCGCTGACGTTGTGGTACTGGACCGTTCAGTGGACGTATTACGTCGTATCAACGCGCAGTTCAATGGCGCAGTCAAAGCGATTTACTCCACAGCTGACGCTTTAGAAAAACACGTTTTAGAAGCAGACTTAGTGATCGGTGGCGTGTTAATTCCAGGTGCTGCGGCACCAAAACTGGTAACCCGCGAACATATCCGCAACATGAAACCAGGCTCTGCCATCGTTGACGTGGCCATTGACCAGGGCGGTTGTGTTGAGACTTCACATGCAACGACGCACGCTGATCCGACGTTCATCGTTGATGATGTTGTGCACTATTGTGTGGCGAATATGCCAGGCGCTGTGCCGCGCACTTCTACCTTCGCGCTGAACAATGCGACATTGCCATTTATCATTAAGCTGGCTAATAAAGGCTACAAGCAGGCGCTGCTGGACGATCAGCACCTGTTAAATGGTCTGAATGTGATTAACGGTCAGGTTGTCAACGAACACGTTGCTGAAGCATTAAACCTGAGCTTCGTTGACCCGCGTCAGGCATTAAACGCCAATTAATCTGTCTGCAGTCTGTTGCAGCGACACAGCATAATTACTGAGCCGGGGCCACCCGGCTTTTTTACGCTCAGCGCCCCCACACATTTGCATTTGCTTTTCCCGACGACCGGCCGGCACAATGTTGCTATGACGTCTCGACATTCAACCGGAGTTTTGTATGCGGCATTTTGCCTGGATCTGTTTATTACCGCTTGCTGCCTGTCAGGCCGATGTGCCGGTATTTCCGTTAATCCCGTTACAGGCCGGCGAACAGCAGCTGCAGGTACAGCTGGCGGATACCGTCGAACGCCGGATGCGCGGCTTGATGGAACAGGCGCCAGTTAAACATGGCATGTTGTTGTTGTATGACACACCACGCCCAATGACCTTGTGGATGAAAAATACGCCCACAGCACTGGATGTGGCTTTTATAGATCCACAGTGGCGTATCAGCAAAATTCAGCCAATGATGGCCAACAGTGAAGAGTTACACGAATCGCCCGGTGAAGTCATCGCTGCACTGGAAATGCCATTGGGCTGGTTTGCAGCCAACGCGGTCAAGGTCGGACAGATCGTCAGCAGCTGCCAGGCTATTGCGGACAGCTGTCACAACAAAGCCGCAAAATAGCGTCCGAAATTTAGCTGGCAGCGTCTGGCTCGTCTTTGTGCAGATAGATATCGGCAAAGCCCATCCGTTTGAACTCACTTTGACGGAACTCTTTAATCGCTGACTTGTGTTTGGTGGTCATTGCTATCTGTTGTTCCATCTGCAGGAATTTTTTCAGATCTATGCCTTCTGCTGCGGCAACGGCTTCATGCACGTCGCGGAATTTGTCGTAGCTGAACGCAATACGGCGCGGCTGGCCTTTAAAGGTATAAGTGATGTGACGCGCCATTTATTGTTCCTGCACTTTCTGAAAATTTTTCAGCGGGTTGGCGTACATGGCCCGGGCGTATGTTTGGATCTCCGGCAGCATGTGAGCAAGCCGGCTGGCAAATTTTGCTGCGGCCTGTTCGTCTGCAACCGGTTCCCCGGCGGCGTACTGGTTGGCCGGGTAGATGCGGTAGCCCTGATAAATCTGTTTATCAATCAGCTCGGCCAGTTGTTCAGGTGTGTCAAAACCGCCGTTGACGACCTGGCCGAAGTGCAGATGGATCCGGCCCTTATAGCCGGTAATACCTTTGATAATATTATCAATATCTTCGAATTCGGCTTTTTGATAACCGCCATCTTCGGCGCGCTGATATAACTCCAGCGCCTTGGCTTCATCACAAGGGTCATATTCGTAGGAAATAGCAACAGGCACAATATTCAGTTGCTGCATATAAGTCGCAAATTCCAGCCCTTCGGCTTTGCCGGCCATATAAAACATTTTGAGAATAGCCGGATCGGTCTGGTCAAAACCATCTTTGGCGCGGCCTTCTTTTTGGGCGATCCAAATATGCTGACCTTCTTGTAACGAATGACGGATATAAGCAGACAACTGACTGAGCGCCTTAAGCATTTCGCGTGGGCCTTTGGCACTGCGACGTACGACAAAACTCTTGTTCAGTTTCATCAGCGCGGTAATACAAGGTTTTTTCAGCAAATTATCGCCGATCGCAATACGGGCAGTATCAAAACCGTGCTGATGCAGACACCAGTTCACCAACGCCGGGTCCATCGCAATATCACGGTGATTACAGACAAATAAATAAGATTGCTGTGGCGGCAAGGCATCAAGACCGCTGCAGCTGACTCCATCAGTAGTGTGTTCCAGCGCCTGCGCCAAATAACCGGAAACATACCGCTGCACATCCTGCACGGTCTGCAGCCGGCGCCAGTGGCGGCGCAAATACCAGCCGAGCACCGGGCTCAGTACTTTACTGAGGCCACCGAAGGCTTTGCCAAATTTAAAGCGGATAATGGCGGCGGTAAATTCTGGATCTGAAATGATTTGTTCGATGGCCTGCGGCACTTCGGCATCGGCATAAGGCCGGATCTCATCAAAATTCTGCACTTCAGTGTTCACGCGTGTTACCTGTCCTGACTACGAAACGGCGTATTTTTACCGATCTGTCGGCAACTGCCTAGCATTAATCTACAATTCCGCCGATGTTTTCGGCAAAAGACCGAGATCTCCGACCAGATCAGGCAGATTTAAGCACCGGTGTACGGGGAGGATGATAAGGCAGCAGCCGATCATGCAAACTGCAGAAGCTGTGACCGGCACTGAATTGCCGTCCGGTTAAGGTATCCAAGGCGGACAACAGCATCAGTCTGCTCTGATCCGCATCGCTTTCAAGTACCAGTGCAAGTGCCCGGTTATGACCGCAGACTTCAACCAGATCAAAGGCTTGTGGGTGAAAATTGTGCTGCTGACATTGCAGATAAAAACTCTTATTGGGGTCGGTGCGGCTAAATTCGCGCTGCGCGACCGCGTCGATACAAGCGGCAAAGACCGCGCTGTCTGACCAATGCAAGGGTTCAAGTGCAAACAGGCATTGCCAGTACATCTCAGCCTGACCGAGGGTAAAAGCATCGGGTGCCAGCCCATTGCTGCTGGCGTGGCTGACCACTGTGCGGTGCAGGCCTGCGGCGGTCTGTAAACACAGCTGGTGCTGTTGCCAGCACCAGTGCCAGTCAAAATTGGGTTCAGTCACGGTATTTCCGGGCATTATTTGGCAATAACAGCGTTATAACGCAAAGAGATCAAGCAGTTAAATACTGTTTTGCACTAGCAATGCTTGATCGGATCAGGATCGTTATAAGCCTTCGACGATCTGTTTGATCAGCGCCGGCCCCTGATAAATAAAGCCGGTATAGATTTGTACCAACTGTGCCCCGGCGGCAAATTTTTCCTGTGCGGCAGCGGCACTGTTAATGCCACCAACGCCGATGATTGGAAAATCGGCACCGACCGCCTGGCGCAGCTGACTGACGACTGCTGTGCTTTTTTGCCGGACCGGCTGACCACTGAGCCCGCCCATTTCATCGCCATGTGGTAAAGATGCTACCGCCGTCTTGTCCAGCGTGGTGTTGGTGGCAATGGCACCATCCATCTTGCTGCGCAGTAAAGTTTCCGCCACTTGTTCCACTGCCACCGCATCCATGTCCGGCGCGATTTTGACAAACACCGGCACATACTTACCGTGTTTGGCGGCTAAATCGAGCTGTTCGTTTTTCACTGCGACCAGCAGGTCCAGCAGGGCTTCACCAAATTGCAGGTCACGCAGTCCCGGCGTGTTTGGTGACGAGATGTTGACAGTAATGTACGTGGCATGAAGATAGACTTTACGCATGCAGGCGATGTAATCGTCTTTGCCCTGCTCATTTGGCGTGTCTTTGTTTTTGCCGATATTGATGCCAAGCACGCCTTTGTAACGGCTGTTTTTAACGTTTTCAACCAGATAATCCACACCTTTGTTGTTAAAGCCCATCCGGTTAATGATGGCGTCGGCCTGCGGCAGACGGAACAACCGTGGTTTGTCATTACCTGCCTGCGGCCGCGGTGTCACGGTGCCGACTTCAATAAAACCAAAGCCCATGGCGGCAAAAGCATCAATGCAGTCGGCATTTTTATCCAGCCCGGCGGCAAGGCCTACCGGATTGTCAAAACGGATGCCGGCGACTGTGACTGGCTTGGCTGGCACTTGCTGCGACCACAGCAGATTCAGCGGTGTGTGTTGTAAACGTTTGAGGCTTTCGAGGGCAAAATGGTGGGATTTTTCTGCATCCGTTTGAAACATCACCGAACGCGCCAACTGATAAAACATACTATTTCCTTAAAAAAAGCCCCGCAATGTGCGGGGCATTTTACCTGTCTGTGCTTGTCGACAGAAGTTTTTCTTTTAAGCCTGTGGCTTATTCAGCGCGTTCTGGTTATTTCACCGAATCACAGTGATGGCTTAATAACATCAGCTCACGCAGTGCCACCGAGAACTTGGCAAACTCATGGCTCTTCGTGGTTTTGAACTCAGCCAGCATCAGGCGCCAGCGTGCTAAGACGCTGTCATTCGCCACCAGCCAGTTACCAACGACATCTTCGGCGACACAGCTACCATTACAGCTGTGGACAACAACCTGTGCTAAAGCACGTTGTTGCCAGTCCAGCTCTTCCCGATAAGACGCGCGGGCCAGTGCCTGCCAGTGGTTTGCCACCGGCTGCTGGGTGATTTGCTCGAGGAACCAGTGTAAATCCAGCTTGTCGCCAAGTTTGAAGTAGATTTCTGCCACCAGCAGCAAGTCGGCTTGTTCCGCCGCCGCCACCTGTGCGATATCCATCACAGAGAACACAGTGCTGAGCTGCGCCATATAACGGGCAACCTCAGCCGGCACTTGTTGTTCCTGCAGCTTTTGCGCGTACAGGGTCAGCGAGTCTGCTTCGGCACGCGCCAGCAGCGTGTCGAGTTTTTCGCTGACTCTGGTCAGTGCCGGTTTAAAGAACTCAACGGTATCGCCGATGCTGAGTGTTTTATTGCGATGGCGCAGGAACCAGCGCGTCACCCGGCGCATGGTACGGCGTAACTGGAACAGCAACCGGGTTTGCAGTTCAGCCGGAATGGCGGTATCCAGTGCTTCGAGTTTGCTCCAGATCCCTGGCAGGTCAAACAGTTCGCGCGCAATGGCGTAGCTGATCGCAACTTCCGAGACGCTGGAACCGGTTTCTTCCATCATGCGCTGTACGAAGTTGGCGCCCATGTCGTTGACCAGCATATTGGCCAGTTTAGTGGCGATGATTTCGGCCTTCAGCGGGTGGGTTTCCATCTCAGTGGCAAATTTGTCCACCAGTACCTGCGGGAAAGCGCCGAGCAGTAACTGTTTGAAATATGGCGCTTCTGATACTTCCGGCGTCACCAGTTGTTCTTTCAGCACCATTTTGCCGTAAGCGGTCAGGATCGCCATTTCCGGCCGGGTTAAGCCAAGGCCTTTGACCATGCGCTCAGCCAGCGCTTCGTCGCTTGGCAGGAACTCCAGCTCGCGATTGAGCTTGCCGTCTTTTTCCAGTGCATGGATAAAACGGGTGTATTCCTTCAGCTGTTCTGCGCCTAACAACATCGACACAGAAATTGACTGAGTCTGGCGATAACAGTCATTAATGACGATATCTGCGACATCATTGGTCATGCTGTACAGCAAGTCATTGCGTTGCTTCAGTGTCATGTCGCCGCTGGCCACCAGCGCGTTTAACAGGATCTTGATGTTGACTTCGTTATCTGAACAGTCGACACCGCCGACGTTATCGATAAAGTCTGTATTGATGCGGCCACCGTTCATGGCGTATTCAATACGGCCACGTTGCGTGGTACCGAGGTTACCGCCCTCACCGATGATCCTGGCTTTGACTTCTTTGCCGTTGACACGCAGCGGTTCAGAAGCGCGGTCGCCGACTTCGGCATGGCTTTCGTCCGACGCTTTGACATAAGTACCAATGCCGCCGTTCCAAATCAGGTCCACTTCCATCATCAGCGCTGCACGGATAAATTCGTTTGGCGTCAGACTGGCAACAGTCACCCCCAACATTTGCTGCATTTGTGGTGTCAGCTTGATGGATTTGGCACTGCGCAGGAAAATGCCGCCGCCTTCAGAAATCAGCGCTTTGTTGTAGTCGTCCCAGGTTGAGGTTGGCAGATTAAACATGCGCTGACGTTCAACAAATGAGCTGGCTGCATCCGGATTCGGATCGACAAAAATGTGCATGTGGTTAAACGCAACTTGCAGACGGATATGTTCAGATAACAGCATGCCGTTACCGAACACGTCACCGGCCATATCACCAATGCCGACACAGGTAAAATCAGTCGTCTGGCAATCGATCCCCACTTCACGGAAGTGGCGTTTGACCGACTCCCAGCCGCCACGGGCGGTGATACCCATGCCTTTGTGGTCATAACCGTTTGAACCGCCGGAGGCAAATGCGTCGCCTAACCAGTGGTTGTATTCCAGCGAAATGCCGTTGGCGATATCAGAGAATGTTGCGGTGCCTTTGTCCGCGGCGACGACCAGATACGGGTCATCTTCGTCCAGCCGCACGACGGATTTCGGCGGTACTATGGCACCGGCCACGATGTTGTCAGTGATATCTAACAGTGCGCGGATAAAAGTGCGGTAGCAGGCTTTGCCCTCGTTCAGCCAGGCTTCGCGACCACCGGTGGTGGGCAGCTTTTTGCAAACAAAACCACCTTTCGCGCCGACTGGCACGATCACGGTGTTTTTCACTTGTTGGGCTTTAACCAGGCCTAAAACTTCAGTGCGGAAGTCTTCACGACGGTCTGACCAGCGCAGGCCACCGCGCGCGACTTTACCGAAACGTAAATGCACACCTTCTACTTTCGGGGAATACACGAAAATCTCAAAGAATGGCAATGGCAGCGGCATATCCGGGATTTGTGATGGCCGCACTTTAAAGGAAATATACGGCTTTTGGCTGCCATCAGCGGCATTCTGGAAGTAGTTGGTACGGACAATCGCCTGAATAATCGCCAGGAAACGACGAATGATGCGGTCATCATCGAGGTTTGCCACTTGTTCCAGCTGGGCCAGAATTTCTGCTTCGATTGCTGCAGTCGCTTCTGCTGTCGCGGTGGCTGCCGGGTCAAATTTGCTGTTAAACAGTTTCACCAGCAAATTGGCCAGTTGCGGGTACCGGCCAAAGGTGGATTCGATATAGGCCTGGCTGAAAGTACCGCCAATCTGGCGTTTGTACTTAGCAAAAGCACGTAATAATGATGCTTCACGCCCGGTCAGACCGGCACCTAAAATCAGCCGGTTAAAACCGTCATCTTCCAGATCACCTTTCCAGACTTTGTCAAACGCTTCCTGGAACAGTTGTTGCGCTTTTTCAAAATCGGCCGGCATGGCGCCGTTAATTTCCATGCTGAAGTTCAGCACCCAGCCGACGGAGCCATCCGGACAACGCACGGCATAAGGGGTTTCGCCAATCACACGCAGACCGAAGTTTTCCAGCATTGGTAACACGTCTGATAAGTGGATTGGGCTGTCTTTATGGAACAGGTTCAGCCGCACCGCTTTGCTGTCTGCAGATTCTTCCTGTGGCCGGTAGAACAGCATTTCCAGTGGATGGTCCGCGCTTAATGCTTCGAGCTTGGCGATATCAACCAGGGCGTCGTTTGGTAACATTTCGTCTTTATAAGCACGTGGAAAGGCGTTGATATATTTGTTGCCAAGCTCACGGCCGCGCACTTCACCAAAACTGCCGACCAGAGCGGTGGCCAGTTTGTCTTCCCAGGTACGGGCGGCTTCAATCAGATTTTGTTCGATTTCTTTCACATTGAACTCGACTGTGCTGTCGTTGATCCGCACGAAATAATGGGTGCGTGCCAACACGGATTCAGAGAAATAAGTGGTAAATTCCACCGGCTCATCACTACCCAAGAACCCTTGCAGGATGCGTTGGGTGTCTTTGCGTAACTGGGTGTTGTAGCGTTCGCGTGGTACATACACCATCGCAGACACAAAACGGCCAAAAGCATCTTTGCGCAAAAACAGTCGCGTCATATCGCGTTCCTGCATCTGCAGCACACCGGTTGCCACATCCAGCAGCTCGTCATGGTCGGCCTGGATCAGTTCATCGCGTGGATAAGTTTCGAGGATATTCAGCAGCGCTTTGTAAGCGTGGGTGCCGACTGCAAAGCCGGACTGCTCCATCACTTTGGCCAGTTTGTTTTTTAACAGTGGAATGTCGGCGGCACTGTTGTTGTACAGCGAGCTGGAATACAGACCGATAAACCGGTCTTCACCCACCACCTGGCCTTTGGCATCAAAACGTTTGATGCCGATGTAGTCGATATAAGCCGGTCTGTGCACCCGCGATTTATTATTCGTTTTGGTCAGAATTAACAAATCTGAGCTGAGGGCCTGTTTGCGTGCCACATCCGGCAGGTCGCTTAACATTAAATCGCGTGAGGTGCTGCGGCGCATTAAGCCTAACGCGCTGTCTGCGATGCCTTCAATTTTGTAGTCGCCGGCGATAGGCACAATGGCGTACTGGCGATATCCAAGCAGTGTGAAGTTGTCTTTGGCCAGCCAGTTGAGGAAATCAGCGGCCTGTTGCAGCTGCTCAGCAGAAGCAACACCGGCGTGCTTGGCTAAATCTGCGATCACCTGCTCCAGTTTTGCTTTGGTTGGTTGCCAGTCTGCGACGGCCAGCGAGACGTCCTGCATTACCGAATTCAGTTCGGTCGTCAGTTGGTCCATGGCAGTTTTGTCGGTCATCCGGTCGATTTCGACATGGAATACCGTTTGTTTGGTCGATGGATTGGCTTTGGTGCCGAGCTTATGGAATTCGGTGATATTGCCTTGTGCATCGCGGAAAGTCTGCAGCGGATGGTGCAGTAACAGGTGCGCGGTGATGTTATGGCGATTCAGTGCGATACGCAGAGAATCCACCAGGAACGGCATGTCTTTGATCACCAGTTCGACAATAGTGTGTTTGGATTCCCAGCCATGTCTGGCAATTTCCGGGTTAAACACCCGGATCATGGCATCATCACTGTGGTGGCTGTTAAAGGTCTGCCACAGGCTAAGTGCTGCACCGTACAAATCACTGTCAATGCGGCCGACCAGATCGTCGTGCGCGACATTGCCATACAGGGTGAAAGCGAATTTTTCGACCAGTTCGACCTGATCTTTAACTTTTTGACGAATAAGTTTACTTACGTTTTGTAGTAGTACAGATGGTTGACCGTCTATCAGTGCCATTTTTGTATCCTTGTTTTGTCGCCGCCCGGGGGGGAGCAGGACATTTGTGCATAGTGTACAGAGCGTGTCAGGTGCGAAGTTTATTGAGAATTGTAGTGCTTTTCGAGCTTTATTTCTGCCTTTGATACTGGTTGTACCAGAGCTAAAAGCCAGATTTGACAAGATATTCAGCGGGATTAAATAACAAAATGGCCTTTCGGCCATTTTTATTAGATTTTTTGCATAAAGATGCGTTTTACATCTTTATGCATTTTAACCTTTCCGGCTCAGCTTACTTACGCTGTGGCCAGAAAAAGGCAGCCAGTGCCGGTAATACAAATATCGCGCCCAGCATGTTCACCACAAACATAAAGGTCAGCAGGATACCCATATCGACCTGGAATTTCAGTGCGGAGAACACCCAGGTGCTGACGCCTATTGCCAGTGTCACGGCAGTAAACAGCACGGCGCTGCCGGTGGATTTTAACGCGTTAAAATAGGCGGTACGCAGTGGCACACCGTCGCGCAGTGGCTGTGTCATATTGGTCAGGATATAAATGCCGTAATCGACACCAATCCCTACCCCCAGCGCTATGACTGGTAAAGTGGATACTGTCAGACCAATCTCCAGGTAAGTCATCAGTGCTGTCGCCAGCATGGTGACTACATAAAGCGGAATGATCACCGCTGTGGTGGCGCGCACAGAACGGAAGCTCAATAAGCACAGGGCAATGACAGCAGCGTACACATACCAGGTCATCGGATCTTGCGCTGCCGCCACTGCTTCATTGGTGGCCGCCATCACACCGACCGGGCCTGATGCCAGCATAAACTTCGTTTGATCGGTCCCCAGTTCTTTGCCAATGCGTTTGGCTTCAGCGACTACTTTTTCAATAGTCTCCGCTTTATGATCCTGCAGGAACAGAATCACCGGCATCACTGAGCAATCCGGGTTTAACAGACCGGTACTGGTTTCCACGCGGCTTGACGACTGCACCAGCGATTCCGTGGTGCGTGGCAGCACCCGCCACTTCACGTTGCCTTCGTTAAAGGCCGCATTGATGGTTTTAGACACCGACGCCAGTGACACCGCACTTTGCACGCCGGGTACGTTTTCCATCTGCCACTGGAACTGATCGATTTTTTCCATGATTGGATGGAAGGTACAGCCATTAGCATCGGTTTCCACCATCACATTAATGTAATCGACTGAAATGGCATAACGGTCTGTGATGAGGAAAGTATCCTGGTTATAGCGCGAGTCGGCATGTAGCGCTGCTGCACCCGGATGTAAGTCGCCGATTTTCAGCGCTTTACTTTGCTGATAACCAAATACAAACAACGCGGCTGTGACCAGTAAAATTGGTGCTGCAACTTTCTTCTCAGTACAAGCCGACAGCACATGCCAGAATTTATCGGCTTTGGGGGTTGGCGCTGACACCGCCGCCACGTATTTGTCACTGAACTTCATATAGGACATCAGCACAGGCAACAAAATCAGGTTGGTCAGGATAATGACACCAACACCTAAACTTGCGGTGACGGCGAGTTCACGGATCACGCCGATATCAATGGCCAGTAAGGTGATAAAACCGACCGTATCGGACAACAACGCCACACCCCCTGGGATCAGCAGCTTGCGAAAGCTCGACTGCGCAGCGGTTTTGGCGTCAAAGCCTTCAGCAACACTTTTGCCGGTGGCGTTAATCATTTGCACGCCGTGGCTGACGCCGATGGCAAAAATCAGGAAAGGCACCAGAATGGACATCGGGTCAATCCCAAAGCCAACCACGGTCAGCAGGCCCATTTGCCAGATCACCGCAATCAGCGAACAGCCGATCGGCAGTAAGGTCAGCTTCAGCGAACGCGAGAACATATAAACCATCAGCGCGGTGATGAGGATAGCGACGGCGAAGAACACTAAGACGCCTTTGGCCCCTTGCGCCACATCCCCGACCATCTTGGCAAAACCAATGATATGAACGCTGATTTTGTCGTTTTCATACTGACCACGGACTTCTTTTTCCAGCTGGCTGGCAAAGGCAATGGTGTCGAGTTTTTCCAGTGTATCCGGGTTGACCTCCTGCAGCTGTGCCGTCACCATGGCGCAGCTGTAATCATCGGCCACCATGCGCCCGACGATGCCGGCTTTATCAACGTTCTGGCGCACAACAGCCAGCCCTCTTTCATCCGAAGTGAAATCAGCCGGGATCACCGGACCGCCGGCAAAACCGTCTTCCACCACTTCCACAAAGCGGGTGCTGGGGCTGAATAAGGATTTGACCAGAACCCGATCCACACCCGGCATGTAATACACCTGGTCGTGAATTTTGCGGAAAGTGTCAAAGAAATTCGGGTTAAAGATGTTGCCGGAAGTATCACATACCGAGATCAGAATATTATTGGCACCGCCAAAGTCTTTGGCGTGCTTCATATATGTCTGCATGTACGGGTGCGCCAGCGGAATATTCTTGGTAAAAGCGGCATCAAGTTTGATTTGACTGGCTTTAAATAACAAAAATAAGGTGGCCAGCAGGAAGGTAAACACCACCAGACCCCGATGGCGGAACAAGGCGTATTCACATTTATTGATAAAACGATTTGCACTCATAATTATTGGCTTACCACTTGTTGCACTGTTTTAATGCCTACTTCTGTCGCCAGCACCAGGTCTTTACCGACAGTAAGGCCATTCAGCACGGCTTTGCCTTCCGTTTGCGGGACCAGCTGAAAACTTTGGCCGTCATCCTGGCTTTTAAAAATCACACCGCTGTTGCCAAATAACCAGACCAGCCCGTCAGCAGCGACCACAGAATTGAGCGTTGCCGGTGAACTCAGCGTGATGGGCTGCCAGCTCTGGCCGTTATCGCTGCTGCGAAAGGCATGGCCACGTAAGCCGACGGCAAACAAAGTGTTGCCGGCACTTTGGCTGATGGAAAACAACGAGCCGTTATAAAATTCCGGCTGGCGTTGCCAGCTGTTGCCGCCGTCGTCGCTGATTGCCCAGAAGCCGGCTTCACCGACCATAAACAGCCGCGCCTTGCTGGCAAATATCCGGTTAATATGTGGCAGCACTGAGCTGAGTTCTGCCTGATAAGCCTCTGGATCTGAATCTTTCAGTTCAGCCAGCATGGCCTGGTCATCGGCGTTGGCAAGTTCCGCATGAAACTCCTGTTGCCAGCTTTGGCCGCCGTCATTGGTGCGGTAAAACAAGCCATATGCGCCGACGGCAAAGCCCTGCGTTTCACTGGAGAAAAACACGTCAAACAACGGTTTATCCAACTCCGGCAAAAATTGTTGCAACTGCCAGCTTTTGCCACCATCACTGCTGGCGATAATGCTGGCGTCGTGGCCAACCGCCCAGCCGTGGCTTGGGTTGACGAAATACACCGAGTTCAGACTGGACTGCAATGGCGTTGGACTTTGCTGCCATGTTTTGCCGTCATGACTTAACAGAATATGCCCGCGTTCGCCGGCGGCAACCAACATATCTGCTGACACACGGACCAAATCAGTTAGCACTGATTTTTCAGCATGCGGCAGCAGATACGCACTTTGCGGTTTAATACTGGTATCAGCCAGTGCGGGCCATAAAGTACAGATCAGACTCAGGCCGGATAAAAATTTAAACTTCATTAGAGTGATTACTCGAGATGCGGTTTGAAACAAAAACGGTTGGCCATCTGCCAACCGTTTTTTCCAATCAAGCTGACTTAACGCGTCCCTTCACGGCGCAGTGCTGCGGGTGTGAAGTCGTTATCAGATAATTTCACTGAGAAATCATACATTTTGTCCTCGTTATCCAGACCGATGGCAATATAACGGCGTGAATTGAGGTCATGATAGACTTCCAGCGTACTCCAGTGTGTTGGCACTTCATAGTAGTTCAGACCATGGGCAACCGCGACACGGTACAGTTCACCGCGGGCGTCATACAAGTCTGCAACATGGATTTGCCAGCTGTCTTCGTCAATGAAGAATACACGTTTGCCATAGACATGGCGCATGCCGTCTTTTAACGAGGCTTCAACCTGCCAGACCCGGTGTTTTTCCCAGCGCACGTATTCCGGGTTGATGTGACCAGGTTTTAACAAATCGGCATATTTCGCGTCTTTGCTATGCAGTTTGTAGCTGTTGTATGGGATATACAGCTCTTTTTTACCGACCAGCTTCCAGTTGTAACGGTCTGGCGAGCCGTTAAACATATCAAAATCGTCGGTAGTACGCAGGCCGTCAGACGCGGTACCTGGTGCGTCATACGCGACGTTTGGTGCACGACGCACACGGCGCTGACCGGTGTTGTAAGTCCAGGCCTGACGTGGTGTTTTCACCTGATCCATGGTTTCATGCACTAACAGCGCAGTACCGGCCAGACGCGCAGGCGTCGTGACGCTTTGTTTAAAGCGGAACAGAATGTTTTCGTTCTGTAATGCTTCTGCGGTTGCAGCTTTATCGGAGTATTTGAACATGATTTGTTCATCAAAACCGATCAGCGTGTAATCACCGGTGGCAGTTGGTGCAGCCTGACCACCGTTACGGCTGGCCGCGACGCCACGGAATCGCAACGTGTGGTTCCAGATAGCTTCCAGACCATTGGCCGGAATTGGGAAAGGAACGCCGATCGCAGCATTTTTGATGCCATTCCCACCTTCAACCAACTCTGCTGTTGCAGCGATTTTCTTCGTCGCGTCGTAAACATACTGCGGATAAGACGCGGTACGGCGGGTTTGGTACACATTCATCTTATATGTTGGGTACAGCTCAAATAAAGCCAGCTGGCCTGGTGACAACGAGTCTTTGTACTTCGCCAGATTGGATTTATCGATTGTAAACAACACTTTATCGCCAGAGAACGGGTCTGGATGGTGATCGCCCGGTTTATAACCAGCCGGAGCTGAAGTAATACCGCCTTCCCATGCTGGGATTGAACCATCTTTGTTGCCGGCTTTTTCCGCACCCAGCGGCGTTAAATCGGCGCCCAGACGAGCAACCTGATCCGGGCTTATTTTTGCAGCTGCAGAGCAGCTCAGTACCAGCGCAATGGCGCTCGATAACAGGGTGAGTTTTTTCATAATTCTGTCTCGTCCCTTCTTATAAAGAGTATTTGATGTTAAAAGACACGAAATCACGGTCTTCAGTGTTATTTGTCGTCCCGACGCCATCGAAGAACGCGTTGTAAGAGATCTCAGCGGACCAGGCATTCAGGTAATCAAACGCCAACGAATAACTCAGCGCTTTTTTATCCTCAGAGAACATGAACAGCGGATCCGGTGTAATGCCGTTGACGTCATGTGAGAATGTCAGACGTTGTGTCAGGTTCACACCGGCCAATACGTTGTTGTAGTTGGCAATTGCCACTAAACGATAGCCCCAGGCCGATTTTGTCGGGAATGGGTTGGTTTCGGCGCCGTTGGACAAGCCGGTGTGTAAACCGGTTTTGACAATCAACTGACCCTGCGCATTGGTGCCCATTAACGGATAACCACTGCGGTCGGTGTTTGGACCATTCAGGCGTAACACATCCTGATCCGGCATATCTTTGATGTCGATGCCGCCAATCTCTGCTAACACAGTGAAGTTGTCGGTATTGAGCACAGGGCCAAACAGATGTGTGACGGTTAATTGTGCCTGTAAGGTGTCGCTTAACACATAACCTTGGGCAAACTGGCCTGGCTGGGTTTTCTTGCCATCAACGCGGCCGATTTGTGAAATTCCGGCTAAGTCAGGACGGATCCCGGCAATTGCCAGCTGCTCCGGCATCCCGGCGTACAGAATTTCCACGTCATCGATTTGCAGCGGTTCATCCTGACGATAGGCCAGTTCACCCGCAATTGACGTACCTTCTAAGGTAGTATTGAAGCTAAAACCATAGAGCTTGATATCTTCCGGATATTCAATCAGGCCTTTTGACATCGCTTTAAGATTGCCGACGTTATCCGCAGTCAGCGTGTTTGCCGCCATGTAGGCGATGTCTGATTGAATCGCTGCAGTACGGAAGTCAGAGGCGATGCCTGAAATCACTGGCGTGCGGCTGTGGTAGTTCATGTGATACAAGGCAAATTCGGTATCGGCCAGTTCCGGAGAAAAATACTCCAGTTTCAGACCGTACTGACCAGAATCGCTTGGCTCAATTTCGCCGGCGTCGCCTTTCGGGCGTAGGGTCACTTTGGTCGGATAAGCCAGATAGGCGCTGGACAACTGACCAAGGCTGGCCTGTGCTGCCGCTTTTTGTGCCGCGCTGGCTGCCGGGTTTTGTAACACGGCCATTGCCGCTTTCACACCGTTGCCAATGCCATTCAGACCAGTCAGCAAGGTGCTTAAGTCCAAATCCGGGTTACCGGCAAAACCTAACTGAATGTTCTGGTTGTAACCGCCTTTACCGGCGAAATCATTGGTCGAAAAATAGGTGCCTGGTACTGGCAGGTAACTGTTTTGCCAGTCGTACTGGTAAAACACTTCCGCAGACAGTTGCTCAGTGATGCCCAATGACGCCCATGCCATGCCAACCGGAATGTAGGCTTCTTTTAAATCTGCGCCTGGCAGGCGGGCAATACCGACGTCGATGGGGGTAATGTTGATGCCGTGTTGAATTAAGGTACTTTCGCCCCAGCTCAGCACCTGCTCACCGACACGGATAGACAGCGGGTTAGCGCCATCATTCAGGGCGAAATTGGCAAAGACATAAGCGTCAAGTAAACGTACATCGCGACAGGCTAAATCCCGCGCGTCGTCATCCATACAAGGATCAACCCGATTGCCGGATACCGGATTGGTGTAAGCACCATCGTTATCCATCAGTGCGGCATCGTAGAAGTACATAAAACGGGTGAACAGACCAAAGTCACCTTTGGTAATGGATAATTCGTGCGTGCCTTTAAACAGCTCAGAGAAAATATCGCCTTTATCATAATTCAGGTTGCCGGCGTCGCCATTTGACGAATAACCGCCTGGCTGGGCCCAGATTTCTGATGACGGATAAATAACGTTAGTGGCGGCGTTGTAGCCGGTCCAGTTAAAGCGTGGATGGTTCACTTTACTGATGGTATCCCAGTTGCGGTCTTCTGCCCGCCAGCTGGCACCGTAAGAAAAGGTTGAGTCAAATACAACTTCGACATCCTCACCCAGCGTGACGCTGGCTGCCTGAATGGACGTTGCAGACAAGGCTAACAGTGCAGACGCGACACCAAGCGCCAAAGGTTTTCTGGCGAAGGCTAATGGCCTTTTATTCATGTTCGATTCTCCCCCCTGTCCCTGCAGGTATATTTTGTTTTTGTAATCGGTCGCTTCGATCAACTGCTCTGATCTCTGCGCACGTAGCAGAAATAATTACATCATTTTTCCGAGGGCGCAAGGCTTGAAGATGGGTAAATCTGTTGATTTATCTTTAGTTTTTGCCGTTGTGACGCGCAGCCCGCAACATCCCTCACCCCCTCAGTTTAACTGAAGACGGACCTGTTGCTGAGAAATTGCTTAACTACATGAAATGCAACAGCAAAAACTAAAAAAGCATTGCAGATGTTTTAATCTGTTGTTTAAAGTATTCGCTCTAATTTATTTTCTGCAACGCCTTAAACTTGCCCCGGCTGTCGGTTAATAACTCAAAACGACCATCCAGACCAGAATGCTGAAAGTAACGGCGAAAATGTACTAAATCCAGTTGGACACGCAGGCCGTTGTCGGCCTGCACTATCACTGATTTGATCTGCCCCTGATAAAACCACAACACCTGCTCTGCGCTCAGGATCAGCCGAAAACGGTAGCGCTGCTCAGCCATGCAGCGCCTTATTGAGTTTTTCGGCCAGATCCGCACTTAACCCGGCTTGTTGTAACTGTCGAAGTGCTGCCAGCATTTTGTCCGCACGAGCCGGTGCATAACGTTTGTATGACAGCAAAGGTGTCACCAGACGCGAAGCCAGCTGCGGATTTGTCGCATCGACCTTGCTGATCACCGTTGCCAGCCGCTGATAGCCTTGGCCGTCAGCGCCATGAAACATCGCCGGATTCTGTTGGCCAAATACCGCATACAAAGCACGCACCCGGTTTGGATTCTTCCAGTCAAACTGCGTCAGTTGCTCGGCATCGTCTAACAGCGCAAAAACTTCCGGCGTTGCCACTGAAGCCACTAACGCCGAGTGCTTGTCAAACAGCTGCACATTAGAGCCATATTGCCGGTAAAACGCTGCCAGCATGCTGCGGGTTGCCGGGTGCGACGCTTTCACCAGCGCCTGTAACACCGCCAGTTTGTCTGTCATATTGTCGGCACCGGCATATTGTTGTTGCCACAGCGAGTCTGGCGTACTGTCGAGCCGCAGCAGATAACGCAGCGCCGTGTTACGCAGCGCACGCCGGCCAACTTCTGCTTCAGAATATTGGTATTCCTGTGGGGTCAGGCGCTGATATAACGTCAGCCAGTCGGCACTGAAGGCCGTGGCCAGCTGCTGCTGGTAACTGTCGAGCGTGCTCAGGATCTGTTCCACCGGGATTTGCTGATATTGTTCAGCCAGGGTGTCAAATCCCGGTAAGGTCAGCAGTTCTGCGGTAAACGCCAAATCGGCCAGCGGCGAGCGCACAAGCGCTGCGACAACCTGTAACAGCGCCGGCGGGATCTGCGCTTGCTGGTTCTCTTCAACGGTCTGCCTGATGAGTCCGGACCAAAGTTGCTGCAGCGCATCCCAACGCGCCACCCCATCCTGCGCGTGTTGACTCAGATATAGCAGTTCGTCGGTCTGATAGGCGTAACTGAATTTTACCGGTGCACTGAAATCAGCCAGCAGCACCGGGATCACCGGCAGCCGCACGCCGGCAAAGTCAAAGGACTGTTCAGCGCTGCTGAACTGTAACAACCCGCTATGCACCTTTGTGCCAGCTTCGGCGTCGCGACTATGCAGTTCGTAGCGCAGCGGCAGCAACAATGGCTGTTTGTCAGCCTGATCCGGTGTCGGCGCTGTATGCTGGCGCAAGTGCAAGCGTACACCGTCGTCAGTGCTTTCCAGCGCTGCGCTCAGCTGTGGGGTACCGGATTGACTGTACCAGTGGCGGAAGGTACTGAGATCGGTCTGGTTGGCGTCCTGCATGGCCTGGACAAAATCGTCGCAAGTGACCGCCTGGCCATCATGACGTTGGAAATACAGGTCCATGCCACGCCGAAAGCCGGCGTCACCGAGCAAGGTATGTTGCATCCGGATCACCTCGGCGCCTTTGTCATATACCGTCACGGTGTAAAAATTATTCATTTGTTCAACAACATCCGGCCGGATCGGATGCGCCATTGGCCCGGCGTCTTCGGCAAACTGGGCGGTGCGGATAGTTTTAACCGCATCGATACGGCACAAGGTTGCCGATCCCATCGCTGCGCTGAACTGCTGGTCGCGAAATACCGTCAGGCCTTCTTTCAGACTCAGCTGGAACCAGTCACGGCAGGTCACGCGGTTGCCGGTCCAGTTGTGAAAATATTCATGGGCAATAATACTTTCAATATTAAAATAATCAGTGTCCGTCGCCGTTTGCGCGTCGGCCAGCACGAACTTACTGTTGAAGATATTCAGGCCTTTGTTTTCCATCGCGCCCATATTAAAGAAATCGACAGCCACCACCATGTAGATATCCAGGTCGTATTCCAGGCCATAGGTGTCTTCGTCAAATTTCATCGCCCGCTGTAATGACGCGAGCGCGAACTGCGCTTGCTGTTGCTGGCCTTTGTCGACATAAAACTTCAGCGCCACATCACGGCCACTTTTTGTCACATAGTGACCGGTCAGTTCATCAAAATCACCGGCCACCAGCGCGAACAGATAACAAGGTTTAGGGAAAGGGTCGTGCCAGCTCACACGTACCCGGCCGTCTGCCAGTTGGTGGCGGGCGATCAGGTTGCCGTTTGACAATACAAACGGCAGTGAGGCATCAGCGATGATGTGGGTGGTAAACACCGCCATCACATCAGGCCGGTCCGGATAAAAGGTGATACGCCGAAAGCCTTCGGCCTCACATTGGGTGCAATAGGCGCCATTGGACAGATACAGCCCTTCCAGCGCTGTATTAGCGGCCGGGTCAATTTCAGTGCGGACGCAGAGTTCAAATTGCGCAGGCAAGCCTTGCAGTAACAGGCCGCCAGGCCGATGTTCAACGGCTGACCACGGCTGGCCATTTATTGTTAAGGAGATAAGCGTCAGATCCTGTCCATCCAGCCACAAGCTGTCAGCGCCTTCGGCAGCACGCCGGACCTGACTGACCGCCTGCACGCGGGTATTGGCCGGCAGTAATTCAAATTCAAGCTCAAGCTCTGAGATGAGATAAGTGGGCGGCTGATAGTCAAGGCGACGTTTGGCAATATTGGTGGTCATAAATAGCTCCTGAAAATACACGTCTTGGCAAAATGGATGGCTGACGGGGTAACTGACATAAAAAAACCTGCGAGGTCGCAGGCTTCTTTCTCAGACCACAGGCCTTTGCGGGACCGGCATGATGGTGTCCGGCGGTGTCAGCCGCAGGATCTTAATGCCCAGATATGCATACACAATCGCCAGCACCGGATTAATCAAATTAAAGAAGGCATACACAATATAGTCCAGCGGACTGATACCAAGCACACCATGCATATAAGCGCCGCAGGTATTCCAGGGGATCAACGCGCTGGTAATAGTGCCGCCATCTTCCAGCGTCCGTGACAGATTGACCGGCGCCAGGCCACGCTTCTCAAACTCTTCCTTGTACATCCGCCCCGGCATCACAATCGCCATATACTGATCAGCGGCCAGAATGTTGGTGGCAATACAGGTCAGGATAGTACTGGCGATCAGCGAGCCAGTGCTATGCGCCTTACGCAAAATAGCCTGTACAAAACGACGTAATAATCCGGTATGTTCCAACACCGAACCAAATACCATCGCTGACATAATCAGCCAGACAGTGTTCATCATTTTAGCCATGCCGCCGCCGCTTAACAGTTTGTCCAGCTCAGCGTTGCCGGTTTCGATGATAAAACCGCTGTGTAAAGTGGTCCACACCACTTTTAACTGACCAAGCACCATCGGGTACGACTGATCGGTCATTTTTTCGATCAGCGGCTGCTGAAACAACACGGCCCAGGCGCCGCCGAGCAAAGCGCCGATAAACACCGTCGGAAATGCCGGGACTTTTTTCACGGCCATGACCAGCAATACCAGCATCGGCATTAAATGCAGCAACGAAATATCAAAATGTTGCTGTAAATCACGGCTGATCTGATCAATTTTATCGACATTGGCCACGCCATTGGCGTTAAATCCAATCAACACAAACAGCAGCAATGCCAGCAGCAGGCTCGGAATAGTGGTCCACAGCATATGACGGATGTGGGAGAATAAATCAGAACCTGCTACGGCTGGCGCCAGATTTGTGGTGTCAGACAGCGGTGACAATTTATCGCCAAAATAAGCACCGGACACGATGGCGCCTGCGGTGATCACCGGCGATAACCCCAGCCCCATCGACACGCCGATCAGCGCGACACCCACAGTCGCAGCAGTAGTCCAGGAACTGCCAATGCCGAGCGCCACGATGGCACACAGCACACAGGTCGCAGCGTAAAACCAGCTTGGATTTAACACCTGCAGCCCATAATAAATCAGCGCCGGCACTGTGCCGGATAACAACCAGGTGCCAATTAAGGCTCCGACCGAAAACAGGATCAAGACAGCGCCAAGCGCCAGCGCGATACCGCGGATCATCGCTTGTTCCATTTCTTCCCAGCCAAAACCGTTTTTCAGCCCAATCAGAACAGCGATCGCGGCGGCGACGAATAACGCCATCTGGTTTGGCCCGAAGGACGAGTCGCTGCCGTACAAATACACAGATAAGCTCAGCAGGAAAATCAGCGCGCCAAGTGGGAGCAACGCATCCAGCATGCTGGGCGCCTTTGGGGTTGTTGATGTTGTCATTTATTGCTCTATGTTTTATATCGCCCGTCTGGCAGGCTTTTCGTTATTATCAGAGTACACCGGTCAGATTCAGAAACACAGCAAGGATCGCCACGGGTGTGAACCAACGGATACAGAACAGCCAGATACTATAAGCAACCGGCGCGGTATTCAACTCTTCCCGGCTGGCATGTTGCTGCACTTTCCAGCCGGCAAAAATGGCGATTGCCAGGCCACCCAGTGGCAGCATGATGTCAGACGTCAGATGATCAATCACTTCAAACAGGTTATGGACTTCTTTGCCAACAAAATGAAAATGCCACTGCGTCCAGCTGGCCCCGCTGAAACTGAACACGGTTAACAGGCTCAGGCACCACAACACTGTGCCGGAAACCAGACAAGCCTGTAGCCGGCTAAAACCTTTTGACTGCGTTAACCAGGCAACGACCGATTCAATCATCGCAATGGTTGAGGTAAATGCGGCAAATACCAGCATGATAAAAAACAAAGTGCCAACCAGCTGACCGCCGGGCATCTGGCCAAAGGCCACCGGTAAGGTGACAAAAATCAGTCCCGGCCCTTGTCCTGCATCCAGATGATGCGCAAAGACAATAGGATAGATAACCATCGCTGCAATAAGTGCCACTGAGGTATCGGCCAGCGCTATCCAGATGGATGTACGGACGATCGAGACTTTACCCGGCATATAAGCGCCATAGGTAATCATCACGCCGGAGGCCAGGCTCAGTGTGAAAAAAGCATGCCCCAGCGCCATCAGCATGCCTGACACTGATAATTTGCTGAAATCCGGCGCAAACATAAACTGTAGCGCCTGGCCAAAGTCACCGACCAGACTGGCATACACCGCAAGGCCAATCAACAGCACATATAAAGCCGGCATCATCCAGCGAATCACCTGTTCCAGGCCTTGCCTGACGCCACGCGCGACGACGACACAGGTCAGCACTATCACCAGCGTAGTCCACAGCAACAGACTGGATAAGTCAGCAGAGAACTGGCCAAACATCGCGCCTATTGCCGCCGGACTCTGGCCGGCAAAGCTGTTTTGTGCCGCTTTACTGACATAAGCAAAAGCCCAGCCGGCTATCACTGAATAAAACGACAGGATCAAAAAGCCGCCGACCAGCCCCATCCAACCGGCGATTTGCCACATTGGATTGACTTTGGCTTCGATGGCCAGCGCTTTGACGGACAGACCGGGGCTTTGTCTGCCACGCCGGCCAATCATCACTTCAGCCACCAGTACCGGAATGCCTATCATCAAAATACATAACAAATACATGAGCATAAAAGCGCCACCGCCGTTTTGCCCCATGATGTACGGAAATTTCCAGATATTGCCAAGGCCTACAGCCGCGCCAGTGGCAGCGATGATAAACATCAACCGGCTTGACCATTGCTGATGCACGGCAGCGTTTGCAGTCGTCATATGGTTCTCATTTTGAAGCAGTACAGATAAAAACAAAGGACTGCAGGCAGTCCTTTGTTCAGCGTTTTGGCTTGCGGAGCGCTACTTTTTCGCCACTTTGCTGCTCATCACCAGGTCGGCGGTGATCAGCACCGTTTCTTCCAGCAGCGGGTCCAGTTTTTCCAGCACTTCCGGCGCATCATCGACAGATTTGACAGCCGGCAGTTTCAGCCGGGCCAGCCGCTCGTTCAGCCGTTGCAGTTCACGGGCGCTGTCGCTGGCTTTTCTGGCCAGCCGGACTTTTTCGTTTAAAGACACTGTTTTTAAGTCTTTCTCTTTGTTATACAAAGCGATGTCGTCATTCAGATATTTAAACTCAACTTCTTCGGCGATCCGTTTCTGGTGCTTTTGCATCAATAAAGGCAGCGCCATTTTAATATCTGGCGAGCTGGCATAACTGGCCGGCGCAATCGAATCCCAAGGCAGAGCATTGTCTTCTTTACTTTCTCCCCACTCTTCCGGATTGATTGGCGTCGGATAGGTGATGTCTGGCACCACGCCTTTATGTTGGGTGCTGCCGCCATTGATCCGATAGAATTTCGCGATGGTGTAGTTCAGCCCACCCAACTCCGCATCAAAGGTATCGTAAATCCGGCCGAGGCCACGATGCTGTTGCACAGTACCCTTACCAAAGGTATGTTCACCAACGACCAGCGCGCGACCATAATCCTGCATTGCAGCGGCAAAAATCTCCGATGCCGAAGCACTGTAGCGATCGACCAGCACGGTCAGCGGGCCCTCATACAATGTGGCGCCGTCGGTATCATCGTTTTGGGTGATGCGGCCGTTCCCTTCGCGGATTTGCACCACCGGGCCGCTGTCGAAGAATAACCCGCTCAGTGAAATAGCTTCAGGTAATGAGCCGCCGCCGTTGCCGCGCAGGTCAATGACCAGCGCATCAATTTTTTCCGCCTTTAACCGGGTCACTTCTTTGCGCACATCTTCCGTCAGATTGTTATAAAAACTCGGAATATTAATGACGCCGACTTTTTTATCACTCTGATGCAGCTGAGATTTAAATACTTCGCCTTTTGCTGCGCGATCTTCCAGACGGATTTTATCGCGGACTATTTCAATCAGTTGCGGGGTGGCGCCGGCACTGTCGCTGGCGGCCATCACCTGTAACCGGACTTTAGAGCCTTTTGGCCCTTTGATCAGATCAACCACATCATCCAGCCGCCAGCCGACGATATCGACAAAATCATCGTTGCCTTGTGCCACACCGACAATTTTGTCCTTTGGCTTCAGCTTTTTAGTTAAATCAGCCGGACCGCCCGGCACGAGGCTGGAGATCACGGTGTAGTCATCATCGGCCTGTAACACCGCGCCGATGCCTTCCAGAGACAGGTTCATTTCCTGCTGGAAACGGTCGGTGTTGCGCGGCGACAAATAATAGGTGTGGGCTTCAATAGAACGCGCGTATGCATTCATCACCAGCTGAAACACGTCTTCACTTTCCGTCTGTGCCAGGCGTTTTTTGGCCGACTTGTAGCGTTTAGTCAGGACGTCTTTGATTTCTTCCGGCTTTTTGCCTGCCAGCTTCAGATTTAACGCGTCATATTTGACCCGTTGGCGCCACAGTTCGTCCAGCTGCGCGCTGGTTTCCGGCCAGGGCGCATCTTCGCGTTCGTATTCGTAAGCATCGTCAGTATTAAAATCAAAGCCTTTATCCAGCAGTGACAAGGCAAAGTCAAAACGTTCCGCCCGGCGTTGCAGACTCAGATTAAACATCTGGTAAGCAAAATCAAACTGCCCTTTGGCAATGGCATCGTCAAACTGGAATTTGTACTGTGTGAACTTGTCCACATCAGATTTGAGCATCACGTTGTGAAAATAATCGAGACTGTCCAGATACTGATCAAACACTTTGGCTGACAGTTTGTCATCCATCTGCACCGGCAGATAGTGCCCCCGAGTCAGCAGCGCTGCGATGCGCTTACTGGCGGTAAAATGTTGATCAAGCTGAGACAGTTCCGGCAGCGTGACTTGCTCTGCGACCGGTGCAGCAATAGTGGCGCCACATAACGCCAAAAACAAACCTGCGGCAATACCTGATAATTTTCTCATCGGACACTCTTTGGATTAGGCCTGAAATAAACTTCCACGCTGGGTTTTAACAATCATGCCTGAGGCGAGCTGCACTACCACGTCTTGTTTTGCCAGCTCAACCACAGTTGCAGCGATAGGGCTGGCACCGAATTTAACCAGCACCTTGCCGCCTACCACTAACTGACCTTCTTCTACCGCTTTGAGTTCAACTTGCGGGACCGGACGTGGTGCACTTTGCGGTTTCGATTTCAGGGTAGCGGCTTTTGCAGCATTGCCGCCGGCTTTATTTTCTGCTTTTTTGTAAGCAGGTTTTGCCGGTCTGGCTTCTGCCGGTGCTTTCGCTGCAGCGTCTGCCGCAGCAGCTTTGGCTTTAGCACGTTCAGCGGCTTGCCGGGCTTTGCGGGCTTCCTGGGCTTTGGCTTTGCTTTCTGCCAGCGTCGCGGCGGCGTGTTCTGCCTGTGCGGCGTCAATCACTGCACCATCAGCGCCATCCAGATCTACCCGGCCAACGCCTTCTTTGACGGCTTCAAGATAACGCCAGCTGCTGGTATACACCCGCAGCGCCTGGCGTAACATGGTTTTACTGATCAGCGGATTATCCTGCAGTTTTTCTGCAAGATCCTGAAAAATACCGACTTTCAGCGGCTGGGCCGGACCAGTCAGACTAAAACACAACGGAAATTGTTCGGCCAGGAGTGCCACAACTTCTTTGACATTGTGCGGTTTGGCTTGGACTTCGACTTGACTGGTCATGGTTTAATACTCTTCTTCATCATTGGCGTCTTCGGCGTCGTCATCTGCATCTTCGTCTTCGTCATCAGCGGACGCGCCATATTGTTCTATGTACTGACGGCTGTGCGCAAGCGCCCAGTCAATCAACTCATCCTCATCTGCTTCGATCATCACTTCGCTGCCGCGCAGCTGATCCCAGATATCCCGCATCAGCCGATCAATCAATGCAACTTCAGCGTCATCCGGGATTAGTGGCCAGACGGCGTGGTAAATTGCATTGATCCGATCCGCGACCAGTTCTTCTTCACCTTCCCAGTCACCGACATCCCGGACATCGTACAGATAGTCCTGGACTGACAACCAGTCTTTCATAAAGTTTGTTCCAAACGTTGCTCCAAAGCGGCCAACACCCGGCTGAGCCCTTGCTGATCATGCAGATCAAAACGGGCCAGCGACGGACTGTCGATATCCAATACACCGATAATTTCACCGCGCAGACGCAGTGGAAATACAATTTCAGAGTTACTGGCGGCGTCACAGGCGATATGGCCAGGGAATTCGTGTACATCCTTGACCAGCTGGACTTCGCCGGTAGCCACGGCTGTACCGCAGACCCCTTTACCGATGTCGATACGGACGCAGGCTGGTTTGCCCTGGAATGGGCCTAACACCAGCTGCTGTTGTTTTAACAAATAAAAGCCGGCCCAGTTCAGGTCCGGCATTTCGTTAAATAACAAGGCACTGATATTGGCGAGGTTGGCGATAAAATCGGTCTCGTCGGAGATTAACGCCGCACATTGTGCGGTGAGTGTGTCATAAAAGGCTAGTTTTTCAGCAAACATCAGGTCTGAACGGGTTATTAACTCAAGGCCCCTACCATACTTGGTTTGCCAGCAAAATTAAACCTTTGCACCGAACATTTCTCAGCGATTTGTCAGTTCAAACTGTACCTGGACATCGGCGCGGATCTGTTGCTGGCCAAAACTGACTGGCATTGCTTCGGCAGCCATCATCATGCCTTTGAATCTTGGACCTGGTGCGCTTGACTGTTCATGTAACTGATTGACCTTACCCAGCTGACGGCCACTGAGTGCTGCCAGCTGGCTGGCTTTGGCTTTGGCTGCGGCAAATGCCTGTGCCAGCGCCTCGGCATAATACTGCTCGCTGTCGGCGGTTTGCAGCTCGACCGGCTGGATCTGACTGACCCGCAATTTGGTCGCGGCTTCAAGCAACAGCGGGTAAAGCTGCAGGTCGCGGATCAGGACTGTCGTGCTGCGTTCAATGCGAAACTGGTCGGGTTTTTGCTCTTGTTGCTGCGGATAAATTACCAGGGGGGCGTTGTTGACATCTTCAGGTTTTATCTTATGCCGGGCCAGAATGGCAGCAAAAGCACTGCTTTGTGCATCCACCTGAGTTTTGCCGGCCGCAACATCGGCCTGCAGCACAGAAAAGACCAGAGTCAAACGGGCCTGCGTGGGGGTAACGGCCACGGCGCCACTGCCATTGACCTGAATAAAATCGCTGTCGCTGGCCTGCACGGCCTGGCTGAACGCACCGCACAACAACATCAATTGCCATAACTTCATCATTTACTCCTGTTTCTCTCTGAACCAGGCCGCAGCATAGCAGCCGCGGCTTCTGCCTGACTGTGACAAAGTGTCAAAGCGCCAGCTTGTCCAGTTGCTGCTGCGCCAGCGGATGATAACCGGGACGGGCTTCGCGGTAGACCTCACGGGCCCAGCTGCGCCATTGCGGGTTGGCTTTGAGCTCGGTGTAAAGCGGCACAATAAATTTCTGCCGGCCCACACTCAGTAAAAACTGCCGCAGCGGCTGAATGATTTGCTGATAGTTCAGCGGGATCACCAGTCTGGCCCAGGCGCTGAACAGCTCGGCATTGGTGCTTTGCGACAATGAGAATGCCAGATCAATTTCACTGAGTTGGGCCAGGGTCAGATCTTTGGGCAACTGCTCAATAAAATGCAGCCACTCGTGAACCGACCACTTAGCGGTTGGCAACATCGATAAACTGACGAGGCCGGACTGCCACTGCTGCCGGGCAGCGCTGACTCTGGCAAAGGCGTCTGATGCCGGTAGTGACAAACTTTGCTGCGTGAGCCCGGTGCCATGTAACCAAAGATCCAGTTCTGCGCGGCTGAAACTTTGTGTCTGATTCAGATGCTGTTGCATAAAGCCGATAAAAGCCTCGGTTTTAATCGACTGAAAGGCAAAATGGGCAAAATAGTCCTGTAAAAACCGGTCAAACCGCTGCTGACCAAAGTGCTGCGACAGCGTCAGCAGGAATAGCTGCCCTTTGACATAAGGGATTTGATGGAACGCCTGATCCGGATCTCTGCCGCGAAAATCCGGCTGCAGCCGGCTGTCCGCTGGGTCAAGCTGGCTCAGACGCTGGTGTAGCGCCCGGACGTTCAGCAGCAGCTCCATATCCGCACGCGCCTGACCGTATACCTGCTGCATAATGCGGTTTTCGACATAATTGGTGAAACCTTCGTTCAGCCAGACATCATTCCAGCTGGCATTTGTCACCAGATTGCCGCTCCAGGAATGTGCCAGTTCATGCGCAACCAGACTGATCAGACTTTTGTCGCCGGTAATGATGGTGGGCGTGACAAAAGATAAGCGCGGATTTTCCATGCCGCCAAACGGAAAACTCGACGGCAGAACCAGCAGGTCATAACGTTTCCACGGATATTGGCCAAACAGCTGGTTGGCGGCATCCATCATTTTTTGTGTGTCAGCAAATTCGGCACTGGCTTTGTCGAGCCAGATTTTTTCGGCGTAGACGCCGGTCAGGGCTGACATCGGCCGGAAGTGTAAGTCGCCGACTGCGAGCGCTATCAGGTAAGACGGCACCGGCTGAGGCATCTCAAAGCGATACTGACCGTTACGCACCGTATTGGCACTGTTGTCGGCGCTCATGACCGCCAGCAATTCTGGCGGTGTCTGGATCCGGGCCTGATACGTCACGCGGTTGGCTGGTGTGTCCTGCAACGGCAGCCAGCTGCGGGCATGGATGGCCTGAGACTGGGAAAACAAAAATGGCTGTTTTTTCTCGCTGGTCTGCGCTGCGGTTAACCACTGTAAGCCACTGGCCTGCGGTGTGGTCTGATAATAGACCCGTACCGCGCGGGTATCGGGTTGCAGCTGAATGGTCAGCGGCTGGCCTTTTAACGGGTCGGCAATGCCCAGCAAATAGGCTGCACTTTGCCAGTGCACGCCATCGCTGCTGTAGGTGACCGTCGTGATTTTCAGATGCCGGGTATCCAGCACCAGTCGGTTGATGGCCGGGTCCAGCCGCTCGAGCTGATGCTCGGCATAGCCAGTCAGTTGCTGCCGGGTGAAGTCGACGGCCAGATCAAGCACCAGATGCCGGGTCCTGACTTGCTGGTAGTTGGCAAAACTATGGGGATCGGCAGCGCACAGTAGCGGATAACATAATAATACACAGACAAAATGCCACACTCTGCACATGGACGCGCTGGCTCCGCTTGAATCAACTGAACTGTCATGGTAACCGTTTTATTCAGAAGATCAAACGCTTAGGATCAGTACATCCGGACGCAGTTCCGGCCTTGGGCTTTTGCCTGATACAAGGCGTGATCTGCGGCGGCTGACAACTCATCCATGCGCTGCAACTGCAGGGAAAATTCAGCGATGCCGATGCTGGTGGTCAGCGGGTATCCTTGCAGTGGCGGGCATTGCCACTGCGCAATTTTTAGCCGGATCCGTTCGGCCAGCGCCAAGGCGCTGTGGGCATTGGTATCGGGCAATAAGGCGATAAACTCTTCGCCGCCAATGCGGCCGAAATCGTCAGGCTTGCGCAGCTCCGACTGCACGCGAGCGGCGAAATCCACCAGAACCTGATCCCCCACCGCATGGCCAAAGGCGTCATTGATGTGTTTGAAATGATCAAGGTCAAATAACAGAATGCTGAAATCCTGCTGATAACGGCGGGCTTTTTTCAGGTGTACTTCGGCAATTTCCAGAATACGCCGGCGGTTGTAACACTGAGTCAGTGGGTCGTGATCGGCGAGGTTTTGCAACTGGCGTTGCAGTTCTTTTAATTTACTGATGTCGGCAGCGACCAGGCCAGTGGCAAACAACTGGCCTTGCTGATCCCGGATTGGAAATTTCAGCGACAAAAACTCCAGTGCCACCCCGTCAACCTCCACCCGCTCTTCCACGCTAATTGCCACCGCGGATTGCTGCGCCAGTTGGTCGGCGCGGCGAAACTGCAGCGCCGTTTCGGCCGGGAATAAATCGGCATCGGTTTTGCCAATAAAATCCTGCGCCGGCCGGCTGAACAACCGGCTGTACTGCTGATTGACATACAAATAATGCCCGGCGAGGTCTTTTGCACCAATCACCGCGCCGGAGTGGTCTGCGATCGCCTGCAGAATATCGATTTGTTGCTGCTTATCCAAAACAAGACCTGCGCTGTGTTGACGGCTGCTAAAAACCATAGCAAAACCAGCTGCGGCTTGCCGTCTATTTCATCAAATTCTGATATAGGCAAGCGGCCGCGTCTGGCAGGCCATTACACAGCAGTTTTGCCTTCAGTGCTGGCGTGGGTTGGCCGGATACATCAGCGCCGGCTGCACCAGCTGATGGCTGAATTTTCGGGTATCTTTGTGCGGCAACTTCATAAATCCGCCGACGCCCTCGCCGCGGATCAGCGGAATTTTCCGCACAATATTGGCCAGCAGCACTGCAAACTGCGGCTCTGCATCGGCGTCCAGCAAGTGAAAGTAACTGTGGATTTTCATATAAAAACTGGTGACTTCAAAAATTATACAGCCGGTGTGGCGAATGAGGTTCAGCTGCGCCAGGTCGTCCATAATGGCGTCCGGCAGCGTCAGTTGCTCATCCGGATCTTTGCCGTCTTCAAAATAAGAATGTTGTTTACTGCTCAGTTCCGCATTGCTGACGGCTTTGACTTCATACGGAATGCTCAACCCCGGCGGGATGGCAAAGGCGTCGTCCGCGCTGTCGCGGGATAGGTGAATGGTCTGGCGGGCGTCAAACAAACAGGCTTTAAAAGTACCAACTTTCGCGATGGCCCGTGCCAGCGTGACCACATTATTCAGCGCCAGCGCAAAGGCGTCTGTCAGCGCACTCTGGTACAAATGGAAATGGCAGTCGATATACACGCCCTGCGCCTGCCAGTGAATGGCGAGGCCGCCCACCACCGGATAGCGGCCAAGCCGGCTCACGGCGGCAACAAAGGCTTTTTCGGTCTCGCCCATGCCTTCGAGGTAATTCTTGTAATAACGCTCCAGCTGCACATCGTCGATGTACTGAATGCCGTCTTCTTCGCTGTGTTCGCGCAAAAACGATTTGCGTGACGAGTACACCACAGTATCGAGTTCGCGGCTTTGGCTGTTGACGCCAAAAGGCAGCTGCGGGCTGTCGTTGCAAAGGGCCAGCGGCGGCAACACCAGGTTGACCAGCCTCGGCATGGCCTTGAGAAAATAATCACCGGCCTGGGCCCGTAAGTCAGCATCGTCGGCCAGCAAACTGTCGAGCATGGTGGCAAATTCATTGGGCAGGCCTAAACTTCGTGCAGGAATAGCTTTGCGGCCAAAACGACAACCCTGGCCAGACGCCAGCGCATACAAAGTGCCGGCGACGCCCTGCTCGTCAAACCGCGGGCTGGACAAAGCCCCGGCCCGCTGTTCAGCGCCGATAAAATACACGTCGCCAAGCCTGGCATTGGAGTTTTGTAAATCGGCCGACATCAGGCTCATCACGTTATTACTCAGGTAATGTCCCTGCTCGTCGGTTTGTGCAAACACTGAACTGCCCCAGTCGACCAGGCTGATTTGGCCGCTGGCTTCGTCATAGACCAGATTGGACGGTTTAATATCGCCGTGCACTATCGGGCAGGCTTCGCCATCTTTGTGATGACTACGCAAAAACTTCAGTAAACTGGCAAGCTGCGCGGCAATATCAATAATCAGCCGCACCGGCAGGCGGCCGTGACGCAGGCTGTATTGCTCGAGGTCAATCCCCCGCGCCCGGCCCATCATCAGAATGCCTTGTTTTTTCACCAGTTGATAAGTGATGTAACGCGGTACATTCGGGTGCTGAATTTGCGACAGCATATAAGCTTCGTCGGCGAGCCGTTCCTGAATATGCTGCGGCAGGTTGATGCGGGAGAATTTAAACACACATTGTTCACCGGCGTTATCAAGCCCGGCAAAAGCAAAACCATAAGCGCCTTTGCCTACCAGTTCGATGTCGCGATAGCCGAGTTTACGCAGCTCGTCCATACAAAGCGCCACCCAGTCTTTGAGCTTTTTCGCGTCGTTGGCGTTCAGCAGATAAATCGACTGCTCTTCCGGAATATAAAAATTACGTAGTTGGTGTTTGTACATCGCTATAACAAAAAAGCCCCGCATGGGGCTTTTTTAACAGGTTTTTATGCAGTTAGATAGTTTTAGGCTATCAACGCATCGCCACCAGCATGGCTGACGGTTCTTCCAAGTATTTTTTCCACAGATTGGTAAAGCGAGCAATAGTGCCGCCGTCGATGACACGATGATCGCCCGACCAGCTGACTTGCATGATGGAACGCGCCACCACATGGCCTTTGCTGTCAAAACGCGGCAGTTGCTGCACTTTGCCCAAAGCCACAATCGCCACTTCCGGTTTATTGATAATAGGCGTCGCGACGGTACCGCCGATAGCGCCGATATTAGAAATGGTGATAGTGCCGCCTTTTAAATCGGCAGGGCTGACCCGGCCTTCGCGCGCCAAATCAGTTAAACGCGTTAAATCCTGGGCAATTTCAACAATAGATTTGCGCTGGCAGTCTTTGACGTTTGGCACCAGTAAACCAACTTTAGAATCGACCGCAATCCCGATGTTATGCTCATCAAAATAAGTCAGCGCTGTGCAATCAGCATTGACCTGACTGTTTAAAATCGGGAACTCGTTTAAGGCCAGCGACATCGCTTTCATAAAAAACGGCATCATCGTCAGCTTCACGCCTTGTTTGGCGAGGTCGTCTTTGAGGCTTAAACGCAAAGCAATCAGTTCGGTCAGGTCAATCTCTTCGCAGTAAGTAAAGTGCGGAATGGTCGCGACAGACTCGGCCATCTGCCGCGCCATGGCCGCTTTGATGCCTTTAATCGGCTCCACCCGGCGGCTGGTGCTGCCTGCGACCACTGGTGCTGGCGCAACTTCACGTGTCACCGCAACGGCAGTGGGAACCGCTGGTACGGCACCAGAAACAAACGACTGCACATCTTGTTTAAACACCCGGCCTTTTGGCCCAGTGCCCGGAACCCGGTGAATGTCGACGCTGAGTTCCCGCGCCAGGCGCCGCACGGCCGGACTGGCCAGCGCTTTATGGCCTGCTGGCAGGCTGGTCGCTGCTACCGATACCACAGCTGCAACTGGCGCTGCGACCGGTGTGCTCGGCTGAGCCGCTGCGGGTGCAGTGGCGTGCAAAGAGCGCGGTGTTGCAGCAGCAAGCGCGGCATCCATTTCAATAGCAAACAGCGGCGCATGTACTTTAGCAATATGGCCTTTAGCGGTGTAAAGTTTGACCACTTTACCCGGATGTTTGGCCGGAATTTGCACTAAGGCTTTGTCGGTCATTACATCACAGACCGGTTGATCTTCAACGATAATATCGCCTTCTTTCACCAGCCAGTCGACTACTTCACATTCGACGATACCTTCACCGATATCCGGCAGAATAAAATCTTCCACCACTTTGCCGCCAACAGCCACAGGCGCAACCGGCGCCGCAACCACAGGGGCATCACCGGCGGCAACATCGACAATCATTTCAAACAGCGGCGCGTGCACTTTGGCAATGTCGCCTTTGGCGTAATAGAGTTTGCTGACCACGCCGTTGTAGACCGCCGGAATTTGCACCAGCGCTTTGTCGGTCATCACGTCGCAAATCGGTTGGTCTTCGACAATGCGGTCGCCTTCTTTCACCAGCCAGTCGACCAGTTCACATTCGACGATGCCTTCACCAATATCGGGCAGGATAAAATCTTTTTTCATCGATAACTCCGGCTCAGAAATTGACAGAAGCTTTAATGGCTTCGAAGGTTTTTAAATGGTCGGCGACATATTCTTTTTCCAGCGCCAGCGGGTATGGTGTATCCAGACCACAGACGCGCAGGATTGGGCTTTCCAGGTGCAGGAAACAGCGCTGCTGAATAGTCGCGGCAATTTCACCGGCAAAACCACCGGTTAACGGCGCTTCATGGTTAATCACCAGCCGGCCGGTCTTTTTCACCGATTCTGCGACAGTATCGACATCCCACGGCAAAATGCTACGCAGGTCAATCAGCTCACAGGAAATGCCGATAGCTTCGGCCATCTCGACCGCTTTTTCGACGATTTCCATCTGAGCGCCCCAGGCCAGCACTGTGACTTGCGTGCCGATTTTCATCACTTCGGCCTGGCCAATTGGCAGCTCGTAATATTCTTCCGGTACTTCACCGACGGATGCGCGGTACAGTTTTTTCGGTTCAAAGAAAATGACCGGGTCCGGGCAGTTGATCGAAGCCAGTAACAAACCTTTAGCCTGGTGCGGATTGCGTGGCACCACGATTTTTAAACCCGGCGTGTGGGCAAAATACGCTTCCGGTGACTGACTGTGGTAATGACCACCAGCGATGCCACCGCCGTATGGCGTACGGAACACTAAACCACCGACATTAAATTCATTACCTGAGCGGTAGCGGAACTTGGCGGTTTCATTAACGATCTGGTCAAAGGCCGGGAAGATATAATCGGCGAACTGAATTTCCGCCACCGGCTTCATGCCTTGGGCCGCCATACCGTTGGCAAAACCGGCGATGCCCTGTTCGGTCAACGGCGTGTTAAAACAACGGGCTTTGCCGTATTTTTCCTGCAATTTAGAGGTGGCACGGAACACGCCGCCAAAATGGCCTACGTCTTCACCAAAACACACCACACCATCATCTTTGGCCATCGCTAAATCGAGTGCGTTGTTGATGGCCTGTAACATATTCATTTTCGCCATTACATTCTCCCCGACGTGATTGGATAGGCATCCGGATATTTGCGGATATGCTCTTTCAGGTCCGCCAACTGGCGTTCCAGTTCAGGGATAGGTTCGGCGTAAACATCACTGATCAGATGTTCGATACCTGGTTTGGCGATTTTTTCTGCCACTTTTAACGCTTCCAGAATGTCCTGGCGCAGCTGCTCAGTGGCGGCTTTGTCAGCTTCATCATCCAGCCAGCCTTTTTGCAGCAGGAACAGGCGGAAACGAGAAATGGGGTCGTTTTTGCGCCACAGCTCTTCTTCTTCTTTTGAGCGGTAGCCGCTTGGGTCATCCGACGATGAATGCGCGCCTAAACGGTAAGCAATGGATTCCAGCAGCACTGGCTCGTTATGGGCTAACGCATACTCCCGCGCCATTTTAGTGGCCTGATACACCGCCAGAATATCAGCGCCATCGACGCGGATAGTTTTCATGCCATAACCAACGCCGCGACAGGCGATGCCGTCGCCTTTAAACTGCTCGTTGGCCGGAGTGGAAATGGCGTAACCGTTGTTGCGGCAGAAAAACAGCACCGGCGCTTTGTGCACCGCAGCCATGTTTAAACCGGCGTGGAAATCGCCTTCAGACGCCGCGCCTTCACCGAAATAACAGATGGTGACGTTCGGGAGGCCACGCAGTTTTTGCGCATAAGCATAACCGGCCGCTTGCGGGATTTGCGTGCCAAGCGGGCTTGAAATCGTCATGTAATGAATGGCATTGCTGCCATAATGCACCGGCATCTGCCGGCCTTTGCCTAAGTCTTTTTCGTTGGAGAACAGCTGGTTCATAAACTGTTCCAACGTAAACCCACGGTAACGCAAGGCGCCTTGCTCACGGTACTGCGCCATGATCATATCAGCGTCATCCAGCGCTGCCGCGCTGCCCACTGTCGCGGCTTCTTCACCCAGACACTGCATGTAAAAGCTGATACGGCCCTGACGCTGTGCCCCTAACATCCGCTCGTCCAGCACCCGGATAAAGGTCATGGTCTGATACATTTTTAATGCGGTGGCTTGATCCAGCTCTGGTGCCGTGGCGCCGGCGTACAGCGTGCCGTCGTCCTGTAAAATGCGCAGTGTTGGGATCTGCAAGGCGTGGCCACTGGTGAATTCGGCCTGATGCACAGTCGAAATCGTGGCGTTATTCGGGTTGGTCATAGATCTCTCTTTGTCATGCGGGTAACGCGGACCTTGGTGTTTGCCGGCTTTACCTTGATGTTAAACCCATCTGACCGACAGTCTGTCGCTGCTTAGGTCAGCTTCTCCCCTGGATTTTTGCAGGCGTTTTGGTGCGTCGGATTATTTTACTTGACGTAGACGTCAACCAAAGCCTGCGTGATGCTGTTGTTATTTTTAATTCAGCGCGGCTGACTTTACCTTTACGTAAACTGCATTGCAACTGCGCCAGCCTGTAAAACGTAGCACAGCCGGGGTTTTTACGGTGAATTTTTCCGAGGTCTCGGATAAGGAAAACTAATGTGAAGGAAAAACGGGCAAAAAGCCCGTTTGTCTGTGCAGAGATCAGCCTTTAGTCACACAACTGACCGGCGACTGACACTGGCTTCACCAGTAACATCGCGCGCTGGCCAATAGCGACATCGGCATTGGGGAAAATAATGGCTTCGCCCGGTTCATCGACGCGATATTCGATGGCGCCATCCCGCGCCAGCACAGTACCGAGCGCAAATTGGCTGAAGTTTTCAATATTGCGGGCAAAACAGAGTTCAAACTGCTCGGTTTGTTTATTCACAGCTCTGCTGACGACAAAGAAGTTAAACTGGCTTTCGTCAAATTCGGCCAGTTCTGGCACTGTGTCAGTCACCAAAGCCCTTAGCATCAAATCACAGGCGGCAAAGCGGCTCATATCGTTATCACCAAAAGGCCGCACTTTACCCAGTTCCAGCGTAAAGGCATGCGCGCCGCAGCTTTGCGCACCAAAATAACTAAAAGTGGACGCCGGCGTTTGCATTAACAAGAATGTTTCTACGCCGCAGGCATGCAAAAACCGCAGCTGCGTTTTATTCCAGGGTTTGCCATGTAAAAACGGGTAGACAGCGAATTTTTCAAACTGTGAACCACGAATGGCAGTGTGCAGGTCATAGAGCAGGCGTTCGCGCCCTTCGCCACCGGCCTGATAAAAGCGCTGCACGTACTGTTCAAGTTTGGCCGCGCGCTGGCGCTCCCAGCCAGGTTCCCCATCCCCTTTGCTATGATGGCCAGAGAATAAGCGGTTGAGGTTGTCGACCAGTTCGCGTTTGCCGGCGTTGATAGCCGGCGGATTGCCAAATAAAAACAAAGTGCGTTGCTTGAGTGGCAGCTGGCCAGTCAGCACGTCCTGACAGATGGCGGCACAGAGTTCAATCGGCGCTGTTTCGTTGCCGTGTACACCACAGGACAATACCAGATCAGTGTTGCCATGCTGCACTGGGGTCAGACAGATGACGCCGGTATCCCAAATCTCGGCCATAGTGCCATCGGCCAGCACATGAGAAAATGGCGTTAATTGTTCCGGATGGCTCAGCGTCAGCGCGAGAAAATCACCGCTGGTCTTGAGATCTGCCGGGCTCAGTGCCCGGCCAAGGATATTTGTTGTCATGTTTTGGCTTTGTGTTATCAAAAAATGCGTGGGGACATTCTACGCAAAATCAGGCCCACATCACCAGCACAGCCGCCACCACGACCAGTGCAAGGCCGAGCAAGTCAGTGCGTTTGAGCTTTTCTTTAAACCAGAAAATAGAAATCAACAAGGTAAAGAGTACTTCCACCTGCCCCAGCGTTTTGACCAGTGGCACCGTCTCCAGGCTCATCGCGGTAAACCAGCCAAGTGATCCGACACAGCTGAAAAAGCTGGTAAGCAAGGTTAACCGGGGCCTTTGCCATAACGCTACCAGCACTGCGCGGTCGCGCAGCAACAAATAACCCAGCAACAGCAGGGTCTGGCAGCTGATGACAAACAACAACACCCAGGCGGCGCTATAAGGAAACGGCAACCCGAGCGTCAGACTTGCTTCTCGGATCCACAAAGACGTCAACGCAAATGCTGCACCGCTGGCCGCGCCAATCGCCACAGTTTTGAGCGGCAGCTCGCGAAAATTTTTCACACCGCTGAGTAAAAACACCGCCACAGCCCCGACCGCCACGCCGAACCAAGCGATTGGACTGAGCACACTGGCGAAAAACAACACGCCTAGCACCGCCGCAAAAATTGCTTCTGATTTTGCCAGCCCAACGCCAATGGCATAATTCTTCTGTTTAAACAGCACCACCATCAACGCGGTCGCCAGAATTTGCATCAGGGACGCTGCCAGGACAAAACCGGCAAAACCCAACGAAAACTGCGGGACTTCTGGCCGCTGCACCGGATCAGACAGCGCATACAACGCCCACAAATACAGCGCAGCCAAGGGGCTGGCATAGATAAAACGCGCCAGCGTTACGCCCAATACTGAGACTTCTTTACTCAGTTCCTTTTGACAGGCATTGCGCACCGCCTGCATTGACGCAGCTAACAAGGTAAATAAAATCCACATAACTTTTCCGGCCTCCGGCGTGGCGCCGCTGAAAAACGCAGACATCCGGATGGATGTAGCTTGCTGATACCATAACCGAAATCGCTGCCGGAGTTTGGCCTATTTGCCTGATAAACCGGCTAAAAATACCGCAGTCAGCATGGACAGCATTGCAATCAGGCAGAAAGACAGTAAGATAAGGCGCTCGTCGGTACGTAGCGCAGCTTGGTAGCGCACTGTCATGGGGTGTCAGGGGTCGTGGGTTCGAATCCCGCCGTACCGACCATTCAATTTTCGTCAAAAACGCCGGATTTATCCGGCGCTTTTGTTTCAGCCGCCGGGCGGCGTCAACGCGATTGCTCACGCCCTTTTATGCTTTAGTTCAGCTGACGCTAAATTAATAAATGTGATGACATCGCTGTCTTGTATGCAATTGCGGACAGCTGTCAGGCTCCTACCGTTTCAGCATATTGATAACGCGTCATTTTTCGCTGCATGCAGGTGGCCGCTTCGCCAAAATTCTGTATTTTTCCGGCGAAGACAGCACGCCTGAGCGCACAGATTTTTTCCGGCTTTGCTTTTACACTACAGCCGTTGCGGCCGGTATGGATACCGGGCTCAGACGACGGTCAGTGTGTCGCGATGTCATTAAAGACAGCAGATCCCTGATCATCTGACTGCAACACAGGTCTGGCAACATGCCGGACTGTCCTGAGACGCTACGCAGAGGTGATTGTATGAAAACCGAACAACCAAACAGACCACGTCAGCCGGAGCTTTTTCCAACCGCAGGCTATGGCAGCGTTGCGCCGACCTGGATTAAAGCCGACCTGCTGGCGCAGACACCGGCCAGCACAGCCGCCGGGCGACGTGATACCGTGAACTGGCACTGGCTCAGGCGCCAGCTGGGCT
>CALJUX010000050.1 GCA_937978655.1 uncultured Chromatiaceae bacterium
CGACCACCGAGATCTACACTCTTTCCCTACACGACGCTCTTCCGATCTTAAACAGCACCAGGCTGCTTTGAATGGTGCCGTCGATGTAATCAACGCCAAGCTCCCGTGACAGCGACTCTTCTGGCTTTAACGCCGGATTACTGAAACCGGGCCAATACAAATCGTTAAACGCCGGCACTTTAAAACCAGTGCCCTGACTGGCCCGCACCTGTAAGGTGTTGCTGAGCTGGTAACCGGCACCAATTGCATAGCTGTTTTCACCGCCATAGCCGCTGATCTGGTCACGCCGTCCGGTGCCGTCTAAGTGCCAGTTGCCCAATTGCGCACTGAGCCCGGCAAAACCGCTGCGGTTGGTGCGGCTGTCACTGACATACTGAGTGCCGCTTTTGCGCACTTCTTCCTGATACCAGTTGCCCCCGACCAAAGCGTTGACTGTGCTGGTTAACGCAAACTGGCTTTGGGCGTCGGCTTCATCCCGCTGCGTGCGAAATAAACTGTCTGCCGCGTTATTGCCGTAGTTCAGGTCGTCGTCCAGGTTATGTGCCAGCTTCAGCTGGTGAGTGCCGCCAAGACCTGCACCTTGCCATTGCAGCAAGTGCAACTCCTGACGCATGTCGGCCTCATCACCACCCCATTTGTTATCGTATTGATAAACACCATCGTTGACCTGCGATTGCCACAGCCACTGACCATATTGGTTATTAAGCTCGGCACCGGCTTTGGCATAAGTCTGTTCAAAGCCGTCACGGTCCGGATCGCCATCGACCGTGGCATTAAAACCATCGGCCATCGCGGTGCCCACAGCACCAAATACTCTGACGTTATCGAGCTGCTGGCTGCCGGCCAGGCTGGCTTCGGTATGTTTATGGCTGCCGGCTTTGGCATTAAAGGTCAGATGATCACTGCGACGGCTGGAAATGGCGATCACGCCCCCCAAGGCATCCGAACCATAAAGTGCAGCTTTAGGACCGCGAATAATTTCAATTTTTTCAACTTGTTCCAGCGGAACCATCGCCAGTGACTGATAGCCCAGTGTGGCAGCACCAATGCGCACGCCATCTAACAACACCAGGGTATGGCCGCTTTTGCCGCCCCGGATAAAGATGCTGCTGGTTTGACCGCGCCCGCCCTGACGGAGTACGGTCACGCCCGGCACTTGCTGCAGTAACGCCGGTAAATCGCGCACCTGCGCAGCGTCAATCGCCGCCCGATCCAATACGGTGACGCTGGTCAAAGTGTCACTGACAGGTCTCGCCTGACGACTGGCATAAACAGAGATGTGTTCAACAGCAGGGGCTACAGATTGCGCCAAAGCGCTGCCACTGACCACCGTTAGGGCCAGCAAAGAAAATTTCGACATATGGACTCCATGGCACATGCCCGCCGCATGTGGTTGGTTGATGAAATTTTCAGGCCGGTCTCCGGGCTGATCCTGTTGTCGGGCCGACAGCGGCACGTCCCTTCCCGTCGACAGACAGTGGTGGCGTGACGCGGCTTTGCTATTCGTCTTTACACGAGGGCATTGCCACAAAATTTACCGTTGCGGGGGCAGCGCTGGATTGAGTCAACCTGACGGACACCAGCTTCCCGTTTCACTGCGAGCTAACGCAGCACCTGAAAAAGCGCGCTCAGTTTAACGACCGAATGCAGAATGTCAACGAGAATGGATATCCAGACGTCTGAGGTTGTGAGGCGAGAGCGTGCTAAACGCCGATGCCAGCAGCTGGCACAGGCGTTTGCGGTACAGCAGGTTAATCGCGGAAATTCTGATATTGCAGCGGCTGACCTAAATCGGTGGCACGTAATAACGCGATGGCTTCTTGTAAATCGTCGCGTTTTTTACCGGTGATCCGTACTTCATCGCCCTGGATGGACGCCTGTACTTTGAGCTTGCTGTCTTTAATCAGACTGACGATTTTTTTGGCCAGCTCTTTTTCCACGCCTTGTTTCACCGTCAGCTGCTGACTGCAGGTTTTGCCGGAAAACTCGACTTTACCGGATTCAAAAGACCGGACGTCCAGGCCCCGTTTGATGGCTTTATTAAAAAACAGATCCTTCATCTGGGTCAGCTGCGGTTCTGCTTCAGCTTTCATCGTCACAGTGGTTTCTTTGACGCTGAATTCAGCCTGGACACCACGAAAATCAAAACGGGTAGCCAGTTCCCGGTTGGCGTTGTCGACGGCATTCAGTACTTCTTGCGCGTCCGCTTTAGAAACGATGTCAAATGTTGGCATGTGGCGCTCCTCTTATTATGCAAATCATGCAAATTTTACGGCTGGCGATTATAGCGCTGCGCGCCGTATAATCCGAGTATCTTGGCGTTATTTCAGGTGTTTTTCCGTGTTACCACTGCAAAAACCGCTGGCGATCTCATTGTTTCTGCTGCTGTTGTCGATTGCGACCTATGGTTTTTTAAAAGATGTCAGCGGCATCCCGTCCAACTGGATGCCCAATGACAAAGTGATGCATGGGCTGGTGTTTTTTGCCCTGCAGTTAAGTTTTATGCAGGCTTTTGTCCGGCCATTCTGGCAAAGCGTCACACTGCTTGCACTTTACGGCGCGCTGATTGAAGTTGCACAGGCGACGTTCACCAGCCGGATGGGCGACCCGCTGGATTGGCTGGCGGATGTTGTCGGTCTCATCCTCGCGCTGTGTTGGGTCCGACTGTTACCGCCCGCCTGGTTTCGCCGGGATCTGCGATGACAGTGTCCAGCCCGGTCACCGGCATTGTCGGACAAGGCGCCATAGGTCTGCTGGCGGCCAGTCAGCTGGCACTGCGCCAGTATCCGTTCCATCTGCTGCTGCGACAGCCGTCGCCGCACAGTCTGGTACTGAATTTCCGCACTCAGCAGCAGGACCATCCGCTGTTATTAAATTGCCAGCCGCCAAAACAGCCGGTTGCCCAGTTGTTGCTGCCGGTCAAAGCCTTTGCCGTGCAAAGTGCGTTGCAGCAATGGCTGCCGTTGTGCGCAGCCGATGCCGACATCGTGTTGTGTCACAATGGCATGGGCACGCTGGAACTGGCTCAGCAACAGCTGTTGCCCGGGCAAAAACTCTGGTTTGCCAGCACCACACAAGGCGCGCTGAAAGCCGGGCCACATCAGCTTATCCACACCGGACTTGGCCGCACTACACTCGGCCCGGTGAATCGTTGCGCGCAACAGGCTGTACCGCCTTTTACGCTGCTCAATGCCGCATTGGGGCCGGCAGAAGTCGTCGCCGATATGTTGCCGGTGCTGTGGCAAAAACTGGCAGTCAACGCCGTGATCAATCCGCTGACGGCCTTGCTGATGGTCAACAATGGCGAGCTGACCAAGCCACAATACCGCAGCCAAATCGACCAGCTGGTGACTGAGTTTTGTCAGGTGGCGCAAACTCAGGGTCAGCAGTTTGATGTGCAAAAGCTCACGCAGAATGTACTGGCAGTGGCGGCCAATACCGCCGGTAATTATTCGTCAATGCAGCAGGACCGGGCGCTGCAGCGTCCGGACGAGCTGGATTACATCAGCGGTTTTTTACTCAAAGCAGCCGCCGCAGCGGGCATGACTATTCCGGCGCATCAGCAGCTTTATCAACAACTGCGCGCGGTCAAACCCGCCTGACATCTCAGGGTCAGGCGTTGGATGATTCAGGCTTTTTTATACACACCGACGTTCTGATAGCCCTGCTCTTTGAGCAACAAGGCCTGTAAGCGGCTCATCACGCCCCGCTCACAATACAAGTAATACTGCTTGGTCTGGTCTAAACCGGCAAACTGGCTGGCAATGCGGAAAAACGGCAGCTCCTGCACCACATGGCTATCAAGCTGCAGCGGGTGCAAATCGGCTTCATCCGGTGCCCGGACGTCCAATACAACCGCATCGGCGGGTAACACCGACTCAGTGGCCACTGTGGTCAGCTGCTGCTCGGCCTGATATTCGACAGTGCGGATATCAAGGATTTTTGCCTCAACGCTCACTTTATCCAGAATGCTGAAATCAAACTGTTGCTCCGCCGCCTGCACATCCGCCAGCACTGCGTTGATCGTCGGGCTGCGTGAGATCACGCCACAGTATTCCGGCATCGTTTTTGCCATATCTTCAACACCGATGGCGCGGGCGATATCAATAATTTCCTGCTTGTCCTGATAAATCAGCGGTCTGAGGATTAAGGTCTCGGTCACCCGGTCAATGACATTGAGGTTAACAATGGTCTGACTGGCCACCTGACCAATACTTTCGCCTGTAACCACCGCTTTAACATTCAGGCTCTCTGCCACTGTCGCGGCGGCACGCATCATCATCCGCTTTAACACCACGCCCATCAGGCCAGACGGGATGCGGCTTAAAATTTCATCGACGACCGGGGCAAAATCAACCGACACGAACTTGACCTTGTGCGACAGACTGTATTTTTGCCAGATATAAAACGCCATTTGCCGCACACCGGTTTCGTGCGCTGCGCCGCCTAAATTAAAGAACAGGAAATGCGTACGTAGCCCCTTGCGGATCATCAGATAACTGGCAACTGCCGAGTCAAAACCGCCGGAAATTAACGACAACACATCCCCCTGGCTTGGCAACGGAAAGCCACCCATGCCCTGGTAAATGCGTTTTTTCATGATGAGATTGTCGCGGCGGATCTCCAGCTGCACCGCAACATCCGGGTTTTTCAGTTGCACCCGGGCGCTTGGAATATGCTGATTCAGGCCGCCGCCGATATAACGTTCAGCGTCCAGCGAACTGAATGTATGATCGCCGCTACGCCGCACCCGCACGACAAAACTTTTACCGTTCAGCTCGTCACGATACAACGCCAGTACTTGTTCAAAAATATGGTGCAGCGAGTCAAAACCAGCCGACTGCATTTCGGCAAATTGCACGATGCCCGGAATACATTGCAGATGCTCCGCCATTTGCTGACGCAACGCCTCATCCTCTTTGTCCAGCCGCACCGTCAGATGGTCATACAGATTGTGCACTTCCACCTTGGGATCAAGCCGTAACAGAATGGTTTTGATATTCTGTTCCAGCAGCATAGTCTGGCGCTTACGCACCGATTTGCTTTTGATGGAGATCTCTGGATGCAGTTTGACAATAAATTCAATCATGGGAATACCGGACAAAAAAACGGGCGCTGATTATACAGCGCCCGAGTCTGAAGTGCGACAGCCGTATTTAAGGCTGTTTCACCGCCGCTGGCTGCGGCTCTGCTGCGGCGGGCGGTTGTTTCAGCTGGATCGGCGCCGACTCTTTCGCCTTGCCCTGTAAGATAGAAATTTCCACCCGACGATTGCGTTTGCGGTTTTGTTCAGTGTCATTGTCAACCAAAGGCCGGGTGTCGGCATGACCCACCACCACCAGCCGGTTTTTATCCATGCCAGTACCGTTGAGCAGTTCTACTGCCACAGAAACCGCCCGCTTGGACGATAATTCCCAGTTATTACTGTTGAGCTCATCAGACACCTGGTCGTTGTCGGTATGGCCTGACACCGTCACTTCACCCGGAATATCGCGCAAAATGGCGCCAATCTGCTGAATAATCGGTTTAAATCTTGGCTGTAAAAATGTCGAGCCAGACGGGAACGAGCCATTTTCTTTGATACGGATAATAATTTGCTGGCCCAGAGATTCCAGTTCTATCGCACCGTCCTGGATTTGCTCCTGCATCATTTCCGCAACTTTTTTCGCTAATTCATTGGTTTGCTGTTGGTCTTGTGCGCTGTTTTCACTGGCTGCAGAAGACTGAGCATCAGTATTTTGCGAAGCTCCGCCAGTTTGTTCACCGCGCTGTTCCTGCACACCACCAGACGAATCTTCCTGCCCGGCCTGGAACTCGATAGTTTGCTGCGTCATATCGATGGTTTGTTGCTGGATGGTATCGATTGGTGTCGGTTCAGGCCGGCCAGGCCTAAATTCCATCGCTATAACACTGGTACCTTTGGGAATGTCTTTCACTTCAATTTTGTTCTGCACACCAAAGGCAAACGCCATAGAACCAGCGATTTGCTTAAACTTCTGCACATCCATTTCGGAAAAAGACAGCAGCAGAACGAAAAAGCACATCAACAGCGACATCAGATCCGCGAAAGTTCCCATGTAAGCGGGTAAACCTGGGGGCGGACATTTGGGGCATTCAGCCATATTTTTTATGCCTCGTCGGTTTTGACAGCACGTTTTTTCGCCATCAGATAATTGCGTAACATGCCTTCGATGACTTTAGGATTCTGACCATCCTGGATCCCCATCACTGCGTCCAGGATCAGCAGATGGTTATTTTTCTCTTCTTCATTACGCACCGACATTTTATCGGCAAGTGGCATAAACAAGCAGTTCGCCTGCAAAGCGCCATACAAAGTGGTCAGCAAGGCGACGGCCATGGCCGGACCTATCGCTTTAGGGTCTGACATATTGGCCAGCATCGCCACCAGACCAATCAGCGTACCAATCATTCCCATCGCAGGCCCCAGGTCACCCAGCTGTTTAAAAATTGAAATGTACGTACCATGGCGGTTGTAGGACAAATCGATGTCTTTTTCTAATGTGGAGCGCACGACATCGGCATCATGCCCATCGACCAGCATATTGATGCCTTTTTGCATAAATTCATTGGGGATTTCAGCTTCTTCCAGCGCGAGAAAACCACCTTTGCGGGCGGTATCGGCCAGCTGAACGGCTTTTTCGATCAGTTCTTCGGGCGATTCCATCTTAAACAGAAACGCCTTCCCAACCGCTTTACCCGATGCGGCCAGCTGCCCAAGGGTAAATTTCATAAAAACGACCGTAAGGCTGCCACCGAAAACGATAACAATCGAAACGAAGTCATAAAACATCATCAGATTGCCGGAAGCACTCAGATACATCGCCCACACCATCATCCCGATTGTTGCGAGTAGTCCTATGACGGTTGCTAAATCCACTTCTTATCTCCTGCTGAATCAGCACAAACTGATGTAATAATGCTAGCTTACCGCTATCTATCGACCAAGCCAGTGAGAATGTTAAATTTTTTTCTGTTCTTCGGCAAAAAAACCAGCGCGGGCGGCCTTTCTGATTGACCAGTTCTGGTGGCTGAGGTAACTTTGCGCACAAATTACGGTGGGGGCCACTATGAGCAAAAAGCAGGCAGAAACTGCGCAGTTCGAAGACAATGTGCGCGAACTGACTGAAATCGTCCAGCAATTAGAGCAAGGTGAACTGACACTTGAGCAGGCCCTGGCCCGATTTGAACGCGGCGTGCTGTTGTCCCGCCTGAGTCAGCAGCAACTGCAAAGTGCCGAACAAAAAGTCCGGCTGCTGCTGCAACAGGCCCAGGGCGAGCAACTGGTGCCATTCCAGACTGACACCGGAGCCTGAACTGATGTTCGTCAATCTTGCTGCTGACCAACAACGGGTCGGCCAACAGATGTCGGCTTTGTTATCTGGCCTGTCCCCTACAGATCCACGTTTACTCAACGCCATGCAATACAGCCTGTTGTTGGGCGGGAAAAGACTGCGTCCTTTTCTGGTATATAGCGTTGGCCGTGCGCTCGGTGCGCAAATGGCCGATCTGGACGGCCCGGCCGCTGCCATTGAGTGTTTACATACATACTCGCTGATCCATGATGACCTGCCAGCAATGGACGACGATGATTTGCGCCGTGGTCAGCCGACCTGTCATAAAGCCTTCGATGAAGCGACAGCTATCCTCGCCGGAGATGCGCTGCAGACGCTGGCATTTGATATTCTGGCTCATCATCCTTATCAGCAGGTCAACAGCGACCGGCAATTACAAATGATCCGGGAGCTGGCCCGGCAGTCCGGCTACCTTGGCATGTGCGGTGGTCAGGCGATTGACCTGGCCCACACCAATAAAACCATGACACTGGCGGCGCTGGAGCAAATGCATCAGCTGAAAACCGGTGCCCTGATCCGCTGTGCTGTGCAGTTTGGCTGGCTGTGCAGCCCGGACCAGCAACCGCAGCATTTGCAGGCACTGTTACACTATGCCTCCGCGATCGGGCTGGCGTTTCAGGTGCAGGATGATATTCTGGACATCGAAGGCGACACCGCGACCCTTGGCAAGCCACAAGGCTCTGATCTGGAAGCCAACAAGGTGACTTACCCGGCTTTGCTGGGACTCGAACCGGCCCGTAAAAAAGCCGAAGAATTGGTGGCGCAGGCACAACAGGCCCTGCACACCTTACCTTATGACACCACAGAGCTGGCCGCGTTAGCCAGTTATGTGATTGCCCGCAAATTCTGAGCAAGGTTACACTGATGGCGCCTGATATTTCGAACTATCCCCTGCTGGCGAAAGCCAATCTGCCGGCTGAACTCAGACAACTGCCACAGGACCAGTTGCCGCGCTTAAGTCATGAACTGCGTGATTATCTGCTGCATTGTGTCAGCCAGAGCAGCGGCCATTTTGCCTCTGGTCTTGGCGCCATCGAGCTGACCGTGGCGTTGCATTATGTCTATAACACGCCATTTGACCGGGTGATCTGGGACGTTGGCCATCAGGCGTATCCGCATAAGATCCTGACCGGCCGGCGCGAGCGGATGCCGACTATCCGCCAGCTCAATGGCTTGCACCCGTTTCCTTGCCGCGAAGAAAGCGAATATGACACGCTGACCGTCGGGCACTCTTCAACCTCGATCAGCGCGGCGCTTGGCATGGCCATCGCGGCCCGTGCCGAGCAAAAAAACCGTAAGGTCGTGGCCGTGATCGGCGATGGCGCTATTACTGCGGGCATGGCGTTTGAAGCATTAAACCACGCCGGCGAAGTACGACCGGACATGCTGGTCATTCTCAATGACAACGAAATGTCGATTTCAGAGAACGTTGGCGCGCTGAATCGTTATTTTGCCCGGATCCTGTCCGGGAATTTCTATACCAGCCTGCGCGAAGGCGGCAAAAAGATTTTAAGTGGCGTGCCGCCGTTACACGAACTGGCCAGCCGGGCCGAAGAGCACTTTAAAGGCATGGTGACGCCGGGCACGTTTTTTGAAGAGCTGGGCTTTAATTACATTGGGCCTATCGACGGCCACGACGTGCTGAATCTGGTCGACACTATCCGCAATATGCGTCAGCTGAAGGGACCGCAGCTGCTGCACATCGTGACGAAAAAAGGCAAAGGCTACGCCCCAGCCGAAAAAGACCCGATTGGCTGGCATGCGGTCAGTAAATTTGACCCGGCCAGTCAGATGCAGCCGAAAAAAGCTGCCAGTCCCAGTTTCTCCAACATCTTTGGCCACTGGTTATGTGATATGGCAGCGCAGGATAAATTGTTGCATGCCATTACACCAGCGATGCGGGAAGGGTCAGATTTGGTGCAGTTTTCCAAAACCTACCCGGAACGCTATTACGATGTTGCCATCGCCGAACAACATGCGGTGACTTTGGCTGCCGGCCTTGCCATCGAAGGCTTAAAACCGGTCGTTGCTATTTATTCCAGCTTCCTGCAGCGTGGTTATGATCAGCTCATCCACGATGTTGCACTGCAAAATCTCGATGTAACCTTTGCCATCGACCGCGCCGGCATTGTCGGTGCAGACGGTGCAACCCATCAGGGATCTTTTGATTTAAGTTATCTGCGTTGCGTGCCCAATCTGCTGCTGATGGCTCCGTCGGATGAAAACGAATGCCGCCAGATGCTCTACACCGCTTATCAGCATGAAGGTCCGGCGGCGGTGCGATATCCAAGGGGTGCCGCAACCGGTGTCACACCGGAACAAGCCATGACCACCCTGCCCATAGGTAAAGGGCGGATAGTCCACCAGGGGGCGGATCTCGCCATTCTGGCGTTTGGGCCTTTGTTACATGCAGCGCGGACTACGGCGCAAACACTGGGCGCAACACTGGTTGACATGCGCTTTGTCAAACCACTGGATTTGGCGCTGCTGCAAAGCCTGGCTGCCACACACAGCAAGTTTGTCACGCTGGAAGATAATGCCATTGCCGGTGGCGCCGGTTCTGGTGTCAATGAAGCGGTTGCTGCACTGCAATTGCCGGTGCAGTTACTGAATCTGGGGTTGCCGGACCAGTTTATCCGCCACGGCAGTCAGGAAGAGCTGTATGCCGAACTGGGTCTGGACAGCGCAGGCATTACCGCGGCGATTCGCCGTCACTTTGCGCTATGATGGCTGTGATTTAACCTTTGCGCAGCCAGCGCAGCAAAGCACAGCCCGGTCACGTACCGGGCTTTTGTTTGCCGCCGCAGCCCGTTTGGCTCAGTTCAGCACGTTGTCCTGTTGCCGGCCGCTGTGCAGTTCAAACCAGGCGACGCCGTCGGCCAGTAATTTTTCAATTTGCGCTTCGATATGATCAGAGTCTTCAAACTCAAAGGCATCGACCTGACGGTCAAATTGAATGGTCGCCACGCCATTGCGGCCATTGTGCTTCACATGAAACAGCGCCAGTTCTGCCAGCTGTAACGAGATCTCCCAGCCAATAAGCTGGCCACCGAGCAATTCCAGCGGATAAATCGCATAACCGACCGAACACTGCACCGCAACCGAGCGACCATCCGGCAACACAAATGGCTCAGCGCCCACCAGTTCATTCAGGCGACAGGCAAAATCCCGCACCATGTCCAGTGGCACATCCCGCAGCACCAGCATAAATTCCTCACCGGCGTAACGGACGACATAATCCGAGCCCCGGGTCTCGCGGATCAGCAAGCCACTGACCTGCTGCAGAATACTGTCGCCGGCGCTGTTGCCAAATTTATCGTTAATTACTTTAAAGTTATCCAAATCGAGCTGCATCAGCGCGATGCACTTGTTCTGCGCCAGCATCGATTCCCGGTTACGCTGGTAATGTTCAATATCTTTTGGTAATTGTTCAAACAGAAAACGCCGGTTACGCAGCCCGGTCAGCGCGTCTTTGTGCGTCAGTTGCGATAACTGTTCGTTCAGTTCATTCAGCCGGATATTTGACGTTTCCAGCTCTGCCGTACGCAGTTTCACCAGCTTGGTCAGTTCAGCTTCACGCAGCTGCACATTGCGCCGCACCAGCCAGAACAAGCCATAGAGCACAAAGAGCCCCAGCAACAGCCACAAACCACGATACATCACGGTTTCATCAAAACGCCGCGGGATCACCAGTTCAAGTTCGGTCTGCCCGGCAACCTCCCAGCTTTGATTCAGGTTACGCGCCTGCAGGCGGAACTGATAACGGCCGGCCGGTAAATTGGTATAAATCGCTTCCCGCCGGCTGCCGACCAGATGCCAGTCCTGATCAAAGCCAGCCAGCTGGTAGCGGAATTCCAGCGCCATCGGCTTCAGAAAATCAATGGCGGTATAGCGCACTGACACATTTCGCTCATCAGTTTCCAGCACCAGCCGGTTTTGTTCCGGTAACAGACTGTAGTTTTTCTGCGCCTGTACCTGCTGAATGATCGGCTGATAACTCAGGCTGCTGCTCGCTTTGAGTTTTACCGGCACGGCCACCAGACCTTTAAGTGTCGGATACCACAACTGGTCCTGCCAAAACGCAACCTTGCTGGCACCGGAACCATTACAGCAGCGTCCCGGCGCCGTGCCTAACTGACGTTCATAGGGCGTCAGTACTTCTTCAAACAGATTGCGCCCGGATGGCTCTTCACTGACGTGCTGCGGCTGAAACCGGAACAGCCCTTTGAGCGTGCTGACCCAGACATAGCCGGTCCCTTCGTCATAATACAGACTGACAACAGGTTCAAACGGCAGCCCGTTTGACGTATCAAACTGCAGCCATTTGCCGTCAAATAACCGGACAAACAGGCCATCGTCCACTGTCCCCACCACCAGCGGGCCGTGCGGCAGCTGCAACATGGTGGTGACAAAAGCGTTGTACAGCGGAGTCCCGAGGCCAATCCGCAGCAGTTTGTCCTGCTGATACTGATAAGCCCCGCGGGTGGTACCGACCAGCAATTTCTCCGGATGGTCCCTGACAAAAGTGATGACACTGGATTCGAATTCGTGATTGAGCGCAAAGGGGCTGAGTTCTTGCTGATATTGGAACAGACCATCATTGGTGCCAATCCAGAACCCGCCGGCCTGACGCTTTTTAATCGTCTTGGTTTTGACACCGCGTAATGCTTCGGTAAATACCGTCAGTGTGCCATCAGGCAAAGACAAACGTTTGGGCCCGTTGTCCGTCGCCAGCAGCCAGCTGCTGCCGTCTGGCTCTAAATCCTGGACAACGTTGAGCGGTGTTTCGCCACTGAGCCTGATCTCAGCGTAACGCTGCGCCTGATCGAGAAAACCCAGCTGATGACTGGACGCAATCAGCAAACGATTATCGTCTGTGCGCACCACACTGCGCACCACCGCGTCCTGCTGGCCATCCCCGACCACCCGTTTGATTTTGCCGCGGCTGACGCGATACAGACCGTCGCCAAAACTGCCCAGCCAGACGTTTTGTTGGCGATCTTCATAAATATCATTAAATTGCGTGGCACTGCCCAGTTCATCGCGGCTGATCACCTGCCACTGTTGTTGCTGGTGGCGATAAAATAACTTGTCATAACTCGATACCCAGTCGCCATTCTGGCTGTCATGATACAGCTGGAATACCGGCACGCCGCGCTCCAGCGGCACATCAGCCGGTACCACGGCGCCCGTGCTGTCGACCTGGTAATAGCCCTGCTCACTGGCCAGATACATCACGCCATGCTGCCACAACAAATCATAAATCGGGTGCTGTGCCAAATCGGCTGGCAGGCTGATTTTATCCAGCTGACCGTTGCGCGCCAGCTTGTACAGGAACCGGCTGCTGCTGACCCAGACGTGCTCAGGCGTCACGGCAATCTGACTGACCGCCTCTTTAATTTCTTCAACCCGGCTGACCTTGCCATCACGGATGCGGAACAGATTGTCAGCCGCTACCCATATTTCCCGATCGCCAACTTCAGCAATAGCCGTAACCTCGCCGAGGATATTAAAACGATCAAATTTTAAATCGCGACTGTTCAGGCCAGACAGCCCCGTCATAGTCCCCACCCAGATATAGCCCTGACTGTCGGTGTATAAACGGGTGATCACGTTACCAATCAGCTGGCGGCGGGTATTGTTACTGCTGAAACTTTCAAAATGGGTGCCGTCAAAGCGGTTCAGGCCTTCGAGTGTACCCACCCACAGATAACCTTGCTGATCCTGTGTGACCGCTCTGACTGAGTTGTTTGACAAGCCGTCAACAGAGGTCCATTGCTTGATGTCGTAGTCATAAATTGACTGGGCTGTTTGGGCGAACGCCAGCAGCGGGCTGGCGGCAAACAGCGAAATGAGAAGACAAAAATAGAATTTTTTCAGAGACATAGCAGCCTGTATACCGGGAAAACGGATGTTACAGCGCTAACGATACACCATGCAGTAAGCTACACGCCAGCAATCCGGCAACGATGTCGTCGGCCATCACTCCGAGCCCACCGGTGACATGCTGATCAAAAAATCGCACCGGCCAGGGTTTCACAATATCTAAAAAGCGAAATAACACAAAACCTGCCAATAGCCAGGGCCCGCTCATTGGCAATGCCCACATGGTTATGGCAAAACCAACCACTTCGTCAATCACGATGCCACCATGATCTTCAACCCCCAAATCGCGGCTGGTACGTTCACTGACATACACACCCAACACGGCCAGCAGCAGGATCAACACAGCCGAGGCGGTTAATGGCAGCAGGGCCAGGCCACATACCAGCGGGATAGCAAAGGCAGTGCCGACAGTACCCGGCGCCTTGGGTGACAAACCGGCACCAAGACCGATCGCCAGCCAGTGTTGCCAGCTTTTCAGATTAAAGGGTTGTTTTCTCATCAGAAATGCTGATATCCGCTGTGTTGATAGACAAAAGGTTGGTCCAGATGACGCAATTCGAGTTTACCGGTCGCGCCAGTGATGCGACCAATACAAGTCACAGGGACACCATAGGGCGACAGTAACACTTCCAGCGATCCGCGTTTATCTTCCGGCACCGTAAACAACAGCTCATAGTCTTCGCCGCCGGACAGCGCACATTGCAGCGCCTGCTGCCAGTCGCAGCTGTCTTTCAGTGCCTGTGACATTGGGATCTTCGCGATATCGATGATGGCGCCGACTCCTGAACGTTGCAGGATATGCGGTAAGTCACCACACAGGCCGTCAGAGACATCCATACAGCTGCTGGCGATGGTCCGCAGCGCCTGCCCTATCGCTACCCGGGCCGTTGGATAATGAAAACGTTGCAGGATATGACCACGATGTTTTTTACTGACCTCCACCTGGTTTTGTTCCAGTTTCAGCCCGAGTGCCGCATCGCCCAGTGTGCCTGTGACATACACATAATCACCTACTTTGGCGCCGGCTCGGCTTAACGCCTTGCCACGCGGCACAATGCCCTTGGCACATAAAGTCAGTGTCAGCGGGCCGCGCGTGGTATCGCCGCCCACCAGCTGGCAGTTGTAATAATCAGCCGTTTCACTTAAGCCTTCGGCAAAAGCTTTCAGCCAGTCATTTTCCACCGCAGGCAGAGTGAGACCAAGCGACAACCAACAGGGCTCAGCCCCCATTGCCGCCAGATCACTGACATTGACCGCGACCAGTTTATGACCGAGCGATCGGGGGTCGACATTTGGGAAAAAATGCACGCCCTGTACCATCGTATCCGTCGTGACCACCAAATCAAAGCCATCACGCACCTGGATCACGGCGCCGTCGTCGCCCACGCCAATACTGACGTCATTGCGACGATAACCGGAGCGGGCAAAACATTGTTCTATCAGTTCAAACTCGTGCATAAAAAAGCCGACTTTCGCCGGCTCTCCATCAGTTTGGTCGCAGTAGCCTGACTGCTTTATCGAGGATGCCGTTGACAAATTTATGACTGTCATCGGCGGCGAAGGCTTTGGCGAGTTCAATCGCTTCGTTGATCACCACTTTGTAGGGTACATCAGGACGGAACTTCAGCTCGTAGGCCGATACGCGCAAAATGGCTTTTTCCACCAGGTCGACTTCTTCAAACGGACGTTCGACAAAGGGCTTTAATGCATCGTCGAGCACATTAAGATTGACTACGACCCCGCGCAATAAATCCTGAAAAAAACCAACATCCAGATGTTTGGTATTTTGTTCCAGCAACAGCTGTTGCTCGATATCACCAATCGGGTTTTTGCTGACCTGCCAGCTATAAATCCCTTGAACAGCCAGCGAACGCGACTGACGACGTACATTCGGTTTCATGCAAAAATCCTAGAGTTGAGCCAGTACGTTGACCATTTCCAGCGCAGAAGACGCTGCTTCTCCGCCTTTATTGCCCATTTTAGTACCGGCCCGTTCGATAGCCTGCTCGATACTTTCGACCGTCAGCACGCCAAAAGACACCGGCAAACCATATTGCATCATGACCTGTGCGATGCCTTTGGTGCATTCACCGGCGACATACTCAAAGTGTGGAGTGCCACCGCGGATCACTGCACCCAGTGCGATGATGGCATCATATTGTTTGCTGGCAGCTACTTTTTGCACTGCCAGGGGTAATTCAAAAGCACCCGGGATCCGTACGACCGTGATATCGGCGTCGTCGACATTACCGACGCGCTTTAAGGTATCTACGGCACCGTCGAGCAGACTTTCGACGATAAAGCTGTTAAAACGCGCCACAACGATGGCAAACTTTTTTCCTTTGGCGGACAAGCCAGCTTCAATCACCTGCATCGGAGATCCTCTTTTATGAAGTACTTTGTGAAAAAGGCCGCATATGATAGCACAAGTCCGGCCTTTGCCATCCTGCTTTTATTCAGCTTATTCTGAAACGTAATCGACCACTTCCAGACCAAAACCAGACAAAGCGTGATAACGTTTTGGCTGACTGAGTAAGCGCATCTTTTTCACGCCAAGGCTGGCCAAAATCTGCGAGCCAACACCAACATTACGGCTGGTGCCTTTCCAGCCGGCAGCTCTTGGTTTTTCACCCCGGTCTTCAGCAGCAAAATATTCCACAGTGCGGATTAAATCGTCGGTGGATTCTTGTTTGCCTAACAACACCAGCACACCGCCCTCCTGCTGAATACGTTCCATTGCGCATTGCAGCGAAAAACTGCGGTTGGCGCCACGGTTGGACAGCAGTAAATCGCTGAAAGTGTCGTGCAGATGTACCCGCACTAAAGTGGGTTTGTCGGCGTCAATCTCGCCTTTAACCAGCGCAAAATGCAGTTGGTTGTCGATAGTGTCGCGGAAAGTCACCAGCTCAAAATCACCAGCGGCAGTCGGTAAATGACAACGTGCGACCTGTTCGATGGTGGTTTCGTTTAAATTACGGTATTCAATTAAATCGGCGATAGTGCCGATTTTAATGCCATGTTTGGCGGCAAATTTTTCCAAATCCGGCCGGCGCGACATAGTGCCGTCTTCGTTAAGGATTTCGACAATCATCGCCGCAGGTTCTAGACCGGCCAGCCGTGCCAAATCACAACCGGCTTCGGTGTGACCTGCGCGCACTAATACACCACCATCCTGCGCCATCAATGGGAATATATGACCCGGCTGCACTATGTCAGCAGGTTTGGCATCGCGTGCGACAGCGGCTTTGACCGTACGGGCGCGGTCGGCCGCGGAAATACCGGTGGTAACGCCTTCGGCCGCTTCAATCGACACGGTAAAAGCGGTGGAAAACGGCGATTTGTTTTTATCGACCATCAGCTGCAAATCCAGCTGTTTGCAGCGCTGGCGCGTCAGCGTCAGACAAATCAGGCCACGGCCATGGGTTGCCATAAAATTCACTGCATCCGGTGTGACATATTCGGCCGCCATCACCAAATCGCCTTCGTTTTCACGGTCCTCGTCATCCATCAGAATGACCATTTTGCCGTTGCGGATATCGTCAATAATTTCGGCTGGGGTATTTAATTGCATCTCAAATCCTCGGGTGCAGGGTTTAGTCTTGCCTGTTTGGCCAAGACTCAGAGAAAACCGCTTTGTTGTAATAAGTTCATGGTGACAGCAGATTCTGGTTGAGCCTGCTGCCGGCCTTGTAATAAGCGTTCGAGATAACGGGCCAGCAAATCCACTTCCAGATGAACTTTGCTGCCGGCTTTAAGCTGCTGGATAGTCGTTTCGCGCGCGGTATGCGGCACTATGGTCAGGCGAAAACCACTGCTGATTAATTCATTCACTGTGAGGCTCACGCCATCAATAGTCACGGAGCCCTTTTCGGCGATATAACGACTGAGCTCTGGCGGAGACTGCAGATAAATTTGCCAGCTCTGGCCGGTTTTTTCGACTTTGCTTACCAACGCAATCCCATCCACATGGCCGCTGACCAGATGGCCGCCCAACCGCGTGGTGGGTAACAAGGCTTTTTCCAGATTGATACGCTGGCCAGTCTGATAACTGCCAAACAGCGTGCGGCTTAACGTTTCGCCCGACACGTCTGCGGTGAAACTGTTCGCACTGAGTGCAGTCACGGTCAGGCAAACGCCATTGCTGGCGATACTGTCACCTAGTTTAACGTCGGAAAAATCCAGCGTGTCACTGTGGATAGTGAGCCGGGCATCCTGGCCACTGCGCTCAATCGCGCCGATGTGACCTGTTGCTTCAATAATGCCGGTAAACATAATGCTTCCTCAGCGCTTTGACTGTGTTTTGGTATTGAATAATGCGGTCAGACGCAGATCGTCGCCAATCTGCCGGATGTTGCGCCATTGCCAACGCGGCGCTTTTGACAGCTGACTGAGGCCACCGGCCTGCAACATCGGCTTTGCGTCCGCGCCCAATAACAACGGCGCCTGATAAAGCACCAGTTCGTTGATAAGCTGTTGCTGCCAGAATGAAGTTGCGAGCGTGCTACCTGCTTCAACCCACAAAGTATTGATTGGATAATCAGCCAGGGCGTGTAATAAAGCACTGAGATCAAACTGCCCCACGGCATCAAGCCCAAGCCGCAAGCGGCTGACTTTGGTGACAGTGGTCGGCGCCAGTTCAGGCCATTCCTCGGCAGGGCCGGCGTGACAGAGCAGAATATCGCCGCCTTGCTGAAACAGCGGCTCAGAGCCCGTCAGACGGCAGCGCCGGTCCAAAATCACCCGTAGTGGCTGGCGCAATTGGCCATCTTCCAACGGCGTGACGGCTGTTGAGCGCACATTTAACAGTGCTTTGTCCATTTTGACTGTTTCGGCGGTCGACAGAATGGCGCAACTTTGCGCCCGCCACAGTTGCACGTCTTCGCGTGCTGGAGCCCCTGTCAGCCACTGACTCTCGCCATTGGCGAGCGCCACTTTGCCGTCAGTACTGCAGGCGAGTTTGAGCTGCACATAAGGCAGCCGGGTCCGCATTTTGTGCAAAAAGCCCGGATTCAGCGCTTCCGCCTGCGTGTCCAACAAACCAACATCGACCTGAATGCCGGCGGCTCTGAGCCGTTCGACACCCGTGCCTGCAACTTTTGGATTCGGGTCTGGCATCGCCACCACCACCCGCGTTAATCCGGCGGCAATTAAAGCATCGGCGCACGGCGGCGTGCGGCCAAAATGACTGCAAGGCTCCAGCGTCACATAAGCAGTAGCGCCTGCTGCCGCGGTACCGGCCTGACGCAGCGCAAAAATTTCCGCATGAGGGCCACCGGCCTGACGGTGATAACCTTCTCCGACTACCTCGCCGTCTTTGACAATGACACAGCCAACATTCGGATTCGGTGGCGTGGTGAATCTCCCCAAGCTCGTCAGTTCCAGTGCGCGCTGCATAAATTGATGATCGGACGCTGAAAATACGCTGGAGTTCGTCATTTCGGGTCATCTCCAAGCCGGGCAATTTCTTCACCAAATTCACGAATATCTTTAAAGGAACGATACACAGAGGCAAAACGGACGTAGGCGACTTTATCCAGCAACAGCAGCTGTTCCATGATGAGGTGGCCAATCATTTCACTCTGCACTTCACGTTCGCCGGTCGCACGCAACTGGGATTCAACTTTACTGATCAGCGATTCAACCTGCTCGGTCGGCACCGGTCGTTTTTCCAATGAACGCTGCAGCCCGCTGCGTAATTTCTCTTCATTATAAGGCTCACGCGAACCATCACGCTTGATGATCCGGGGCATCACCAGTTCAGCGGCTTCAAAAGTGGTAAAACGTTCATGGCAGGCCGTGCATTCGCGCCGGCGTCGCACCTGATAACCGTCAGCAACCAGGCGCGAATCGATGACTTTGGTATCGTCCGCCCGGCAAAAAGGACAAAACACAGGACTTCTCCTGAAAAAACAATGGCCGCGAAGGCGGCCATCATATCACTGCAGCCAGACAACTGTCAGGCTCCGGCGCGGTAAACTTACGCGTATACCGGGAAACGAGCACACAGGGCTGAGACCTGCCCGCGGACTTTTTCAATCACCGCCGCGTCACCACGGCTGTCCAGCACGTCACAGATCAGGTTGGCAACAGTCTGCGCTTCGGCTTCATTAAAACCACGACGCGTGATGGCTGGTGTGCCGATGCGAAGACCAGAGGTCACAAACGGTGACCGTGGGTCGTTTGGCACTGAGTTTTTGTTCACAGTGATGTGCGATTGACCTAACCAGGCATCCGCTTCTTTACCAGTGATGTCTTTGTCAATCAGGTCCATCAGGAACAAGTGGTTTTGCGTACCGCCAGAGACGATTTTGTAACCACGCGCTTTCATTGCATCACACATAGCCACAGCGTTTTTCAGTACTTGCTGCTGATATGTTTTGAACTCAGGCTGTAACGCTTCTAAAAACGCCACGGCTTTTGCTGCGATAACATGCATCAGAGGACCGCCCTGACCGCCTGGGAATACTGCAGAATTCAATTTCTTTTCAATTTCTTCGTTTTTGCGCGCCAGGATCAGGCCGCCACGTGGGCCCGCCAGCGTTTTGTGCGTAGTCGTGGTGACAACATCCGCAACAGGCACTGGATTTGGATACAAACCGGCAGCCACTAAACCCGCAACGTGTGCCATGTCGACCATCAGGTAAGCACCCACTTTGTCCGCGATATCACGGAAGCGTTGCCAGTCAACAATACCTGAATAAGCAGAGAAACCGGCAATAATCAGTTTTGGTTTATGTTCCAGCGCCAGCGCTTCCGCCTGATCATAATCAATCACACCGGTTTCCGGATGCAGGCCATACTGTACAGCTTTGTACAGCTTACCTGATGAACTGACCGTTGCGCCGTGAGTCAGATGACCACCATGCGCTAGGCTCATGCCCAGAATAGTGTCGCCGGCGTTTAACAGTGCCAGAAACACTGCCGAGTTTGCCTGAGAACCAGAATGTGGCTGCACGTTCGCGTAATCAGCACCAAACAGTTCTTTGGCGCGGGCAATAGCTAAATCTTCAGCGATATCAACGAATTCACAACCACCGTAGTAGCGTTTATGTGGGTAACCTTCGGCATATTTGTTGGTCAGCTGTGAACCTTGCGCCTGCAAAACTCGTGGGCTGCAGTAGTTCTCAGAAGCGATCAACTCAATGTGATCTTCCTGACGCTGAGTTTCATCAACAATAGCTTGCCATAATTGTGGATCAAAATCGGCAATCGACATTTCACGCTTTAACATGGTTTCTCCTGCTTTGGCACAGTCGCAAATTAAGATACAAAAACTGCGCGCTATGATACACCGGTTAAGATTGTGATGCACTGCAAAATTAGACGTCTGAACATCCAAATGAAACAACTAAATGCAGATCAGAGCAGTACCACTTTGTGTATTGGATTTAGATCTTCAGTAAAATCATGAAAATACTAATCAGCACTTTACACCTCGAAGATTCAGCATATGATAACTGTATATTTAACCAGTTAAATTTAATCATGCGCAAAATTATTCATATCGACATGGATTGTTTTTTCGCGGCGGTAGAAATGCGTGACAATCCGGCGTGGCGACACATTCCGCTGGCGATTGGTGGCAGTAGAACCGAGCGTGGCGTGATTAGCACCTGCAATTACCCGGCGCGCGCCTACGGCGTGCGTTCTGCCATGCCAACAGGTCAGGCGTTTAAGCTCTGCCCACAGCTGGTGCTGGTTCCCGGTCATATGGAGAAATACAAAGCGGTCAGCACCAGCATACAGGCGATCTTCCATCGTTATACCGACAAGGTGGAGCCGTTATCTCTTGATGAGGCTTATCTTGATGTGTCTGCCTGCGATTTGTACCAGGGCAGTGCCACACGTATTGCTGAACACATTCGTCAGAGTATTTTTCAGGAAACCGGCCTGACCGCTTCGGCGGGGGTCGCTCCGAATAAGTTTCTGGCAAAAATCGCCAGTGATGAAAACAAACCTGATGGTCTTTTTGTGATCCCGCCGGATCAGGTTGGCGCTTTTGTTGCGACCTTACCGTTACGCAAAATTCCCGGAGTGGGACAGAAGACCGCTGAAAAGCTGGCAAAATTTGGGCTGCATCGTTGTTGTGACGTAGCAGCTGCCGATCTGCACATGCTGGTACGCGAATTCGGTAGTTTTGCTGAAGTGCTGCTGGAACGCAGCCAAGGCATAGATCATCGTGAGGTACATCATGAGCGGGAACGGAAATCTGTCGCTGTGGAGCAGACATTCAGCCAGGATCTGACAACACCAGAACAAAGCCTGCAGCCGCTGGCAGATATGTACCAGAAACTTGTCAGGCGGATTGAACGTTGTGACGCTCAGGAGCAAATCCAAAAAATTGGGATTAAGTTGAAATTTCAGGATTTCCGACAAACGACAATTGAACGACAGCATCCGGAATTGTGTTTTCAGTTACTCCAACAACTATTGTCACAAGCCTGGCAACGTGGTGAAGGGAAAGCCGTACGGTTGGTCGGTATCCATGTTGGGCTAAAAAACAGTGCTGAACAGGCGCAACTTGATTTTGGCTGGACGAATTAACACGCGAACGAATGCATAAGTCTTTACCGCTCTGGCTAAAAGTTGCACGGCACACAAAATCGAACGAAGATTAATTACAGGGCGCAGAACTTGGTCATCAACAGCCGATTTATCAGCATAAAGTGAGTTTTATCCGGTGCCGCTCAATGCAAAAATCAGTGATTGGGCGGATGATAGTTAATGACTGCAGTGCAAAACCGGAGAACTAGGAAAACTTCAGAGGGCTGTAAAACAAAAAGCCGGCGTAAGCCGGCTTTTCAGGAAACTTTTCTGAGCTTGCGATTAAGCAACTACAGTTACGTTCTCTGCCTGAGGACCTTTTTGGCCTTCAGTTACTTCGAAAGTCACTTTCTGACCTTCTACCAGCGTGCGACGGCCGGTACCGTTGATAGCGCGGAAGTGTACGAATACATCTTTGCCGCCTTCGCGCTCAATGAAACCAAAACCTTTATCTTCGTTGAACCACTTAACGGTGCCGGAAATTAATTGTGACATAACATTCTCTTACTTTAACTATATTTGCCTTAAAGGCGACTTAAATATTACCGGCCACGTTCGAGCTAGTACATATTACGACCCCATTATGTGTGAACCACCTAGTGGGGTCAATAGGTATTGCTGAACAAACGGAAAATAAAATTAGCCGTCTGTTGGCCGTTCCTATTGCATGTAAAATTTAATCTTTACAAACAACACCTTGCCAGTGAATATGCTTATTTAATATTCAGCTGACTTTTGCAGTGTAGCACCTAATTATGAATAAAAAGCAATCAATTTAAATTATTTTTGCTTTTTTCTCAAAGGTGCAGAACCGTCATCACCCGATTCAAAAAACTTTGGTTTTTTCTTCGGTAAAGGACTGTCAGCAGAGCGTATTTTCACTTTGGCAGCCCCAGCCGTCTTCCCGGACGGTTTTACTTTTCCGCCGGTTGCGGCAGTAGTTTTTTTCACCAGCTTGCCGTCAAACTTAGCAATTAAACCGTCAACCTGCCCCATCTCCAGTGGCCGGCGCAGAAATTGTTCGATGGCGTTAAAAGCCAGCAAATCTTTTGGCCCGACCAACGAGAATGCACAGCCTTGCTGACCTGCCCTGCCAGTCCTGCCAATCCGGTGCACGTACTCTTCCGGATGTTTTGGCATATCAAAATTGATGACGTGCGACACCTGCAATAAATCAAGTCCGCGTGAAGCAACATCTGTGGTGACCAATACCTGATACTTATTGGCAGCAAATGCCTGCATCACACTATTACGCTGAGCCTGGGTCAACTTCCCATTAAGTCCGACGGCTGCCAACCCGGCCTTTTCAACCAATGCCGCCAGGCGGTCGGTATCTTCGCGCGTTGCAGTGAATAATATCAGCTGTCTGACCGGCTCAGTCTTGAGGAAATGTAACAGCAACGCCTCTTTATGACTGAGATTATCGGCAAAGAAACATTTCTGACTGATATCTTTATGCGGGTCATAGCCAGCACCCAGCGCCACACGATACGGATCTTTGAGTAAAGACAAAGCCAGCGCATTGACTTCAGCATGATCAAGTGTTGCCGAGAACATCAGCGTCTGGCGCAAGCGATGGGAAGCCTGTTTGTGAATCGCGTTCAGCTGTGGCATGAAGCCAAGATCCAGCATGCGGTCCGCCTCGTCCAGCACCAACATTTCCAGCCCCTGCAGGAAGAAACTCTTGTGTTCCAGATGATCTGCCAGCCGGCCTGGCGTCGCTACGATGATATGTGGCTGGCGTTTGAGGAGTTTTTCCTGATCATTAAAATTTTCGCCGCCGACAATAAAGGCCGCACTCAACCGGGTATTGGCGATAAACAGGCGCAACTGCGCGTATATTTGCTGCGCCAGCTCACGGGTCGGCGCCAAAATCACCGCGCGTGGGTCTTGTGCAGACAACGGCTTACTGCGCAACAACCGCTGCATCATCGGCAGCAGATAGGCCAGCGTTTTACCTGAGCCGGTTTTCGAGGAAACGATTAAATCCTTACCCTGCATCACAGCCGGTATGGCTTCCTGTTGGATCTCTGTTGGCCGGGTAAAACCTAAATGTTGAATTGAACGCAACAGACGGGGATCTAACGCGAGTTCCTGAAAAGCAGCCATAAATACTCTGAATAAAAAGATAATCGCATAGCATACCGTAAAAGCATGCCGCCGTCAGCCGCAGCGCTTGGCAATCACCCGGCGGGCGTGGAACAATATATAGATACTATCCGTGAACGCAGGAACTGAAGATGAGTAAATCTCTGGCTGAGCAGTTGTTAAAAGCTGGTCTTGGCGATGCCAAGAAACTGAAAAACATTAAAAAAGAACAACATAAAGAGCGGGTACAGGCCGGAAAACACGGACAAGTCGTGAATGAAGCCGCAGTTCTGGCCGAACAGGCCCGTCAGGCGCAGATCGCGCGTGACCGTGAATTAAATCAGCAGAAAAAGGCGGAAGCGGATAAAAAGGCTCTGGTTGCACAAGTCAAACAAATCATTGAAATGAATATTATTCGCGACAAAGGCGAACTTGGCTTTAATTTTACCGATGGCAATAAAATCAAGAAAATCTATGTCAGTGACAAAGTGCAGCAACAATTAGTCAAAGGTCTGATTGCCATTGCCCGGCTCGGTGAGCACTATCATCTGGTGCCAATCCAAATCGCTGAGAAATTACTGGCGCGCCAACCCGATGCCGTTGTGTTGCTGAATCAGCAGGACGAGCAGGCGCCGGAAGATGATCCGTATGCCGATTTTAAAATTCCTGACGACCTGATGTGGTAACCGCCGGGCTGTTGGCATTTGTTTTTCGCCAGTCTGGCAGGAGATATAAATGACTGTAAATCAAAGTAAAACTATGGTGATTAGCTGGCTATTGCTGTCTGTAACCGGCGTAGTCGCCTGTTGGGCCAGCCTCTTTAACGGGCAGTTTGAAACCATTTATGGTTTGCCCACTGTGGTTGGCGCAGCCATGTTAATGTGGATCCGAGCGCAACCAGACTTTTACGGACAACGTTTTTATCGGCTGGCCTGGCAATGCAGCATGATCCTGTTGTGGTTGTTATTGGTGCCTGGCTGTTATTATCTGGCGCAACAGCTCTGATGAAGCACCCATTGCAGATTCACTGTGCCGCAGCGGACCAGCAGCTGGCTCTGGCTGAGCAATTTGATTCGGCACAAGCCCTGCGCCTATGGGGTGGTGAAGGTTTCACTTTCCCAATACGGCGCCAGGCCTTTTTGCAACAACTTCAGCTGCCGGACACTGAGAGTTTTGTGCTGTCCGATGATACCGGAAAGATGCTGGCATTTGGCCAAGTCTGCGACCGCTTTGACCGCCTGCATCTGGCCCGGCTGTTGGTCTTGCCGCAATACCGTGGTCAACGCCTGGCGGAACAGCTAATCAAGGGCTTGTTGTTGCAAGGGCTACGGTATTGGCCACGTCGTGATGCATCTTTGTTTGTATTTTGCGAGAATCATGCTGCAATTCGCAGTTACCAGCGCCTCGGATTTGCTATCAGCAGTCAGCCTGGTCCACTGCGCACCGATCTGCATTTTATGACCTTAAGTAATCACCTGTGCCGGCAACTGACCGCCGACATCTTCGATAAACCGAAATAAAAAGGTCTTTTTGATGGCTATATGGATTGACGCAGACGCCTGTCCGAAAGTGTGCCGGGATATGCTATTGCGCGCAGGCGAGCGGCTTAAGATCGAACTGAATTTTGTGGCCAATCATGCATTGCCTTTACCACGTGCGCCATGGTGCCGCCAGTTTCGTGTCGAAGCCGGTTTTGATGTCGCAGACAATCTGATAGCAACATCGGTCCAGCCTGGCGATTTGGTGATGACGCAGGACATTCCGCTTGCAGCGCTCTGTGTGGAACAAGGTGCGACGGTGCTGACACCTCGAGGCGACAAACTTGACCGGGATAATGTAAAAGCCCGGCTGGCTGTCAGGAATTTTCAGGAAGAACTGCGCGGCGCCGGCATGATCAGTGGTGGCCCGCCCGCGATTGACCAACGCGACCGGCAAAAATTCGGCAATGCACTGGACCAATACCTGCAACAGTGGCAACGCCAGCACCCGTGACTCAAACGCCGGAGCCACTGCCCTGGCGCGCACTGACACCTTTGACCGCCGGTTTAAAACTATTGGTCAGTTGCCACTTGGGTTTGATCGGCGTCAGCGGCAAAGTGCGCTTACGGGCAACCAGCACATAAGCGGCCCCAAAATAATTCAGGTGTTGCTCCGCCCAATGCCGGAATGCCGAATTTGCCGCCGATTCGGCAAGCATGCTGGTACAAAATAACCGCTGCTCATACAACACTTCAAAGCCAAGCAGCTGTAGCCAGTCCTTCACTCTGGACTGCGAAAAAAACCGGCCGGACCAGGGTAAGCGCCGGTGTAACCCCGGCCAGAGTTTTAACAATCCCATCAGGCTGTATGGATTAAAACCGCTCAGCAACAAATAACCGTCTGGCATCAGCACCCGATGCGCTTCGCGGATGACATGGTGGGGATCCTGCGCATACTCCAGGCAATGCGCCAGCAGGACCGCATCAACTGCATGTTCGATAAAAGGCAGATCATCCGGATCGGCAATCACAGACACCTGATCGCCGCTGGCGGCCAGATGGATCTGATGCCGGATCCCACAAGCACCGGTGTCAAGCTGGCAACTGAGCGTGCCGACTTTTAGCAAGTGATAACCAAAGATCCGCGGCCACCACAGGTTAAACTGGTTTTCCAGCTGATGCGCCAGAACGGCACCTTGGGCAAAAGTGTGCCACGACATCGGCACGTGGCTCAATGCATAACGGCTTAAGGCTGGTTTCATCGGTCAGCTCCCTTGTATACTGCGTCTGAACGGCGGGCACGCACCAGGTTTATTCAGTAAACCGTGCAACGGCAGAAATACACTAACACCGGGCGAGGCAAAATGCATTTTATCCCTGAAGCTGTGCCTGTATTCCAGGATAATTATGTCTGGGTTTTACGGTACGGCACACTGGCAATCGTGATAGATCCCGGTGAAGCCGCCCCCGTACAGCAATATCTGCAACAGCATCAGCTGACACTATGCGCCATTTTTATCACGCACCTGCACCCGGATCACATTGGCGGTCTGCATGCGCTTCGCACCGCGTGGCCGCAAGCTGAAGTTTATGTGCCGGCGCCTGCACCAACCGGAGCCACAGTGGCGGGTGTGCAAGCGCTGGCAGATCAGGATATCCAGCCCGCTGGCTGGCCTTCCCCACTGCGGGTGTTTGCCGTTCCGGGGCATACGCTGAATCATCTGGCATATCTGCAATACGCCAGTCCCGCCGTGCTGTTCTGTGGTGACACGCTATTCAGTGCCGGATGCGGGCGCCTGTTTGAAGGCAGCCCGGCGCAGATGCACAGCTCTTTGCAACAACTGGCCGCATTGCCGGCCGACACCCTGGTCTGCTGTGCCCATGAATACACCATGGCGAATCTGAAATTTGCCCTGGCGGTTGAACCAGACAACCCGTCACTGGTCGAACACCAGGCCAAAGCGGCTGCGCTGCGTCAGCAGAATTTGCCGACACTGCCTTCAACCATCGGGACTGAGCGTCAAATCAATCCATTTTTACGCTGTGATCAGCCGGCGCTGCTGCAGCGCTGGCAACAACCCGATGCACTGGCGCTGTTCAGCTTTTTGCGGCAATGGAAAAACAGTTTTTAGTCAACCTTGCATTTAACCCGGATGACGTTAACATACCGCCGCCTGACGCCAGGCCAATGCGGTAGATTCAGAGAACAATGTATGTACAAACATAGTGGTATGCTGGTGGCGCTGTTGCTGCTGACCGGTTGCGCCCGACAGAGCGCAGAGCACTCCGAACCTTCAGCTTCGACTGCTCAAACCAGCAGTAGCACCGCGGCGGTCGCCCAAGTTGCTGCACAGCAATTGCCGATGTCTCCGTTAGATCCAGCCCTGCAACACAGTGAACTGGCGGCTTTGCCGGACGTCTGGCTGCGCATTCGCCAACAGATGCAGGTCCAGGTGCCGGATCGGGCCGATGTGCGGCGTGAAATCGCGTTTTATGCCAGCAAACAGAAGTTTTTTAACGATATGGCCGCGCGTGCCGAACCTTATTTGTATTTCATCGTCACCGAACTGGAACAGCGCCGGATGCCGATTGAGCTGGCGTTACTGCCGATTGTCGAAAGTGCGTTTAACCCGGCGGCTCAAGGCAATGGCCCGGCAGGCTTATGGCAGATGGTACCGCAAACGGCACGGAACTTCGGTTTAAAAGTGCAAAGTGGCTATGACGGCCGAAAAGACGCCGTCAGCTCGACCTACGCAGTACTGGACTACCTGCAACATCTGCATGACAACCTCGGCCATGACTGGCTGAATGCTGTCGCCGCCTACAATACCGGTGAAGGCCGTATCATGGCTGCAGTGGAACGGAATAAAGCCCGCGGTCTGCCAACGGGATACTGGGATCTGCATATCCCGGCGCGTTACGTTCAGACCATGCCAAAATGGCTGGCGATGATCCAACTGGTACAAAACCCCGAACGCTATCAGCTGGAATTGCCGGCGATTGCCAACCAACCCGCCATCGGTATGACCCGGATTGCGGGTGCCGTCCAACTGCAGCAAGCTGCCGAGCTGGCAGGGATCTCTGTAGCGACACTGAAACAACTGAACCCGGCATTCCGGCTAGCCATGTCCCCTGCCGGCAAAGAATACCCGCTGGTGCTGCCACTACACGCGGTGACAAAGTTTGAACAACAACGTCATGCGCTGAAAAAAGTCGCGGTCGTGCAGCCGCCAGTAGCGACAAAAGGCCGCAGCTACACAGTCAAAAGCGGTGACAATCTGGGCAGCATTGCCGCAAGGACCAACAGCAGCGTCAAGCGGCTGCGCCAGCTCAACAACCTCAAGTCAGACCAGCTCAAAACCGGCCAGATTTTGCAATTACCCGCCACTGACAAAACCACGGAAGTGGCAAACCGCAGCAGCAAAGTCCAGACATACCAAGTGAAACCCGGCGAAAACCTGTGGACTATTGCACAAAAACTGCGCATCAGTGCCGACACTTTGCAGGCCTACAACAACCTCAAAGCCGATGCCCACTTGCAACCAGGTCAGAGTTTAAAAGTCCCGCCCGGCAAAAACAGCGCAGCCGGCAAAACAGCAACAGTGATGCAGCACACGGTAAAAAAAGGCGACTCACTGGACCGGATCGCCCGGAAGTACAAAATAAAACTGGCTGATTTACTTAAATGGAATCGGCTGCAGGCCGATAGTAAACTCAAACCAGGCCAACAGTTGTATCTGGCGCCACGCCGCCAGTCCTGATTGATATGAGGTCCCGATGAAAACACTGCTTCACTTGATGCTGCTTCTGGCAGCGTTGTTCAGTACCCTCTGCCAGGCTCAGTTTGAACTGAGCGGGCCTGTCACATTAACGCTGCAGGATGGCAGTCAGCAACAAAGTGAATTTGGCTTTGCATTTCTTCAACATGAAGGTGCATACCAATTCCGGCTTGGCCCACATCAGATGGCTGTGGACGAAGTGCCGAAACGCTATACACTGGCGCTGATGCTGAATAAAGACTTGCTGGTCTGGGCCCGGGACTTGACCAAACAACCGTTAAAAGGCTTTGACTGGAAAATTGGCAATCACCACCTGCAACTGTTTAAACAGCCAATGAAACCCAGCCGGCCTGGTGACTTTGTGTTAATGATTGACGGCTTGCGTTATCACTTTGTGGAAGGCCGTCAAGCGCAAATTCATTTTCATTTTGATGAAAAAGGAGTGACCGAAATTGAAGTCGAAGCCATGTTGCAACCAAAACGTTAGCCGGCTACTTTAACAATCCAGCCGGGCCTGCAGCGGACGGCTGGTTTCACGCTGCCACTGCAAAGCCGGTATTCCCCCCCATAAAATACAAAGCGCCGGCGCCAACACGGTAAACCACCAGCTGACCGGATATGACAATTCTAAAAACCAACAACAGGCCATCAGCATGGCATGACAAGCCAACCCCAGCCAGCCGGTATAAAACAGCAACGCATTAAACCAGCGGGTTGGCCGGCGTAATTGCCAGAAGCTCTGTCGTATCACTGTCCGGTACTCCGGGAGGATAAAAAGCTGTCTGTCAAGGCAAATCGCTCAAGTGCCGCTGTATCAAGAGTTATCTGCACGCCAGTCGGATCCTGCTGCTGCAGGCTCAGTACATAACTGGCCAGATGTAAGATGGCCTGTAACCGGTCAACATGCCCGGACGCGGTTAAATTGAGCCGATACAGCGCGGCCGCACAGACATCAGACGAAAAGCCCCACAGCGTCATCAGGTACGCTGTCAGTACACAATGATCAGCGATCCCATCTTGCAGCATGTCTTCCTGCGTCAGCTGTTGTGCCCCCAAAGGTTGGGTTGCCAACAGCGCCAATGGTCCGAGCGACTGCATCAGCCCCGTGACATAGGCTTTTTCCGCCAGTGTTGCATCGTCCCGGCATTGGCTTTTGGCCAGCGTAAAGGCGACTGATGCCAGAGCAACCGCATAATCCTGCAGTTGCTGATGTAAGGTTGCATCAATTCGGCCCTGATATTGCTGATTCAGCAAATAGGCCTGCACTATCGCTTTGATCATCTGCCGTCCCAACCGGCCGACAACTTCTTGCAGGTCCAGCGTCTGGCGACGAAACCCCAGATAGGCTGAATTTGCCATCTGGATCAATCTGCCGGCCAGCGGTGCTTCCCGTTCCAGTGCCACTGCCAACGCGCGCTGCGAGCTGTCATTGTCATCCAGCAAGCGCAGAATATGCTGGTAGTGCCGGCGCTGTACCGGTAACGCCTGCAACGAGCCAAGCTGATAACGGGCGTGCTCACTAAATGGCCCTTCGATAATCTGCTCAGCACGGCGGAACACCGCCAGCAGATCGGTGTCAGTGAAAGGTTTCCCTAACAGCATCTGAGCAGATTGCAAAGCCGCCAGCATCACAGTCTCATCGTTTTCGGCACTCATCAGTACCCGTAACGTTGCGGGTGAATGGGCGGCACAAAACTCCAGCAGTTCTTCACCACGTAACGACACGTCAAGCCGGTCGGTCAACAGCAAATGTGGTGCTTCGGCCTGACGTAACAGATACTGCGTTGCGCTCAGCGCGTCGGCACACAGTTCCAGCTGCCAGTGTGGACACAACAGTTGCAGCAAACGTTTTGTTGCTGCCCGTGCGGCGGCGTCCGGCTCGACAATCAAGGCGCACCAGCGGTCGGCTTTAAGCATCAATACACTCCTGCCATAACTGGCGGATAGGCTGTGCCGTTAAAAAACGGCCAAATTCATAACTGCTGAGCGGCTTACTGAACACATAACCCTGAACGTAATCACATTGCATCGCATGCAGCAGTTGCACCTGTGCCATCGACTCTATCCCTTCTGCAACGACCTGCATCCCCAGTTCATGGGCCATGCGGATCATGTGCCGGATCATACTGGCACATTGTGGGGAGTCTTCGAGTTCCAGTAATAATGAGCGGTCCAATTTTAATTTATTCACCGGCAGCTTGGCCAGATAGGCCAGCGACGAATAACCGGTGCCAAAATCGTCCATAGCCAGCTGACAACCCAGCTGATGCAAGCTGCTTAACAAACGCCGGCTGGCCTCAATATCTGCCATCAGAAAAGTTTCGGTGATCTCCAGCTCCAGCACCTGCGGCGACAAAGAAAAGTGCTCCAGACAACCGGCGATACGCTCGGTCAGCCGCGCGTCGGTCAGCTGACGGCCAGACAAATTGATCGCCAGATGCGACATGCCAAGCCCCTGCGCCTGCCAGCTGTGTAATTGCCGCAGTGCATGCTGCAGCACCCAGTCACCGATCGCCTGGATTTGGCCATCCTGCTCTGCGATTGGGATAAATACAGCAGGTGAAATGGCACCAAACTTCGGATGTTGCCAGCGGATCAGCGCCTCAGCGCTGTCACAGACTCCGTCAGACAACCGGATCTTGGGCTGATAACATAAAGTAAACTCCTGCCCTTCCAACGCCGCGTACAACGAATTACTAATCTCAAAATGCTGGCGTTTTTGCTGCAACATCCCAGGGTCAAAACGCAGGAAAAAACCGGCAGGATTCGCCAGATTATGCCGACAGGCCACATCGGCATGCTGCAGCAACTGTCGGGCGGTGGCTCCATCGGGCGGCGACAGCGCATACCCGACGCAAAATGCCAGCTGTACCCGGTTAAAACTCAGCAACAGCGGCTGCCGGAACGGCTGCAGACACAGCTCAATTAATTGCAATAACTGGCTCTCACCGGCCAATGCCGGTAACACCAACACAAATTTATCGGCCGCCACATACCCCAACAAGGCCTTTGCCGGCATCCGGCTTTTGAGCAGGCGGCCGGTTTGCTCGACCAGTTCATCAAGCTGCGCCTGCGTCAGTGAATCGCTGTACAAGGCAAAATCTGGCAGCATCAATGCGACCACCGCAAAGTCCTGCTGCTGTGAAGATAATAAATCTTCAATCTTCGCACGGATATCGCCGGCGTTGTGCAGTTCATGTACACCGCTGAACACCTGATCGCTGACCGGCTGCACCGGCATGACTTTCAGCAGGTAATGTTGCAGATCTGAGATACGGTGGCTGAAGCTAAAAAAGTCGCCATGAATACCATGTAATTGAATATCGTGGTCTTTTTTGTGGAAAAAGCTGGCAAGCTCAATCGGATTAATATCGACAAATAATGCCGACAACACCTGGCCACGCAGCTCCGACGGCTGCAGGCCAAGCACCTGACTGGCGGCATGATTAAAACGCAGGACCTGGCCGGTCGCCGACAACTCAATCAGCGCTTCGTTACTGGACAGCAACAAGTTGGTGCGTTGTTGTTCGGCCTGGCGCCGGTCACGCTCGCTGAGCGCCGCGGTAATATCTTTGAGTAGCTGTGTATCTTCCCAGGGTTTTTCCATAAAACGCCAGGCGGCACCACTGTTGAGGCAGGCCAATAACGCCTCGCGATCAGCATAAGCACTGAGAATAAGACCAATAGTTGACGGGAATTGTAAACGCACCTGCTGCAATAACTCGGCGCCGTTCATCCCCGGCATGCGAAAATCGGAGATCACCAGCGCAACCTGTTCTGTCGCCAGCACGTTTAGTGCCTGTGCGCCATTTTCCGCTTGCAACACCCGGAAGCCGGAACGCTGTAATGTGCGTTGTAACGCCCTGAGAATGGCAGGTTCATCGTCAACCAACAGAATTGTTTTCGCCACAGACACTCCTGCCTTTTGTCAGTGCCACATCCAACATTAGAACATAAACAGGTGTGAGGCGGTCCCGCAAGTTTTTTCCGCAGTACTTGCTCTGTCGGGTCCCGCACGCCAAGATAAACAGAACCGCCAAAGGAGCACTGTGATGCCACTGAACCCGCCCCCGCAAACTCCCGCACACTGGCAACAAACCGACCGGCTGGCGACTATTGGCACCCTGACCGCCGGCGTGGCGCATGAACTGAACAACCCTATTGGGTACATTCTGAGCAACCTGACCAGCTTTCAGCTGTATCTGCCGATATTCCGGCAGTATTTTGCGTTGCTGCAACCGCTGGCCGACTGTGAAGATGCCACCACCCGCCAACAACTGCGGCAACAGCTTGCTGGATTACAACAGCAGGAAAACCTGCAGTTCCTGCTAGAAGACACGCAGAGTTTGTTAACCGATTCGGTGCATGGCGCTTTGCGGGTCCGGGACTTAGTGCTGGACTTACGCCGCTTCTCGCATCCGGATCATGCCGAGTTGCAGCTGATTGAACTGATGCCACTGCTGGATATGGCGTTACGTCTGGCGCGCAATGAACTCAAAGGTCATATCAGTGTGGAACGTTGCTCCGGGCCCGAAGCGTTATGGTTACAAGGCCGGCCGGCTGCCTTAACTCAGGTGCTGGTAAATCTGCTGCTCAACGCGGCACAGGCCATTGGCTCCGTCAACGGCCAGATCCGCATCAGCACCAGTGTGCAGGACGGCTGGCTGCTCGTGCTGATTGAGGACAGTGGGCCGGGAATTGCCGACGAGATCCTGAGCCACATCTTCAGCCCATTTTTTACCACCAAGCCGCCGGGCCAGGGCACCGGGCTTGGGTTGCCAATTTGCCAGGCCATCGTCAGCCAGCATCATGGTGAGATCAAGGTCGGTCGTTCAACACTCGGCGGGGCAGCGTTTACGCTGTGCTTGCCAGCGGCAGCCGCCCCCCTTAAGGCGGACGGTTAAAGTTGGGCGTCCGGCTGCTGTTCTGGCGCAGCGCTGGCAAAAGCCGGCAGCGTCAGACAATGGCGGTAGACCCGCAGCAGATGCGGATAAGGCGTGAGGTCCAGGGCAAATCGCAGCGCATTATAGACCTGCGGGACCAGGCAAAGATCGGCCAGGGTGACCGTATCACCGACACAACAAGTACCGGCTGTGACGGCGAGCCGCTGCTCCAGCGCACTGAAGCCCTGACGCAGCCAATGCAGGATCCAGTCGGTTTTCTGCTGCTCGGTCACCGCAAGGGTACCGGTCAGATATTGCAACACCCGCAGGTTATTCAGCGGATGAATGTCACAGGCGATATCAAGCGCCAGGGCCCGGACCAGTGCCGCCTGCGCAGGGTCCTTCGGTAACAAAGGCTGCTGTGGAAAAACCGCGTCAAGATATTCAATGATCGCCAGCGACTGATGTAAGGTCAGTCCGTCGTGCTGCAGCGTTGGCACCAGCTGCGCCGGATTGAGCGTTTTATACGGCTCGGCATGCTGCTGACCACCGTCTTTGAGCAAATGCACCGGAACTTGGCTGGCATCAAGTCCTTTGTACGCCAGGGCGATCCGCACCCGGTACGCCGCTGATGAGCGCCAGTAGCTATGTAAAGTCAACATCGGAATACTCCGTGGAAAAAAGGCCGGCAGATGCCGGCCTTTGGTTTCACTGATAGCGCACTCAGCGCGGCTGATACTGCACAACCTGCTGGTCAATAGCGCCAAAAATACTCTGGCCATTCGGATCTAACACTTCCAGCCGGATGCGATCGCCAAACTTCATAAAAGATGTTTTTGGCGCGCCATCGCGGATAGTTTCAATCATCCGCACTTCGGCGATACAGGAATACCCCAGCCCGCCTTCGTCTATTGAAGTCCCGTAATCAGTGCCTTGTTTGTTCGACACTGTGCCCGAACCGATAATAGCGCCGGCGCCCAGATTACGGGTTTTAGCGGCATGTGCCACCAGTTGGCCGAAATCAAAGGTCATATCTACGCCGGCGTTGGGCTTGCCAAACAACTTGCCGTTTAAATGCGACACCAGCGGCAAATGCAGTTTAGCGTCCTGCCAGTGTTCACCAAGTTCTTCTGGTGTAACCGCGACCGGGCTGAATGCCGAAGCTGGTTTGGACTGGAAAAAACCAAAACCTTTGGCCAGCTCATTTGGGATCAGCCCCCGCAACGACACATCGTTGACCAGCATCACCAGCCGGATCTGCTGCCGCGCCTGTTCTGGGGTACACGCCATCGCGACATCGGCGGTGATCACCGCAACTTCACCTTCAAAATCAATGCCGTAATCTTCACTGACCACATCTATCTGATCGCGTGGACCGATAAAGTCATCCGAACCGCCCTGATACATTAATGGATCTGTCCAGAAACTTGGTGGCATTTCCGAATTGCGGGCGCGGCGCACTAGCTCGACGTGATTGACATAAGCACTGCCGTCAGCCCATTGATAAGCGCGTGGCAACGGCGATTCACAGGCGGCTTGGTCAAAGGCAAACTCACCCTGTACTGTGCCATGATTTAATCCGTGATAAACCTCAGCAAGTTGCGGAGCGACCAGGGCCCAATGGTCTAAAGCGTATTGCATAGTGCCGGCGATATGCGCCACTGCCACTGCTTTGGTTAAATCGCGGCTGACAACGACCAATTGACCGTCACGGCTGCTGTTTTTCAGACTGGCTAATTTCATTTTCTGTTTCCTGTCAAACTGTTACTTCTGCTCAGCCGGTTTGGTTTTCCAGCTGTTGACGTAATCCGGGTTTTCCGTGGTCAGCGCGGCCGGCCCCATTTCCAGTGCGTCACGGGTATCAAGCATCACCGCTACTTCATCGGTAAACTTTTTGCGATATTCACGCCCGGCCTGAAACGCTTTTGGATGCGGGCCATGGGTAAAGCCGGCCGGGTGGAAGGTCACCATGCCACGCTCAATGTTGTCGCGGCTGAAGAAATCACCGGCGTGATAAAACAGCACTTCATCGTAGTCATCATTATTGTGATAAAACGGCACTTTTAACGCGCCCGGATCACTTTCAATCGGCCGCGGCACAAAAGTACAGACTACAAAACGGCTGGCGACAAAAGTGGTATGAGCCGATGGTGGCAAATGATAACGGTGGCTCATCAGCGGCCGGATATCCCGCCAGTTAATGCGCATCACCGCTAAGTCACCGTGCCAACCAATGGCATCGAGCGGATTAAACGGATAAGTGATCACCGACACCTGGCCATGACGTTTGACATGAACCTGCGTTTCCTGCTCACTGTACTGCGCCTGAAAAGCCGCATCGATTTTGGGCGTATCCAGCATCGCCGGGTCAAAGATCGCATGATTGCCGACCAGGCCTTTCTCCGGTAACTGATAAGAATCGTTGGTCGCTTCAATTAACAGCACAAATAACGGTGCACTGATCTCGAGCCGCCAGCAGGTCGAGCGTGGGATCACCACATAATCACCATCCCGCAGGCTCAGATGACCATAGTCGCAGTAAAGCTCAGCACTGCCTTCATGGATAAACAGCAGCTCATCGCCGTCAGCATTGCGCACCAGAAAATCCATCGACTGTTCCAGCCGCCAGGTGCGCATTTTACAATGCGCATTGTGCAGCAGGTTGGGTACCAGCCAGGGCGACTGGCTTTTGTCAGCGCCAATGTCGTTGAAGTTAAACAGTCGCGGCTTTAATGCACCTTCCCAGTGGCTCCAGCCAGTCGGGGCATGAGTGTGATGAAAATGACTGGCCGGGCCAAAAAAGCCGCTGCGGCCGGTTTCGCGCTCATAAATGGCCTGCTCCGGGAAATCAGCATGCGCCTGGCGCGAAATATCACCTTCTTTTAATGGAAACTGCGCCCATTTACGCATCTGCTAATACCCCGCGGCGGATTTGGTCTTCTTCAATCGATTCAAACAGCGCTTTAAAATTACCTTCGCCGAAACCTTCGTTGCCTTTACGCTGGATAATCTCAAAGAACACCGGACCAATGACGGTTTTGGTAAAAATTTGCAGCAAAATGCCATCTTTTTCCGGCGCACCGTCAATCAGAATACGCAACTCGCGTAACGCGTCTAAATCTTCGGTATGACCTTCAACGCGGCTGTTCACTTTGTTGTAATAGGTGTCCGGCGTTGGCATAAAGTCCATACCGCGGCTGCGCAGTGTACGTACCGTTTCGTAAATGTTTTCAGTGGTCAGCGCGATATGCTGGATACCTTCGCCTTTGTATTCGCGGATAAATTCTTCGATTTGTGATTTGTCGTCTGACGACTCATTAATCGGAATACGGATCTTGCCGCAAGGTGCGGTCATGGCGCGGGACACCAGGCCGGTCAGCTTGCCTTCGATGTCAAAATAACGGATTTCGCGGAAATTACCGATCTTCTCGTAGAAACCGGCCCAGACGTTCATATTGCCACGTTTGACGTTATGGGTCAGGTGGTCCAGCACTTCGAGGCCAACGCCATGCGCCGCCATCTGTGTCTGCCAGTTGTCGTAGAATTTAAAGTCAATGTCGTACACTGAACTCTGGCCATAACGGTCGACAAAATACAGCAGACTCGAGCCAATGCCATACACGGCCGGGATATTCAGTTCCATCGGCCCAATCTGGTTTTTGTATTCTTTGGCGCCGTTGGCGACAGCATGTTTCAGTGCGCCAGCCGCATCTTTCACCCGAAACGCCATGGCACATACACTTGGACCATGCATCCGGGCAAATTCTTCCGCCTGGGAATTCGGTTCGCCATTGACGATAAAGTTGATATCGCCCTGCTTGTACAACCAGGCCTGTTTTGAACGGTGCTGGGCCACTTCAGAAAAACCAAGTGATTGAAACAGCGCTTTTAACTGGCGAATACCTTCAGCATCCGCTGCGGTGTATTCCACAAACTCAAAACCATCGGTACCCAGCGGGTTGATTGGATCAAACATGACAAACTCCGGAAAATATAAACAGGGGGTTGTCACTATCTTGCCGTCCGCCACAGAAAAAGAAAGCGTGGCCGCTAACATACCGCTAACAGGGTAAAACTGCGGTTTTGTATTGTTTAGCGTACGAAAATCAGTTTTCCTACTTAAACCGACAAAAAAGGCCGTTTCGGTGGCAAAACGGCCCTGTTGCAGTATCGCAGGCAGAACAAAGCGTAATTAAATTTTTACGCTCTTGCGATTGATGCCATATTCACGCAGTTTATTGGCAACGGCGGTATGGCTTAAACCCAGCTTTTTCGCCAGTTGCCGTGAACTGGGATAGGCCGGGAACAATTTGCGCAACAAACTGGCTTCAAAACGTTTCACCGCTTCGTCCAGCGTGCCATCGAAGTCTTTTTCCAGATAACCAAAGTCGTTGGTGTAACTGGGCAGCTGCAGCTGATCTTTATCCAGTTCAGCGCCTTCGAGTAACGTCACCGCCCGATATAACGCATTTTCCAGCTGACGGACGTTACCGGGCCAGGGATATTGTTGAATAAAGGCGGCACAGGTTTCGGTCAGCCGCGGTGGTTTGCGTCCCAGCCGTGCCGCCAGACGCGCCATAAAATGTTCTGCCAGCGGCACAATGTCCTGCTTGCGATCGCGCAGTGGCGGCAATACCAGCGTCAGCACATTCAGCCGATAATACAAATCCTCACGGAAACGGCCTTCCTGCACCATGCCAGGCAAATCTTTTTGTGTGGTACAGATCACACGCACGTCGACTCTGACTTCATTTTCGTCAGCGACGCGGCGGAAACTGCCGTCCTGTAAAAACCGCAGCAGCTTAGTCTGGATCTCGCGGGACATTTCACCGATCTCATCGAGGAACACTGTACCGCGGTTGGCCTGCTCAAATATGCCCTTTTTGCCTTCGGTGGTGCCGGGAAACGCGTTCGGACCGTAGCCGAACAATTCGGACTCTGCGACATTATCCGGCAAGGCCGCACAATTAACCGCCAGGAAAGGTTTACCTGCCCGGCTGCTGGCACCATGACAAGCCCGCGCCAGCAGTTCTTTGCCGGTGCCGGTTTCGCCGGTAATCAAAATTGGCGCGTCAAGCTGAGCCATTTTCTTGGCTTCCCGCACCACTTTGCGCATCAGGTTGCTGGAGGCCTGGATCGAATTAAAACTCTCCTGATCGCCTTTTTTAAACGCCACCATCTGCTCGCCAAGCCGGCTTTCTGATTTTAACGTGATCACCGCACCGGCGAGAATTTCATGGCCGGCTTCGGCCGGCACCATCACCGGCAGAATGTCAGCAATAAATTTCTTGCCGTGAATTTCAATCTTACGGGTTTGCGCCAGCACATCATCGCTTTCCAGCCAGCGCTGAAAATTAAAGCCTTTGACCAGTGGCGACAGTGGTAAGCCGGCAACTTCCTCACGTTGCAACGTCAGCGCATCGAGCGCCGCTTCGTTAATAACAGTGACATTGGCTTTGGTATCGATAGCAATGACACCGTCAGGCAGCGTTTTGAGCAAGGTGAACAGCTCATTGTGTTCACGTTCTGAAGGCATAAAAGCGGTTGTTTTGACGTCTTCGACGCCCGGAATACGGCGAATTTTCGCCATCAATTCCTGAAATTTTTCAAAATCAACCGTTGGAAAGGCCACAAACATACGGCCTAATTCGGGGTCAACTTCAATGCCGCGCAGGTCAATCTGAAACGACACCAGAATGTTTAACACTTCCTGGGCAATACCAACGCGGTCCTGACAATGGATTTCTAAGCGCATACAAATGACGACCTTGCGAGATGACACTTCTTGGCATCATACGGCATCGCACAAGTATCAGACCAGCTCTTTTGTAAACTATTGTGAACGTGAGCAGGATTTTGACGTGACCACACCGACAAAAAAAGCTGCCGCAGCAGCTTTTTCAGTGAGATGGCACGCTTAACGCGGCGCCAGCAGTGCGTCGGTTTTGGCGGCACAAATAAAGTCGTTTTTATGCAGGCCTTTAATCGAATGCGACCACCAAGTGACCGTCAGTTTACCCCATTCCAGCAGCAACGCCGGGTGATGTCCTTCGGCTTCAGCCATTTCTGCCACTTGCTGATGAAAGGCCCAGGCCTGTTTGAAGTTCTTAAATTTATATTCGCGCTCGAGCTGTAAAATGCCGTCGCGGACCATTGGGGTCCAATCCGGGATCTGCCGCATCAGCGCCGGCAATTCGTCGTCAGACACACGCGGCGCATCCGCGCGGCAGGCTTCACATTTTTGTATGGCGAGTTCTGTCATTGTGGTTCTCAATCTTGCTGTAGTTAACTGGCTTTTTTCTGTTTCGGTGCAAATTTGGGGGCGTGTAAGCCCAGCGCTTTGGCCTGTTGCACTAACGCCATCAAATCCAGATGGGCAATATCAAACAGTTGGCGAATGCTCTGAATGCGGAAATAAATCGGCTGCATGATGTCGATGCGATAAGGCGTCCGGAACACATCAACAACATCCAGCACTTTACGCTCGGGGATATCAGAATGGATGGCGTATTGCGTCTCGCCTGGCGACGACAAAATGCCACCACCATAAATCCGCAGTCCTTCGGCAGTATCAATCAGGCCAAATTCGATAGTGAACCAGTACAGCCGCGCCAGATAAACCCGGTCTTCTTTGCTCGCTGCTAAACCCAGTTTGCCGTAAATATGGGTAAATTCGGCAAAATCCGGGTGGGTCAGCATGGCGCAGTGGCCAAAGATTTCATGGAATACATCAGGTTCTTGCAGATAATCAAATTCGTCACGGCTGCGGATAAAAGTAGCGACCGGAAACTGCTTATTGGCCAGCAACTCAAAAAACCGGTCAAAACTAATCAGAGCAGGTACTTCCGCGCACTGCCAGCCGGTGGTGGCAGCAAGAACTTCATTGACTTCATGCAGTTGTGGAATGCGGTCTTGCGGTAAGTTCAGCCGTTGCAGACCCGCCATATATTCCGGGCAGGCTTTGCCTTCGATACAACTGAGCTGACGTTTAATCAAATCTGCCCAGATCTGATTCTCTTCGTCGGACCAGGCGATAATGCCGTGTTCGTCCGATTGACGCGATACATAAGATGTCATGTTACAACCTGTTAATTTTGCTCGCCGGCCTCGGCTGGGCCGGCTGAATGGCAGGCATCCTAGTGGATTGCATCAGAGCTGTTAACCCGGCGACAGAAACTGGCACCGGACTAAATGTGCAAAAAAATGTACAAATTCACACACAAACGCACTAAGCAAATGTTTTAAATAGTTATTTTTGCTGTAACTCCATCTTTACCAATGCCTGTTGCAGGTCGGCAATGATGTCATCCACATGCTCAAGCCCGACAGAGATCCGGATCAATCCATCACTGATCCCCGCCAGCCGGCGTTCTTCTGCAGTATAAGGGCTGTGGGTCATCGAGGCCGGGTGCTGGATCAGCGACTCGGCATCACCGAGACTGACCGCCAGACTCAACAGCTCACACTGGTTAATAAAATAGCGGCCATCGTCCAGACTGCCTTTGAGTTCAAACGCTAATACGCCGCCGGCGGCTTTCATCTGGCTGCCAAGAAAACGAAACCCCGGATGTGATGGCAAACCAGGATAATACACCTGCGCTACTGCCGGCTGCGCCTGCAGAAACTCGGCTACACGCTGGGCATTCTGGCAATGGCGTTCCATCCGCACAGATAGAGTTTTTAAGCCGCGGATAATCAGCCAGGCGTCGTGCGGACTGATGGTCGCGCCCATATCTTTTAACGTGGTCAGTTTTATCGTCTGAATGGTTTCGGCATCTGACAAGATAATGCCGGCAACCACGTCACCATGCCCGTTCAGGTATTTTGTCGCGCTGTGGATGATGATATCGATGCCATAACGCGCCGGTTGTTGCAGCAATGGCGTCAGGAAGGTGTTGTCGATGACTGATTTAATCCCGTGCGCACGGCAAAACCGGCCAAGGAATTCCAGGTCCAGCACCACCAGATTCGGATTGATTGGGGTCTCAGCAAACAGCATTTTGGTGTTGGGCCGGCGTGCGGCTTCAACCGCAGCATGATCGGTCATATCGACAAAGCTGACCTCGATACCATAGCGGGCAAACTGGTGATTAAACAGCGCAAAACTACAGCCATAAATGGCGTTGCTGGCGATCAGATGATCGCCTTGTTGTAAAAACGCCAGCGTCGCAGCCGCCACAGCGCCCATCCCGGTGGCGGTGGCGGCACCATCTGCCATGCCTTCCAGCGCCGCAACTTTCAGCTCCAGCTCACGGGTCGTCGGATTGCCCAGCCGGGTGTAAATATAACCTTCTGTTTCACCGGCAAAGCGGGCAGCGCCCTGCTCAGCACTGTCAAACACAAAAGTAGATGTCTGGTACAACGGCGTGGCAAGACTGCCAAACTGCCGATCATAGGTTTTACCGGCATGGATACAGAGGGTTTCTGCGTGTTTACTGCTACTGCTCATAACAACCTGACTGCTTAGATGATTTTCAGCTTAATTAAGCAAACAAGGCATAAGGCGGACAAGGCATGCAGACATCTGTCTGTCCGTTTGCTTTGCAGTCATTGCAGGTCTGAACTGTTGATTTGTAAATATTATTGTGCAGGCGGCCGTTGCAGCAGACGCTGCAACAACAACTGTAACAGCGGCTGGACTGTCGTTTGTGGCGCCGGCAATGCCAAAGGCCGGAACTGCTGCTGGGCAAAACGACCAAGCCGCGCCAGCATCAACCCAGCCAACACCCCCTGCCCAGCCCGCGCTGATAATTTGCTGCTAAGCTCTGCGCCAAGGAAATCCCCCCCGATATCAATCGCAAGTTCAGTGGCGCCGGTCCAGAACAGTAAGTTGGCAAATTTCTTCAGTAGCGTGAGCCTTGCGACAGCACCAATCTGTACGCCATAAAGCGCCGACAGTTCTCCCATCAGACGCCAGGCCCGCCAGCTGACCAGCAGCATATCCGCCAGGGCAAAAGGACTGACCGCAACCGCCATCCCGACTTGTTTTGCGGCGGCACTAATCTGCGTAGCAGCTCGCTCATCTAAGGGTTGCAACACTAACAAATCAAAGAGTTGCAATGTTTCGGCGTCGGAAAACTGCAGATTATGCTGGGCTAAAAACGCACTGTGGTCCGCTTGTGGCAAGGCGGCAAGCATGCGCTGACACAGCGGTGTGGCCTGGCCATATTGCAGGCTCTGTTGCATAGATAACGCTTCTTCACGCCATTGTTGTCGCATCCGGCGCTGACGAGTGCTGCGCCATGCACTCCAAAGTAACTTGCCCACCGCGGCAAAACCAAACCCGGTTAATGCCACAGCTGCACCGCCCTGCAAATAACTCTGAGTCAGGCTGTGTTGCACAAACTCAGCCCACTGTAATCCGCCAAGCAACAGCACTAACGCCAGGCCAGTCCCCAACCAGACCGACCCGCGACGCTCCCCGGCCTGATGACCGGCAGTCCCGGCCGGCTCTTGCGGCGCATTCGCAGCAACAAAGCCACTGTCCGCCAGCTGGACTGCCGCTTTCAGCGGCGCGCTGTCATTGCTCTGCAACCTGACAAAATCGTCATTGGTAAATTGCTGCGCGGTTTTCAGTTCTTTCATCGCAAATGATCTCCCAGCAAAAACTGCAGCGCCTGATCCATCCGCAGTTGCTGCGGATAGGCGGGCGCCGGCCCGACCAATGGTAAAAATTCCGGAAAGGCAAACTGATGATGGCTGAATAATTGTGGCGATGGCATCGACATTGGCACCTCACCCGGATACCAGGTTTGTAATTCGCCGGTCGATGCGAGATAACCGCGCAAACAAGGCGTTTGCCCCTCTGCGGTCTGCACCTGACCAAACTCAGCACTGACCACTGCGGCAACCGCCAGCGCTTCGGTGTCGCAGCGCTGATAACGCTGCTGGTACAACGGTTGCTGCAACATCTGCTGCAGTAATAACAACAAGTTACGATGTTGATCCGGTGTCAGTAAATCAGCTTTCGACGCGACAAATAACACTTTATCAATGCGGGGTTTAAACAGCCGGCGCCACCAGCTGTCCGGGCCGTAAGAGAAATGCTGCATAATTAACATCAGCGCCTGCTGCAGCTGCAGCAGTGCATGGTGGCCATGATTTAAGGCGCCCAGACAATCTGCCAGAATCACTTGCCGGTCCAGCCCGGCAAAATAGTCGCGATAAAACGGCGCCACTACTTGCTGCTGATAATCCGCAAAGTTCTGCCGGAGCTGACGGTGCAGCGCATGATCTGCACCGAGCTGAGCGGGTAACAACGGAAAAAGTTGTAGCAGCGGCGCCCCGGCCAGCTCAGCCGGCCTTAATAAACGTCCGGGTTGCAGGATCACGGCCAGTTGTTGCTGTTTGAGCACGGTCAGCAGCTGCTGATACAAGTCGGTCAGGTGTTGCAGCTGTAATGCGCTCAGGCTGCCATCAGCCTGCGCCAGTGCCTGACGAAACGGCTCGGCGTGCTGCCGCAACAGAGCGCTGTCCAACATCGACCAGACGCTCTCACACCATTGGGCATAATCCAGCTGCAACATTGGCAAATCTAACAGCCATTCGCCCGGATAATCGGTGATCTCCAGCGTCAGACTTTGCCAGTCCCGCAATTTTTGTTTCAAAGGATGTTGCGGCCGATAGCGTAACTGCAGGGTAATTTGGCTCAGCGCTGTTGTCGATGCCGGCCACTGGCCCTGCTGCAACTGCTGCAGATTCAGCTCAAAAGGAAAACGTGGGCGCTGTGTAACCAGGTTCGGCACGCAAAGACCACCCAGATAACGCTGTTGCTGCATCACCTGAAAAAACGGCAGCTGCTGTGGCTGCGTCAGCTGGTGAATCAAACTGGTCAGAAATGCAGTTTTACCTGCACCACTGACCCCGGTGATGCCGACACGAAGGTGTTGATTCGCCAGGCGTTGGCCAAAAGTTCGGGCACGGCCTGGCAGGTGCAATTCCATTAGTCACTCACTTCCAGCAGTCATAAAAACGGCCACGGCCGGCGCTCACAGTTTGTTAAACTCACGATGTAACTGAAACTTGCTTGAGGTGACATAAGTTTCCATATCACGCAGCCGAAACTCGATGCTGTCAAACTGTTGTTTCAAATGATTTAATGCCCGTGGCGGCGCTTCTCCCCGTTGCCAGACGCGGGTTTTCACTTCGACCGGCCGCTCAGTTGCCGCCTTGACCGGCTCACCACTACGCTGTTCGGCCACCGATTTTTTCTCCAGCACTATCCAGCCCACCAGATACAGCACCGGCAGGATACCGCCGAAACCTAATAACACCGACGCCAGCACCACAACCCGGACTAACCATAATTCCCAGCCGAAGTAGTCGGCGATGCCGGCGCAGACCCCGGCGATTTTGCCGTTGCGGTCATCCCGCAACAGCTCGCGACGTTTGTTACTCATGTTTACGCCTCCAGTTAGGAGCGTCAGCATCCAGAATAGCCTCCAACGTTTTAATCCGGTCGGCCATTCGTTCAGCTTTGGCAGATAAATCATTCAGTTGCGCCAGTTCATGCTCTGACAGGCCTTCTGAAATTTTGCGTTTACTGCGGTAATGCATAATGATCCAGATAGGCGCAACGAAGACCATAAAGACGATCATCGGTATGGCAAATGCTTCGGTAATTTCCATCTTAGGCTCCAGAAACGCCTGGTATTCAGGCGTTGTTCTCGTTGTTCATTTTTGCTTTCAGTGCCGCCAGTTCAGAGTCAATTTTGTCCTGCGCTGCCAGCTCTGCAAATTCGTCGCGCAGAGTCTTTTTACCTAAGTCATAAGATTCGACCTGAGCTTCCAGATTGTCGATCTTTTGCTCGTAACGTTCAAATTTGTACATCGCGTCATTTAACCGGGTGCTGTCCAGCGACTTTTTCACTTCCAGACGTGATGCCACCGTTTGCTGACGCATCAGCATGGATTTCTGCCGGGCTTTTGCATCGGCTAATTTTTCCTGCAGCTGCGAAACTTCATCCTGCAACTTGCTGATATGAGTGTCTAAATTTGCGATATCCGCGTTTACAGCAGCAGCCTGATCTGCCGCTTTTTGTTTTTCAACTAAGGCGGAGCGGGCCAAATCGTCACGCGCTTTGCTCAGCGCCAATTCCGCTTTGCCCTGCCAGTCGGCCACATCTTCTTCCAGACGTGTGACCACGCGTTGCAGTTCTTTTTTCTCAGCGATGGTTTTGGCGGACGTGGACCGCACTTCGACCAATGTATCTTCCATTTCCTGAATGATCAGGCGAACCATTTTTTCCGGATCTTCAGCTTTATCTAACAATGCGTTGATATTTGAGTTCACGATATCTGAGAAGCGAGAGAAAATACCCATGATGTTTACCTCGTTTGGTGTCTGATTGAGTCAGATAACCTTATTCAGGAACCTTGCCAACTCTAAAAATACACATAAACATTTGTTTTTATTGAATTTAATTTATTTTTAATAAATGCTGTTGCCAATCTCGACTTTCAAATAGACTACTAATTAGCAAATTTAACCACTTAATGGCAGCTAAATGGCACGAGCATTTCAACAAGACAATCTGATAGGCCAATCTAACAGTTTTCTGAACGTTTTGGATCAGGTGTCCCAAATCGCCCCGCTGAACAAGCCCGTGCTGATTATCGGTGAGCGCGGTACAGGCAAAGAGCTGATCGCCGCACGGCTGCATTATTTGTCACAGCGCTGGGATCAGAATTATCTGACACTGAACTGTGCGTCGTTAAATGAAAACCTGCTGGAAAGTGAATTATTTGGCCACGAAGCCGGTGCCTTCACCGGCGCCAGTAAGCGCCATGAAGGGCGTTTTGAACGCGCAAACTTCGGCACACTGTTTCTCGATGAGCTGGCCAATACTCCGGGACTGGTGCAGGAGAAGCTGCTGCGGGTGATTGAATATGGCGAATTTGAGCGCGTCGGCGGCAGCCGGCCAATCAAAGTCGATGTACGCCTGGTCTGTGCAACGAACGAAGACTTACCGGGCATGGCGGAACGTGGTGAGTTTCGCGCCGACTTATTAGACCGGCTGGCATTTGACGTGATCACCTTGCCACCGATGCGCGAGCGCCGCGAAGATATCATGCAGCTGGCGGAGCATTTTGCGATTAATATGGCGCGCGAACTGAATTTTGAGCTGTTCAGCGGCTTCAGTGACAAAGCCAAACGCCAGCTCCTGGACTATGACTGGCCAGGTAACGTGCGGGAGTTGAAAAACGTGGTTGAACGCAGCGTGTACCGTAGCAACAATCCTTATGTGCCGGTCCATGACATTCTGTTTGATCCCTTCGCATCCCCCTTTCGGCCGCAAGCCAGGGTCCGCACTCTGGATCGTCAGCAAAGTGCACCAATACCCGCGGTCTCTGCTGCGCCGGTTATGCCTGCCACGACACCACAAGCCCCTGTCTCAGCAGGTGCAACACTGCAGTTTGATTTCTCGCAAATGCAGGATTTTAAGCTGTTATCCGAACACTATGAAGTCAGCTTGATCAAACAAGCGCTGGCTGCCTGTCAGTACAACCAGAAAAAGACTGCGGATGCGCTCAATCTGACGTATCATCAGCTACGCGGATATATGAAAAAATACAAACTGTTAGACAGCCAGCAATGAATTCAGCTTCTCTGTGTTTTAGCAGCCTGTGTGCGCTGTTGTGGTTAACAGGCTGCAAACCGGTGTCTCCGGCCAGCGATGCTGCAGGCTTGGTTTATTGTGCGGAAGGCTCACCAGAGAGCTTTAACCCACAACTTGTCACCTCAGGCACCACGATAGATGCCATCAGCCAACATCTTTATGACCGGTTATTGGATATCGACGCCCTTTCCGGAGCGCTGAAGCCGGCTTTGGCCCAAAGCTGGCAGGTCAGCCCGGATGGACTGGTGTATCGGTTTAAACTACGCCACGATGTCACTTTTCACCAAACCGCCTACTTTACACCGTCGCGTGCGTTGAATGCCGAAGACGTGGTCTTTACTTTTAACCGCATGTTATTGATTGAACATCCGTTTTTTCAGACCGCCACCGAATATCCTTATTTTGACAGTATTGACTGGCGCCAGCGGGTGCTCAGTGTGAGCGCTGTAAGTTCGGATGAAGTCGAATTTCGGCTCAGTCAGCCCGACAGCTCGTTTTTATCTGTGCTGGCGACAGATTTCGCCGCAATTTTGTCAGCCGAATATGGCGAGTTGCTGGCGCGGCAAGATGAAAAACCTCTGTTAGATACCATGCCAATAGGCACTGGGCCTTTTAAGTTCCGCGAATATCAAAAAGACGTGCTGATCCGCTATTACCGTCATCCCACCTACTGGCGCGCCCATGGTCCGCTGGCACAGCTGGTGATTGATATAGTACCGGACAATACCAAACGTCTGGCCAAACTGTTGACACGGGAGTGTGATGTCGCCCCAATTCCGCGCCTGGCTGAGCTACAAATGCTGACCACCCGGGCGGATTTTGGCGTCGATCAGCAGACCAGCATGAATGTCGGATTTTGGGCCTTTAACACGCAAAAGCCACCGTTTAATCAGGTCAAAGTGCGTCAGGCGCTGGCTTTGGCGATCAATAAACCCAATATCCTGCAGGCGGTCTATTTTGGTCAGGCCGAAGAAGCAACTTCTGTACTGCCGCCCAATTCCTGGGCCTATCTGGCCGACAGCTCCCGTCGCAGCTTTAACCCACAGCAGGCACGGCAATTGCTGGCAGAGGCAGGTTATCCAAATGGCTTCAGCCTCGATATCTGGGCCATGCCTGTCCAGCGTATGTACAACCCGAACGCGCAGAAAATGGCTGAGCTGATCCAGGCTGACTTAAGCGCCATCGGTGTGCGCGCCAGAATAGTATCCTACGAATGGAACACTTTTCGCCGGAAACTGGGTCAGGGAGAACACGACACCGTATTAATAGGCTGGTCCGCCGATAACGCCGATCCGGACAATTTTATGCGCCCGCTGCTGAGCTGTGCAGCCGCAGTCTCAGGTAGCAACAGAGCAAACTGGTGTGATGAACACTTTGACGAGTTTATCGCCAGCGCACTAAAAACCACCGAGATCCCACAGCGCAGAAGCTACTACTTTGCAGCGCAGCAGTACCTGCAGGAACAAATGCCGCTGGTCCCTATTGCGCATTCCAAAAGATTTCAGGTCAGAAACAGTGCCGTGAAGGGCGTCAGTATTAATCCCTATGGCGGTGTCAGTTTTGTTCATGCGGAGAAGACGCCATGATATTGCGTTATCTGGCCCGCCGTTTGTTCTTACTCGGCTTTGTGTTTGTTGCCTTAACCGTGTTTGTGTTCAGCCTGAATTATCTGTTTCCGGGCGATCTGGTCAGTAATCTGACCGGGCTGCGCAACATTACTCCGGAGCAACATCAGACTTTACAGACGTCGCTCGGGCTGGACCAGAGTTTATGGCAACAATATATCGAATATAACCGGCGTCTGCTGGACGGCAATTGGGGCTTGTCATTTGCCAGCCAGCAGCCTGTGTTGCAGGAAATCGGCCGGGTGTTGCCGGCAACCCTGGAGCTGGCGTCATATGCCTTATGCCTGAGCCTGCTGGCTGGCATTCCATTGGGCTTGCTGGCCGCAGTGCGCAAAGACAGCTGGCTGGATAAGTTCATCTCCGGCATGGCGCTGGTGGGCTATTCCTTACCGGTGTTCTGGCTGGCGCTGATTTGTATCATGCTGTTTTCGTTGCAGCTGGGCTGGCTGCCGACATCAGGCCGGCTTGGCGTGCTGTTTGAAGTACCGACCCAAACCGGTTTTATATTTGCCGATATTCTGCTGGCAACCGAGATTGACCGCATGGCTGCGGCGCAAAGCGCTTTTCTGCATCTTTTGTTGCCAACGTTGATCCTGGCCAGTTATCCGACCAATGTGATGATCCGTTTTGTCCGGCATTCTATGCTGGACGTCCTGGAGCAAAACTATATTAAAACTGCCAGAGCCAAAGGATTGTCGCGGCCACAAGTCCTGTACCGCCATGGCCTGCGCAATGCCTTGTTACCGGTGACCCGGCAGGTCGGTCTGCAGTTCAGCACGCTCATTACACTGGCGATGCTGACCGAGGTGATTTTCTCCTGGCCTGGTATCGGTCAGTGGTTGATTGACAGTATTTATCAACGAAACTACCCGTCCATTCAGGCCGGTTTACTGGTTGTTTCCAGTCTGGTGATTTGTGTCAATATGCTGACAGAGATCCTGCACACGCTGTTTAATCCTCTGGCGCGGAAATTCTGATGAAAAAATTGCGCTTGTACTACGAAGAATATAACAAGAAGCCCTACCAGCTGCTGTGGCGCCATTTTATGCCGCAGCATTTTGCCATGTTTGGCCTGATCATCCTCTGCGTGCTGTTGACTATCGCTTTGGTCAGCCCTTTTATGAATCCGCATGATCCGTACCTGCAGAATTCTGAACTTTTACTGGTACCGCCCTCGTGGCAGGGCAATGGTCTGGTTTCTTACCCTTTTGGCACCGACGACTTAGGCCGGGATTTAATGTCACGACTGATGCTCGGTGCCAGCTACAGCTTTGGCCTGGCGATCCTGGCGGTATTGGGCGCAATGCTGGTCGGGATCTTATTGGGCGCGCTGGCCGGGATGACCCGCGGGGTACAATCCAGCATTTTTAACCATTTGCTGGACCTCGCGCTGACCATTCCAAGCCTGCTGTTAGCGATAGTGATTGTGGCTGTGCTCGGACCTGGCCTGCTGAATACAATCTGGGCCATTATGCTGGCGATGTTGCCACAATTTATCCATGGTGTCGGTAATGCTATTCAGCAACAACTGAAACAGGATTATGTCGTGGCTTACCGCCTGGATGGTGCGAACAACTGGCAAATCCTTTGGTCTGTGGTGTTGCCGAACCTGTGGGAACCGGTGTCTCTGCTGTTTACGATGGCACTGTCAACTGCGATCCTGGATATTGCGGCGCTCGGATTTCTCGGTCTTGGCGCACAAGCACCTACCCCGGAATGGGGCAGTATGATTGCGGACGCGCTGGATTCTATCTATCTGGCGCCCTGGACAGTCGCGCTGCCGGGCTTACTGATTTTTATTACTGTGCTGTCGATTAATCTGGTCGGTGACGGGTTACACAAAGCGATGAAAAAACGGCGGGAAAGCTGATGCAGTTATTGGATATCCGCAATCTGACGCTGGAACTGGAAACACCGGACGGTATTGTCCGCGCGGTAGATCGCGTCAACCTATCGCTCAGGGAAGGAGAGATCCGCGGGCTGGTTGGCGAATCAGGCTCCGGCAAAAGCCTGATCGCCAAAGCGATCATGGGGGTTCTGCATCAACGCTGGCATATCTCAGCAGACCGCTTCAGCTGGTGTGGCGAGGATTTGCTGCGCCTGCCCTACCAACGGCAACGTGAAATCATTAGCCGTGATATCGCCATGATTTATCAGGAACCGAGCCGAAGCATGGACCCGACCGCGCCGATTGGCGAACAACTGGCCGAATCGGTGCCGGATCATCTGGTTGAAGGTGTTTCCTGGTGGCAACGCGGTTTCTTTCGCCGTAAACGGGCGATTAACCTGCTGCATAAAGTCGGGATCCGTGACCATCAGTCGGTGTTAAACAGCTACCCTTATCAGCTTTCTGAAGGGGTGTGCCAGAAAATTTCTATCGCGATGGCGATTGCCAAAGCACCGAAACTGTTGATCGCAGACGAACCGACGACCGCATTGGAAAGTACCACTCAGGCGCAGTTATTTCGCTTACTGGCGAGTTTTAATCAACTCAAGGGCACGTCGATTCTGCTGATCAGCCACGAATTAGAAACCGTCGCCAGAAACACGGATACGCTCAGTGTATTGTATTGCGGTCAGCTGGTTGAAGCCGGCGATACTGCTGAACTGTTAAAAAATCCGCGCCATCATTATACCGATGCGCTGATCCGCAGCGTACCTGAATTTCAGCCAGAACTGGCGTTCAAGCAGCAGCTGTATGCCTTACACGGCAGTATTCCAACCTTGCAGCATCTGCCGATCGGCTGCCGGCTTGGGCCGCGCTGCCCCAATGCACGCAAAGAATGCGTCAAGACACCACAGCTGGAACGGCAACAGAATCACTTTTACAGCTGCCATTTCCCGTTACAGAGGAGTGCTGACGATGAGTGATTTGATTGAAGTCCGTGATCTCGGTAAAACCTATCGTAAGGCGACTGGCTTTTTTAATCACAAAGAAATCATCGCATTGCAGGGGGTCAGTTTCAGGTTGCAGGCGGGCGAAACCTTAGCGGTGGTTGGTGAAACCGGCTCGGGCAAAAGCACACTGGCGAAACTGCTGGTCGGCATTGAGCAGCCGGATCAAGGCGAAATTTGGTATGCGGGCCATCAAATCAACTGCAACCAGTACCGGAAAACCAATCAATTTATCCGTTACATTTTTCAGGATGCAGCACGCTCGTTAAACCCCAATCAAAAAATCGCTGAGATCCTGCATGCGGTGCTGCGTTACAGCACTGTGCTGAGTTTTAGCCAACGCGAGCAGAAAATCAGCCAGACGTTGCGATTGCTCGGGCTACTGAATGAACATGCCAATTATTATCCGCATATGTTTTCCGGTGGCCAACTGCAACGGGTCGCTCTGGCCCGTGCACTTATCCTCGACCCCAAAGTCCTGATCCTTGACGAAGCGCTGACCGCTTTGGACCCTTCCCTGCGGGCGCAAATTGTTAATTTACTGCTGGAACTACAGCAAAACACCGGCATTGCGTATCTGCTGATCACCAATCAATTAAGGCTGGTCCGCCATTTTGCCGATCATACGTTGGTTCTGCACCGTGGTCAGTGCCTGGACTACGGCCCGACCGCCCAGGTATTTGCCAGCCCCCAGCATGATTACAGTCGTAAACTGATTAACAGTGCGCAGTATTAAGCAACAATAAATACCGCCAGAACCAATAAAAAAAACCAGCAACTGCTGGTTTTTTTATCCGGACCACAAACAGCTTTATTGTTCAGCAGCGCTGGTTAATACCGCCAGATTGCGGCTGATCTCAGCGCGGTCACGCAGCGCTTTTTGCACCACAGCAAAATGCGACTGGCTCAGCTGGTTGGCCAAATTGTCCAGTTCCGGTTGCGCCGGTTCGCCCTGTGCAGGTACTTCAGTCACTTTGCTGATCAACACCACAGCGGCGTCGCCAGTTTGCAGCTTAGTACTGCCAACGCTGACGGCTTTGTCTTTGGTCGGTTTTGGCAAAGCAAAGGCCTTAGTGCGGATCTCGGCATCCAGACTGCCACCAAAACGAGGTGTCGCCACTGATTTTTCCAGCGTCAGCTGATGAGCCGCAACCAGCTCGCTGATTGACTTACCGGCTTCAAGTTCGCCGACCAGTGCCGTGGCTTTTTGTTCAGCCAGTTGTGCGGCTTGCTCAGCCACATAGGCGGTCTGCACTTGCGCTTTCACTTCGTCAAACGACTTATTCTTCGCTGGCTGATGTTCGACCAGACGAGCCACTACCACGTGTTGGGCAGCCAGTTCGATGACTTCACTGTTAGTCCCGGCACTGATAAAGTCTGGTTGAAACACCGTGTCTAAAAATTTCGGCACGTTCAACACTGCAGGGGCATTCTGGCGGCTGAACAGCGCAGCGCTTTGCACTTTGGCGCCAACAGCAGTCGCCGCTTCCTCCAGGTTATCTGCTACCTCAAAACTGACTTCTGCCAGTTTTTGTTGCAGCTCGGCAAATTTTTCTGCCGCTTTGTCAGTCTTAACGGCTGCCACAATAGTCTCTTTGACTTCATCAAGCGTTTTCACTTTCGCCGCATCAACTTCTGTCAGCTTGATGATATGGTAACCAAAAGAGGTTTTAACCACTGCCGACAAATCACCGGCCTTCGCCAGCGCATAAGCTGCAGCTTCGAACTCAGGTTCCATCACACCTTTGGTGATGAAATCCAGGTCTCCGCCATTTTCAGCAGAAACAGTGTCTGAAGAATGTTGTTTCGCCAGCGCAGCAAAATCTGCACCGCCCTGCAGTGCTTTCAGGATGCCTTCGGCCTTGGTTTTGATTTCGGCGTTTTCGTCGGCAGACTCGAGCAGAATGTGCGAGACCCGGCGGCGCTCTTCGCCCTGGTAACGGCTTTGGTTAGCCGTGTAATAGGCTTTGACTTCATCGTCCGTGACCTGGATGTCTTTTGCCAGATCTGCAGCTTTTAATTCAACATACTGCAATGCAACCTGCTCAGGTGTGGCATAACGCGACTGATTTTGTTGATACCATGTATTCAGCTGACTTTCTTCAAACTTGACGTCTTTGGCAAGATCAGCGGCTTTTACTGTCGCGAACTCGATATCGCGGGTTTGCTGTTGCAGCGTCATCAGCGTTTTCATCTCACCAGGTAAGGCGAAATCCGAACCAGCAAGCCCAACCAGCAACTGATTCCGCGCATACTGTTCGCGCAGCATGTCGCGCAACTGGTTTGCCGTCAGATTGCTCTGGCGCAATACCGCCAGATAACGCTCATTACTAAAAGCACCATCCGCCTGAAACTCTGGCATTTTACGGATGGTATCCAGCAGAAACTGGTCGCTGATCGCGATGCCGAAGCTGCTGGTCTGTTGCTTTAACAAAGTTTCATCAATCAGCCGCTCCAGCACCTGATTACGGAAATTGTTCATATAGTTGGTATCGGCAGCCAGACTGGCAAACATATCGCCAAATTGCTGTTCCATCCGGGCACGTTCGTTCTGATAGCTTTGTTCAAACTTAGCCCGGGAAATTTCTTCGCCATTGACTACCGCAACGGCCTGGTCGGCATTGTTGCCGAAGTAACTGCTGACGCCCGATACGGCAAACGTCAGGATTACGAGGCCCAGCACGACCTGGGCGATAATGCCCTGCGAACCTTCTCTGATCTTTTCTAACATGCTTGATTTATCTCTTTTCGCTGCAATAGCTGGCTTAAAAAAAAAGCGCATCTTATCAGATGCGCCTTTTTTATAGAAGCTGTGAAGGAACTGTTACTACCCTAGCTGATTGTCATCTGAACGACACCTGCAACAGGCGCGGGTTCCTCAGAGCCCGAATCACTTACCCGGCGCGCCGGATCAGCGTTTCTTAGTTCACGCTGTCTTTTAACGCTTTGCCTGGCTTGAAAGAAGGGATCTTCGCAGAAGCGATTTGGATCGTTTCACCAGTTTGTGGGTTACGGCCAGTACGGGCGGCACGCTCACGTACTGCGAAAGTACCGAAACCAACCAGCGCAACTGAGTCACCTTCCTTTAAAGCTTCAGTAACGGCTTCGATGAACGCGTCAAGAGAACGACCCGCTGCCGCTTTAGAAATGTCTGCACCAGCAGCAATTTTGTCGATAAGTTGAGACTTGTTCACAATATCATCCCCTTCAATTGTTATTATTTTCTACAACCAGATTTAAAGTACATTCTTGTGTTCGGCCTTTGTTATATCAAGCCACAAAGGGGCTTGCAAGCACAAATCCAAGGGTCCTGAAAAATTCTTGGTGTCTCGCCAGCCCTTGTCCGACAAGGGCTGCACCGAAACTGCCCCTAAATTAGCACAGCCTGAGCTTTTGAAAACCCCCTAAACCGGATTTTTTTGGCTTTTTTTGGCTCTTGTGCTCTTTTTTTCTTCAGTGATCACAGACATACCGGTTGGCGGCTCTTGTAACGCCAGCTCCAGCACCTCATCAATCCATTTCACCGGACAAATTTCGATATCACCTTTGACGTTATCCGGAATGTCTTTTAAATCACGCACGTTGTCATGTGGGATCAGCACCCGTTTAATACCACCGCGATGCGCAGCCAGCAGTTTTTCTTTCAGGCCGCCTATCGGCAACACTTCACCGCGCAGGGTAATTTCACCGGTCATCGCTACATCTGCCCGCACCGGGTTACCGGTTAAGCTCGACACCAGCGCAGTCACCATCGCGATACCGGCGCTTGGACCATCTTTTGGCGTGGCACCTTCCGGCACGTGAATATGAATGTCACGTTTTTCGTAGAAATCTTCATTGATGCGCAGAGTCTCAGCCCGGCTGCGCACGACAGTCATCGCCGCCTGAATAGATTCTTTCATCACATCACCGAGCGAGCCGGTGTGTGTCAGCTTGCCTTTGCCGACGACTGCGGCCGCTTCAATTGTCAGCAAATCGCCGCCAACTGAAGTCCAGGCGAGGCCTGTGACCTGACCAATCCGGTTGCTGTCTTCGGCTTTACCGTAGTCAAAACGCTGCACGCCGAGGAATTCTTCCAGGTTTTCCTGATTGATCCGTACCGTCTTCAGTGTTTTATTCAACAAAATCTGTTTGACGGCTTTACGGCACAGCTTGGAGATTTCGCGCTCAAGACTACGCACGCCCGCTTCACGGGTGTAATAGCGGATAATGCCGATGATGGCGCTGTCTTCAACTTCCAGCTCACCTTTTTTCAGGCCATTGCGCTCAATTTGTTTGTTGAGCAAATGCTGCTTGGCGATATTGAGTTTTTCATCTTCGGTATAACCAGACAGCCGGATCACTTCCATCCGGTCTAACAAGGCTTCCGGAATATTCAGACTGTTACTGGTGGCAAAAAACATTACGTCCGACAGGTCGTAATCGACTTCCAGATAATGGTCGCTAAATGCCGAGTTCTGTTCCGGGTCCAGCACTTCTAATAATGCTGCTGCCGGGTCGCCACGGAAATCAGATGCCATTTTGTCGATTTCGTCGAGCAAAAACAGCGGGTTACGCACGCCCACTTTCGCCATTTTCTGGATAATTTTACCCGGCATCGAACCGATGTAAGTGCGGCGGTGACCGCGAATTTCTGCTTCATCACGCACACCACCGAGCGCCATCCGCACGTATTTGCGCCCTGTGGCTTTGGCCACAGATTGACCAAGTGAGGTTTTACCCACACCCGGAGGACCGACCAGACACAAAATCGGACCTTTTAATTTGTTCACACGTTGCTGTACTGCCAGATATTCCAGAATACGTTCTTTGACTTTATCCAGGCCATAATGGTCAGCATTGAGGATTTCTTCGGCCAGCGCCAGGTTCTTTTTCACTTTAGAACGGGCTTTCCACGGCACCTGCGTCAACCAGTCGATGTAAGAACGCACTACTGTGGCTTCCGCCGACATCGGCGACATCATTTTCAGCTTCGACAGTTCAGCGCTGGCTTTGTCTTTGGCTTCCGTTGGCATCTGCGCCGCTTCAATTTTGCGGTTGATGGCTTCAAATTCGTCCGGCGCATCATCCAGCTCGCCCAGTTCACGCTGGATAGCTTTCATCTGTTCGTTCAGATAATACTCGCGCTGGCTTTTCTCCATCTGCTTTTTGACGCGGCTGCGGATGCGCCGCTCAACCTGCAGAATGTCGATTTCTGATTCCATCATCGCCATCAGGTATTCAAGCCGTTCAGTGACGTCGATGATTTCCAGCACTTTTTGCTTGTCTTCGACTTTCAGCGGCATATGCGCCGCCATGGTGTCGGCGAGGCGCGCGGCGTCGTCGATTCCAGACAAGGCTGTCAGCACTTCTGGCGGGATTTTTTTATTGAGCTTGATATAACCTTCAAACTGATTGACCGCAGAGCGCAGGAACACTTCCTGCTCGCGGCTGTCGAGTTCTGGCGATGCAATCACATCAACATAGGCCATAAAGGTTTTGTCAGTTTCAGTAAAACCCGCCAGGCGAGCACGACGCCCGCCTTCAACTAACACTTTGACAGTGCCGTCTGGCAGTTTTAACAACTGCAGAATGGTGGCGACAGTTCCGACGTTGTAGAGGTCCGCCTCAGCCGGATCATCCAGCGTCGCATCTTTTTGCGCCACCAGAAAAATTTGTTTGTCTTTGTCCATCGCTGCATCCAGGCATTTGATGGATTTTGCCCGCCCGACGAATAATGGGATCACCATATGCGGATAGACGACTACGTCGCGTAATGCCAGTACCGGCATATGCAAACGTTCGACTGTTGCTTCTGTCATGAAATTGCTCTCGAATTAGTTACTGCAGGCGTGAGTTAAGGAGTATATGGGGTTCAAAAGCATCAGTTCAACGCCACAGCAAAAAAAATGCCTGTCGGCGCATGCCTTTGGTCAAATCAACGACAAGATATTGAATCAGAGCAACAAAAATACCTCCGACCTCGATTTTTCGCCAGGCAACAAAAAAGGAGCCAAAGCTCCTTTTCTACAACTATCCGGCACTGTGCATGTGGTTGCATAGCCGAACTTTCAGCTGCTTTAATGCGATTCCGCCGCCACTTTCTCCGGGCTCTGATACATCAGAATGGGCTGTGACTCACCGCGAATGACGGTCTCATCAACAACTACTTTGGCAACATCCTGCATCGACGGCAGCTCATACATCGTATCAAGCAACACACCTTCGACGATAGAACGCAAGCCACGGGCGCCGGTTTTGCGCTCCATCGCTTTTTGCGCGATAGCTTTAAGTGCATCTTCGCGGAACTCGAGTTCTACCCCTTCCATCTGGAACAGCGCACCAAATTGCTTGATCAGCGCGTTCTTCGGCTGACTCAGAATTTGCATTAACGCCGCTAAATCCAGTTCAGTCAGCGTAGCGACAACCGGCAGACGACCGATAAATTCCGGGATTAAACCGAATTTCACTAAATCTTCCGGTTCAACGTCGCGGAAACTTTCCGTCAGGCTGCGGCTCGATTCTTTGCTTTTCACCTGAGCGCCAAAACCAATGCTGGAGCCTTTGGCACTACGCTGCTCGATAATCTTATCCAGGCCTGCGAATGCGCCGCCACAGATAAACAGGATTTTCGAGGTATCCACCTGCAGGAATTCCTGTTGCGGATGTTTGCGCCCACCTTGCGGCGGCACTGAGGCGACTGTGCCTTCAATCAGCTTCAACAGCGCCTGTTGCACCCCCTCACCTGAAACATCACGGGTGATAGACGGATTCTCAGATTTACGTGAAATCTTGTCGATTTCATCGATGTAAACAATACCGCGCTGCGCTTTTTCGACGTCATAGTCGCATTTTTGCAGCAGCTTCTGGATGATGTTTTCCACGTCTTCACCGACATAACCTGCTTCGGTTAAGGTGGTCGCATCTGCCATGGTAAATGGCACATCCAGTAAACGGGCCAGCGTTTCAGCGAGCAAAGTTTTACCACTGCCAGTCGGGCCAATCAGCAGAATGTTTGACTTACCCAGTTCCACATCCTGTTTCTGGCCGACGGTGCGCAAGCGCTTGTAGTGGTTATAAACAGCAACCGCCAGCACCTTTTTCGCATGCTCTTGCCCGATGACGTAATCGTCGAGGTGAGTACGGATTTCTTTTGGCGTTGGCAGTTTATTACCATCACGTTTTGGCGAAATGTCTTTGATTTCTTCACGGATTATATCGTTGCACAGGTCAACGCATTCATCACAGATATACACCTGCGGGCCTGCAATTAACTTGCGCACTTCATGTTGCGATTTGCCACAGAAGGAGCAATACAGCAACTTGTTGCTCTTCTCGCCGTCAGTGCGATCAGACATGGAACTACCTCATTCTTGCTAAAGTGACGGCCCTGCCGCCACTTTTTAAATTCACTGCCGCTGGCAGGCTTATTTGGCTTCGCGTTTGCTCAGGATTTGGTCCACCAGACCATAATCCACCGCTTGTTGCGCGCTTAAGAAGTTGTCACGTTCAGTGTCGCGTACAACCTCTTCCAGCGTTTTGCCACAGTGCTCGGCCATCAGACGATTCAGTTTTTCTTTGATCGTCAGAATTTCGCGGGCATGGATCTCAAAATCAGTGGCCTGGCCTTGGAAACCACCTAACGGCTGATGGATCATCACGCGGGCATTCGGCAGCACATACCGTTTGCCTTTAGTACCACCAGACAGCAGGAATGCGCCCATACTGGCAGCCTGACCGACACAGACTGTGGCGATATCACATTTGATATAACGCATGGTGTCATAAATGGCGAGACCTGCAGTCACAGAACCGCCCGGAGAGTTGATATAAATGTAGATATCTTTTTCCGGGTTTTCTGATTCGAGGAACAGCAACTGCGCCACAATCAGATTGGCCATATGGTCTTCAACCTGGCCGGTCAGAAAAATAACCCGCTCTTTGAGCAGACGGGAGTAAATATCAAAAGAACGTTCGCCTTTGGCGGTTTGCTCGATGACGATGGGGACTAACGCGTTAACTAATTCATTCATATGAGGTGTTGACACCATAACTGATTCCCTGAAATGCGGCAGCACAAATGAAAATGGCCCGAACACTGCTGCTCAGGCCATTAAAGCTGTCGCCCTGACTAAAGTCAATCTTAGTTCGCAGCAGCCGGATTCATAATTTCGTCGAACTTGGCCGCTTGTTCTGTCACTTTAGCTTTCGCCAGTACCAGATCAATCGCCTGCTCTTCCAGTGCGACGTTGCGCATACCTTGCAGCAGCTCTTTGTTGCTGTTGTAGTATTGCACTACTTCTTTTGGATCTTCGTAAGCAGACGCCACAGTTTCAATCAACGCTTGTACGCGTGAATCATCAACTTGCAGGTTGTTGGTTTTGATCACTTCACCCAACAACAGACCAACTTTCACGCGGTCACGGGCTTGTTCAGTGAACAGCGCTGCTGGTAATTCCGGCAGGTTTTTCGCGTTCATGTTCTGACCAAAACGTTGCAGAGCCTGACGGCGCAGTACTTCAACTTCGCTGTCGATCAGTGCTTGTGGCACTTCCAGTTCGTGGTTGGCCAGTAAGCCTTTGATCACTTGCTCTTTTACCTTGCCTTTGATGGCCTGGTTCAGCTCGCGTTCCATGTTTTTGCGCACTTCAGTGTGCAGCGCTTCTACAGTGTTTTCTGCCAGACCGAACAGTTTGACAAACTCTTCGTTCACTTCTGGCAGCACTTGCGTTTCAACGCTGTTCAGTGTGATAGCGAATTGCGCAGCTTTGCCTTTCAGGTTTTCAGCGTGGTACTCGGCCGGGAAAGTCACGTCGATAGTGAACTGCTCGCCAGCTTTTTTACCGGTGATGCCGTCTTCAAAGCCTGGGATCATCCGGCCTTGGCCTAATTCCAGTGTGAAGCCAGCAGCTTTACCGCCTTCAAATTCTTCGCCATCGATTGAACCAGTGAAGTCCATATTGACGCGATCGCCAGCAGCTGCTGCATCGGCTTTAGCAGCCCATGTCGCGTGCTGTTTACGCAGCGTTTCAATCATTTTTGCCATATCTTCGGCAGCGATCTCAACCACTGGTTTGGTCACTTCAACTTTATCCAGGCCAGTCAGGGCAACTTCTGGATACACTTCGAAAGTAGCAGTGAAAGCAAGGTCTTGACCTTCAGCCAGTTGACCTGGAGCGAATGTTGGATTACCCGCCAGGTTCAGTTTGTTGCTGACGATGGCCTGATAGAAATGGTTTTGCATCTGGCGTGAAGCAACGTCTTGCAGCACTGACAGACCGAACATTTTTTTGATGATTGCGACTGGCGCTTTGCCTGGACGGAAACCATCTACGCGACGGTTTTTGGCAATTTGACGTAATTCTTTCTCGACTTCAACACTGATGGCGGCGGCCGGAACTGTAATATTGACGCGGCGCTCTAAACCCTGAGTGGTTTCAACAGAAACTTGCATTTTGTTACCTCAAAATCAAAATCGGGCGTAGCGATACGCCTGCTTACCAGAGCCTGGCACTGTTGCATTAGAAGCTATGGCCGCCAAGCTGAACGTTTAATAGGACGCGGCATTATAGCGGGGGTTTTTCGAGGCGTCGAGCATTTGATTAAAACCCAGTACTGGCGCGCTCTGGCGCCGAGTTTTCACGGTATTATCCGACATTTTTCACCGCGATTTTGCTGCGACTTCGGCGGTCAGAACCAGCCGGTTATAACCGGCGCCATAATAATCGGCTTCTTCACCACTGACAGAAAAACCATGTTGCTGATACAGCCGTAAGGCGGCGCTGTTAGCCGGATCGGCGGTCAGCCAAATCTGGCGAGCCTGCGGCGCAAGCGCGGGCAATGCCGGCAAAAAGGCCTGCAACAGGGCTTTACCAATCCCCTGCCCCTGGCATTGCGGCGCCACGGCAAAAGACATCAGACTGAGTCTGGCCGGCTGGCTCAGTTCAGGTGCGGCGATCAGATAGGCCAGGATCCCACTGTCATGCCGGGCGACCCAAAACAACTCCGGCCATAAATCAAACGCCTGACGAAAAAAAAACACCGGATACACCGGCGGTGGAAATGCCTCAGCTTCTAATTGTGCAACCGCGGCGACTTCATGTTTTAACACCGGACCAAAGATCACATCACCCAACCACTTAGCCATATTCACTCCTGTTGATGCTGCAGCCCGCCCCTTTGCCGGCAGTGCTGTACCGGGTTCAGTGTACCCGGACAGCTATACTGCAGCCAGCTTTGCAGTAAAAAGCCCGGCCTGTTAAGGTGCAATCTGCAATTGAACAGACGGTGATCTGATGAAACATATTGATTTAAACGCTGATCTTGGTGAGGGCTGCGGCGACGATCTGGCGATTATTCCGCTGTTGTCTTCGGCCAATATCAGCTGTGGCGCCCACGCCGGGACTGAAGAAGATATTCTGGCAGCACTATTAGCCTGTAAGCGACATCAGGTCTGTGTCGGTGCTCATCCTTCTTACCCGGACCGGGCCAACTTTGGCCGCCTGCCGCTGACGATGACTCCGGCTGCACTGACCGCAAGCCTGCAACAACAACTGCAGTATTTTTGCCGGTTAGCGGAAAAAGCCGGTGTGAAAATGGCCTATATCAAACCGCATGGCGCTTTGTACAATCAGGCGGCACTCGACAGCAACTTAGCCGGGATTATTGTCGATTTGGTGAAAACACAGCACCCGGATGTCGCCCTGTTGACCTTACCGGACTCAGCCCTGTCCGTGGCAGCCAAAGCCGCTGGCATCGCGGTATTTCACGAGGCATTTGCCGACCGTGCTTACACTGCAGCCGGTCAGCTGGTGCCGCGCAGTCAGCCGGGCGCTGTGCTTTGCCATCAGGCAGCACTGGCGCAAAGCCTGCGGCTTATCGATACAGGCTCAGTTGTCAGTATTGAGCAGCATCAGATTAACCTGCACGCCGACAGTTTATGTGTGCATGGCGACAGCCCCGAAGCGCTGCAACTGGCGCGCGAACTTAGCGCCGCGCTGCAACGGAGCGGTATCAGCATCCGGCCTTTTATCAGGAGTGCGGCATGAACTACTGGCCACTGTTAGGTATTGCTGTGGTGATCATCGGTTTTGTGCTGCGCTTTAATGCCGTGCTGGTGGTGATTTGCGCCGGTATGGTCACGGGGCTTTGCGCCTGGATGCCGCCGCTGGCGCTGCTCAGCGCACTGGGCGAAAGTTTCCTAAAAACCCGCACTTTGCCGGTGATCCTGCTGTTGCCGCTCGCCATTATTGGCCTACTGGAGCGTCATGGCCTGAAACAACAGGCTCAGCGTTTTATCGCTGGGGTTAAAGGCGCAACGGTCGGCCGGCTGCTCAGTATTTATCTGCTGGCACGCGAAAGCAGCGCGGCGTTAGGCCTGACCAGTCTTGGCGGTCACCCACAGATGGTGCGGCCGCTGGTGGCGCCAATGGCCGAAGCGCTGGCCGAGCGGCAACATCCGGGGTTGTCGCAGGCTATGCGCGACAAAGTCAAAGCGATGGCGGCGGCGACCGACAACATCGGTTTATTTTTTGGCGAAGACGTGTTTGTCGCCTTTGGCGCCATAGTGCTGATGCACACTTTTTTGCGCGAATCCGGCATTGAAACAAACCCGATGCATATCGCGCTGTGGGGTATTCCAACGGCTATTGCCGCCTTTTTAATTCATGCCGTGCGCCTGCGCCGGCTCGACCATGTGCTGGCGGCTGAACAGGCGAAATTGTCACAAACTACGCCGGAACATTCGGAGCCGCCAGCATGTTAACGCTCACACATTTATATTGGCTGGTCGGCGCCATTATGGCGCTGGTGGCGCTGCTGACGTTGCTGGATAAAGCGCATCCACGGCGCTTTCGCAGCGGTTTATTCTGGCTTAGTTACGCGGCGATTTTTATCGCCGGCGACTTCATGCCAACCGCTTTAGTCGGCGCTCTGGTTATCGGCATGGCGCTGCTGGCCGGTTTGGGCGGCCTTGCTGCCGGCCCCTATCAGGCACTTTCTGAAGAGAAACAACAGCAGTCCTTGCAGCGCCTTGGCAAAAAGCTGTTTATTCCGGCGCTGGCGATCCCGGGGTTTACCTTAGTGCTGGTGTTGGTTGTCGGCCAGGTCCCTGCACTGCAATGGTTTGACGTGAAAAACCTGACGCTGCTGAGCCTTGGCGTGGCCTGCATACTGGCTTTTGCCATCGCCTGTTATCTGACGCGTGAATCACCGCGTCAGGGCGGCCTTGAAGCCAAACGTCTGCTCGAAGCAATCGGCTGGGCCTTTTTGTTGCCGCATCTGCTGGCGACCTTAGGTTTGTTGTTTAATCAGGCCGGTGTGGGTCAGATCATTGCGTCTCTTAGCAACGACTATCTGCAGCTCGACAGCCGGCTGGCTGCCGTAACCGCTTACGCACTGGCGATGGCCGGTTTTACCGTGATTATGGGCAATGCCTTTGCCGCATTTCCGGTCATCACCGCCGGGCTTGGCATCCCACTGCTGGTGATGCAGCATCAGGCCAATCCGGCGGTGATGGCGGCTATTGGTATGTTTTGTGGGTATTGCGGCACCTTACTGACGCCAATGGCGGCGAATTTTAATATAGTGCCGGTAGCATTATTGGGCTTAAAAGATCAGCATGCGGTGATCAAAGCGCAGGCGCCAACCGCCTTGTTATTGTTGCTGGTGAATATTGTGCTGCTGGACCAGCTGGCGTTTTAATCTGAGGTGAGAATGAAAGTGCTATTAACCGGCTTTGAGCCTTTTGGCGGCGAAAGCAGTAACCCAAGTGCAGACGCCGTGCTGCAGCTTTGCAAGCAAAGTGCGCCTGCGGGCGTCAGCTGGCAGGCACTGATCCTGCCGGTAGAGTTTAAACGCAGCGGCGAGTTACTGCATGACGCCATCTCTCAGTTACAGCCAGATTTGGTGCTTTGTGTCGGACAAGCCGGCGGCCGCCCGGCGCTTTGTCTGGAGCAGGTGGCAATCAATCTGCTCGAAGCCCGCATCCCGGATAACAGCGGCTGGCAACCCAGCGGCGAGCCAGTCGTCAGCGCCGGTCCGGCGGCTTATTTCAGCAATTTGCCGCTCAAAGCAATCCGCGCGCAACTGCAACAAAGCGGTATCCCGGCACAAATTTCTTATACTGCGGGCACTTATGTCTGCAATGCGCTGATGTACCAACTGCTGCATAGCCTCGCCGGCCGACCAGACCAGCCATGTCGTGGCGGTTTTATTCACATCCCTTATGCGCCGGCACAAGCGGCGAGCAAAGCCGATGCGGCCAGCATGTCCACTGCAACTGTGGTGGAAGGCTTGCGGCAACTGGTGCTGTGTTGTCAGCAACACCAGACGGACATCCAGGCAACCGCGGGCGCACTGGATTAGCGGGCCGACACAAAGCTCAGCCCTGTGCCGCCTGCTCTTTTTTTAGCAGCTCATGCACTGTGACAAAGCGGTACCCCTGCGCTTTTAACCGGCGGATAATCTCCGGCACCGCCTGCATCGTTGCCGCCCGGCTGTCGTACATCACATGCAGCAGGATAATAGAACCAGGTCTGGTTTGTTTGACGGTATGGTCCGCCAGCGCCTGCGGGTCTTTGGCTATCTTCGGGAAATTCTCCGGCGCCACATCCCAGGTTACGCTAACCCGATGATGTTTCATCAGATACCAGGGCAATAGCAGCAATTTTTTGCCATAGGGCGGCCGAAAATAAATCACCCCATCAACGCCTTGCTGGCGCAGTAATTCGTCGGTTTGTTCTAACTCTGCGCTGATGTAAGACGGCGTTTTAAAAATCAGTCGCTGATGGTGGTAGCTGTGGTTGCCGACCTGATGGCCAGCGGCAAGAATTTTCCCTGTTAAGTCAGGATGTTGTGCAACCTCGTGCCCGGTCAGAAAAAAAGTTGCCTGGATCTGTTCGCTTTGCAGAATTTGCAGAATTTGTTCGGTTTTGCCTGGTGTTGGGCCATCATCAAAGGTCAGCGCTATCCATTTGTCGTTAATTTCTGCCCGGTGTTTCAGCTCGCCAAACAGCTGAAAATCCGGCATGGCGCTGAGACGCCAGACTCCGGCGACACTGAATAACACCAGCACCAAAATAAACATAAGATGGGTTTGCACACGCATGCCCGTTCCCTCTGTGTCCTGCCTGGACTTCTTGTGATTTTGTGCTGCGTCGCAGCCAGAATTTGGGCGTAAACTTAAGCATAAGTTGTGCCATACAAAGGGAAAAGTGGCAACAGGCCGGGCTGGCTGGTGTGATTCAGCCAGCCCGGCCTGTTTAAAGTTAATTATTGCTGTCCCCGCTCGCTGTCTCTGTATAAAAAACTGACAGCCGCCACAGCGAGCTGTTGGGTTCAGCCCGGTAAACTGATGTGCTGGCGCACCCGTTCGGCGAGGCCCAATCCTGCTTCAGACATAGTCAGGTAAGTATGATCCGCCCCAGCCGCCATCACCTTACTGGCTTCATCCTGCTGCATCGAATGCGACACTATCAGACCGGCAAAACCGGAGGCCCGTAATTTCTGCGTCGCAATCAGCTTCGCTTCACTGTCGCTTAAACACAGGATCACCGCTTTGATCCGGCCTAAATCCAGCCCTTGCCAGAACACCTGATCTTCTGCGTCGGCAAACAACACGTTGTCACCACGCTCCTGATATTGCCGCACCCGTGCCGGGTCAGAATCAAGCCCAACCAGATGGGTTTTATGCTTGAGATAATCATAAGCTGCGCCACCAGTGCGGCCCATGCCCATAATTAACACTTCGGCATCGCCGAGCGTGACCGGCTGCTCATCCGGGTGATGGATGTTGCGTTCCAGCGGGATCAACCGATGTGATAAACGTTCATACAGCGGATGGGCGTAGCGGTTGAGCGGCGCCGAAATAACAAAAGACAAGGCTACAGTTAATGCCAGCGGAATTAAAAACTGTGGCATCGCGACGCTGGCGACAATCAGCGCAAACTCGCTGTAATTGCTGAGCGTGAGGCCAGATAAAAAAGCGCTGCGGGCGCGTAATTTAAACAGCACTAACAGGGCAAAAAACAAGGCGGCTTTGAGCGGTAACAACGCCGACATCACCACGGCAAACCACCAGGCTGACACATCCGGCAAACCGCCTAAACCAATTTGCAGGAAAAAGCCGACCAGAAAAAACTCTTTTAAACTCCACAGCGTTTTGGACAATTCCCCGGCTCTCGGGTGCTTGGCAAGCAATGCGCCAAACACCAGTGCGCCCAGTTCTGAACTGAGCCCGACCGCATGAAAGCCCATCCCGCCCACCACCACAGCCAGCAGCACGCCAAACAGAATTTGCAAATCATCGTGGCCGGTTAAATCCAATAACTTAAACAGCAATGGCCGCAGTAATGGTACGCCTAGCACTGCTAAAGCCCAATAGGATGGCGTCACGCCACTGGAAAAACTTAACATCGCCATCGCAATCAGGTCCTGCACCACCAGGATCCCGACCGCAACCCGGCCGTGAAACGCGCGGATCTCGCGCTTCCCTTCCAACACCTTGGCAGCTAAAACCGTCGACGAAAATGCCAGTGCGGCGCCCAGCATCAGCGCATAAAACCAGCTGGTATCAACAGCCAGCCAGATGACCGGCGCATACAACAATGCCGACAAGGCAAAATGCAGCAAACTGCCGCCGAGCACTTCCGGTTTCAGCAGACTGCGCACATTCAGTTTGAGGCCCACAGTGAATAACAGCAGCAACACACCTAAATGCGCCACATGCTCAATGATGGCGTTGCCTTGCGGTAACTCCAAAGTTTTTGTACTGGCGGTGATGGCAAAACCGGCAGCCAGATAACCAATCAACGGCGGCAGACCACAAAGCCGTACCAACATGCCGAGGCTAAAAGCGAACCCAATCCAGACGGCTTCTAAAATCAATACGATCTCCTTGTCTTGGTTATTTTTTTAGTGTGTCAGGAACATTCGCCGCCAACAAGTTCTGCCATTGCGCCAAATCAACTGAGCCGGCTTTGTTTTTTCAGCGCCAGCGCCTGTTTCGCCTGTTGCCACTCCTGTGAAGTGATCGCAGTGACCGGGCTTTGCTGCGCGTCAACCTGCTGACGCCGCGCCGCACAGCGCGCAATGATTTGCAGTTGCTCTGCTTCCGGCCTTTTATTCCAGTCCACTATCTCCTCAATATGGCGATAGCAGCCGGTACAAATTTTATCGTTGTTGAGTTTACAACAGGCAACACAAGGTGAATCCATCAGGGCCTCCGACAGCTTTGCGGTGATTATGCCAAAATTTTGCCGGCTTGGCCCGCGTCAAACCGCCTTCTGAACTCGCTAAGAAGTTTGGTACGGCATTCGGTACTGTTCCTGCAGCCGCAAAAAAAAGGCCTGACGTTTGTCGCTGAGCAGCGCCTGACAGGCGCAGGTTCGCAGGCTCCCTCTTACATTCCATGGCCGGCTGTGGCAGTTTGAAACTTTACCTCCACAGATCTGCCAAAGCAGACCGCAAACCCAGGGACTTCTATGAACAAATGGTATACGAACAAATGGCAACCAGCCTTACTGGCACTTTGTGTCAGCGCAGCTTTTACTCAGGCGCAGGCCGCTGACAAAAAAGCGCAATGGGACGTGAACGCCCCACAAGGTAAATTCGAAACGGTGCAAATTAATACCGACAGCGGCACCTGGATGAATGTGGATGTAAGTCCCGATGGCAAAACTCTGGTGTTTGATCTGCTGGGAGACATTTACACCATGCCGGTCAGCGGCGGCACGGCCAAACGCCTGACCTCCGATATCGGCTGGCAAATGCAGCCAAGCTTCAGCCCGGATGGCAAATTTATCACTTACACCTCGGATGAAGGCGGCGGCGACAATATCTGGCTGATGAACGCCGACGGCAGCAATGCCCATGCGGTGACCGAAGAAACTTTCCGCCTGCTGAACAGCCCGGCCTGGAGCCCAGACGGCGAATTTATCGTCGCGCGTAAACATTTTACCAATACCCGTTCTTTAGGCGCCGGTGAAGTCTGGATGTACCATAAATCCGGCGGCAATGGCGTGATGCTGACCGAAAAAGCCAATGATGAGAAAGATTTAGGCGAACCGGCTTTTTCACCGGACGGCAAATATGTCTATTTCTCGCAGGACGACACGCCAGGCAAAACCTTCCACTACAGTAAAGATTCCGAGCAAGGCATTTATGTCATCAAACGCTTTGAACGTGAAACTGGCAAGATTGAAGTGTTGTTAGAAGGCGCCGGTGGTGCTATTCGCCCGACGCCGTCGCCGGACGGTAAGTTCCTCGCGTACATCCGCCGGGTCGATTTCCAGACCACTTTGATGCTGTATAACTTAGAGTCTGGTGAAACCACGGAGCTGTACGGCAAGCTCGACCGCGATATGCAAGAAACCTGGGCCATTCATGGCGTTTATCCGCAAATGAGCTGGACGCCGGACAACAAAGCCATTGTGTTCTGGGCCGGCGGTAAAATTCAGCAACTGAATGTCGCCAGTAAACAAGTCGCCGCTATCCCGTTTAAAGTGGATGTGGAGAAAAAAATCCAGCAAGCGGTGCGTTTCAAACAGGATCTGGACCACAACAACATCGACGTAAAAATGCTGCGTTTTGTGCAGGCCTCACCAGATGGCAACACTGTGGTGTATTCAGCACTCGGCCATTTGTACAAAGTCGCCGCCAAAAGCGGTAAACCGCAACGCCTGACCGCGCAAAACGAACATTTTGAACTGTACCCGTCTTTTTCCCGCGATGGCAAAAAACTGGTGTATGTCAGCTGGCATGACCAACAGCAAGGTCAGATTAAAGTCATTGATTTAACGACTAATCAAATCAGCACTGTCGTCAGCGCACCGGGTAAATATCTGGAACCTTCGTTCAGCCCGGATGGTAAAACGCTGGTGTTCCGCAAAGGTGGCGCTGGCAGTCTGCTCGACAAACGCTGGTCATTAAACACTGGTATTTACACAGTGCCTGCTGCCGGCGGCGAGCTGAAACTGGTGAGCCGCAACGGTTTTGCGCCGCATTTCGCTGAGCGTAACGACCGGATTTTTGCCATGGATTATGGCCAGTCGCCGACGTTACTGGCGATTGATCTTGCCACCGAAACCCAGCGCCCCCTTTACAGTGCCAAATACGGTACTGAATTTAAAGTATCGCCGGATGGCAAATATGTCGCTTTCGCTGACCGCTTTAAAGTGTATGTCACGCCATTTGCCGAGCGCGGCGCTTCAATTGACATCAGCGGCAGCGACACCCAGTTCCCGGTGCGGCAGCTTTCTGTACGCGCCGGTGAGAACATCAGCTGGAGCGGCAACAGCAAACAGCTGTACTGGAACTTAGGCCCTGAGCTTTATCACGCCAATTTAAGCAGCGTGTTTGACGTCGGCAGCGACAAAGCCGCTGACAAGTTTAAAGTCGCCAACGGTCAGAATATCAGCTTCACCACGCCGGCTTATCAGGCGCAGGGTGTGGTGGCTTTTGTTGGCGGCCAGGTCATCACCATGCAAGGCGATAAAGTCATCGAAGACGGCGTGGTGTTGGTGGAAGGCAATAAGATCAAAGCCGTTGGCTCTGCCGGCGAGGTGAAAGTGCCAGCCGGCGCCCAAATCATCGATATCAAAGGCAAAACCCTGATGCCAGGCCTGTTTGATGCGCACGCGCACGGCAGTCAGGGCGTGAATCAGATCATCCCGCATCAAAGCTATATCAACTATGCGTCGCTGGCGCTTGGTGTCACCAGTATCCACGACCCGTCGAACGATACGCAGGAGATTTTCACCGCCAGCGAAATGCAAAAAACCGGGCAAATTGTGGGCCCGCGCATCTTCTCCACCGGCACTATTTTGTACGGCGCTTATGGTGCGGGTTATACCTCGCATGTCGACAGTCTGGACGATGCCAAATTCCATTTGGAACGTTTAAAGAAAGTCGGCGCCTTCTCGGTGAAAAGCTACAACCAGCCACGGCGCAATCAACGTCAGCAAATCATTGAAGCGGCGCGTGAACTGAACATGATGGTGGTGCCGGAAGGCGGCTCACTGCTGCAGCACAACCTCAGCATGGCGGTCGATGGCCACACCACGCTGGAGCACTCGCTGCCAGCGGCCACACTGTATGACGATGTCAAACAGCTGTGGCGCGCCACCAAAACCGCCTACACGCCAACCTTAGTGGTGGCGTATGGCGGCATCTGGGGCGAAAACTACTGGTACGACAAAACTGAAGTGTGGAAACACCCTCGCCTGTCGAAATATGTGCCGATGGATGAATTACGCCCACGCAGTATGCGCCGGCCGACCGCACCGGATTCGCACTACAACCATTTCAGCATTGCGAAAATGGCGAAGGAGCTCAGTGACGAAGGTGTGATCACCAATATCGGCGCACACGGTCAGCGTGAAAGTTTAGGTGCGCACTGGGAAATTTGGATGTTCGCCCAGGGCGGTATGAGCCCGCTGCAGGCACTGAAAACTGCCACTATCAACCCGGCGAAAACCTTTGGGATGGACCATCAGTTGGGCTCCGTCGAAACCGGTAAACTGGCCGACCTGATTGTGATCGACGGCAACCCGCTGGCGGACATCCGCCAGAGTGACCGGGTGCAATACACCATGGTCAATGGTCGCTTGTTTGATGCGGAATCAATGAATGAACTGAACGGTCAGCAACAACAACGCCTGTCGTTTTACTTTGAAAAACGTTAAGAAAGGCCTTTAAGTCATCGCAAAACGCCGGCATGTGCCGGCGTTTTCTTTCTATTTCCTGCAAGCATTTGCGGCTTTTAATGCGCTTTTTTATCGACAGCTCCGGATTTATGCTGCGGACTCTTGATTAAACGGAGCGCTTTATGTCTGCAACCCACTCACTGCCGATGTTTTTTATTGGCCATGGCAGCCCGATGAATGCGCTGGAGTCTAACCGCTGGACAACAACGTGGCGCCAGCAGGTTGCTGCGCTCAAACCCAAAGCTATTTTGATGATTTCTGCCCATTGGGATAAACCAGGGCTGCGTGTACTGACAGACCCAAATCCACGCACTATTCATGATTTTGGTGGTTTTCCGCCAGAGTTATATCAGCAGCACTACCCGGCGCCGGGTTCTCCGGCACTGGCTGCATTGCTGCTCGAGTTATTAGCCGATGACGGCGCGGTCGCTGACAGTCAGTGGGGTTTTGACCACGGCGCCTGGTCGGTGCTTTGTCATGTTTTTCCGGCAGCCGATGTGCCTGTGGTACAGCTCTCTATCGACAGTCGTAAAGATGCGGCCTGGCATTTAGCGCTTGGCAAAAAATTGGCGGTTTTGCGTGAAGAAGGCGTGCTGATCATGGCTTCCGGCAACATTGTGCACAACTTGCGATTATTGGATTGGCGCGACGGCCCGGCGCCACACTGGGCAGTGCAATTTTTACAGCAGGTACAAAGCCGTATCGACAGTGGCGACTGGCAGAAACTCATGAATTACCGCAGCTGGGGTGAGGCGGCAGCGCTCGCCGTGCCGCACCCGGACCACTTACTGCCACTGTTTTATCTGCTCGGTGCTGCCAATACCGCAGAGCCAAGGCAGTGGTTTAATCAAGACTTTACGCTGGGTAATCTCGCCATGCATAGTTTGCAGATTGGCTAATCTGGCGCTATAACCGCGCCAGTTTACGTTTCTCTTCCAGACGCTCGGCTGCGTTGCTCCACTGTTCAAGCGTCACATCCTGTTGCAGCATGGCTTTGCTCAGCGCCGGCTGAGGCGCCAGAATGGCGGGTTTTGGCAATAGCAGCGTCACAACAGCATCGAGCAACGCGATAGCGCAAAAACCTGCAACAAAATAGCCGGCCGCTACTTTTTGTTGTTTTGTTGGGTGCCAAGCCATGCTTTTACCTCTGCTAACCATTGTTCACGGGCGGCGGGTTTCAGTGCCCGCTCTTCGAAATAACCATATTGCAGGCGTTTATCCGATTTAAGTTCCAGCATAATGCGGTCTTTGCCTTCTTTTAAATCATGAAACTCCAAATCACCGGCTTTGAGCGTGGCGGCGTATTTCAGCACCAGCGCGCGAAATTCCGGGTTCAGGCCCTTGGGCGCTGCCAGTTCAATCCGGCATAAGTTGTTGCGGCATTCACTGTCATAGATACGCAGTTCGTTGGCCGCAACCGTTTGCGCGACATGGGCAATCATAAACTCAGTGGCTTCCGCCCAATTATCGTCGCGGCTTTGCGCTGAAAACTCGGCGTTGTCTGCAATCAGCGCCAACTCCAAATCACGTAATTTATTCAGCTCCAGCTGGGCGTTGAGCGCCGGCAAAGCCGGCTCCGAGTATTTGGTGTAAAACGACATTAACGGCGCCAGCGCCGCCGCCGTTTCGGCTTCAGATTGCCATAATGCCTGCCATTGCCACTGCGGCGCATGGGCAAAAGGCCATAACAGATAAGCGCAAACACCGGCGGCCAGCGCCCGGTATTGCAATGGGATTTGTTCTAGCGACCAGCGCATCTATGCACCTGAATTTGTTGAAAAAGTTGAAGGTATGGTTACAGAGTCCAGCCGCAGGCTGTACTGACGCACGGCGAGGTCTGGTAATAAACTAAACAAAATATCCTGTTGATAAACAAAACCAAGTTTCTCCAACACGCGGATGGACCCCTGATTGTCTGGATGGACTAAGCCAAAGATTTGGTTTTGTTGCTGGCCCTGCGGACAACAGACTGACGTATTGCAGGCGTCTGCAAGCACCGCAACGGCAGCTTCCACAGCGAGGCCCTGCCCCCAATATGGCTGCAATAACCGATAGCCCAAATCAAAGCCGTTGATTTCGTCGACCCATTTCAGCCCGCAAAAACCTATGATGTCGCCAGTTGGCGGCCGCTCCATCGCCAGCCGGCCAAAACCGGTGCGCTGATAATCAAGAAGTGGATGACTTTGCAAATAAACCAGTGCTTCCTCTTCAGTTTGCATCGGTGGCGAACCGATGTACCGCATCACCATGGGGTCGCTGCCTAGCCGGAACATCGCCGGGGCATCCGCAGCAGTAAAACGCCGCAGCGTCAGCCTTGGCGTTTGTAGAACATCAGTCATCACACAGCATCCTGCAATTGTGCTTAGCCTTTGCCTTTTTTATAAGACGCCTGACCCGATGACTTGGAAGTCTGCTGCTGTTTGCGAATAAGCGCCTCTTTTACCGGATTCATGCCGGTGTGTTTGGTCACGGCAATTTTGCCGCCAGCTTTGGGCTTCTGGTTTTTCTCATCGCGTGTCTCTTCCGGCACCAGACAACCTTTGCCTTTACCGATAAGTTTACTCAGGCCCATCTTCTGCAGTGCTTCGCGGATCAGCGGCCAGCCGGCCGGATCATGATAACGCAGCAGCGCTTTGTGCAACCGGCGCTGACGTTCGCCTTTGGCAACCGACACTTTCTCAGTGTTACCTTTTAAATTCTTCAGTGAATTCAGTTCGGTATGATAAATCGTTGTGGCATTGGCCATCGGGCTTGGATAGAAGTTTTGCACCTGATCCAGGCGGAAATCCCGCTCTTTGAGCCACAGTGCCAGATTAACCATATCGAGATCGGTAGTGCCGGGATGCGCCGAGATAAAATACGGGATCAGGTACTGTTCTTTACCGGCTTCACGGCTGTACTTGTCGAACATCGCCTTAAATTTGTCATAAGCGCCCATGCCCGGCTTCATCATCTTCGACAATGGGCCTTCTTCGGTGTGCTCTGGCGCAATTTTTAAATAACCACCGACGTGGTGCTGCACCAGTTCGCGGACGTAATTCGGATCTTCTACCGCCAGGTCATACCGCACGCCGGAAGCGACCAGCACTTTTTTCACGCCGGGCAGTTTACGCGCCGAGCGGTATAAATCGACGGTCGGGCTTTGGTCGGTGTCCATGTGCTCACAAATGGTCGGATAGACACAAGAAGGCCGGCGACAGGTTTGTTCGGCTTTAGGATTTTTACAGCGCAGCCGGTACATATTGGCGGTCGGCCCGCCTAAATCGGAAATGACGCCGGTAAAACCTGGCACTTTGTCGCGAATTTCTTCAATCTCGCGCAAAATCGACTCTTTCGAGCGGCTTTGAATGATACGGCCTTCATGTTCGGTAATAGAACAGAACGAACAGCCGCCGAAACAGCCGCGCATGATGTTGACCGACGTTTTGATCATCTCATACGCCGGAATTTTGGCTTTGCCATAGACCGGATGCGGTACACGCTGATACGGCAGGCCAAACACGCCATCCATTTCTTCAGTCGTTAATGGATACGCTGGCGGATTGAGCCAGACCGAGCGGTCGCCGTGGCGCTGCATAATAGCGCGGGCACAGCCCGGGTTGGTTTCCTGGTGCAAAATCCGCGAGGCGTGGGCATACAGCGGTTTGTTTACGCTGACCTGCTCAAACGCCGGCAGCTTCACATAGGTTTTTTCCCAGGGCTTTTGCCGCGGTGGTTGCACCAGAATAGGCTTGGCTTCGACTTCTGCCGGCTTGGACAAATCAATGCCGGCCTGAGCAAATTCTGAATAGCTGCTGCAACCGACATCGTCCGCGCCATAAGGATTGGGAATAGGATCGATTTTGCCGACTTTATCGATGGCAGTGGAATCGACGCCGCGCCATTCCGGTAATGGTTCTTTGCGGATCACTGCAGTGCCGCGGATATCCTGTAAGGTACTGATTGGCTCACCAGCGGCCAGCCGGTGCGCGACTTCAACCAACGGGCGTTCAGCGTTGCCATAAATTAACAGTTCGGCTTTGGCGTCAAAAATAATCGAGCGGCGGACTTTTTCCTGCCAGTAATCATAATGCGCAATACGGCGCAGACTGGCTTCAATACCGCCGATAATCACCGGCACGTCTTTAAAGGCTTCTTTGCAGCGCTGTGAATAGACCAGCACCGCGCGGTCCGGTCTTTTGCCGCCTTCGTTACCGGGGGTGTAGGCATCGTCGTGACGCAGTTTTTTGTCAGCGGTGTAGCGGTTAATCATCGAGTCCATGTTGCCGGCAGACACGCCGAAAAACAGCTTGGGTTTCCCCAGACGCATAAAGTCGTCTTTGCTGTTCCAGTCCGGCTGCGCGATGATGCCGACGCGAAAACCCTGGCTTTCCAGCATCCGGCCAACCACCGCCATACCAAAGCTCGGATGGTCCACATAAGCATCACCGACCACCAGAATAATGTCGCAGCAATCCCAGCCAAGCTTGGCCATTTCGGCTTTGCTCATTGGTAAAAATGGCGCTGGTTTAAAATTGTCACCGCGGTATTTGGGGTAAGAAAATAAACCGCGTTCTGCGGACATACGCTCGACCGGTGCGGACTTACGGGATGGAACTGTGGTGCTGGTCATAGCGTTGTCTCTTAAGCCTCGAAAAAAGGTTGAGCATTATACTCAAGTATTGCGCTGAATGCGACTTGTCTGGCGGGCTTTGTGCGCCATCTGCCAACCGGACGACTGAGCCAGCTGATGTCGCCAGCAGCGGCATATTTTCCGCTGTTGTTGTGCCGTAAAGGTGTTAAGCGACTGTTAACTTTCAGCCGCTTAGATTGCTGCTGTCACTGCCATTATCCGGGATCCTGCTATGCGCCTGTTTCATTGCTCCACTTTTGTCTTCAGTGTTATCGCTTTATCCGTGTCAACCAGGCTCCAGGCGCAAACCCTGGTCTATCTCGATGAACCCGATGTCGGCTGGGTGTCGCCATATCTGAGCTACGAAGCCAATGCCGCAGGCCAAATCACCACGCTCGGCGCCGTGTTTCAGCCCGATGCGCATTTTCAGCTGGCGCTGGGTCTCGCGTCCTATTACAGCGATAAATACCCGCAACATGGTTTATATCAAGCCGAGATAGAGTTTCTGAATCTGGATACCTCAGTGCGTTTTGGCACCTTTGACAAAGTCAGTCTGTATGGTGAAGTCGGCGTGGCGCTGGATGAGCTGCTGTTTGATGAAGAAGAGCGTGACTATTACGATCGCTGGGGCGGCCACTATGAAAAAATGGGCCCCGTTGACTGGTTTGCCGGCGTCGGTGCCGGCATTGAACTGAATAATCTGTCGCTGCGTGCTTTTGGCCGATATCGTTATCTGCGTAGCTACGAGCAGGAATATCTGGCGGCGCTGGACCCTTGGGTCCATGGCCAGCCAGCAGATGGTCAGTGGTTTGCAGGGGTGGAACTCAGCCTGCGTTTTTAAAACCAGGCCAAGCCCTTGGCGATGGTCAACAGACCCAACAGCATAAACACGCCGCAGGCGACGCGGCGTGCCCAATCCAGCGGCACTACTTCCAGAATATACTTGCCGAAATACACCACGGGCACATTGGCCGCCAGCATCCCTAAAGTTGTGCCGATAATGACCAGCGTGGTCGCATCATAAGTGGCGGCCAGGATCACAGTGGCAATTTGCGTCTTATCGCCAATTTCAGCGAGGAAAAACAACACGGTACTGGCAGCAAAAGCGCCGTACTTCAGCATGGCATTCTCTTCGCTGTCGTCTTTATCCGGAATAAGCAACCACAGCGCTACCGCGATAAAAGAGCCCCCTAACAACCAGGCCTGCCAGCCCACCGGGATAAACTGGGCGACCCAGGCACCAAACCAGGCGGAGGCAGCGTGATTAAGCAGCGTCGCGACGAGAATACCTGCGACAATAGCCCCGCGCTGGCGAAAGCGAGCAGCCAGAAACAAAGAGAGTAATTGGGTTTTGTCACCGATCTCGGCGATAGCCACACCGGTGAAAGAAGAAATCAAAGCGTCCATGGGAGTACTCAGCGGGATTGGCCAAAGACAACGCTGTGGCTCCCGCTTTGGGCCACGACGCTGTCTCAGGTCTCATCAGAACATTGCTGTTGCAAGTTCCGCTGCCGCCATGTGCACTGGCACAAGTATGTTGACGACAGCCCATAAGCAAAGCGCTTATGGCGATTACTCCCCCAAGTCAGGAAGCGCGCATTGTAGGCAAGCAAAAGGCCGGCAGCAAGAAAAATCTGCGCCGGCCTTGTTTTTTACCACCATTCAGACCAGTGAACTGGCCTTAACGATTTGATTTAGCCGTTAGATTTAGCCGGCCGCGCTAACCAGCGGTCGGCGCGCTTGCGCGCTACACCATTAAACCGGCTCCAACTGGCGCCCATCCGTACCAGGCCCCAGTAAGTCAGCGGCACCAACAACAGACTGGTCAAAGTCGAAAATACCAGACCGCCGATAATAGCAATCGCCATCGGCGCATAGCCCGGTCCGCCACCACCAATAGTTGCATCACCAAAGGCAAGCGGTAATAAACCAAGCACAGTGGTCGATACTGTCATCAGAATGGGCCGCAGCCGTGCTTCACAGGCTTCGACAATCAGCGGCACTAATTCGGCATCTGGCGTATCTTCCCGCATCTGGTTGATCCGGTCGACCAGCACAATACCGTTATTCACCACAATCCCCATCAGCACCAGCATACCAATCATGCCCATAATGCCCATCGTCGTGCCGGTAAAGAGGAAAGCCCAGAACACGCCGACCATGGAAAATAACAAGGAACCAATGACTGCAGTGGGTAACAGCAGACTTTCAAACAGCGCCGCCATCACCAGATAAATCATACAGACCGCCAGCAGCATATTGGTCTGCATAATACCTTGCGCTTCGTCCTGATACTGGAAGCTGCCTTCAAACGACCAGTTGTAGCCCGGTGGCAGCTGCAGTTGTTCCATGACTTTTTTGATCTGCTCTTTGGCATCATCCATTTTCAGCTCTTTGTTCAGATTCATGCCAATGGCAAGGCCGGTCTGGCGGTTAAAGCGTCGGATCTCCCCCAGCCGGTCACTGACGGTTAAAGTGGCCACTTGCGCCAGCCGCACCACTTCAGTGCCTTGTTGTTTCACCGGAATGGATTCGAGTTCCTGCTGCGAATGGCCGACTTTTTCGTCGTACAGCACACGCAGTTGCACTTCGCCCTGATCGAGCGTGCGGAATGTCCGCAGGTTGTTGCCACGCAGTGCCAGACTAATGGCCTGCGCCACGTTTTGTGCGCTTAAGCCCTGACGTTGCAATTCGTCATGTTTTAAGCGGATCTGCAGCTCTTTCTGGCCGCCCTGCACTTCTGAACGCACATCTTCCAGGCCTTTGATTTGACTCAGCACCGGTACCAGGTCCTGCGACAGTTTGGTCAGTTGTTCGGTGGAAGGCCCCAGCAGATGCAATTGCATGCCGCCACCAGAATCACCCCAGCCAAATTGTGGTTTGCCCCGTACTAACACCGGCCAGTCTTTGCGGATAGCGTCTTTCACCTGCTGTAATGGCACCGGCAGTTTATCGATAAACATAATGGTCGAGACGGCAAAACCCGGCGTGTAATAGCTGTACACCGAATCAATATAGAATTTCTCTTTATTGGCATAGAGATACGACTCCATCCGGCTCACTTCCTGCTCAACTTCCGCTAAAGCGTAATTCGACTGAATGTTGTAATTCAGAAACAGCCGGTTAGTGTCGCCTTCATTGTCATCACCGCCGGAAATAAACTGCATCGGAATGGCGATACTAAACAGCAGCATAAAGGCGATAAAAGTCGACCAGCGCGGATGTGCCATAGTCCAGCGCAGCGTGCGGCCATATAATTTATCGAGCTTGGAAGGCGCGGCATGTTCCGCCCCGGTAATGCTTTTAATCCGGGTGGATAACAGGGGAATTAACGTCAGCGCCATCAGCAAAGACACGGCGAGTGCGATAGTGATGGCTATGGCCACGTGCTCCAGGAACACTGTCACATCGACTTTCTGGCCAATGATATTGGGTAAAAATACGATGGCCGTGGTGGCAGTACCAGCGAGCACCGCCAGACTGACCCGATAAACCCCGCGCTCGGTCGCCCGGCGTACATCACCATCCAGTGCCCGCTCGCGGAAAATACTCTCGACCACCACAACCGAATTATCTACCAGCATCCCAACCGCCAGCATCAGCCCCATCATACTCAGCACATTCAGGCTGTAATCGAGGAAATACATCATGCCAAGTGTGATACTGATCGACACCGGCACTGACAACACCACCAGAATAGTGGTCTGGAAATGCCGCAAAAAGATAAACAGCACGCCAAAGGCCAGCAAAGCGCCGGTCAGGCCGGAACTTAACAGGTTAGACAAACTGTCGGTGACGCCTTTGGCGGTATCATCCATCACATAGATATTGATGCCATTAAACGCCGGATCTTTCCCCGCCTGATCAATGACTTTCATTGCCGCCCGTGACACGTCTACCAGATTGGCATTGGATTCTTTATAAACGTTCATGCCAACGGCATAACGCTGGTCCAGCCGGCGGCCTTCGACCCGTTTTGGCAGTTCCAGTTTGATGTCTGCCACATCACCGAGTTGCAAACCGCGACCAATCGCCAGTTGTTTGATTTGATCCAGCGATTCAAATTCACCAATAGGTTTGACCAGAATACTTTCGTCTTTGCTTCTAATCTCACCGGCCGTCATGGCGAAATTCTGCTGATTTAACGTCTGTAGCAGCACCGCGGCATCTAATTGCAAAGCGCGCAGCCGCTCCGGCAACAACCGGATAGTGACCTGGCGTTTATCCACGCCATACAGTTCGACTTTCGACACGCCCTGCACCCGCTCGAGCGGACGTTTCACCTGGCGTTCCAGTAAGTCGTACGCCATCGATAAATCGCGCTCGCTGGAAATGCGCACCTGGAAAATCGGCATGTCATTGGTATTAAACTGAAATACCAGTACACGCTCGACGTCTTTAGGTAATAAATGCCGGATGCCATCGAGCCGTTCACGCACTTCAATACTTTTGGTATTGATGTTCTCTTCCCAGTTAAATTCCAGCCCAATTTCCGCCGAATCTTCTTTGGAAAATGAACGCATTTTTTTGATGCCGGTAACCGTCGACAAGGCTTCTTCAACCGGTCTGGTAATAAGCCGTTCTATCTCGGCCGGTGTGGCGTTGGGGTACGGCACATTGATGTAAATCTCCGGAATATCGATACCGGGGAAATTCTCCAGTGGCAACATCCGGCTGGCGAGCAGACCAAATACCAGGAAAGATAAAAACATCATGCACAGAGTGACCGGGCGGCTTAAGGCAAACCGGGTCAGTGCTAAAGGTTTATGTTCCATCAGCCTTTACTCCTCACACCGTTTTACGGGCGGTCAGGTGATAAATCACCGGGATGAAAAACAGCGTCAGCAGCGTCGACAGCGACAGACCGAAAATAACAGTAATGGCCATCGGCGCGCGCAGTTCCGCACCTTCACCGCCAAATACCATCGGCAGCAAGCCCAGTACTGTGGTCAGCGTGGTCATCAGCACCGGGCGCAGCCGGGTGCCACCGGATTCGATAATAGCGTCGGTCAAAGCCCAGCCATCCATGCGCAGCTGGTTAATCCGGTCAATCAACACAATGGCGTTATTGACCACAATACCGGCCAGCATAATCAAACCGATGAACACGATGACCGAAATGCGGGTGCCGGTCAGCCACAGACCAAGCACGGCACCGGCGCCGGCCAGCGGCACGGTGAACAGGATTAACAGCGGCTGCAGCAGGTTTTCAAACTGTGATGCCATCACCAGATACACCAGGAATACCGCGAGCGCCAGGGCTATCATCAATGAGTTGTACGAACGCTCCATTTCTTCACTCTGCCCGACCAGACTGCTACTCACGCCATATGGCAGTTGCACACTTTGCAGCACCTGACGGGCGCTCTGCGTGGCCTGCTCTAAATCGCCGTATGCTAGGTTCGCGCTGATGACCGCGACACGTTGCTGGCCAATGCGGGTAATTTCACTGGGGCCAATTTCCCGGCTGATTTTGGCAACCGCCGACAAAGGTAATGGTGAGGCACTGCCCGGATTAATAATGATCTGTGCCAGTTCCTGCTCAGAGTTGCGGTATTGTTCGGCCAGACGCACGCGGATGTCGACTTTGCGGTCCTGAATGCTGTATTGGCCCGCCACCTCGCCACCGACATAATTCGCGACCCGTTTGGCCACGTCTGAGGCTGTCATACCTAGTTGCGACAAGCGGGCATGGTCAAAATGTAAGGTAATTTCCGGCTGACCACTGCGCAGGCTGGATTTTATGTCAGTAAAACGATTCTGCGCTTCCAGTGCCCGCACCACTTGCTCAGATGCCGCTTTAAGGTTGCCTAAATCGTGACCGGCCAGTTCAATTTCCAGTGGTGTTGAGAAGCTGAATAACTCCGGCGTATCGATTTTCGCAGTGACTTCCGGCATGCCGGCGACGGCGTCGCGCATGGCCTGCATCACTTGCTGCTCATCCGTTGCGGTCGAACCGGCTTTTAATACAATGTTTAAACGGCCCCAGTGGCTGCCACCAATGCTCGGGTCAACTGTCATTTGCTGACCAGTGCCGGCCTGGGCGTAAGTACGTTCGACCTGAGTTTGTTTAGCCGCGACTGCCGCCAGCTGTTTCAGCGCTTTGTCAGTGTGCTCAATCGCAGTGCCGACCGGCAGATGCAATTCGACATAAAACTCGCCCTGGCTCATGCTTGGGATCACGTCAAAACCTAAACGCGGGATTAAAGCATAACAAGCCAGCGTAACCGCAATTGTCGCCGCCAGCATAGTGCCACGGGCGCGCAGCACCCAGGCCAGGGTCCGGCGGTAACCGCGTTCCATCGCGACAATAAGGCGCTGAATGATATTCACCAGTGGGCCAAACAGCATGCTGCAAACTTTACACAGCAGGCGCCAAATCAAGGTCCAGATGGTGATGACGCCAGAGACCAGCGCAGCTATAAAACGAAACACCAAACGCAGTGGCAACGTCAGCCAGTATTTCCAGTTTTTCACCACAGCCACTGGTTCTGCATCAGTCACCACAGCAGGGCCTGCAGTTGCCACCCGCTCACGCGCGGCCATCGCCGGGATCAGTGTTAACGCCACTAACAACGACGCCAGCAAAGCGTACGTGACAGTTAATGCCTGATCTTTAAACAGCTGACCGGCCACACCTTCGACAAACACCAGCGGGAAAAACACCGCGACTGTGGTTAACGTCGATGCAGTAATAGCCATCGACACTTCGCTGGCGCCTTTTTTCGCCGCTTCTAATGGCGACAAGCCTTGTTCGCGATAACGGGAGATGTTTTCCAGCACCACAATGGCATTATCCACCAGCATACCAATGGCGAGCGCAATACCGCCCAGGCTCATAATGTTCAGACTGATATTCTGGCTGTGCATTAGGTTAAAAGTCGCAATCACCGACAGCGGAATAGAGATTGAAATGACCAGCGTGGTCCAGACATTACGCAGGAACAGGTAAATCACCAGCATCGCCAGTAAACCGCCTTGCCAGGCTGACGATTTCACTTCGTCGATGGCGTCGCTGATAAAAGTCGACTGGTCGTAAACTAAAGTCAGTTCATAACCGGTTGGCAAATTCTTTTTCAGATCATCGAGGCGGCTTATCAGCGTTTTTGCCACTTGTACTGTGTTGGCATCGCCTTCTTTATAGATAGCAATTTCAATGGCTTCTTTGCCATTAACGTAGGTAATACTATTGCGGTCAACAAAGGCGTCGCGTACTTCGGCGATGTCGGATAAACGCACATGGCTGCCGTTCACAGTGGCGATATACAGGTTACGCATTTCATCCAAGGTGGCGAACTGATTGATGGTGCGCACCAGATAATCACGCGCGGCAGTTTCCAGTCGGCCACCGGATTGGTTGATATTTTGTTCGGTCAACCGCGCATTGACGGTTTTGATATCCAGTTTCAGTTGTGCCAGTTTTTCGTTGTCGATCAGCACCTGAATTTCCTGAGTCAGACCACCGTCTGGCCGCACTGCGGCAACACCGGTTAACGACTCTAAGCGGCGGCGTAAATCTTCTTCAGCAAAAGTCCGCAGCGCCACCTGCTGTGCACTGCTTAAGCCTTGTGGTGCGTCGCTGCGGGTTAACGCCAGCCGGACTATCGGGTCCAGATTCGGGTTAAAACGTAGCAGCAGCGGCTTTTTGATATCCAGCGGCAGCAGCAATACATCCAGTTTTTCCCGCACTTCGAGACCTGCAAGGTCCATGTCCGTGCCCCAGTCAAATTCCATAATGACATCGGAGCGACCGGCGCGTGATACTGATTCGACCTTGCGGATGCCTTTGACAATACCGACAGTTTCTTCAATCGGTTTGCTGACCAGCTGCTCGACTTCCGCCGGCGCCGCGCCGGCATATTCGGTACGGATGGTTAAGGTGGGATAAGACAAGTCCGGCAGCAGATTAACCGCTAAGCGCGACATCGCCACCAGACCAAATAACATGATGCCCAAGGTAAACATCCAAATCGTGACCGGACGGGCCACTGCGACATTGACCAGTTTCATATGCACATTCCTGTTGTATTTTTTATGGAAAGGACGGGAAGCACCAGGCTTCCCGTGTGAGCTGGATTAGCTGTTGCTGGTCACGACAGTGACTGTGCTGGTATCTTTCAGGCTGGCCTGCCCGGCGGTCACAACTTCTTCCCCTTCTGTGATGCCATCAATGACTTCAATCATGGCGTCGTTTTCGTAACCGGTTTTCACCACTTTACGCTGGACTTTGCCATCTTTGACCACAAAAACAGAACTGCTGTTATCCATCGCCAGTACGGCGCGTTTAGGCACTAACAGAGCATCAGGCTTAGTGTCATATTGCAGTTCAATTTGCGCGAACATCCCGGCTTTTAAGGTTAAATCGTCATTTTGTACGCCGATTGTAACGCGGGCAGTCCCTGTGGTGGCATCTACCACTGGCGAAATACGGATAATCTTGGCCTGCAGCTGTGGCATCCCGGCAAAGTTCAGGTACGCCGTCTGACCGACTTTGGCACGGGTTAACTGATGTTCCGGCAGATTGATCACCGCTTCTAAATATTGTTGTGATACGACGTGAAACAGTGCTTTGGAAGAGAATTCAGTGATCAGCTGACCCACTTTGGCATAACGACGGGCAATGACGCCACTGATAGGCGCGATGATTTTGGTATCACGCAGCGCCAGTTCCTGCATCTGCACCGACGCATCGAGTGATTCGACCTGCCATTTCAGCTTGTCATACACATCGGTACTGACCAGTTTGCGCTGGTGCATTTTTTCCACCCGCTCTAATTCGCTTTTCAGCTGACCTAAATCCGCTTTGCCTTTGGCGAGCGCCAGTTGCTGACGTTCGGTATCTAAAGTGGCCAGCACCTGACCGGCCTGCACATGGTCACCTTCTTCAACTAACAATGTTTGCACGATGCCGGTGGCTTTGCTGTTCACTTCAGCATCAGCTTTGGCTTCCAGGGTGGAGGTAGTGCGGTAGGTGCTGCTGATTTCGCCGCGGCTGACTTTCGCCGCTTCAACCGGAATACTGACCACGATGTCCTTTTTCTCGGTATCCGGACTGCTGTTGGCAGATTCGCAGCCGCTGAGCAGCAAAGTCGAAGTGAGTAATACCAACGACATTGCTTTGGAAAGTTGAGAGATATTATGCATGTTGAATTCCTTGCCTGGTGGTCAATTATTTAAACTGTGATTCTGGCTTTCTGCAGCTGTCGTGCCATCTGTAATATCACAAATTTTATGCTTTAAAATCATTACGATATACATATATTGCGCTGTTCAGTTGCAACAAGATGTTTCAAACCATTAGCAAATTTCGCTATTAATTAGTCGTTTACTGCAAATGCGCTTTGCGACTAATCACATTTTTTTGCGATACCAGCGGCTATACCTGCCGGCGTTATCGCCTTATACTCCGGCGCTTCTTAAACTGGTCCGTCCAGAGTCATTAATCACAACAGAGCAAGCAGTCCTGATGAAAAAAACCAGTCTCGCCGTTGCAGTCACCGCAATTTGTTACAGTCAGCTCGCGCTGGCTGAAGGCTATAAACTTTTTGAACAATCGGTCAGCGCGATGGGCAATGCCTACGCCGGCCGGGGCGCGCAAATTACCGACGCCAGTCTGGTTTATTCCAACCCGGCGGCGATCACTGAATTATCAGCCCCGCAATGGGCCGGCGGTCTGAATCTGATCCATGCCGAAACCAAATACAACCAGGTCAGCGCGCAAAGCGCCGGTGGCACTACAGTCGTTGGTCGCGCCGATGGCAAAAATAGTTTGAACGAAGCTGTGCCTTTTGTGTTTTACAGCACGCCGGTGAATGAACGGTTGTCGCTCGGCGCAGGCTTTTATGTCCCCTTTGGTTTATCTGCCGACTATCAGGACGACTGGGCAGGCCGCTATTTCGCTGATGAGACCGCGATTGAAGTTCTGGCCCTGTCTGGTGTTGCCGGTTATAAACTCAGCGAACAATGGTCTGTCGGGTTAGGGCTGAGCCTGAACCGCGCCGAAGGAACTTTAACCAAATACAAAGATCACAACGGCTTATGTGAACTGGGAACTGGCATCAACCAGCTGTACAAAGCGGACGTGTATAATCCCTTGGTGTGTCAGAGCCGCTATGCTGTGAATGGCGATGATCTGGCGTTCGGCTACAGTCTGGGTCTGCATGGACAATTAAGCCCTGAACTGCGCGTTGCACTGACCTATCACAGTGCCGTACGCTTCACCCTGCAGGGTGATTCGGTCATCACCAATACCCCCATCACCGGTGCGCAAGTGGCCGGTAACAGCAATTTTATTGTGGTGAGCCCAACGCTGCCGGCAATCAGCAAACAAACTGGCAAGCTGGCGATTAATCCACGCACGACGGAAGCCAGCCAGTTAGCACTGACCACGCCGGCGAGCCTGGCGCTCAGTCTGGATCATCAATTAAGCACCGAATGGTCATGGCAGGCCAGCTTAAGCTGGACGTTGTGGAGTGATTTCCGCTCGATTGATATCGTCAGTACGGCCGACACACCAAGTATTTCGCTGTCAACTCAGCAGCCGCAAAATCTCAACAGCAACGGTTATATTGGCTTTATTCCGGAGCACTGGCGCGACAGCGTTTCAGTGGCTGTGGGTCTAAGCTGGCAGCAACAGAGCGACCGGATGTTCAAAACCGGTCTCGCTTATGATGAAAACCCGATTGAGCAATCGCACCGCACGGCGCGGGTTCCTACCAACGACCGTATCTGGTGGACTGTGGGCATGAACCAGCAGCTGACCACCCAATGGAGCCTGGATCTCGCCGCCGGCTGGATGTGGATGGATGCACTGAATATCCGTGAACGGGAATACAATGTGCAGGAAGTGGCGTTGTATAAATCAAATCTTAACGCACACTATCGCAATGATGCCTGGTTACTGGGTGCGCAGCTGAACTACCGGTTCTGACCGGTGTAAAGCAGCCTCAGTGAAAAGAAAAGACCCACTCTGCAGTGGGTCTTGTTTTATCCGGCAGGTCTGGGCTTGTCACCACAGCATGCCGTTTTGTACTTTAATCAGTGCTTTTTCAGTTCAATTTCACCGGATACGGTCGAAATTTCCACATTACCCTCGCCACTGCCGGTACGAAATTCCAGGTGGCGACGCGGGCCATATTTGGCGCGGGTGGCTTTATCGGATGTCAGCCCGTTGTCGATGTCTCCGCCGGCGCTGGCTTCCAATTCAAAACGGGCGCTGACATCTGCATCCAGCGTCAGGCGGCTGGCACCGCTGACACTACTGGCCGAAATCCGCGGCTTTTTGCTGTTTTTAATTGCGGCGCGGATCTCGCCGTTGACGCTGCTGAACTCCAAACGCTCGGTGCCGGTTAAATCCAGTTGACCTTCGCCGTTGACCACTTCAAGTTCGACTTCTTTTGCACTGCTTTGACTGCTGATCTCGCCATTGACGGATTCAAGCTCCAGCGTACCGGCGGAACCTTTGTCACTGATTTGGCCATTGACTGTGGTGATGTGGATACGGCCTGAGTTATCCCGGCTGCTGATCTCGCCATTAACGGTTTCCAGCGCAATATCACCTTTGAGCTTTTCGGCATCGACTTTGCCGTTGACTGTGGTCAGCCGCGCACCGCCTTCAATACCGCTGGCCGAAACATTGGCATTCACGCCGCTAAATTTCAGCTCACTGCCAACCGGCACTTCAATCGTCAGGTCTGAGCCTTCTTGTTTATCAGAATTCCAGCCGCCGAAATTACTCCGCGGCATTTTTACCGCAAAGCGGGTCACGCCGTTTGCAGAGGTCAGCTCATAACCCTCAGCCTTTTCATCCAGCGTGCCTTTGACGCTGAATGTATTCGCTTTTACCGCAACAATCCGCACTTCACCGCGCATGTTTTCGATTTCAATTTTCTCAGACGCCGACACGTTACGGCTTTGATCGATAGCTTCACCAGCGGCCCAGGCTGGCGCCTGCAGCAATGCCAGCATCAGGACTGTCAGTTTAAATGGCTTGGTCATGGTCTTACTCCTAAGTCAGTTCGCTGGTCTCAACCAGTTTGGCAATATAATTAAGTTGTTGTTGCTGAAGTCTTTGTAATTGTTGAATAAGTTTTGGGTTGTCTGGCTGAAACGCTAACGCCAGCTCAATTTGGGACTGTGCTTTATTCCAGATGGCGATTTGTTGCGTCCAATCGCTGAATCCATCCGGGATTTGTTGTAATGTTTTGAGCTGCCGGGTTTGCTCTTCACCAAGCTGACGGCTCAATTGCTGGCTGACCGCCAGCAAAGAAACATCGGTTTCAGCTTGCGGTTCATGGCCCCCCGCCAGTGGCCCGCTCAGTGCAATCTCGGCTTCTTGCGGCAGCTGCTGCGGCCAGAACCACAAGGTCAGCACTGCTGCAGCAGCAACGCCAAGCCAGCTGCGATATGCCGGCTGCCGCCGCGGTTCAAGCCGCTCTGACAACTCAGGCCATAGATCACGTTGCGGCTCCAAAGCGGGTGCTAACTGCGCAATCAGCGCATCAAGTTGCTGCTCAGTTTTCATCTAACCAACTCCGTAATAATTGTCTGGCCCGGTGATACTGGGCTTTACTGCTGCCTTCGGCGATACCAAGCAATTCAGCAATTTCGTTATGTTGATACCCTTCCAGTGCAAAGAGTACAAAAACCGCGCGGGCCTGCGCTGGCAGGCGCAATATTGCTTGTTCTAACTGCGGCATTTCCGGCGCGTCGATATAACCCTGCTCTTCCGGCTCTTCGTCAACCACTAAGCGCATCACTTTGTTTTTACGCCATAAATCAACTGCGGTACGGCTACTGATACTGTGCAGCCAGGTTGAAAAACTGCTGTCGCCGCGAAAACCAGGCAACTGCTGCCAGGCGCGGACAAAAGCCTCTTGCGTGGCGTCTTCCGCCTGACCGCGATCGGCCAGCAGCCGCAGGCAAATTGCATAAACCCGTCCTTTAAACTGATGATACAACTGATAAAATGCTTGTTGATCACCTTTTTTTGCCTGATTAACCCAGGTTTCCACCTGTTGCTGCATCGGGATGCAATTTCCATCTTAAATTGTTGTTGTCAGTGTAGTCGCTTGCTGTACTGGATTGGTTTAAAGCGAAAGTTGAATTTATATAAAAACTTTTTGGTCGCAACTGCAGACAGAAAAAAGCCGGTGAGATACCGGCTTCAATTTTCTATTTTGCAGTACAGCAACTAAATCGCCACCGGTGCCTTGATGTGCGGATGCGCCTGATAATTCTGCAGTTCAAAATCTTCAAAGCGGAAAGCAAAAATGTCTTTCACCGCTGGATTGAGTTTCATCTGCGGCAGCGGATATGGCGTCCGGCTCAGCTGCAATTCGACTTGTTCCAGGTGATTCAGATACAGATGCGCGTCACCAAAGGTATGAATAAAATCACCAGGCGCCAAATCACAAACCTGCGCCACCATCAGTGTCAGCAGTGCATAACTGGCAATATTAAACGGCACCCCAAGGAAAATATCGGCACTGCGCTGGTAAAGCTGGCAGGATAATTTGCCGTCATTGACGTAGAACTGGAACAAGGTGTGGCATGGTGGCAATGCCTGCTTGCCTTGTGCCGCATTGTCGCGTGGTGAAAACTGCGTATCTGGCAACAGCGCCGGATTCCAGGCGCTGACAATCAGCCGGCGCGAGTCTGGCGTGCGTTTAATATCGTTGATGAGCTGGCTGATTTGGTCAATCACCTGGCCATCAGCGCCTTGCCAGCTGCGCCACTGTGCACCATAGACCGGGCCAAGTTCGCCTTCGTCTGTTGCCCAGCCGTCCCAAATCGATACCCCATTGGCTTTGAGATAACCGATATTGGTGTCACCTTGTAAAAACCACAGCAGTTCATGAATGATTGATTTCAGATGACACTTCTTTGTGGTCACCAGCGGGAAACCCTCGGCAAGGTTAAAGCGCATCTGATAACCAAATACACTGATGGTGCCGGTACCGGTGCGGTCCGTTTTACGGTGGCCCTGCTCCAGCACATGGCGCATTAAATCGAGATATTGTTTCATGCTTTGACTCCTTCCCGGCGGTAGCCCCAGACAATCAGCGCAATACCCGTAAGGATCATTGGCATACAGAGCCATTGTCCCATCGACATGCCCAGACTCAGAATGCCCAGATGCGCATCCGGCTCCCGGAAAAACTCAATGCCAAAGCGGAACACGCCATAACCTAACAGGAACAAACCACCGACATTACCCGCTGGCGGATTGCGTTTTTTGTACCAAAGCAGCAGGAAAAACAGCACTATGCCTTCAAAAAAGAATTCATATAACTGGCTGGGATGGCGTGGTAAAGGCCCGGCGCCCGGGAACAACATGGCCCATGGTACGTCCGAAGTCCGGCCCCACAGTTCACCATTGATAAAGTTGCCGATACGGCCAGCGCCTAAACCTAACGGCAGTAACAGCACGACAAAATCGCCTAACTGCAGGTAGCTTTTGTTAAATTTGCGGCTTAACCACCACATCGCCGTCAATACACCCAGCACGCCGCCATGGAACGACATGCCGCCTTCCCAGGTGCGGAACAGATATAACGGGTCAGCGATAAAACCGGAGAAATTATAAAACAGCACGTAGCCAATGCGGCCACCTAATACCACGCCTAAGAAACCAAAAAACATCAGATCGCTGACCTGCTCGCGGGTCCAGCCGGAATTGGGCTTGTCAGCGGCGCGGTTGGCGAGCAGATTTGCCATAACAAAAGCAATCAGGTACATCAGGCCATACCAGCGGATGCTCAGCGGCCCCAGGCTAAAAATCACCGGGTCAATTTGCGGGAATACCAGATAAGATTGTGACATCAGACAACTCGTGACTATCAATAAATATAAAGGGCCACATCATACGAGATGCGGCGTGAAATCCAAGTGCTTTTACGGCAGACAGTCAGTCTCAGGCGCGCAACTGGTTCAACAGCTGCTTCTGATCGAGGAAACGTTGCACCAGCACCCGCACCTGTTTAGGCGACTGACAAGCCAGCACGTCCGGTAACAACAGCCGGAGTTCTGCCATATCAATCCGGCGCAATAACCATTTGATTTTGGCAAGATTACTGTGGTTCATACTAAAACTGTGAAAACCCATCGCCGCCAGCGTCAATACACCCAGCGGTTCGCCGCCAAGTTCACCACAAATACTGATTGGGAACTGCAGCCCCTGCGCCTGTTGCCCCAGTTGATTCAGCGCCCGTAATACCGCCGGATGCATCGCATCATACAAATTGCCAACGCGTGGATTGTTGCGGTCAACCGCCAGCAAATATTGAGTTAAATCGTTAGTACCAACCGAACAGAAATCGACTTTCCGTGCCAGCTCCGGCAGCTGGAACATAATAGACGGCACTTCAATCATCACGCCGACTTTAGGCTTGGCGACGATATTTTCGCCGTTAAACTCATCGTCCACTTCAAACCAGGCCTGACGGATCAGGCGCAAGGATTCGTCGACCTCAGCCAGATCTGAAATCATCGGCAGCAGAATATGCAGATTGTTGTAGCCGATATTGGCTTTGAGCATGGCGCGAATTTGCACCAGGAAAATTTCCGGGTGATCCAATGTCAGGCGAATACCACGCCAGCCTAAAAACGGGTTTTCTTCCGAAATGGGGAAATACGGCAGCGGTTTATCACCACCGACGTCTAAGGTCCGCATCACCACAGGTTTACCTGGATAGCCCTGCAACACCTTGCGGTACAGTTCCACCTGCTCGAGCTCAGTCGGAAAACGGCTGCGCATAATAAACGGGAATTCTGTGCGGTACAGCCCTACGCCGTTGGTGAACTCTGACTGGGTGGTTTCCAGCTCGATGGCAAGGCCTGAATTGACCATCAGGCTGAAATCCTGACCGCAGCTGCTTTGCGCCGGCAGGTGCAATTCGGCCTGATAACGCGCACTGAGTTCGGCGTCTTTGCTGATGAGCGTGCGGTATTCCTGACAAATCGCATCCGCCGGCGACACCAGAATATGCCCCTGATAACCATCGACAATCAGCCGTTGCCCTTGCCACTGCATCAGTGGCAGCTCGTCGACCCCCATCACCGCGGGGATGCCCAACGCCCGGGCCATAATCGCCGCGTGCGAGTTGACTGAGCCTTTTAACGACACTATGGCCACCAGCTGCGCGCGCGGGATCTCTGCCAACATCGATGCCGTGACATTTTCGGCCACTAACACCACTTGGGCGGGCAACCGGTGCTGGCGCTGCTCTGTTTCCAATAAATGATTCAGCACACGCTGCCCTAAATCACGGATGTCGGTGCCGCGTTCGCGCAGGTAAGGGTCGTCCATATCGTCAAACTGGCGGGCAAAACGTTCCACTACCAGTTTCAATGCACTTTTGGCACACCAGCCCAATTTGATTTGCGCTTCGATTTCATTGCCAAGGCTGGCCGCATCCAGCAATTGATGGTACACGTCAAAAATGGCCAGCGCGTCGGTTGGCAAATGCCCGCTCATCCGCTCCGCCAGCCGGTTGAACTCAGCCTTGGTCACTTTGACCGCACGATAAAAACGGTTCAGCTCTTTTTCCGGGTCGTCACTGTGCTTGAGCGAAATAGCATCAAAATCACTGGCCGGCTGCAAAATATATGCTTCGCCAATCGCAATGCCGGGCGCACCAATCAGCCCCTGCATCTGGCTGGCGTGTTGTGCCGATGAAGTGCCGGCCGTGACTTTACGCATTTCAGCGTTCACCAGCACGGACGCCAGCTGCACGCCGAGTGTGACCAGGAAAGATTCTTCGTCTTCGTTAAAAATGCGTGAATCCGACTGCTGAATTGTCAATACACCCAGCACCTTGCGATGATGAATGATTGGGCAGCCTAAAAAAGCCGAAAAACAATCTTCAGAAACTTCAGGGGTGACTTTAAAGCGGGGATGCAGGTGGGCCTGCGCCAGATTTATCGGTTCTTCGCGCTGTCCGACCCAGCCAATCAGGCCTTCAGAAAAGCCGATTGAAACTTTCCCAATCGCCTGCGGGTTCAGGCCGTCGGTGGCCATCAGCATAAAATGTTGTTGTTCGTAATCAGCAAGGTAAACAGAACAGCATTCAGTGCGCAGCGCATGTTTCACATTGCGGACTAATCCGGCCAAAGCGCTTTCCAGCGAAGGCTCCTGAGCAACGTCCTGCACGATGCGCCGCAACTGGCTGAGCATGTTTGACCTCACATAACAACAAATGCCAGCCAAAGGCTGGCATTTGTTTATTTCTTTTTCACGTCCCGTCGTACAAAAGGTAAAGCGATTGGGGCAAATTCTTTCATGACCTTGCGGTACACTTCCCGCTTAAAAGCCACGACCTGCCGCACCGGGTACCAATAACTGACCCAACGCCAGTCATCAAATTCAGGATGCGTAGTTTTTAACAGATTGACGTCTTCATCCCGGCAGGTAAGGCGCAGCAAAAACCATTTTTGCTTTTGCCCGATACACACCGGATTTGAATCCCGCCGGATCAGCCGCTTCGGTAACTTATAGCGCAACCAGTGTTTGGTTGTTGCGACTATTTCCACATCTGCAGCGCTGAGTCCGACTTCTTCATTCAGTTCCCGGTACATGGCTTGTTCCGGCGTTTCGCCATCATCAATGCCACCTTGCGGGTACTGCCACGAATGCTGTCCGTATCTGCGAGCCCAAAACACCTGTCCCTGGTGATTACAAATCACTATACCGACGTTGGCCCGAAAGCCTTCGGCATCGATCACACAAACCTCTGGCTTGTTTACAACAGCGTTGAACTGATTCTTTCACAAAGTCGCAGGGACAGCAAACTGAATTTCATCACATCCCAACCAGAGTTATCCACAACTTCGCATTTATACAGTATGCCTCTGTGCACTTTTACACAGAGACTGTGCATATAACTGTGCATATCCATGTTCTTATCCCTGAATAACTCAAATAAGCTGCTGAAACCAAAATAACCTCCATCTAAAAAAACATTATAATTCATGCGCTTAAATGGCTTTTTCACACCCGAAAAGCATGACTGCTCTGTGCATAAGTTGGATTGCTGATAAAATCGCCAGAAAGATTTTGGGAAAAATGATAGTGTGCTCAAAGTGATACACGGATACTCAAATGCGCCCTGCTCCTCCCGCTTCCACTGCTGAATTATTGCAACGCGCCCGCCTGCTGGCAGGGCTGACACTGGCCGAACTCGCTGACGAACTGCGGCAAATGCTGCCGCCGGATCTGCGCCGTGACAAAGGCACTGTCGGTCAGCTGATTGAACTGGCATTAGGCGCCAGTGCCGGCTCCAAAGCAGAACCGGATTTTCCCCATCTGGGCATCGAGCTGAAAACCCTGCCCGTTGATCGCAACGGCAAACCGCTGGAAAGCACTTATGTCTGTGTCGCACCGATGACCGGCGCGACGTTGCAGCGCTGGCAGGATTCCTGGGTTTGCCGCAAGTTACAGCATGTGTTGTGGGTGCCGGTATTGGCACAGCGCGATATTCCCTTGCCGGAGCGCATGATTGGCCGGGCATTTTTATGGCAACCAGATCTGCAGCAACAGCAATTGCTGCAACAGGACTGGGAAGAACTGATGGATTTACTGGCGCTCGGCGGACTGGATCAAATCAAAGGCGCTCATGGCAAAGTGCTGCAACTCAGACCTAAAGGTGCCAACAGTCAGGCGCTGACCAGCGCGATTGGCCGGGACGGCGAGCCGGTGCAGGCACTGCCGCGCGGATTTTATTTAAAAACCGGCTTTACCCGGCAAATCCTGCAGCAGGCCAGCAACGCCCTTTAACGGATATAACGCTGGATAATCCGCTCATAACGACCATCCGCTTTAATCGCCGCCAACGCCTGATTAAATGCATTGACGCGCTCAGCCGGTACTGTGGCTTTGCTGAACATCACAAAGACATCGGTGTTACCCATCGAGATAGAATGGGCGCCGATCTGCGTGTCCAGCCCTTTCCGTTTGAGCATGGCATGGCCGACAAAACTGTCTTCCAGCATGCCGTCAATATCCTCATCTAACAGCCTGGCCAGATTCAGTTCACTTAATGACGCTTCGACAAACTGGTTTTTGCTGCTGTCAGCATTAAATAATTCAGCCACTTCAGCGCCATAATAATACTCGCTGATGATCCCGACCTTTTTACCCGCTCCGACAAATTCGGCCAGCGTGTTCTGCGGATAACCGGCAACATCGGCAGAGCGGACAAACAGCACAAATTGCTCCTGCCGGTACGGATCAGAAAAATGAGCATACTCCTGGCGGGCCGGCGTGACAGAAGCCCCGAGCAACAAATCAACTTTGCCTTCTTTCAGTGCGCTGATCAGATCTGTCCAGGTGCCCTGGCGGGCATCGATGCTGCAGCCCATCTGTGCCGCAACAGCCTCAACCAGCTCAATATCAAGACCTGAGGGCTTGTTGTCGATCGAAGTAAACTGGTAAGGCTCCCAGGCTTCAAAGCCTAAGGCCAGCTGACAGGCTGCCGTGGCTGCGGCTACTGGCGGTGGAGCTGCAACGTCAGACGTTGAAGGAATGGTCGGTTTTGGTTCAGACTGGACCGGCGCTGGTGCCTGCGGACCACAACCGGTGATAAACAGCAGCACGGACACGAAACACACAAAATCTGCAGATTTCATAAGTTGCCCCGTCGATTTGACTGATTCTTTGCAAGCTTAGTGCATTTCTGCGGCCTTGCATCAGCCGGTCGGTGGGGGGCTGGTGATATTTATGCAAACATCTGATAGTTAACCGTATTAAAGCAAGATGTCTGTACAATGACCTGCGTTTAACCGCGGTATTAGTCAACCAATTGCCAGACTTCTTCAATCACCCGGCCATGATCTGTGCGCCGCTGCGTCAGCTGCCCGTCACTCAGACGCCATTGATAGGCCAGTCCTTTGCCAGCTGCAGGCTGAAATCCGCTGTATTCATGATAGAGATCGGCGGTCAGTTCTATCAGGCCGGCAGTGGCGCTGACCACCCGACCGTCTTCGGCTGTAGTAACCCGGCTGAAATGGCGGTTTGCGACAATTTTTAATGCAGGCAAAGTCTTCACGGATGCGCTTTGTGGCAGTGGTTTCCCCGCGCTGTCAAACTGACGCACGGTCACCAGGCGCCAGGTACCGTCCAGTACAGAGCTGTGTTGCTGAATTTTTTTTTCTGAGTTGGTCAGGGCCAGCCCATAAAACAGACTGGAACAGATCAACATCAATCCCAGTAAAAACCCCGAATACAGATTTTTCAAGCTCAGCCCCAGATGCAATCTATTGTTATTTTTCTGCGATTGAGTGTACTCAGACTGAAACTGAAATAGCAATCGGTTCCCGGCAGCACGCCGAAATATCAGGTTTTTGTCAGCTTTTCTTCCAGTAATGCCAGCAAGTTACCATCCGGATCGCGAAAAAACGCCAGCCATAAATCATGGCCGGCCAGCTGCGCCACACATTGCGGCGCCCGCTCGGTGACAATGCCCGCAGCCTGTAACTGCTGATATTGCTGTTCGATGGCTTCACAGCGCAGATACAACACTGAATTTTGCCCCAAGGTACCGGCGCCCTGCGGTGGGGTCAGCATCAGCCGTACATCCCCCACGGCCATAAATGCCAGCTGCGGCGACGGCTGAAACAATAAAGGCAGACCCAACTGGCGGAAAAAAGCCACGGCCTGCGGTACATCAGACACAACATAAGCCAATTGAGCTAAACCACTGATAACGAGGTGTGACACAGGCAGGTCCGTTTATGCTGAAAAATCGTCTCAGCAGATTGACCATTCATCTGTTGCCGGTCAAGCGGTTATGGCAATGAAAACCGCAAAATTCGCTTTAATACGGTCAGGTACTGCCCGACAAAACTGCCGCAGTTGTAATGGATGCCGTAACGACCGGCAATAGCCCGAACTTCGCCGGCCAGTGCCGGATAACGCCAGGCCGGCAGGTCCGGAAACAGATGGTGTTCAATCTGAAAACTCAGGTGACCGGTCAGAATATGTAACCAGCGCGGGCCGCTGAAATTTGATGAACCAAGAATTTGCCGGTAGTACCAGTGACCGCGACTCTCGCCGGCACATTGTTCCGGACTGAACACCTGCGCATGCTCAGTAAAGTGGCCACAAAAAATCACCGTCGAAGTCCACCAGTTCCGCAGCAAATTCGCCAGCATGTTACCCAGCAACACCGGTAACGCGACCGGCCAGCACAGCAACGGATAAAACAGATAATCCTTGATTAACTGACGGCGCGCTTTGGTGAAAAATGCCTTTTTCAGTTGCTGATCAGACACCTGACTGTGGCGCTCAGCTTTTTTCCGGCCAAAAAACACCCGCTGGGCCGCTAATTCGTGATACGCAATGCCCCACTGAAACAAAGTACTGAGCATCAGATAAGTCAGGATCTGCCAACTGTTTTGCAGCCGCCAGCGCAGATCTGCCGACAGACGCAACAAGCCATAACCATAATCCCGGTCCTGACCAATAATATTGGTGTAGGTGTGATGTTCAAAGTTATGTGTGCGCTGCCAGGATTTCGCGTCACAGGCAATATCCCATTCATAATGCTTAGAATTCAGCGTCGGATGGCGTAAAAAATCATATTGGCCATGCAACACATTGTGACCAATTTCCATGTTGTCCAGGATTTTTGCCAGCGCCAGTAAACCGGCCGCAGGCAACAACCACCACCAGCTGAACCAGCACAACAGCATCAGCAACCGGCCGCTCATTGCAGCAGCACGCTGCCAAAACACCAAACGCTGCAAATACTGCAGATCAGCCGCACCCAGACCGGATTTATGCTGTTGTAATAACTGGTCAAGTTCGCCGGCAAGCGCAGTTAATTGCGCTGCATCCGTTGTGTTATCAAACTTTTGCATTGTCATCTGCCCCTTCACTGATTAATTCTACGGCACTGACCGCTTCGCTGATGCACAGCTGGATCTGCTCTGAGCCGGCAGCAGAAATCTCACCGGTCAGCAGATTTCGCACCAGGCCACTGCGTTTTTCACACAGACACTGCATACAGATCCCACGCCGGCAGCCGTATCGCGGTGCCAGCCCGCTCTGCTCCGCCCGTTCCAGCAAAGTGCCCTGGCCAATCAGGGCATGACGTTGCCCACCCTGCAGCAGGCTGACCGGCTGCGTTCCGGCGGCCGGGCTGAACGCCACACCATAGCTTTCCTGCGAGATCTGCGACTCAGTCGCACCTTGCGCCAGACAAACCGCCTTGAATGCGCGGGTCATCGCGGCAGGCCCACACAAACAGAATTGGCCTTGCCAGTCTGGTTGCAGCTGGATCAATGCATCCGCACTGAAACGGCCTTGCTGGGTGGTATCCCACAAGATCAGCCGCAGCAGCGGAAATTTTTGCTGCAATTGCTGCCACTGCCCGGCAAACAACAGTTGTGACGGGCCGCGATAGCAATAGACAAACAATAAAGGCGCCGTCAGCCGACTGACAGAAGTCAACATAGAAAACAACGGGGTGACGCCGCTGCCACCGGCGATAAAACATGCAGGCTGACCTTGCTGATAACAAAACTCACCGGCCGGCGCACTCAGATGCACATAATCGCCGGGGGTCAGCGCTGCGGGCAATGCGCCGGTAAACCGGCCCTGCGGCTGAATTTTTATCGCCAGCTCAAGCTCACGCTGCAGCAAGAGTTGCCGCAACGGGCTGCAGATACTGAATGTACGCTCCATGGCAACGCCATTTAACTGCACACGAAGCGCCAGATGCTGTCCGGGCACAAATAACGGGAAAAACCGGCTCACCCGGAGTTTCAGCCGTAAACAGCCGGCCTGCGGTTTGATCTGCAAAATACGGGCAGCGTAAAAAAAAGCACTAAACCAGGGCAGCCAGCGTTGTAACACAGGTTCTGCTGCGGCACTGAACGACGGATGGCGGAATAACATTTGACAACACTCGGCGTAAATACGCCGGCACAACTTTTTCATCTTCTGAATTTACCAGCTCAAATTTCAGCGCACATTTGTACTCTTAAATTCAAAAAAACTCCAGATTAAAACATCACTAGAATTTCAAAACATTGTTTTATATAGATAAAAATAATATCAGACAGAGGGAAACAAAAGGCATTCAACTATAATTTCAGGGTACATGCGTACTTTTAAGTCAGCTTTGCAAAAAAAAGCAGCCGGCAGGCTGCTTTTTTTACTAGCTAAGTCTTCAGGACAACGCGGCCAGTGCCGCTTCGTACGACGGCTCATCGGCAGTTTCTGCCACCTGCTCAGTGTGCAGGACAGTGCCATCAGTCCCGATCACAACCACAGCGCGGGATAACAAACCACGCAACGGGCCATCGGCAAAGCTCACCCCATAGTCGGCACCAAAGCTGCTGCGGAAACTGGAACCATTCACCACCGCATCCAGGCCTTCTGCACCGCAAAAACGCGACTGGGCAAATGGCAGATCAGCAGAAATACACAACACTTTGGTGTTGTGAAGACTGCTCAGTGCCTGATTAAATTTGCGTACTGAGGTGGCGCACGTTGGGGTATCAACGCTTGGGAAAATATTTAATACCAGCCGGCTGCCGGCAAAATCTGCCAGACGCACATCGGCAAGTCCGGCGCCCGTCAGCACAAAATCGGCAGCTTTGCTGCCCACAGCTGGCAGTTCACCCACGGTTTGGAACGGATTTCCTTTTAAAGCTACAGTGGCCATAACGACTCCTTTTTGATGAATATCAGAGCAATGCTCAGTTGTATGAATTGCCAAAACCTTTTTTCGGTTTCTGCGGTTTTTGTTGCCGCGTAACCGGCAGCTGCACCTCAATGGTGGCGGTTGCCGGCACGTCCAGCGCTCGTGGCGCCTGTTCTGCATCCTGCCACGGGTGCCAGACTTGCAGCTTATAGGTCCCGGCCGGGACCCCGTTTAATACCACAGTCCCGTCGGCACGACTGACCGCAAGATAAGGACTGTCCCCGACATAGACATACGCCTGCATATAGTCATGAATGTTGCAGCCGAGCGCAACAATACCGGCTTTGTCAAACACCACCGGGGCTTCCGGTTTGCCGGCATACAGTTTTAATTCAAAGACTTTGGCAGGCGAAAACGAATAGACGTGATGACGGGTTTTATCCTGATTGGGAAACTCCACCGCGGTACCTTTTTGCACTGCCGAGACAAAAGGGACAAACATCAGGCCTTTTTGCGCCACTTCCGATGGTGTCTGCAGGCGCGGCGGATCAGACAGCTGCAGTTCCGCCACCGCGTCTTCCAGCGGCACGCCTTGTTGGTCGGTAATGCGGATTTGGACAGTGTCAGCAGCAGCGCCTGTCAGTTGCAGTAGTGCTGCGCAGCACAGCAATTTGTGCAGTAAGGTCATGAGTTCACTCCGGATTTGCCAGCATCAGTGACGCACTCAAAGCGCAGGCTGCAAATTAACTCAACGGCTCAGATTGCGCCAGAGGGTTCCGGCGGTTCAGGGCGGCAGTATAGCAGTCCGAACAATAAAAACGCTGGTACTGTCGGGATATTTATCCGGTCCTATACTGGCCTTAACGCCACAAAGGCGATAATTTACAACTATTTGCTCAAGCCTCCGGAGTCGTCCATGTGCAAAATGCCGCAGCGTTTTTTTTCCCGAAATTGTTGGTCTGCTGCCTGCTTGTTTGCCACCGTCACCGCCACAGCGGCTGAGCTGACGCCCTGGCTGGAATTGCAGGCCAAAGCCGAAGTGGGCTGGATGCAACACAGTGAACAGCCGGACAACCTCGGCGCATGGTGGCGCCACGGTACAGGCCAGCTGGCGGTGCAGGATGACCACCTGAGCACAGGCCCTGTGCTGGCGGCGCTGCAGATCAACAGCGACAGTGCTCTGTCCGCCCGCCTGCACCTGAGCCAGCAGCAGGCGCTGGACGCCGCCACCGGCATTACAGAGGCCTGGCTGCAGTATCAGCCATTGCCTGTTGCCGGCTATCGTTTCAAAACCCGCGCCGGCTGGTTTTATCCGGCGTTATCACTGGAAAACACCGACACCGCCTGGAGTTCGCCGTACAGCAGCACTTTTTCGGCTGTGAACAGCTGGTACGCCGAAGAACTGCGCGCCAAAACGCTGGAACTGAGCCTGAGCCGGCCTGGCCGCAGCTTTGCATCGGCGCACAGCTGGCAATGGCTGCTCGGCGTTTTTCGTGACAATGACCCGCTGGGCTCACTGATTGCCTGGCGTGGTTTTGCCGTGCATAACCTGCAAACGCGGATCGGCGGCCGGATTGATTTTGCCCATTACCCCAGCCTGCAACGTTTTCCGCTGGACAAGCAGCCGGATTGGGTGGAACCCTTTGCAGAACTGGACGGTCACACCGGCTGGTATGGTGCTGTGCATTATCTGTATCAGCAGGACACCGAACTGCGGTTTTATCATTACGACAACAGAGCTGATCCAACAGTCCTGGCGCAAGGACAATACGCCTGGCTGAACAAATTCGACCAGCTGGCCTTCCAGCAGCAATTCAGTGAACGCTGGCGCTTGGTCAGTCAGTATCTGGATGGCCACACTGAGATGGGTTATGACACCGTGTTAATCGACTACCGTGCGGCTTTTATTCTGCTGAATTATCAGCATGACCTATGGCAGGCAACGCTGCGCTATGACCACTGGCAACAATGGGATCGTGATGCCACAGCTGGCGACGATAACAGCGGCCGTGGCCATAACTGGACGCTCGCCTGGCAATACCCGCTCAGTGAGCACTGGGTTTTTCTCAGTGAATTCAGCCGGATGAACAGCCATCAGGCCAGCCGCGGCCAATGGGCAGACTGGCCGCTGCAGCGCAACTTTTATCAGAGCCAGTTCAGCCTGATTTGGCGCTTTGACTAACTGATCCAAGACCTAAGACAACACCAGCCAGATGCCAACACCTGCCATCAGGCCTGCGGCGATGCGGTTCATCAGCCGGGCATTGCCTTCCTGCATAAACAGCACCCGCAGCGCTTTACCGCCGCTGGCGTAAAGCAGCAAGGAGGCAAATTCCAGCAGCAAAATAATCGCCAGCAACACCAGCAATTGTGGCCAGAACGGTAAGCTGGCGTCGATAAAGGGCGGCAACAGCGCCATATGAAAAGCCCAGCCTTTGGGATTCGACACCGCAGTGACAAAGCCCTGCGTAAAGAGTTCGCGGCGGGAACTTTGCTGCGCCTGTCCCGGCTCCGGGATCGCCAGCTTGCCTTTGCTTTGCCACATCTGCAGCGCCAGATACCCCAGATAAGCACCACCGAGCCATTTAAACGCGGTCAAAAGGCCGGGCATACTGAGCAGCAATGCCGATACACCAAGCACAGCCGCTAACGCCACCAACCCGACGCCGAGCAATTCCCCCCACATCATCCACAACGCCCGGCGCACGCCCTGACTGATGCCGACGGTCAGCGCCAGCGTCATACAAAGGCCTGGCGTCACAGAGACAAACAAAAACGTCGGGATAAATAACCCCATCAGGCTCAAATTGATCATAGCGGCTCCTGTGCTGCTTTTTCCGGCCGCGGCGGGCCAAATAACGCCGCAATTTTAGCCCGCAGCCCGCGGGCCCCACGGGCATCGGCCAGCATCCGGTGCCATTCATGGAAAGTGATGGTGAGCGGATTGACCGATTCAAAATCATCGGTGATGCCAAAACGGCACGGGATCTCAGCGTGCTCAGGTTCAAAACTGCCAAATAAGCGATCCCAAATCACCAACACTCCGGCGAAGTTTTTGTCGATGTAGATATCGTTACAGGCATGATGCACACGGTGCCAGGCTGGCGTGTTCAGGACATAACCGAGCCAGCCCCAATGTTTGCCGGCACGGGTATGCACAAAAAACTGAAAACCAAGGTTAATGGCCACCACCGCCAGCACCAGTGTCGGCGCAAAACCCAGCAATACCAGCGGCAGCCAGAATAACCACATGCCGGATAACGGATAGGTCAGGCTCTGGCGAAAAGCGGTACTGAAATTCATCAATCGTGAACTGTGATGAGCCACATGCGACGCCCAGAGCCAGCGTACCCGGTGCGACGTCCGGTGAAACCAATAATACAGAAAATCCTGCAACACAAATAAAATAAATAAATTCAAAGCGTTAAACTGCAAATCCAGCCAGGCGTACTGCTGCAGCCAAAAAAATAACGGTAACAGCAATAACAGTGACAGCGCGTCGCCGGCCTGATGCATCGCCGCAAGCGCGAAGTTTGCCAGCGTGTCACGCCACTGATAAATGCCCGTTTGCGCCCGCGCGCTTTGATACCACTCATAAGCAATGAACAGAAAAAACACAGGACTGAGCAAAATCAGGATCACTTCAACCGGAACCATTGCCACCACACCAGCCAGAGAATATTCGTTTTTACTTTAACATGAGCCTTTTGACCGCTGCACCTTTTTTGGCTGTTGCTGCACCAGACTGATACCGTCCTGTATCAGCGGCCAGCCATCAGATTTTTTAGCTATATAAATCAATGTGATAAATCCAGCACTTTGTGGAACAACCCTTGCTGCGGTCAATAGCCGCTGTGATTTATTTCGCAGCTGCGGCAGCCCGATGTCGTCAGACTGACACAGTCGCCAGTCAGGCTGACACCGCAGAAAAGGAGGACTTTATGCTGGATCTGAAAAATCATCCGCAACGCGATTTACTGGAAAAGGAACTACAACAGCGTTTTTTCCCGGCGCTGCAGGCGCCCTGCCGGATCTGCCACTGGATGCTGACCGTCGCGCCGGCATCGCGCAGCCAGGAATTTCAGCAGCTGCAACAACTGGCTCATCAGTATGGTGTGGCCTTGCTCGAAGGGGATGTCGATTTAAACCTCAGCCTAGGTGAGGTCACTTTACGCTGGGAGCGGCATTCAGAATTTTCCACTTATAGTTTTATCAAAACCGGCTACAACAGCGGCTTTGAAGATCCGTTGAGTTTTTTGCCAAGCCTGGACTGGTTTACGCCGCTGCCCGGCCAGTTGTTCCGGGTGGTCCAGCTGCAAGTGCTGACCGGCGCACAGTTGCAAAACGCCCAGAATTTGTTTGCCGCCGAGCATTGTATGTCAAGCCTGCTGGCCGATGGCAAAGCGCGGGTCTGGACCGATTTTCGTAAGCACCCGGAAGGCGCCGGCCGTATGGTTCTGGGAGATCACGGCTTGTCGCCATCGGCGCTGGCACGGCTGGTGCAGCAACTGTTTGACCTTGGCAACTATCGTAAACTGAGCCTGCTCGGCTGGCCCATCAGCCGTCAGGCGCTGAGTCAGCTGCATTTACTGGAGCAACAGCTGTCTGATATCACCCAGCGGATTGAACAACAACAAGGCTCTGACGAGCAATTGCTGCGTGAGATCAGCCAGTTATCCGCCCAAACCGAGCATCTGATCGCCAACAACAGCGCCAGGCTGGACGCCAGTGCAGCCTATTATCAGCTGACGCTGGACCGCCTCAAAGCGCTGCGGGAGCAGCAAGTTGACGGCATGATGACGTTGCAGGACTTTTCCGAGCGCCGGCTGACACCGGCATTTCGCACCGCACAATCAGTGCAAAGCCGTCAGCGTAGTCTGTCCAACCGGCTGGGCCGTTCGACCGAATTGCTGCGTACACGCATCAACCTGCAGCTGGAACGGCAAAATACCGATTTGCTGGCATCGATGGATAAAAGAGTGCGGCTGCAGCTGAACCTGCAACGCGCGGTCGAGCGGGTGTCCGTTGTTGCCATCAGCTATTACGCCATCGCGCTGGTGGATAAAGCGCTGGCGTCGCTGCATTACTGGTGGCCGGCGCTGCCGCTGCAGACTTGCCGCGCCCTGAGCCTGCCACTGGTGGTGCTTGGCGTCAGCCTGTTGCTATACCGCCTGCACCGCCATCATCAGCTCAACAGCAGTGGCTGAGCCTCAGCCCTTGTTACCAAAACATAAATCGCCGGCATCGCCGAGGCCCGGTACGATGTAAGCCTGTTCGTTCAGCCGCTCATCTATCGCACCAACCCAGAACCGGGCGACACTGCCAAGTTCCTGTTGCAGCAGTGCCAGCCCTTCCGGCGCGGCGATGGCAGCGGCAATATGCAGACTGCGCGGCGTGCCGCTTTGCGCCAGCAAACGCCAGACTTTGAGCAGCGACGAACCGGTGGCCAGCATCGGGTCTATCAGCACCAGATCGCGGCCGTCAATCGACGGAGTCGCGCTGTAACCGAGAAAGATATCCTGCGCCAGGCCGGCTTGCTCACTCTGGCGGTAGGCGCCAATAAAACCACTGTCGGCCTGGTCAAAAATATCGGTAAAACCCTGATAAAACGGCAAACCGGCCCGCATCACACAAATCAGCAACGGCTGCTGATCCAAATCCGCGGCAGTGGCAACGCCCAGCGACGTATGTAACGGAAAGCTCTGATATTGCAACGTTTTAGACAGCTCATACGCCAATAACATGCCAAGCCGCTGCAGGTTGTGCCGAAAACGCCAACGGTCTTGCTGGATATCCGGGTCTCGCATTTGCGCCAGCAGGCTTTGTGCAACCGAAAGCTGCTGATTTAATTCAAAAACATGCATACATCTTACTCCATCATTTTGCGCAAACCGCCATGCCGTGCATGGGTGGAACTTGAAATCACGGCGCCGCACGCCCATCTGTAGGGAAAGCACTTTAATATTTCTTCATCCCTATGCTAACGGAATTTCTGCAAAACTACAGTCCGTCTCTAACGTTGCTGTGCATCACTGTGCTGGCCATCGCCGCCATTTTGTATCCGGCCTGGCGGCGCAAGCGCCGGCGTCAGGCGCTGCGGGCCCGGCCTTTTCCGCGGGCCTGGCGCAAAATATTACAACAGCGCTGGCCGTTGTACCGCGCTTTGCCGGCGGACCTGCAGCAGGAGCTGCGCCGGCAGGTCCAACGTTTTATCGCAGAAGTCGAATTTGTCGGCTGCGACGGTCTGGTCGTCACAGATCCGATGCGCGTGCTGATCGCCGCCCAGGCCAGCCTGTTAACATTAAAACTGCCGGTCAACGATTATCCCGGTCTGCGTCAGGTGCTGGTATACCCGGATGCATTTGGCGTCAATCTGACCACGCCGGACCCCGCAGGGGTGGTACACCCCAATACCCAATGGCGTGAAGGTGAATCCTGGCAACAGGGTCAAGTCATTTTGTCATGGCGCCACACGCTGGCCGGCGCCGCCGTAGCAGATGATGGCCGTAATCTGGTGTTGCATGAATTTGCCCATCAGCTGGACCAGCAAACCGGCAGTGTCAACGGCTTCCCGCCACTGAATGGCCTTCAGCTGCAACAAGACTGGAGCCGGCAGATGCAACAGGCATTTGACCTGCTGCAGCAGGACCTGCGACGAGGCACGGCGCCCTGGATAGACCCATACGCCGCCACCAATCCGGCCGAATTTTTTGCCGTGCTGAGCGAGTTATTTTTTGAAATGCCGGCTTATCTGGCGAGCTGTCAGCCACAGTTGTACCAGCTGATGCGACAGTTTTTCCAGCTCGACCCGCAAAGCTGGCCACTGCAACAACCGCAGCTGGCGTATTCAGAAGCGGTTCAGATCAAAACGCCATATTAGCTGCATCAGCAACTGCTGATGTAACTTCGGAGGCGCTATGTTTAAATCTGTTGCTCTGCAGGCCGTTCTGTTCACCACGCTTGGCTGGGGAGCTGGCGCCCAGGCCGCGAATGTCGAAGTCAACCTTTATGGTCAGGTACTGCCAGGCGTGCATGGCCAGGTGCGGATCGCTGATCCCTATCCTTACGACGACCGCATTCTGATAGTGGAAGCACCTTACGCCCATCAGCGCGACTGGGGCCGTTATTGCCACCACTACCGCGCCTGTGGTCAGTCTGTGCGTTTTGTTGAAGTGCGGGAGTATCAGGAGCAGCGCCACTGGCACAAACCCAAACGCCAGAAACACCGCCACGGTCACAGACATCATCATGACTGTGATCATTAAGCGGGTTTCGCCGGGCGGCGAACTTGGTATAATCGCCGCCCCTCCCAGCGAAACAGAAAAAGCAGGAATATCGACATGAACATTACCCAGGACAGCGTTGTCCAGTTGCATTACCGTGTGTCAGACGCTCAGGGTCTGATTGAAGACTCCAGCAAAGGCGAGCCGATGTTATATCTGCACGGTCACCAGAATATGCTGCCAGCTATTGAACAGGCACTCGAAGGCAAAGCCGCCGGCGAGACGCTGACACTGGTCGTTGAACCGAAAGACGCTTACGGTGAACGCGATGAAAACGCCATCCAGAGCATTCAGGTCAAGCATTTAAAAGGTGCCAAAAAGTGGGCGCCGGGCATGACCGCCGTAGTGGATACTGAACACGGTCCCCGCCAGGTGAAAATTGTCAAAGTCGGCATGTTTAAAGCCGAGGTAGATGTGAACCACCCACTGGCCGGCAAAACACTGACGTTTGAGCTGAACGTGCTGTCCGTGCGGGCGGCGTCCGCCGAAGAAATTGCCCATGGCCACGCCCATGGTGTCGGTGGCCATCACCACCATTAAGGCGACGTCACTCTGACAGTGGCTGAATCCGTTCAGCCACTGTGCTAGTCTTAGGCAATTGCCGCTGAATCTGCCTGCTGTATGAAAATTCTGATTGCGCTGTTTATGCTGACTTTGCTGCTGTTCGGGCTGAATCTTTACCGGCTCAGCTATCAGGCGGCGGCCACAGATCCGGTGGCAACAGCGGCACCTGCATCACCACTGCCGGCCCTGCTGCCAGACTCCCAAATCGTCCAGATCCAGCAAAGCAGCAAACGACAATTCCGCCTGCAATGGGGCATTAATCCTGAAGCGCCTTTTTACATTCTGGACGGACCGGACCAGGGCACTGGTTTTTGTGATGTGCTGATTGAACGGTTGCAAGTCTATCTGCCGGACGTCCGGCATCAGACGGTTGCCGAACCGCAAAGCCGGATCCGGCAGCGCATCGATGCCAAAGAACCCTTGTGTTATGCCTGCGCACTGTACCTGCCGCAAGGTGCAGAAAGTAACGGCCGCTTATTCAGTAAACCGACGCATTATTATCGCCCGCATGGCATTATCACCCGGCCTGAGCTGGCACAGACTATCCGCCGGCGTTTTGGTGAACCGGTTGATTTGACCCGGTTACTGAACAGTGAACTGCGCTTCGGTTTCCCGTCACAGCGCCGTTATGGCCGGTTACAGGCTGAGCTTGACGCCCACCGCATCCACAGCCAGTACCATGTCAGTTTTAATACCGGGAAAGATGCCAGCATGCTGCATTTGCAAATGCTGAGCCGCCAACAGCTCGATGTCACCATCGACTATATCAGCAGCCTGCGTTATTACACCCGCCATTCCCGTGAACAACTGGTGTTTATGCCAATCAAAGGTTTTGAAGACTGGTTGCCCGGCGCCGTCAGTTGCCCGGACAGTAACTGGGGGCAGCTGGCGGTACTGCGCGTCAACGCGGTGATCGACAAAATCAGGGAAGACAAAGCCTTACGGCAAAACTTGCTGTTCTGGTTTGACGAGGGCCTGCCCGCGTACCCCACTGAAGGTCAGCACTGAGGCGACAAATATAAGCTGCATTCCCCGGCGCTTCAGGCTAAAATCTGCGGCTGTTTTTTCAGCTCAGCAAATGGATCCAGCCGTTGTCACCGCAACTTCCTTTAGAAAACATTCAGTTTGATAATTACCGGGAAAGACCAACCGCGGCGCCAACCCCTGAACCCAGTGTGACAGTGCAGCGCCGCTCGCTGGTGCCGGTGTTATTACTGCTGTTGCTGGCAGCAGCCACCGTATTGGCCGCCTTTGAAATGCATACGGCTTTTTACAGCGCGAAGCCCGTCAGTGACTATGCCAAAACACTGACCTGGCAGCTGCAGAACGCGCCGGCCAGCCGGGTGGTTTACCCCAGTGCCGGTCCTTTTGACGAACGGCACGGCTACACCAAATTACCCGCTTTGTTACCGCGGCTGCAGGAACGTGGTTTTGTCACCCGGGCACAGGCCGAATTTTCGCCGGCCATGCAACATTTTGCTTTGCAGGGATTTTTCCCGCCCTACCGGGAAAAAGTACAAAGCGGCTTGTTTCTGGCCGACTGTCGCAACGAAACCATCTTTGACTTTAATTACCCGCAGCGCGTTTACCGCCAGCCACAGCAAATCCCGTTGCTGGTCGCTCACAGCCTGTTATTTATTGAAAACCGCAATCTGCTGACCATCCCGGCCCAGGCCAACCCGGTGATGGACTGGCCGCGCTTTGTCATGGCGGCGGTCAGTCAGGTCGGCAAAGTGCTGGCGATTGGCGGTCAGTCTGCCGGTGGCTCGACCCTCGCGACCCAAATCGAAAAATTCCGCCACTCGCCGATGGGTCTGACGCAAAATTTTGAAGACAAAGCCATCCAAATCATCTCCGGGACTATCCGGGCTTATCAGCATGGCCCAAATACACAGGCGGTCCGCACCCGGATTGTGCAGGACTATCTGAACACAGTGCCGCTGTCCTCAGCCCCCGGCCACGGTGAAGTCCACGGCGTTGGTGATGCGCTTTACGCCTGGTTTGGCAGTGATTTTGCCCGCGCCAATGCGTTGTTAAGCCAACCGGAACAAGCCGACACCGCCACAGAACGGGCCCGTTATTTCCGCCAGTTTTTGTCGCTGATGATTGCCCAGCGCCGGCCGTCTTATTATCTGCTGCAAGGTCATGCCGACCTGGAGGAGCTGACTGACAGCCATATCCGCTTGCTGGCCCGCGCCGGGATTATCGATGCAGGTTTACGTGACAAAGCATTAACCGAGCGGCTGAATTTTGTCCGGCTGCAGCCAAACAAAGCCAAAGACGAAGCGGACAGCCGCAAAGGCATTAACGCAGCGCGGCTGCGTCTGGGCAATCTGCTGAATCAGTCGATGTACGATTTAGACCGGCTCGACTTAAATGCCCACAGCACCTTGCATGGTGATGTGCAGCAAAAAGTCAGTGCTTATCTGAAAAGTCTGGCCAATCCGGCGATTGCCGCACAACATGGCCTGATTGGCGAACGGCTGTTAGCCGCCAGCCGTACTGCAGATGTGCTGTACAGCTTCACTTTGTTTGAGAAAACGCCGGACGGTAACCGTGTGCGGGTACAGACCGACAGTACCGATCAGCCGTTTGACCTGAACGAACACAGCAAACTGGAGCTTGGCTCCACGGCCAAACTGCGGGTGCTCGCCAGCTATCTGGAAATCATTGCCGAGCTGCATCAGGCTTTTGTCGACGAATTACCCGACAGTCTGCTGACGATGGACATCGCCCCCAACGACCATATCACCCGCTGGGCAGCAAACTATATGGCCACCACCGCCGACCGCAGCCTGCCGGCAATGTTGGAAGCCTCGCTGGAACGCACCTACTCTGCCTCGCCGGCCGAACGCTTTTTTACCGGCGGCGGGCTGCAGGTGTTTAACAATTTTAATAAAGACGAAGATGGCAAAGTGCCGACTATCCGCCAGTCATTGCAACAATCGCACAACTTACCGTTTGTGCGCCTGTTGCGGGATATTGTCAGTTACGCCAGCAGTTATCAGACTCAAGGCAGCACCTCGTTATTGCTGCGTTCTGACAATGATCCAAAACGGGAAGAATATCTGCGTAAATTTGTCGACAAAGAGGGCAGCGAGTTCCTGCGCCGCTTTTTCCGCAAGTATCAGCAAAAGCCGATGGATGAACGGCTGGAGACCTTTTTTGACGGTTTAAAACAAACACCGGACCGGCTGGCGGCAGTGCACCGTTATTTGCTGCCAGATGCCAGCTTCACCGACTTTGCCGCGTTTTTGCGCACCAAACTGCCGGATGCAGCTGCGCTTACCAATAAAAAGCTGCAGGATATGTATGCACAATATGGTCCCGGCAAGTTCAGTCTGCCCGATCAGGGTTATATCGCCGGCGCGCACCCGCTGGAATTATGGGTACTGAACTATCTCAATACCCACCCGCAAGCCACGGCCAGGGACATGATT
>CALJUX010000051.1 GCA_937978655.1 uncultured Chromatiaceae bacterium
CGACCACCGAGATCTACACCCTTTCCCTACACGACGCTCTTCCGATCTGGCGATGGTCAGTTCGACCACACCCGCTGGCAGGCCGGCGGCGCGCCACAGTTCAATAGCCCGAATGGCAATTAACGAGGTTTGTTCAGCTGGCTTGGCAATGACAGTGTTACCGGCGGCAACAGCGGCAGTGACCTGACCTAAGAAAATCGCCAGCGGGAAGTTCCATGGGCTGATACACAGCACGACACCGCGGCTTTGCACCGGCGTGCCGGTGAACATGGCTTCGGCGCGGGCGGCGTAATAACGGCAGAAGTCCACAGCTTCGCGAATTTCTGCCACGCTGTCCGGCACAGTTTTGCCGGCTTCTTTGACACAAATCGCCATCAGTTCGTCACGATGCGCTTCAAGTGCGTCACCTAAAGCCCGCAGCAGGCGTGCGCGTTCGGCTACTGGTGTGCTGCTCCAGGATGGGAACGCAGCTTCGGCGCGGTCAATCGCGGCTTTCATCTGTTCCGGGGTGTGGTGTTCAACATAACCGATGACTTGCGCATGGTTGGCCGGGTTACGCACCGCTTTGGCGCCTTCCACCGGTGTAGCCTGAGTTGCGGCGTTCAGCCATTGCTGCATGTTATTGCGCAGCGGAGTGATAGCATCCACTTCAGTTAAATCAATGCCTTTGGAGTTTTTACGCTCATCGCCATACAAGTTCAGCGACAGCGGGATTTGTGTATTGCGTTTGTGTTTCCAGCTCCGAACCAGCTCGACCGGATCAGTCAGCAGGCTTTCGACCGGAATGCTTTCGTCGACGATATTGTTGACAAACGAGCTGTTGGCGCCGTTTTCCAGCAGCCGACGCACTAAGTAGGCCAGCAAGTCTGAGTGCTCACCAACCGGCGCATAAATGCGGCATGGTACTTTGTCTTCGGCGACAATTTGGTCGTACAGCGCGTCGCCCATACCGTGCAGGCGCTGGAATTCGTAACCGGTGCGATCCGGTGCCATTTCCAGAATAGTGGCGGCAGTGTAGGCATTGTGGGTAGCGAACATCGGGTAAATGCTGTCACGGTATTCCAGCAATTTGCGCGCACAGGCCTGATAAGACACGTCGGTCGACGGTTTGCGGCTGAATACCGGGAAGTCGTTATGGCCTTCAATCTGGCTGATTTTGACTTCGCTGTCCCAGTACGCGCCTTTGACCAGACGTACCATCAGCTTACGGCCAACCCGGACTGTCAGTTCGCGCAGCCATTCGATTAAAGGCAGACAACGTTTGGAGTACGCCTGAATCGCCAGACCAAAACCTTCCCAGCCTGCGAGATCTTTATCGGCGAACACCGCTTCGATCACATCCATCGACAGCTCTAAACGGTCGGCCTCTTCGGCGTCGACGGTGAAGCTGATGTCATAACCTTTGGCGGCTAAGGCCAGTGTTTTTAAGCGTGGCACCAGCTCTTCCATCACGCGGTCGCGGTGCGAGAAACGGTATTTCGGGTGAATAGCGGATAATTTGACGGAAATGCCCGGGCTTTTCAGCGGGCCGCGTTTTTTCGCTGCGGTGCCGATGGCATTAATCGCCATCATGTAGCTTTGGAAATAGCGGTCGGCGTCTTCCATGGTGCGGGCGCCTTCGCCCAGCATGTCGTAAGAATAAGTGAAGCCTTTGGCTTCCAGTTCAGTGGCGCGTTCTACCGCTTTGTCGATAGTGGTGCCCATGACAAACTGAGTGCCCATAATTTGCATCGCATAACGCACCGCCTGACGGATCACCGGCTCGCCGAGGCGGCCACAAGTGCGTTTTAACAGGCCAAACTGGTCTTTTTTATGCTCGTCGCTGTAATTGACCAGTTTGCCGGTCAGCAACAGGCCCCAGGCTGAGACGTTAACGAATAAGGATTCGCTGTTGCCTAAGTGCGAACTCCAGTCACCATTGGATAATTTGTCGCGGATTAAACGGTCGGCGGTATGTTTATCCGGCACCCGCAGCAGCGCTTCGGCCAGACACATCAGCACCAGACCTTCTTCGGTCGACAAGGAGAATTCATTTAACAGCGCATCCACACCGCCTTTACCAATCTGCGCCTGGCGGATATTCACCACCAGCTGGCGGGCGCGTTCCCAGGCGCGGGAGCGGGCCTGATCGCCGATATCGGCCAGCGGTAACAGCGTGTCCAGCACCTGGGCTTCGTCGGCACGATAAAACTGGCGCAGGGTCTGACGTAATGGGCTTGGAGCGGGGAGGTCGCCGTGAAATAGCATAATTTTTATCCCGGTTGATTTAAAATAAATGCTGCATTTTAGTGAAAGCACTACCGTATTTGGTGGCTAAATTTCGATTTAAACCCTACATAATTTGGTTTTATAATGCTTTAACCAGAAAAAATACGGAAACCGCTATGAATGCCAAAGGCCGGCCGTTAGACCGCATCGACAGAACCATTTTAGACACTCTGCAAAAGGATGGCCGGATTTCCAATGTCGAGCTGGCCAAACGCGTCAACTTAAGCCCCAGCCCTTGTATTGACCGGGTGCGCAAGCTGGAACAGGAAGGCTTTATCGCAGGTTATGGTGCCAAGTTATCGGCATCGAAACTGGGCCTGGGGACTGCGGCTTTTATTCAGGTCACACTAGACCGCACCACCGGCGCCATCTTTGACCAATTCCGTGATGCAGTGGTGCAAATTGCCGAAGTGGCCGAATGTCATATGGTGGCCGGCGGTTTTGATTATCTGCTGAAGCTGCGGTTATCCAGTATGGAAGCCTATCGTGCGGTGCTGGGGCGGATAGTCGATTTACCGGGAGTGTTGCAAACCCACACTTATGTGGTGATTGAACAGGTGAAACAGGATTCCGGTTTGCCGCTGGAGGAAAAAACGCCGGAAAAAAGCTGACCCCGCAGTCCATGACAAATGTCATGGTTTTTGATGACAAAGTACACTGCCGTGGCGTGATGAGATCCCGGATACTGAGTTCATCAAATCACGGAGGTGTACCATGCAAAACCACAAAACTTTAGACCAGCAACTGATTGAATTTCGTAACAAACGTTTTCTGGCGATGCCGCTGTCCGGCGCCATTATCTGGGCTTTGATTGGCGCCTTGTCTTTTGTGCTGACGCCTTACCAGCAAGTGATGGCGACTTTTATCGGCACCGGCAGCATCATTTATCTGGCGATGGCGATTTCCCGCCTGACCGGTGAAAATATCAGTTTCCAGAAAAACACCGAGCGCAACTGGTTCGACACTATTTTCCTGGCTGCGGTGGGCATGAGTTTTCTGGTGTTTGCAGTCAGTATTCCGCTGTTTCTGGAAAACTACCAGGCGCTGCCTTTTGCCTTAGCAGTGCAAACCGGGCTGATGTGGCTGGTGTTTGGGGTGCTGGCCAAAGCGCCGGTGGCTTATGTGCATACGCTGGTGCGCACAGCGGCTTGTGTCGCTGCTTATCTGACGGTGCCACAACATAGTTTCTGGTTACAACCGCTGATTGTGGTGCTGTGTTATGGTTTTACCATCCCGCTGCTGGAGCTGCGTTACCGGGCACAGCAACCACAAGGCGCAGCGGCGCTGGTGTAAATGCTAATCAATAAAAAAGGGAGCTTTGCTCCCTTTTTTATGTTCTGTTTCAGTCTCTTACATCCAACGATCATTGCGCCGGCGTTTCGGTGTGATCAAGGGTAAAATCAGGCCAAATAAAATGCCGCCTAATAAAATGCCGCCGCCAATCACCATTTTATTCTGCAGTAATTCCGGGTTTTCTTCGGCCAGACGGGTGGTCAGTTGCGCCGTCGTTTGTTTGGCCAACTCTGCAGATTTCACGGCTTCGTCACGCTCTGCCTGAGCTTTGCTGACTTCGGCCTGCAGCGCCTGCCGTTCTTGCTCAAACTGCGCAGCGATCATTTCCTGCTGACTGAGCTGTTGTTTTAACGCTTCTAAGTTGGCTTTCGGGCTGGCGTTATAGGTGACATAGTCGCCGCTGAGCCAGCCTTCAGCGCCGGTATTGTCGCGCACTTTGACAAAACCATTGGCCGGATTGTCGCCAATAAAAGTCACAGACTCGCCAGCACGAACCGTCGAAATAGTGCGGTATTCAGTGCCGGGACCAGACCGTAACGGTGTACTTAAACTATCAATAATAAAGGCTGGTTTTTCTGCAACCGCAGGTTTTGCGGTGCTGTCTGCTGCCGGCTGTACGGCTGCTGGTGTGGCCGCTGTGGTAGATTGCTCCACCGCAGCCTGCTGGGCTGAGACAACAAAACTGGCCAGCAAAGTGGCGGCAATCGCAGATTTCAGAGTAGACATAACAAATCCCGGTGGGCTGAAGCAGCAACAAGCAATAATGCGCCCGATCATAGGGAGTTGTGCCGAGGATGACAAGCAAAAACACTTGCAGCATCAAAGGGGCTGGCTTAGTGTGCCAGACAATTACTGCCGCCAAGAGTATCGGGTGTTATGTCACTGGAAGTGGAACTGAAATTATTGTTACCGGCACAGCATGCTGCTGCCGTTTTTGCAGAGGTAGCAGACTATTGTCGCCAGCAGCTGGCCGCGGTGGAACCCGCCGGCAGTAAGACGCTGCTCAACGCCTATTTTGATACCGCCGACCGTTGGTTTCGTCGCCATGACAGCGGCCTGCGCACCCGGCAGAAACAAGGTCAGTTTGAGCAAACGCTGAAACTGGCCGGGCAGCAGCATGGTGCTGCGCATATCCGGCCTGAATACAATGTGCCGGTCAGCGGTGTAGTACCTGAGCTGAGCACTTTCCCGGCCGAAGTCTGGCCGGCAGGTACTGACGTCGCCGCGCTGCAACAGCAGTTGGTTGAATTATTCCGCACCGATTTTGTCCGTGAAACCTTGTTGTTGCAAACCAACACCGGTGCCCGTATCGAACTGGTGTTTGATCAGGGCTTTGTCGCCGGTGGTGGTGCGCAAGAGAGCATTTGTGAACTGGAACTGGAATTACACGCCGGCGCAGTCAGTGAGATTTTCACGCTGTGCGCGCAGCTGCTGCAGCGCTTTTCGTTAAGTCTCGGTGTCCAGTCCAAAGCGGAGCGGGGTTACCTGCTTTGCGAGCAAACGCCGCTGCATTGGCAAGAATTTTCGCCGGCAGATTCAACAGCTGATCTGCTCAGCAAGTTTTTACGCAATCAGTTACTGGTCAGCCGCAATCTCGCGCCTGACACGCAGCTGCTGACACAATGGCAGCAATGGCAGGTGCGGCTGGCAACTGAGCCTGCGGCTACCGCTTTAGTGCAAGCGGCGGAGGCGCTAGGCTCTGTGCCACAACAGCTGCCACAGCCGCAGGCGCTACAGCACTGGCTGCTGCAATACAGTATCTGGTTGCTTGACCCTGCCACACTCAACAGTCACGTTTTAACCGCCTGAGCCGGAGATCGTTCATGGAATCGCTGTCGTCTGTCGTATTGCCGGATTGTCCCGAAGAATTGCAGGCGCCGCTGGCGCTGCAACGTGCTCAGCTTGATTTCACACTGCCGGCAGCGCAGGAATTGCAACTGCTGCAGTTATTAGCCGCGAGCCCTTTTATCGGCCGTTGCCTGAAGTTACAACCGCAGCTGCTGGCTGGTTTGCTCAGTGGCGAAGCGCAGTTCAGCGCGCCGGACTGGTCGCAGCCGCATACCGAAGCACAGGCGATGGCGGCGCTGCGACGTTACCGTAACGCCAGTTTATGCCAGTGCCTGGCCGATGATTTGTTGCGCGCTCAGCCGATAGCGCAGGCGCTGCAGCGGGTGTCGCAGCTGGCGGACCAGCTGATTAATCTGGCGTATCAGTGGGCCTGGCAGGAACTGACGCCACAATGGGGCCAGCCGCTCGACGCTGCCGGGCAAGTCATGCCACTGCTGATCCTCGGCATGGGCAAACTCGGTGGCGGTGAGCTGAATTTATCTTCCGACATCGACCTGATTTTTGTCTATCCGGAAAATGGCGACACCAGCGGTGGCCGGCGCAGCACTGAAAACCAGCAGTTTTATACCAAACTTGGGCAAAAAATCATTTTGTTGCTGAACCAGACGACTGCGGATGGTTTTGTCTACCGCGTGGATATGCGGCTACGGCCTTTTGGCGACAGTGGCCCGCTGGTGCTGAGTTTTGCCGCTTTTGAAGATTATTATCAGGCGCAGGGCCGCGACTGGGAACGCTACGCCATGCTGAAGGCGCGGATTTTAAATCCGGTGGCGCCTTTTGCCGCAGAATTACAGGCCATGCTGAAGCCTTTTGTCTATCGGCGTTATATCGACTATTCGGCGATTGAATCGCTGCGCCGGATGAAACAGCTGATTGAGCAAGAAAACCGTCGGCGTAACCGTGTCGACAATATTAAACTCGGTGCCGGTGGCATCCGCGAAGTTGAATTTATCATCCAGACGCTGCAGCTGATCCGCGGCGGCCGCATTCCGGCCATTCAGCAGCAATCGATTTTTGCCGCGATGCAGGCGCTGTGTCAGGAAGGCTTGCTGGATGCCGAAGCTGAGCAGATGCTGCGTACCGATTATCTCTTGCTACGCCGCGCTGAGCACTGGTTGCAGGGCATGGACGACCAGCAAACTCAAACGCTGCCGGCCGATGCGTTGTGCCGGCAACGGCTGGTGCAGGCGCTCGGCGCCGCCGACTGGCCAGCGTTACAAACACAAATTAATAGCGCTATGGCGCGTATTCATCAGCAGTTCCGTCAGGTGATTGCGCAGGAAGATAATGCCGAACCGCAGGAATTATTGTTAGGCCGCCTGTTGTGGGACAGCGAACAAAGTGCCGCTGAGCTGGCGGAACACCTGGACTGGCTGAATCCGGCTGAGGCGGAGTTGTTGATCCAGCAAGTGCAGCAATTTAAAGCCGACAGTCAGCGGCGTCAGGTCGGTCCGCGTGGTCGCGAACTGCTGGCAAAACTGTTGCCCGCTTTATTGCACGTGGTGGCGCAGGAACAAGCCGGGCCGGTGGTGCTGGAGCGGGTGCTCGGCGTGCTGCGGCAAATTGTTTCGCGCACCGCATACCTTGAGCTGCTATTTGAAAATCCACCGGCGCTGCAGCAACTGGTGCGGCTCTGTGGCCGCAGCGGCTGGCTGGCCGAGCATCTGGCGCGTTACCCGATGTTGCTGGATGAACTGATTGACCCTGAGCAGTTGTATCAGGTGGCGACAGTGGCGGATTATCGCGACCGACTGCGCCAGCAAATGCTGCGGGTGCCGGAAGACGACCTTGAGCTGGTGATGGAGAGCCTGCGTCAGTACAAACAGGCGCAAACGTTGCGCATCGCGGCGGCGGACATTACCGGCATATTGCCACTGATGAAAGTGTCCGACCATCTGACCTGGCTGGCCGAGGCGCTGATCGACAAAGTGGTGACACTGGCCTGGCAACAAATGGCAGAAAAATATGGCTATCCGGCCGGGCTGGCTGCCCATAGCAGCAAGGGGTTTGCCGTGATCGCTTATGGCAAACTGGGCGGGCTGGAGTTGGGGTATGGCTCGGATCTGGACCTGGTATTTTTACATCAGTGTGATTCGCTGGCGCCGACCAGTGGCGAGCGGGGCATTGATTCGCGGCAGTTTTATTTAAAACTGGTGCAGCGTATTTTGCATTTATGCACCACCCGCACCGCCAGTGGCTTACTGTACGAAGTGGACACCCGGCTGCGGCCGTCCGGCAATGCCGGTTTGCTGACGGTGCACGTTAACACCTACGGCGACTATTTACGTCAGGATGCCTGGACCTGGGAGCATCAGGCGTTGGTGCGCACCCGTCTGGTGTATGGCGACGCGGCAATTGCCGCAGAATTTGAAAAAATTCGTGCTGAAATTCTGGGAAAACCGCGGGATTTGCCAACACTGCGTAATGAAGTCCGGGAGATGCGGCAGAAACTCAGAGAGCACCATGGCACCAGCTCAACCGAAGTGAAACACAAAGCCGGCGGCATCGTGGATTTGGAGTTTATCAGTCAGTTTCTGGTGTTGGGTTATGGCGCGTTATATCCGGCCTTGTATCAGTACAGCGACAATATCCGCATCCTCGATGCGGCCGCTGCCAGTGGTCTGATGCCGGCTTCGCAGGCTGCGCAGTTACAACAGGCTTATCAACAATTGCGCGGCAGCAGCCATCGTCAGACACTGGCACCGGCCGACAGTATGGCCGCTGACGACTTGTCTGCAGCTGAGCAGCAGGTCCGCGCTGCCTGGCAGCAGTTTATGCTCAGCGTTTAACCACTTCCGGATTCAGCAGCTGGCAGTGTTGCTCGACAAACAAATTCGGTTTGTCGGTCAGCACTGCAGCGCGTTGTTTTGGGCAAAAGTAGGCGCGGACCGGCGCTTCAAAATCGGGCGCGATCGCAGTGGCGATATCTTTAAGTGTCTTCAGATAATTACCTTCACTCTGAAAGTAATGTTTGACCACATAATCGCGGGGCAGGGTCCACAGCAGCTCCATATCTTCCTGCTTGGCGAACCCCATCATATGTTCGCGCACTTTACTGCCTGGCTCGAATTTGCGGTTAGACACAGTACCGCTCCAGTTTTCGGGCATTTCCGGTACTGTGTTGGTGCGGTTTTCCAGTGCTGTGGTCAGCTTGTCACTGGTATCTGTCAGTTTGATAATGAATTCTTTGGATTTATCGACACTGGTGTCCAGTGAATAACGCAGCTGCTCATAGAAGTTGGTGAACTCCATCGCTGCGGCGGTTTTTATTTCAACCTTTGCCGGCTCTGATTTCGGCAATAATAAATCCGGATAAAACAACAGGACCGCCGCCAAGGCGAATAAAAAAACCAATGCAATGATATGTTTAAGCCAAAATCCCATTGGAACAACCCTGTTTCTTGCTGAGCTATCATACTAAACCCTGTGCAGCGCCGACGCCAGCTGCTTTTCAGCGGTTCGGCGCGGCGGTGTTATTCAGTACAATGACGCAGCTTCCGGATCCGGTCTGGTTTTAAAACGGCGGTGCACCCACATATATTGTTCCGGATGCTTCAGCACGGCCTGTTCAACCCATTGATTGACGCGGCAGATAGCGGCGTAATCGTCCTGGCCCGGAAAGTCCTGCAATGCGGGCAGGGCTTCAATCTGGTAGCCCTGACAGTCGGGGAGCTTGCTGGTATAAATCGGGATCACCACGCAATTGGCGGCATTGGCAAATAACAGTGTGCCATTAGTACAGGCGGTGTCCTGCACGGCAAAAAACGGTGCAAAAATGGCTCTGTTGCGGCCATAGTCTTGATCTGGCAGATAAAAACACACTTCGCCCTCGTTCAGCGCCTTGATCAACGACTTCACATCGCGTTTGCCAATCATGTATTTATTGCCGCGACTGCGGCCGCGGTACATGAAAAACTCCATCAGGGCATTATTGTGCGGCCGGTAAAAGCCGATGCTCGGATGTGTCAGGCCAAATACCCGGCAGGCGGCTTCCAGATGCAGCATGTGTGACGCCAGCAACAACACGCCTTTGCCCTGGGCCTGGGCCGCCTGAATATGTTCATAGCCTTTAAAATGCGCAAGACGACGGATGCGCCAGGTCGGCCACCACCAGCCAATCAGGGTCTCGATGGCGGCGCAGCCGGTTTCTTCCGCGTTGCGTCTGACCAGTTGTTCCCGTTCTGCTGCTGGCATGTCAGGGAAACAAAGCTCCAGATTCCGCCGCGCAATGCGGCCGCGCGATTTCAGCAGTTTAAAACTGAGCCGGCCAAGGCCACGGCCGAGCGCCATCAGCACGCGGTAAGGTAACCAGCTGATCAGATAGGCCAGCCCAAGTGCCAGCCAAAGCAGCCAATAACGCGGGTGAAGTAAAGTCAGAGAAAATGGCGGCGCCTGATACACAAGAAATCCTTGTTGCTGAAAACCGGCTATTGTAACCAAAAGTGTGAATCTGCAAAGGCCACAAACAACAAGGCCACACTGGTCTGTCCGGTGTGGCCCTGAATTTACAGCGGTCTGTGAGTGGTTTTACGCACCCAGTGCTGCGTTGACTGTAGCAAGGTCGGCTTCAGTCAGCGTTCCGGCCGCCTGTTTCAGTGATAACACCGCGAGGATGTAATCATAACGCTGTTTGGTCAGATTACGGCGCGCATCAAACAGGTTGCGGGTGCTGATCAACACGTCAACGATAGTCCGGGTGCCGACTTCAAAACCTGCTTCGGTGGCTTTTAACGCGCTTTCCGCTGAAACTACCGCTTGCTCCAGTGCTTTGATCCCGGCAATGGCAGCGCCGACGTTGTTATAGTTAACGCGAACCTGACGGACAACTGAGCGGTGCCCCAGCTCTAAGTCTTCGCTGGTGGCCACATAGTTGGCGCGTTGTTGGTCGGTGGAGGCTACGATAGCGCCGCCGGAATAAATCGGTACTGTCACGCTCAGGCCGACACTTTCGGTATCCTGTTGTTGAATATGCCGGTTGTCCTGCAGCGTTTTGGACGCGTTCAGATCCACTGTCGGGTAGTGGCCTGATTCGGCCAAATCGATATTGTTCTGCGCAATTTCAACCGCCAGTTTGCGTGCCTGTAAATCCAGATTGCTGGTTTCAGCAATCGACACCCATTCCACTACGTTGGCGGGTTTTGGTGCCGTGGCTTTAAACTGGCTGGTGTTCAGCGGGCTTAACTGCGAGTGATATTCACCGGTAATTTCCTGTAAGGATTCCCGGGCATTTTCCAGTGCATTGGTCGCGGCAATTTCACGCGCCACCACGCTGTCATACTGGGCTTGTGCTTCGTGCACATCGGTGATCGCGGTCAGACCGACGGCAAAACGTTGTTTGGTTTGTTCCAGCTGACGCTCAACCGCACGCTTTTCTGCGACGACAAAAGTTAAATCGTCATTGGCGCTTAACACACTGAAATAGGCTTGTGATACGCGGACGATCACGGCCTGTAAAGCGGCGTTGTAGTAAGTCTGGCCTTGTAATGCAGTTTTCTCCGCATTGGATAAGCGTTCCCAGTCGCCCCAGTTAAATACGGTCTGATTCAGATTCAGTGTATTGGTGTAACCAGTGCCGGTGGCACTCATGCCGTTGCCAACATCTTTACGGGTTTTACCCATCTCGCTTTTAAAACCGATGCTGGGCAGGAATTGTGCTTTGCTGATATCGATCCCGGCTTTGGCTGCATCACGCTGTGCAGCAGACTTTAATACTTGCGGGTCTTTTTTCAGCGCCAGCTGATAGACGTTTTGCAGGTTCTCCGCGCTGGCTTGCAGGCTGAACAAGCCAAGGGCCGCGCACACCAATGAACATAAAGCAGTTTTTTTCATAACCAGGTTCCATGGAAAACAAAATTGAACGGATATTAACGTGTTCGCGTACACTAAGTCGAACCGATAGCGTAAAAGTTGACGCCCCAAGTGTAACAGAATGTGAGTCCTGAGATGTCTGAAAACGAGCTGATAAATTATCCGGCATTCAGCAGTGCCGATGTGGAAATTCGCGGCGAACATACGGTTTTTCAAGGCTTTTTCACGATGAAATCTTACCAGTTCCGCCACCGGCTATTTCAGGGCGGCTGGAGTGAGCTTGTTACAAGGGAGATGTTCGAACGCGGTGACGCCGTGGTGGTCTTGCCGTTTAATCCGACCACTGACGAAGTGGTGCTGATTGAACAATTCCGCTTCGGTGCGATGCGCAGTGCCGAAACGCCCTGGCTACTCGAAGCGGTTGCCGGCATGTTTGGCCCTGCTGAGGAAGCCGAGCAGGTGGCCCGGCGGGAGGCGCAGGAAGAAGCCGGTCTGACGCTTGGCCGGATGTTGCCGCTGCTGAGTTATCTGAGTAGCCCCGGTGGCACCACAGAACGCATTCATCTGTATCTGGGCGAGCTTTGTGGTCCGGTGCAGGGCGGTGTGTTTGGTCTGGCCGAAGAGCATGAAGACATCCAGGTCCATGTCATGCAACGGCAACAGGCAGTCGATTTACTGAATGCCGGTAAAATCGACAATGCCGCCACGGTCATTGCGTTACAATGGTTGTCTTTACACTTGGAGTCGGTGCGCGCGCAATGGGCGCTGCCGGCCTGATTTAACCAGTATGGGACCGGGTGAGCAGCCAGTCATGAGTTTGAGCAAACCACGGCGTTATCAGCCTTATGTGCCGGACTTTCTCAGTCTGTGTGAACGCAATTATGCGCAGCTGCGCCACTTGTTGCCGCGCTCAGGTCAGGTTGGCGACGCGGTGCAGATCCAGGTCAGCATGGCGGATAAGTACCTGCTGAAGCTGCAGGAGTTGTGTAAGTTCACCAGTACCATCCGCATCGAACACCTCGGTGAACCCGCCTTTTCGCCGCAAATCTCTGGCTGGTTGCGGCCGCAATTTGAAGTGCGGCTCTACCACGACGCCCGGCTGGCTGAAGTGGTGGCATGCCAGCAGGTCCGTAGTTTTAAAGCGGTTTACGATTATCCAAACACCGATATGCTGCAACCGGACGAGAAACGTCAGATCAATTTATTGTTGCGCGACTGGCTGACCTTGTGCCGCAATCAGGGGCTGTGCAGCACTGTGGGGATGCTGTGACGGACGCGCTGTTTGACTGGCCGGCGGCCACGCTGGTACAAATCACCGATTGCCATCTGTTGGCCACGCCGGACTCGTTATATCAGGGCGTCCGGCCTTACCGGCATTTACAGCGTCTGCTGAATACGCTGCGCGCTGAAGCCCCGCTGTTAATTCTGACTGGCGACCTGACCGAAGATCACAGCCCGGCGTCTTATACTTTACTGCAACAGTTGCTGGCGGAATGGCCGGCACCGGTATTTTTGCTGCCGGGCAATCATGACGAACGGCAGGCACTTTCGCATTTAAGCGCACAGCCGCCATTTCGGCCGGAGCGCCGGCTGGCGCTGCCGGGCTGGCAGTTATGGCTGCTGGACAGCAAAGGGGACACCCCGGCCGGCAGTTTCCCGCCTGCGCGACTGGCCACGCTGGAGCAATGGCTGGCGCAGAGCAGCGACCGGCAAATTTTCTGGTTTTGTCATCATCATCTGCTGCCAATTGGCAGTTTTATCGACCGCTTTGATCAACAGGATAAAGCCGGTTTGCTGGCAATGCTGGAGCGGGAGGGGCGCCTGCGTGGCCTGGCACATGGTCATTGCCATCATGCGTATCAGCGCGAGTACAGGCATTTTGTTCAGGTGGGATGTCCGGCCAGTTCAGTGCAGTTTTTACAGACGCCGGACTGGCAGACGGTCGATGCCGGCCCGCAGGCCTGTCGCTGGACTTTTGCACCGGATGGTGGTTTGCAATGGGAGTTTTTAGGGTGCTGACCGTTAAACATATTGTGTATTTACATGGCTTTGCCAGCTCGTCGCAGTCAGAAAAAGCGCTGTTGGTGCGGGATTATTTTCAACAACATTTACCCCAGCATCAGTTGTCAGTGCCGGATTTGCCTTACACACCAGCCGAGGCGTGGCAGGAGCTGCAACAGCTTTGTCAGCAACAGCCGCCAGATTTGATCATCGGCAGTTCACTGGGCGGTTTTCTGGCGACAGCCCTGGCTGAGCAATATGGCTGCCGGGCGGTGCTGATCAACCCGGCGGTGCGTCCGCATTTGTTGCTGCAACAGCATCTGGGCCGTTATTACCACCCGGTACGCCGGCAGCACTATGACGTGAGTGCACTGCAGATGCCGCTGCTGGAAAATTTACAGGTACAGACACTGCGCCGGCCGGACCACTATCTGGTGCTGTTACAAAGCGGTGATGAGGTGCTGGATTATCGCCAAGCGCTGGAATTTTATCAGCAATGTCAGACAGATGTACAAGAAGGCGGCGATCACAGCTACCAGAACCTGCAAAGCCGGCTGGCGGATATTGTCAATTTCGGCCAATTAGCGTAAAACACTGTGAATTGATACAGCAGCAGGAACTGTGCTGCGCGACCCACGCTTTTAACGCATTTCAGACTCCGGAACCTATGCATGACAGAACAACAATATAATGCCGATTCCATTGAGGTCCTGACCGGGCTTGAACCGGTGCAGCGTCGCCCGGGGATGTATACCGACACCACAAGGCCTAACCATCTGGCGCAGGAAGTCATCGACAACAGCGTCGACGAGGCTTTAGCCGGTCATGCCGATACAGTGCAGGTGATTTTGCATGCCGACCAGTCGATTGAAGTCATCGACAACGGCCGCGGCATGCCGGTGGACATTCACCCGGAAGAAGGTGTCAGCGGGGTTGAACTGATTTTGTGCCGGCTGCATGCCGGCGGTAAATTCTCCAATAAAAATTACCAGTTCTCCGGCGGCTTACACGGCGTCGGTATTTCGGTGGTGAACGCGTTATCGACCCGGGTCGACGTGTCAGTGCGCCGCGACGGCAACGTTTATGACATGGCGTTTGAACATGGCCATAAAGTCAGTGAACTGGCCATCAGCGGCACTGTCGGCAAACGCAATACCGGCACCCGGGTGCGGTTCTGGCCCGACGCCAAATATTTTGACTCAGCGAAGTTTTCAGTCAGCCGGCTGTTGCATGTGCTTAAAGCCAAAGCGGTGTTATGTCCGGGCCTCACCGTCAAGTTCGACGACAAAGTTAACGAACAAAGCTACAGCTGGTGTTACATCGCCGGCATCCGCGATTATCTGGTCGATGCAGTCAAAGACTGTATCACGCTGCCGGAACAGCCATTTGTCGGCAGCTTCAGCGCCAGCACCGAAGCGGTGGATTGGGCGGTATTATGGCTGCCGGAAGGCGGCGAACTGTTAACTGAAAGCTACGTCAACCTGATCCCGACGGCACAAGGCGGCACTCATGCCAATGGTTTACGTCAGGGCTTGCTGGAAGCGCTGCGCGAATTCTGTGAATTCCGTAATTTGCTGCCACGTGGCATTAAACTGACGCCGGAAGATGTCTGGGACCGTTGTGCTTATATCCTGTCGCTGAAAATGCAGGAACCACAATTCGCCGGCCAGACCAAAGAGCGGCTGTCGAGCCGTCAGGCGTCGAGTTTTGTCAGCGGTGTGGTCAAAGACAGCTTTAGCCTGTGGCTGAACGAACATACCGACATCGCGCAGACGCTGGCGGAGTTTTGCATCAACAACGCGCAAAAACGCTTACGCGCTGAAAAGAAAATTGTGCGGAAAAAAGTCACGGCCGGCCCGGCGTTACCGGGCAAACTGGCCGATTGCAGTGGCTCCGATGTCAGCCGTTCGGAATTGTTCCTGGTTGAAGGTGACTCGGCCGGCGGCTCAGCCAAACAGGCACGGGACCGTGAATATCAGGCGGTGATGCCGCTGCGCGGCAAAATTCTCAATACCTGGGAAGTTGATTCTGAGCAAATCCTGGCGTCGCAGGAAGTGCATGATATTTCAGTGGCGATTGGACTGGACCCTAATTCAGCCGACCTGTCACAACTGCGTTATGGCAAGGTCTGTATTCTGGCCGACGCCGACTCTGACGGTCTGCACATTGCCACCTTACTCTGTGCTCTGTTTATGCAGCATTTCCGCGCCCTGGTCGATGCCGGCCATGTGTTTGTGGCGATGCCGCCGTTATATCGTATTGATATTGGCAAAGACGTTTATTACGCGCTCGATGAAGACGAAAAAAATGGCATTCTGGATCGGCTGGAAGCCGAGAAAAAACGCGGCAAAATCAATGTGCAACGCTTTAAAGGCTTAGGCGAAATGAATCCGTTGCAGCTGCGCGAAACCACAATGGACCCCAACACCCGCCGACTGGTCCAGCTGACGATTGACGATGAGCGCCAGACGCTGGAAATGATGGATATGCTGCTGGCGAAAAAACGCGCGAACGATCGCAAGGACTGGCTGGAGCACAAGGGCGACCGCGCAATCCTGGCCTAGGGATTGTCAGCCGGGACGGGCCACGTTACTCTGAGTCGCACATTTATGCACTTTGGCTGAATTATTATTACTATGAAAATCTGTGCCGCATTATTACTGAGTTGTTGGTGGTGTCTGTGCTTGCCTGCGTTGGCAGCAGACACGGCTGCGCCATTGCCGGAATGGCTGGTGCAGATCCAGAAACAGAAAAATATCCAGCCGGAAGCCATGTTACAGCAGGCACTCAGCCATGAAGCGGATTTTGGCAACTGGCCGGTGCAGACGCAGGCCAGCTGGCTCAGTGAACTGTCGCTGATTTATGAGGCGCTGGGCCGCCACCGCGATCAACTGGCCGCCGCTGAGCGGGGGCTGGCGTTAGTACCGGAATCGCTGAGCAGCACCCGGGTTGAGCTGCTGTACAGCATGGGATTTGCGTTGGAAATGCATCGTGAATTTGCCCAGGCCAATGAATATTATAAAAAAGGCATGGCGCTGGCGACGGAAATCAACGACGAAAAACTGATGATCCAGGGCCAGTTAAACCTGGCCGCGATGCTGGCGGAAGAAAGTCAGGATCAGGAAGCGCTGCAGACGCTGAAACAGGCCTACGATCGTGCCGTCAAACTGAACGACAAAGAAACCTTAGCCAGTGTTAACGCTGAACTGGGTCTGATGTACACCATGCTGATGAGCGATGAAGAAGCGCGTAAATTGCTGGAAGAATCTTACCGGTTGTTTGATGAGCTGGGCTGGGAGAAAAGTAAAATCTCGGTCTGGTATAACCTGGCGATGACTTATCGTTACCAAAGCAAGCCTGAGCTGGCGCTGGAAATCTTCGACAAAATGCTTAAAGCCGCGCTGCATGCCGAAGATCCGGTGCAGACGTATTTTGCTTATATGGGGCTTGCCACCACCCACCGCAGCATGAAGAAATACGACGCCGCAGTCTCTTATATGGAACAGGCTGATGTGTATCTGCCGAGTTTGCAGTCCACTTTTCAGCTCAGTGAACATCATTTTGAAAAGGCGCTGATTTACCGCGCGCTGGGGCAAACCAGTCTGGCGTTTCAGGAGGTTGATCTGGCTGCCGAAAAACTGGGTAACCAGCGTAATGTGTCGGATAAATTTTTTGCCCTGCATTTTGACCGGCTGAAATCACATCTTTATGCCGACAGCGGCGATTTTGAAAAGGCCTACAACACGCTGGACCAGTTCTTTAAGAATTATGTTGGATTACAGGATGATAAACGTGATTTACAGGTGCAGAAACTGCGGCTGAGTTTTGATGCGGAACGCCAGCAGGCGAAAAACGAACTGCTGCAAAAAGACAATGAGCTGCAGGCGTTGCGTTTGCAGGAAGTTGACCGCAAACGTCAGATCCAGTGGCTGTGGATTGGCATGTTTGCCAGCACCAGCCTGATCCTGCTGATTTTATTATGGTGGCAATGGCGACGTCGTCGCCACGCGCCCGCCGCGACAGAATAAGGCTGAATCCAGCCAACAAGGGTAACGCATGACGGATATCATCATCAGTGCCGACGGGATTGAACAACGCCCGATGCGGCACTTCACCGAAGAAGCCTATCTCAATTATTCGATGTACGTGATTATGGACCGGGCGCTGCCGCACATCGGCGACGGTCTGAAGCCCGTGCAACGCCGGATTGTGTACGCCATGTCCGAGCTGGGATTGTCGCATGTGGCGAAATACAAAAAATCCGCCCGTACCGTCGGTGATGTATTAGGCAAATTCCACCCACACGGCGACATCGCCTGTTATGAAGCCATGGTGCTGATGGCTCAGCCGTTCTCCTACCGTTACCCGCTGGTGGACGGTCAGGGCAACTGGGGGGCGCCGGATGACCCGAAATCCTTCGCGGCGATGCGTTATACCGAAGCCAAATTATCCCGCTTCAGTGAATTATTATTGAGTGAGCTGGGGCAGGGCACTGTCGACTGGATCCCGAATTTTGATGGCACGCTGGACGAGCCTAAAGTGTTGCCGGCACGGTTGCCGCATATTTTATTAAATGGCGTCACCGGCATTGCGGTCGGCATGGCAACCGACATTCCGCCGCACAATGTGCGTGAAATTACCGACGCGGCCTGTCATGTTCTGGACAATCCGGCGGCCACAGTGGCGGATTTGTTGCAGTACGTCAAAGGGCCGGATTATCCGACCGATGCCGAAATTATCACGCCACCGCAGGAATTGCAGACCATTTACGAAACCGGCCGCGGCAGTGTGCGGATGCGGGCCATTTATACCATCGAAGATGGCGATATTGTGATCACGGCCTTGCCGCATCAGACCTCCGGCGCCAAAGTGCTGGAACAAATCGCTGCGCAGATGAATGCCAAGAAGCTGCCGATGGTGTCGGATTTACGCGACGAATCTGACCACGAAAGCCCAACCCGGATTGTGGTGGTACCGCGTTCCAACCGCATCGATGTTGAACAGCTGATGCAGCATTTATTCGCCACCACCGATTTGGAAAAATCTTACCGGGTCAACCTGAATATTCTGGGGCTGGATCAGCGGCCGCGGGTGAAAAACCTGCTGGAGATCCTTGGCGAATGGCTGGTGTTTCGCCGTGATACGGTGCGCCGGCGTTTGCAGTATCGCCTCGACAAAGTGCTGGACCGGCTGCATGTGCTGGAAGCCTTGTTGATTGCGTTCCTCAATATCGACGAAGTGATCAAGATCATCCGCGAAAACGATGAACCAAAGCCAGTGTTGATCGAGCGCTTTATGCTGACCGATCGTCAGGCCGAAGCCATTCTGGAGCTGAAATTACGTCATCTCGCCAAACTGGAAGAGATGAAAATTCGTGGCGAACAGGATGAACTCAATAAAGAACGCGAATATCTGCAGGGCATTCTTGGCAGCGAAAGCAAACTGACGAAGCTCATCCGCGCGGAGTTGCAGGCGGATGCGAAGAAATATGGCGACGAGCGTCGCAGCCCTATAGTGCAACGCGAAGAAGCCAAAGCCCTCAGTGAAAAAGAATTACTGCCAAGCGAAGCCGTCACGGTGATCCTGTCAGAAAAAGGCTGGGTGCGCTGTGCCAAAGGCCATGACGTCGATGGCAACAGTTTGCAGTACAAAGCCGGTGACGGCTTTAAGTCGGCGGCCAGTGGCCGCAGTAATCAATACGCCGCTTTTATCGACTCCAGCGGCCGCAGTTTTGCTGCCGAAGCGCATGACCTGCCATCCGCGCGGGGTCAGGGCGAGCCTTTGACTACGCGCTTTGCTTTAGTCGCCGGTGAAAACTTTGAGCACGTGCTGATGGCCGACAATCAGGTGCAGCTGTTGATCGCCAGTGACGCCGGTTATGGTTTTGTCGCGAGCTTCGAAGATCTGGTGAGTCGCAATAAAGCCGGCAAGGCTTTACTGAGCTTGCCGACTGCCGCCAAAGTGATGACCCCGCAGGTCATCAAAGATCCGGCAACTGATCAGGTGGTGGCGATTTCCAACGAAGGCCGGATGCTGGTGTTCCCGGTGGCTGAGCTGCCACAGCTGTCCAAAGGCAAAGGCAATAAGATCCTCAGTATCGCCTCGGCCCGTGCCGCCAGTCGGGAAGAATATCTGAAAATTCTGGCGGTGGTGCCCGCAGACAGCGGTGTGACGCTGGTCGCCGGTAAACGCAAGATGACGATCAAAGCCTCTGATTTGGCGCATTATGTCGGCGAACGCGGCCGGCGTGGTAATAAACTCCCACGTGGACTGCAGCGGATTGACGAGCTGTTGGTTGGGGAGGTCGGCGACTAACGCCGTCTCTGTTGCACAAGTCAGCAAGCCACCGGTCGGTGGCTTGTTTCTTTGACCGCCGGGCGGGTTGGATCCATACCCGCTCTGGTGGCTGCTTTCGGTGCACAGTTGTGCTCCGTGCCTGGCAAACTTGGTGAAGTACGCCGACAAAAATGGTGTAAAAACGCCAATTCTGCACAGATCAAACCAGCGTACAGCTGTAAACAGTTTATACTGCCGGCCTGTTTGATATGAGGTTTTGCCGTGTTAGCTGTCATCCGAATTATTTTGCTGGCTCTGTTTATAGTGGCTACTACAGTGGCTGGTTTGTTGTTATGTCTGGTGCGGCCATTTCACCGCGAAAACGTCGGTGTGGTGTCAGCCTGGTATGGCAAAGCCAGCCGGTTATTGGGCGTCACGGTGGAGATCCGACGCCATCCGGCCGTGACTGCAGCCATGCCTTGTGTGTTCCTGGCCAATCATCAAAATAACTATGACTTGTTTACCATCAGTGGCGCTTTAGTTCCGGGCACTGTCACCATCGGCAAAAAAAGCCTGAAATGGATCCCGTTTTTTGGCCAGTTATATTGGTTCCTCGGCAATATCCTGATTGACCGCAACAACAAAAGTAAAGCGGTTGGCACTATGCAGGGCGCGGTGGAGCGCATCAGCCGTGACCAGCTGTCGGTGTGGGTATTCCCGGAAGGCACCCGCAGCCGTGGCCGCGGGCTGTTACCGTTTAAAACCGGCGCTTTTCATATCGCGCAACAAGCGCAGGTTGGCATAGTGCCGATCTGTATGAGCAGCACCAGTAAACAGATCCGCTTAAATCGCTGGAACAATGGCAAAATCATTATCGAATTCCTGCCGCCGCTGAGCCCGGCCGAGCTGCATGCGCCGGTGCGGGAAATCGCCACCCAGGTGCGTCAGCTGATGGCCGACAAAATTGCCCAGCTTGATAGCGAACTACACAGCGATTACACTGCGCAGACTACAACTGTCACAGGATGATCCAGATGTCTGAAAACTGGCAAGAATTTACCGAAGAAACCGTCAATGCATTACTGGAAGACGGCAGCGATCCGGAGGCGGAATACACCGTCGAACACCATTTTTATCACGCCGATTTTGCCCAGCTGGAAAAGCTGGCGGTTGAAGTGTTTAAACTGGGTTTTGAAGTGACAGACGCTGAAGAAGTTGAATTTGAAGACGGCGGCAGTGCCTGGGTGTTTGATGCTATTCGCGAACAATCGCTGATCGCGGCAGAGATCACCGCAGATGCTATCAAGCTGGAGCAGCTGGCGCAGAAATTCGGTATCGAATACGACGGCTGGGGCACCTATTTTGAAGGTGACGAAGAATTTGACGAGGATGACGAAGAGTAATTCCAACCGCTTTTGAGTCTTTATCACGCCCGCCTGTTGCGGGCGTTGTTATTTTTGCGCAGCGCTATTTGCGTAACTGCTGCGATGAAAGGGCGTCGGCCTTCAGAGCGGCCTGCGCTGGCTGCTGCTCTGGTTGTGGCAATGGGCTTGCGGCCAGTTGTTGGCGGAAAAAGGCATTACGGCGCAATAGCAGTTTTTTCTGTGGTGACATCGTGCGGTTCCTGCAAGGTTGAGACTTCAGCCTAGCCGCAGTTGATGGCAAATTTATGACAAAAAAGGCGGCCCGCAGGCCGCCTTGTTCACATCGTTTAAATCGCGTTACAGCGCAGCGATTTGCGCCTGCTGGGCCAGTAACTTGGCGACTGCCGCTTCGGCATCGGCCAGCTTCTCACGCTCTTTCGCCAGTACCGCTTCCGGTGCTTTGGCGACAAAACCTTCGTTGGCCAGCTTGCCGGCAACCCGGCTGACTTCTTGCTGCATCTTCTCCAGTTGCTTGGCGATACGGCTCAGCTCGGCGTCTTTATCAATGAGGCCCGCCATTGGGATTAACAGGTCCATCGCGCCTAACAGCTGCGCCGCACTGGCAGGTGCTGTGTCCGCTGCCGTCAGTACTGTGATGCTGTCCAATTTGGCTAAGTTCAGCAGCAGGGCGCGGTTTTGCTCTAAGCGACGGCTATCTTCGGCAGATAAGTTGCGCAGCAACACTGGCAGTGGCTTGGTCGGCGCAATATCCATTTCACCACGGATGTTACGAATAGCCAGAATAAAACCTTTCACCCATTCGATATCCGCTTGCGCCGCAGCGTTCACCAATGCGCTGTCCGCTTCTGGATAAGCCTGGTTCATGATGCTGATGCCGGCGCTGAAATCTTTGATGGCCAGTGGGGCGACACGCTGCCAAATCTCTTCAGTGATAAATGGCATGATCGGGTGCATCAGACGCAGCAGCGATTCCAGCACTGTCACCAGCGTCTGGCGGGTGCCGCGTTGCTGCGCTTCAGTGCCTTTAAACAGCACAGGTTTGGTCAGCTCCAGATACCAGTCACAGAACTGGTTCCAGGTGAATTCGTACAGCGTATTGGCCGCCATATCAAAGCGGTAGCTATCCAGGTACTGACGGAACTGCGTCACCGTTTCCTGGTACTGACTTAAAATCCACTGATCGGCCAGCGACAGCTCGATGTCACCACCGTTCAGGCCAGTGTCTTTATCTTCCGTCATCATGGTGACGTAACGGCTGGCGTTCCACAGCTTATTGACGAAGTTGCGGTAACCTTCGAGACGCTTCATATCCCAGTTGATATCACGGCCGGTCGACGCCAGCGCCGCTAAGGTAAAGCGCAGCGCATCAGTGCCGGTGGCTTCAATGCCTTCCGGGAATTGCTTTTTGGTCTGATTGCCGATTTTCTCCGCCAGCTGCGGCTGCATCATGTTGCTGGTACGTTTTTCCAGCAGATCTTCGAGGCTGATGCCGTCAATCATATCCAGCGGATCGATGACGTTGCCCTTGGATTTCGACATTTTGTCGCCGTTTTCGTCGCGGATAAGACCGGTGACATACACAGTCTTAAACGGCACCTGCGGCTTGCCGTTTTCGTCTTTGATGAAATGCATTGTCATCATGATCATCCGGGCAACCCAGAAGAAAATGATGTCAAAACCCGTCACCAATACGTCAGTCGGGTGGAAGGTTTTTAAATCTTCGGTATTGTCCGGCCAGCCCAGTGTGGAGAAAGTCCACAGTGCCGACGAGAACCAGGTGTCCAATACGTCGTTGTCCTGGCGCAGTGACACGCTGTCATCCAGGCCATGTTTGGCGCGCACTTCGGCTTCATTACGGCCGACGTACACTTTGCCATCTGCGGCGTACCAGGCCGGAATACGGTGGCCCCACCACAGCTGACGGGAAATACACCAGTCCTGAATGTCGCGCATCCAGCTGTAGTACATATTCTCGTATTGTTTTGGCACAAACTGAATGTCGCCGTTTTCTACTGCTTCAATGGCTGTTTTGGCCATCGGCGCCACGCGCACATACCATTGGTCGGTCAGCATCGGCTCGATCACCACGCCTGAACGGTCGCCGTATGGCAGCGTATTGGTCAGCTCTTCAACTTTATCCAATAAACCTTGTGCATCTAAAGCGGCAACAATGGCTTTGCGGGCGGCGAAACGGTCAAGGCCAGCGTATTCCGCCGGAATTGGCGCTGCAAATGCAGTATTTTCTTCGCCATTGGTGAAGAAACATTCGCCTTGGGCGCGAATAGTTGCATCCGGTGTCATCACGTTGATCATCGTCAGGCCATGGCGTTTACCGACTTCGTAGTCGTTAAAGTCGTGTGCCGGCGTGATTTTCACACAGCCTGAGCCTTTGTCTTTGTCGGCATGTTCATCTGCGATGATAGTGATGCGACGATTGACCAGCGGCAGCAGAATGTCTTTGCCAATCAATGACTGATAACGTTCGTCGTCCGGATTCACCGCCACAGCAGTGTCGCCGAGCATGGTTTCCGGCCGCGTCGTCGCGACCACGATATGGTCTTTGCCATCCAGCGTTTTCACGCCATCGGCGAGCGGGTAACGCAAGTGCCAGAAGTGGCCGCGTTGTTCTTTGTTTTCTACTTCTAAGTCAGAAATTGCCGTGTGCAGTTTCGGGTCCCAGTTGACCAGGCGTTTGCCGCGGTAAATCAGGTCATCTTCATACAAGCGGACGAATACTTCCTGCACTGCGTTCGACAGGCCTTCGTCCATAGTGAAACGTTCTTTGTCCCAGTCGACAGAGTTACCCAGACGGCGCATTTGCGAAGTGATAGTGCCACCGGATTCGGCTTTCCATTCCCAGACTTTTTCGATGAAGGCATCGCGGCCCATGGCGTGACGATCCGGCAAGCCGGCGGCAGCCAGTTTACGCTCGACCACCATTTGGGTGGCAATACCGGCGTGGTCGGTACCGACCTGCCACAGCGTGTTTTTGCCTTGCATGCGTTTGTAGCGGGTCAGGGCGTCCATGATGGTTTGCTGGAACGCGTGGCCCATGTGCAGGCTGCCGGTGACGTTTGGCGGCGGGATCATGATGCAGTAAGCGCCGTTGCTGTTATCACCTGACGGCTTAAAATAGCCTTTGCTTTCCCAGGCGTTGTACATCGCCTGCTCGATTTGACTCGGATTAAATGTTTTTTCCATGATTTCTGCCTGATCTGCTCAGCAACTAAACCCGCTTCACCAACGATTCGGGTTTATTCGGGGGTTCGCGTTTGCGGCTCGACCCCAAGCTGACGGTAATGTTTAAATTTTTGTCGCGCCGCAGCTTTGCCATGTTCGGCTGCCGGCACAAATTCGATGATTTGACTGAAGCGGTTGGCAAAAGCGGGCACTGTGTCGGTGAGGTTAATCAGCACCTGGCGGCTGGTCCTTGGACCTTGCCAGCTGATCTCAACCGGCGCACCGCGCGCGGGGCCTTCGCCGGCCAGGTTGTGTGGCACAAAGCGTTCAGCGTCAAACTGCCATAATACCTCATCGACCGCCTCGGCGTCTTGTTGATTTGGGCAGTAGACGAACACCCGCTGATTGGCGCGAAACAAGTCGGCACAGAGCTGGCAGGTCAAAGCAAAATGAGCCGGCATGCCGGCCAGCTCATCTTGTTGCAGCAAATAAAATTGCACTTGCATCAATTCGCACTCTTTGACCACAGGCCAGTGAACTTCACCGGCCTGTGGTGTGGGTTAATCCTGTGGATGATGGCCGGCGCGGTTTATTAAAAACTGCGTCAGCATCGCCACCGGACGGCCGGTAGAGCCTTTGTCTTTGCCGCCACTGCGCCAGGCGGTGCCGGCGATATCCAGGTGCGCCCAGTTGTATTTGCGGGTAAAACGCGACAGGAAACAGGCTGCAGTGATAGTCCCGGCGGCACGGCCACCGAGGTTACTGAAGTCGGCAAACGGGCTTTCCAGCTGATCCTGGTAATCGTCCCACAGCGGTAAACGCCAGGCTCTGTCGCCACTTTGCTCGGATGCATTCAAAATTTCATGCGCCAGCGGATTGTGGTTGCTGAGTAAACCCGAAGCGTGTTTGCCAAGCGCAATGACACAGGCGCCAGTTAATGTCGCGACATCAATCACCACATCCGGGTCAAAACGTTCGACGTAGGTCAGTGCGTCGCACAGCACTAAACGACCTTCAGCGTCTGTATTCAGCACTTCAACGGTTTGACCTGACATCGTCGTCAGAATGTCGCCCGGCCGGTAGGCGTTGCCGTCTGGCATGTTTTCCGCTGCTGCCAGCACACCGATGATATTCAGTGGCAAACCCAGCGAAACAGCAGCCTGCATAGTGCCAAGCACAGAGGCGGCGCCACACATATCGTATTTCATCTCGTCCATCGCATCGGACGGCTTGATGCTGATGCCGCCGGTGTCGAAGGTCAGACCTTTGCCGACCAGCACCACAGGCGCGCTGTTATCACCGGCGCCCTGATAATGAATCACCGCCATCGCTGCCGGGTTTTCTGAACCGCGTGCCACGGCGAGATATGAATTCATCCCCAGCGCGGACATTTCTGCCGTGCCAAGCACCTCGACGTTCACTTTGTCGGACAGCTCGGTGAGTTTTTGTGCCTGTTCTGACAGCCACAGCGGCGTGCAGATATTTGGCGGCATATTACCGACGTCTTTACATTGTTTAATGCCGGCAGCTACAGCCAGGCCATGCTCGACGGCTTTCTCGCCGATGGTCAGGTCACGCCGGGTTGGCACATTAAAGACGATTTTACGCAACGGCCGGCGGGTTTCGTCTTTTTTGCTTTTTAGCTTGTCGAAGACGTACAGACAATCTTGTGTGGTTTCAACGGCATGACGTACTTTCCAGTAAGTATCACGGCCTTTGACGTGCAGCTCAGACAAGAAACACACCGCTTCCATCGAGCCGGTTTCATTCAGCGTGCTGATGGTTTTGGCGATGATCTGGCGGTATTGGCGCTCGTCTAATTCACGTTCTTTGCCACAACCCACCAGCAATACCCGTTCACTCAATACGTTGGGCACATGGTGCAGCAATAACATCTGACCCGGTTTGCCTTCGAGATCGCCGCGACGCAACAGGTTGCTGATGTAACCTTCGCTGATTTTATCCAGTTGTTCGGCCACGGCAGACAGCCGGCGCGGCTCATAAACACCAACCACAATGCAGGCACTGCGTTGTTTTTCCGGACTTCCGCTTTTAACGCTGAACTCCATGGGGACTCCTGATTCTAAGAGGCAAAATGCAGCAGTGGGCCGGACCGGGCGCTATGCTTGATAAAGAGCTGGTCTGAGCCGATAAAAAAGCTCGGAATCCGCTGCAGTTTCGTTGATAATAATTGCTATAAATATCCAGTTTACTTAAAAATTGCCAGCGTGCCAGCAAAAAGACTGGTTTTTAGGGGGCTTTTTTGATTGTTTTTCGCTACTTGATTGGTGAAGTGTTTAAATCTCAGTTCGCAGTATTTCTGATCCTGATCACCATCATCCTGAGCCAGCGCTTCGTACAAATACTGGCGGATGCCTCCGAAGGGGAATTGCCGGGTCAGCTGGTGCTGACACTGATTTCTTTAAAATTACCGCAGTTGGCGGTGCTGATCCTGCCTTTAGCGGCATTTTTGGGCGTTTTGATCGCCTACAGCCGCATCTATGCTGAAAGTGAAATGACCGTATTGCACGCCACCGGCGTCAGCGAATGGTACGTCACCCGGGTGACGCTGATGTTGTCGTTGCTGATCATGCTGGCGGCTGGTGGCCTGATGATGTTTTTAAGCCCCTGGTCGGCAGAACGCGAGTTTGAGGTGCTGAGCAAAGCCGACGCAGATTCCGGATTATCGACGCTTATTCCCGGCCGTTTCCAGCAAACTTCTAATGAAAAAGCTGTGGTTTTTGTCCAGGATATGAGCCGGGACGGCAGCCAGTTATCCAAAGTTTTTCTGGCACAGTCGGCCAGTGAAGACAATTTAACCGGCTCTGTGGTCTACGCCGAAACCGGTGCTGTGGCCGAAGATAACAATGGCGCACAGCGGCTGATATTAAGTAATGGCCGGCGTTATGCCGGCTCCGTCGATGCGCCGCAATTTGAAGTACTTGAATTCGGCCGTTATGACATTCAAATCCGCGAACAGCAGGTCGAGCAGCGCCGGCGCAAATTAACCGCGTTACCGACAGATCAACTGCTGGAACAGGTGCGGGCCGGCGGCAATGCCGAAGCCAATGCCGAATGGCACTGGCGGCTGGCGATCCCGGTGTCGATCCCCGTGTTGATGTTGCTGGCGGTGCCACTGAGCCGGGTCCAGCCGCGTCAGGGCAAATTTGGCAAGCTGCTGCCAGGTCTGGCGCTGTTTCTGTTGTATTTCATTTTGCTGATTGTCTGGCGCAAAAGCATGCTTGGCAGCGGCAAAGTGCCGGAATGGACCGGCATGTGGTGGATCCACGGCCTGATGCTGGCGATCGGCGTGTTTTTACTGCTGCAAAACCGCGCGTCTTATCAGCGGTTTACCGCGCGACTGAATGGCCGGAGGCAGCATGCTTAAAATTATCGATATTTACATCGGCCGGATCATTTTATCCACCACGCTGCTAAGCCTGACGGTACTTTTGGTCCTGTCCGGCATGTTCCGTTTTATTGACCAGCTACGGCTGACGGATCGCGGCGACTACACAGTGCTGGTGGCAGCCATGTTCAGTTTGTTTACCGTGCCTGGTGATTTAGTGACTTTTTTCCCGATGGCGGCGCTGATCGGCGGCCTGATTGGGCTTGGTATGCTCGCCAGCAACAGCGAGCTGGTGGTGATGCAGGCCGCCGGCTTGTCGCGGCTTAATATCATCAGCTCGGTGATGAAAACCGCATTACTGATGATGGTACTGGTGATGGCGGTGGCGGAGTGGGGCGCGCCGACTGCGGAGAAATTCGCCCGCGAACTCAAAGCCAAAGCCATTTCCGGCGGTGACTTACTGGCGGCGCAACAGGGCGTCTGGGCCAAAGACGGCGACGATTTTGTTAATATCCGTGTGGTGTCGGACGACGGCGATTTAAAAGACATCACCATCTTCGAGTTCACGCCCGATCTGGCGTTGCAGGCCATAGTGCATGCCCGCGCAGCCAGCTTTTTTAATGGTGTCTGGCAGTTGCAGGACGTCAGCCGCTTGGCGTTTCGCGATGAAAAAATTGAAAAACACCGCTGGCCGGAACAGCGCTGGCGCTCGACTTTAACGCCGGACAAACTGGGCGTGATGTCGGTCAAACCCGAGTTGCTCAGTCTGAACGGTCTGGCCGATTACATCGAGTACCGCGAAGCCAATCAGCAGGAAAGCAGCCGTTACCAGCTGGCGTACTGGCGTAAAGCCACGCAGCCGCTGACCATTGTGGCGATGTTATTGCTGGCGTTGTCGTTTATTTTCGGCCCGTTGCGCAGTGTGACGATGGGCGCGCGGGTACTGATGGGTATTCTGACTGGTTTTGGTTTTTACATGGCCAACGAAGTATTTGGCCCGGTGGCGCTGGTGTATCAGTTACCGCCGTTGTTAGGGGCGATAGCCCCCAGCGCGTTGTTTATCGGCGCCGCCATTTACCTGATGCAAAAGCGCGGGTAGGTCAAAGCCTACCGCGCATCCCGGTGTAAATTCAGTGCGCTGCTTTGTTCTTTGCTGAGCACCACCACAATAGTGCCGGCGATTTGGTCTTGCAGCGCCAGGCCTTTGCCCCAGCGCAGCCACAGCCAGAAATTGCCAATACCACCGAATGACGTCAGTAAGCGGATGCAAGCCTGACGCAGCGTCACTGGCGTGCCGTCAGCGCTTAACAACAACATCCGCCAGGCACGCATGCCCAGCGTCTGGCCGGCTTTGACCCAGAAATACAGATAAAACCACAAGATACACGCCGTGCTGTACAGCTGAAACCACAGCGCATGCTTTTGAATATATTCCGCTTCGTCCTGATAGCCCGCCAGTGAAATCAGCCCGGTTTTGGCCAGCAGCGCGACTGTGGCCAGCGCCAATGCCATCGCAAACATCCAAATTGCACAAATGACCAGCAAGTCATACATGATGGCAGACAGACGGCGCAGCAGGCTGGCGCGGGGGGCTTCAGTATACATAGAGACTCCAGTTCAGGACCGGCGGCAGTCTAGCATGATGCTCTGGCAGGCGTCAGCCGTGGCGGCTGAACAAACTTGCCCGCCGGACAAAATTCAGGCAGATTGACAGCGTTGTCAATTTTACAGGAAAGCCATAATGTCCGTTCAGTTTGTCCAAACCAAGCGCCAAAGTCGCGGCGGCCTGCAGGCAGTCGCGTTATGTAGTCTGATGGCTGCGAATCATGTCGCTGCCCAAAGCCCCTGTACCAGCGCGCAGTTGCAGGGCAGCTGGGAATTGCAGTCGGCGATTTACCGCGACAAGAGCGGCAAAGTAGTCGGTGAAATCAAAGATCAACAGACCAAAAGCCGCAAACTGATCGCCGGCCAGTATTTCAGCTTTATCACCTGGGCGCCTGACGGCAAGTTTCAGGTCGCTGCTTCCGGCCGTTTCAGTGCAGATGCGACAGGCTACCATGAACAGGTCGACGCCACGTCGTTGGCACGGCTGCAAGACAAAACCTACCATTTTGAGTGCAGCATCAGCGGTGACAACTGGCTGCATCAGGGCCTGGAAGACGGCATTGCGATTGAAGAACACTGGTTACGCGTCAGCGGTGTCCGCTGATAAAATGTCAAAGCGGCAAGCAACCCCAAACCGGCTGCCGCTGAACTGTCCATATTGCTGCAAAATTGCGCAATTGATTGTCAGCGCTGAGATTTTGCTTGCAGGGGCGAAGAGGCTTTGTATAATGCGGGTGTTTACTGCTCCAAATTCCTCTCAAATGCCTGGGTGGCGAAATCGGTAGACGCAGCGGATTCAAAATCCGCCGGGGAAACCCGTGTCGGTTCGAGTCCGACCCTAGGCACCAAATTTTTTCATGTCAAAGCACTTGTTTATACTCTGGTTTTCAAATTCTGATTGAGCTGGAAAATCTTTGTTGTAGATAATCGGCGTCCCTGTTGCTCTTAGATCTCAACAGCGCATGGCAAAGAAGTTACAACATCAGCAAGAGCTGTTGATTGGTCTGACAACTTGCTGGATATTCCGAATTCAATTCCTGCATCTGATATTGAGTCAATCTCTGCGTCTGATTTAAAGATAATCAAGTTTAAAATCGCTGTACCGATTATTCTCCTTCTAAAGTATCTTTTGCTCAGAATATTTCTGGTTTTTACATGAAGCTGCGTTTAGGCTGCATACATATTTTCGCAAGCAAGGACGTATGCCATGGTCGACCAGGTTATTCAGCAAATTCATGCGATTGAAAGTCAATATCAGCATGATCTATCCGTCATTCAGGCTCTGGAAGGGAAGTTAGAAACGCTGGCGGAAGGCCCCTCGCTCTACAATCTGAACTTCCTGTTGTACCGTAATCACTTTCGCACCAAGCACGCAGCAAAGCTCAAAGTGAAACGTCCGCGTATTTTATTGGGGTTGATTAACTACGATGTTTATCCGAACTTTCAAAGTATCGGTTTGCTGATTTACGCCGACCTGGTGTCGCTGTCGATGCCGCATTTAGTGCAGGGGCGCGCTGACCGCCTGGCTTTTGATGTTTCCAGCGATGACCTTGCCGAGGTAGTCCGGTTATTGCCCGCAGGTTTTGCGCCGGACTACTATTTCGACCCACAAGCCTGCGGTGCCTGTATCGCGCCCAAAGGATTGGAGCGCTTGCCATTTCCATCTGTCGCAGGGATTTGCCATACCTTTCGGGGTCTGCACTGTGAATATCTGGCGAAACTCTTTGATGTGGTGGCTCCCGTATCGTCGGCTTTTGTGGCGCTTTATCAATCATTTATGGCGGATAAAACTGTGCTGAACCTGCCATTTGGTGCGAACTGGGGTTCATTTCATTATTCGACCGGCCAGTATAACCTGACCAAAGACATTGATTTGATTGTGAGTTTTGCGCCAAGCCCACGAGCTGAGTATTGCGGCTGGCGTGATGTTGCTATCCAGCAGGCACGTCATTTTGCTGAGCTGTACGCCAACCAATATAAGGTGGTTTTTGTCAGTGGGGTCTCACATCAGGAATATAGTCAGTTACTGGCGCGCAGCAAAATCGGGTTGAACGTAGTGGGCCTCAACGGGCCTTATAACTACCGCAGTTGTGAGCTGATGAACCATCAGGTGGCGTTGTTGCAGCTTGATGTGGATTTTGGTTTACCAGAGATGCAGATGGCCGATTACTTTGTGCCGGGGCAAGAGTATATCGCTTGTGATGTCAGCAACTTCAGTGATGTGTTGCTGAGCTATCTGCAACAGCCGGCTTTGATTGCCAAAATTGCAGCGGCAGGCAGGGCACGGCTGGAGCGGGAATATTCTTATGAAGCGATTCAGCGTCAGTTAGGATCTGCCATCGGCAAACTGGATTTTACTGCGGTAACAGCTGCAAGGCAGGATGCTGCTTCACAGCAGCAATGCAGACTGGCGATGTTGGCAACCTCGCCGCAAGGCCATACGCTCAAACACGAGCTCTTTGCCCGCGAAGTCGTCAAGGGTTTTGATGATGCCAATCCACATGCGATCCGGCAGCTAATCATTGCGCTGCCGATGTTAAAACAGGATTTACTGCGGCCTTTGCTGGAACAAGCCCAACAACCGTTGTTACGACAACTCGCCAGCCTGTCATTGTTGGATGGAATCGAGACATTAAGCATGCAGCTGCCGCCGCAGTTGAGAGTATTGAGCGACGAGTGGACGCTGATTTGCTGGCGTGCCATGGCTGGTTTTCCGAACACGGATGACCTGCAAAGTTTGCAGTTTGTTTTGCTGCAGACACAGCCAGCAGCTGAGCAGTTTCCGGATTATCTGAAAGCCCCTTATCCGTTTTGGTTTAGCGACAGTGACACAGCTGCTGAAGAGGCCAGAAAACAATTGCTTGATATGCCGTATTGTCTGGCCGGCAGTGACCGTATGCAGCAGAAAGTGTTGCAGCGTGACTATATGGTTTGGTGGTGTATGCGGTTATTGGATGCGGCAGAGCCTTCAGCGGCCTGATTTAAATGCGTCAGGGCGTAGGGTCCTGCATCAGCAGCAAAGCACTGGCATTCCTCAACAGTTCTGGCTATATGGCAGGCACGAGTTGATTGCCTGCCGCATTTGATTAGCCTGAACTTCGCCTGGTTTTCTCGCAAACATCAGCACATTTCCGGCAGCGCTGAACCTTGAGCGCTCCGGTCCACTGCCGGTTTTGTCCGATTTTTCTCTCGCATTGCATGCAATGAATGACAACCAAATGCATTGGACGCTGCTATCGGTAGTGACTGATTGAGGTTTAACAACTAACAAGTGTGTGGGGGCAGGCTCGCTCGACATGGCAAAGAGTAAGCCATTTGAGCGGGGCTGCAGTCAGTTGCAGTTCTTGCCACTGCGGCTGGCTGCGGCAAGAGTGCCACATCAGGCCGTTTTAAACTTTTTCACTTTTTGTTCCAGGCTGACGGCCAAATCTTCCAGTTGCTGACTGGATACTGTGATGGCGCTGGCCTGCTCCTCCACCAAATCGGCAGATCGGGTGATGTGGCTGAAGTGGCGGCTGATTTCTGCAGCCACAGCGGATTGTTGTTCTGCGGCAGTGGCGATCTGCAGATTCATCTGGCTGATTTGACTGACAGATGAATTAATTGCATTCAGTGAATCCCCAGCTTTTTGCGCCTGTTCGACACTGTTGCCGGCCTGCGTTTTACCCTGGTCCATCACCGCGACCGCGCTGACAGAACTGCTTTGCATTTTTTCAATCACGGCCTGAATTTGGCGGGTTGACTCTTGCGTCCGCCGCGCCAGATTACGCACTTCGTCGGCCACCACAGCAAAGCCCCGGCCTTGTTCGCCGGCTCTGGCGGCTTCAATGGCGGCGTTTAACGCCAACAGATTGGTTTGTTCGGCAATGCCCTGGATCACCTCCAGCACAGAACCAATCTGACGGCTGTCTTGCGACAAATGGTGAATAACCACGGCCGCTTCGCTGACTTTGTCTGCTAAGGCATTAATACTCGACTGGGTTTTGCCGACTTCAGCCTGGCCTGCAGTAAATTCGTTCATCGCGGTTTGAGCCATCCCGGCGGCATCGCTGGTGTGGCTTGCCACGGCTGCAACAGTCGAAGACATTTGACCTATCGCGGTCGCCCCCTGCTCAGTCGCCTGTTTTTGCTGGTAGATCAGTTCTTCGTTGTATTGTGCTGTCGACAATAAGGCTTTTGAGGCGGTTGATAACTGACTGGCGACGGCGATGGAATCTTTGGTAATGCCAGACATATGGTCAGTTAAATCTTTGACTGCACTGAGAATACTGTCCTGGGTCGACACCCGTACCTGCACTGTTAAGTCACCGGAAGCAATCTGCCGCAGCACCTGCACCGCGTATTCTGGTTCACCACCCACCATGTTTTTCAGCCGGCTGACAGTGCTGAAAGCAACAACAGCGCCAATGATGACGGCAATCGCTGTCACGGTCAGCATGATCCATTGAAAGCTGTCGGTCTGGCCGCGCGCCGCTGCGACCTGTTGCTGAATGGCCGCTTCCTGATAGTCGATGAGTTTATTAATCCGTTTCAGCCATTCGCTGTAGGATGGTGACACTGTGGTCAATAAATAATCTGTTGCCTGCTGCTGCTGCCCCTTGTTCACCATCTGCAATAAATTGGCGGTAACTTCCTGCGTGGCAATCTCAATTTCTTTAATCAATTTCAGCAGTTGGAGTTCTTCGGTACTATGCGGCACTTTGCCGTACATAGTGTCGAGCGTGCTGGCGGCCTGTTGATAGAACTGGTCTAACCGTTTGATGTCACGTTGATGGGTTTCGGCGAGCCCGGCGTCCGGCGCCAGCACCGCGTCCCGGATTGAGATGGCTCTGTCGTGCACACTGCCGCGAAAGTTAATCGCCTGCCGCTGTTCTACCGCTGTTTGTTCGGACAGTTGCGTCAAATTAGCATCTGCGATGCTGATTTTAAACAGACCGAACAAGGTAATGCCCAGCATGATCACTAACAGCATGCTGAAACCGGAATACAGTTGTTTCACTACCGTCATAATTGCACCTGCATAAAAGTTATCGAGCGACTACTGTGCTACAAAAGTAACGTACGTTTGGTGCAATGACATGGATCAGTGACTGTTCTGAATTTCGTTAATAGTCGCCTGTGCCAGCGGCGAAGTGCTGTTGCTTTTCGAGGTGATCAGCATCACCGGAATTTGGTAGCGGTATTGCTGTGGCAGGATGGCGCGGAACAGGCCTTTGTCGACCCAATAACTGGCGTAATGCTCGGGTAAATAACCGATAAACTGGCCGGACAAAATCAGGTGGGCGATGCCTTCATCGTGATAGGCGCTGGCGCTGTTTTGATAGTTCAGGCCGTCGTTGCGGCTGTCTTTGTCGCGCAGGTAGTTGCTGGTGATGACTTCAGCCTGTGGCAATAACTCACTGATTTTATTTGCTTCACAGTCAAATAGCGGATGGCCCTGGCCGCAGTATAAGTAGTTGGTTTCATTGTGTAGCGGCACATAATCCAGGCCGCGAATGTGATGGCGGCTGACGCCGATGCCGACCAGCGAGCGGCCGTTCGCCACCGAGGTTTCCACTTCACGCGCTTCACAGACATAAATTTCAAACTGCAGGTTGCTGCTTTTAGCCTTAAGCCGGGCGATGGCCTGCGACACACCACAGCGCGGATCGCTGGCCAGCGTATCGATAATAGCGATAGTGACACGGCCGGAGAGCTGATGTTTGGAGCCGGCGACGGTGCTGGCAAAAGTTTCACATTGCTGCAGTAATTCTAATGATGCCTGATAAGTGATGCGGCCGGCGTCGGTCAGTTCAAAGCCGCTGCGGCCGCGTTTACACAGCGTTAAACCTAAGCGGATCTCCAGGTCAGATAAATGTGTGCTGATGGTGGAGCGGCCGATATTTAACCGCGACTCAGCCGCTGACAGCCCGCCACACTCGACGATAGTGACAAAAATCCGTAACAAGCGTAAATCGACGTCTTGTACCTGCATTAGTCACGTACCTTTTAGTTTGCCGTTAGTTCGATAAAACCGGAATGAGTTACGATTATTATGTATTTATAAAACATCAGGCGCAAGCTAGCATCTGCTTATCGCGTGCCTCACCGGCAGTAGCAGTTTCAGCAATTTGTGGAGTTTAAGATGGCATTTCATTACGGCATTGATCGGTTGGATTTAGACACAGTCAATGGCATCGCCGCCGGTTCTATCCCGGCGCTGCTAAGTGAAGCGGCAGTGGCGAAAATCAACCAAAGCCGTGCTTGTGTCGATGTGATGGCGGCATCCGACAAAGCCATTTATGGCATCAACACTGGTTTTGGCCCTTTGTGTGACACGCAAATTTCCCCGGCCGAAACTGCCTTGCTGCAGAAAAACCTGCTGATCACCCATGCCGTTGGTGTCGGTGAACCTATCGCTAAAGCCATTTCCAAATTAATGCTGATCACCAAAGTGCATGCGCTGAGCCAGGGCTTTTCCGGCGTGCGGCTTGAAGTGGTCGAGCGCATGCTGAAATTTATCGAACTGGATTTAATTCCGGTGGTGCCGGAGCAAGGTTCAGTTGGCGCATCCGGTGACCTGGCACCGCTGTCGCATTTATTTCTGCCATTAATCGGCGAAGGCGAATTCTGGGCCAAAGGCGACAGCAAAGATATTATGCCGGCGGCACAAGCCTTAGCTGAACATGGCTTGGAGCCAATCGAGCTGCAGGCCAAAGAAGGCTTAGGCCTGATTAACGGCACCCAGTTTATTCTGTCGCATGGCATTACCGCTTTGACCAAAATGCAGTATCTGCTGGATTTAGCCGATGTGGCCGGCGCCATGAGCATTGAAGGTATGCAGGGCAGTGGTTCACCGTTTCGGCCTGAATTACATGAAATCCGGCCTTTCCCGGGCAATATCGAAGTGGCGGCGCGGATGCGCCGGCTGTTTAAAGACTCAGAAAATATGGCGTCGCACACCGGCTGTGCCCGCGTACAGGACCCGTATTCGTTGCGTTGTATCCCGCAAGTGCATGGCGCTTCGCGCAACGCCTTTAACCATTTAAAGCAGCTGGTCGAGATTGAGATGAACTCAGTCACTGACAACCCGATTGTTATCAGCAGCGAAGAAGCATTATCGGGCGGTGGTTTCCACGGCCAGCCGCTGGCGATGGTGCTGGACTACACCTCGATAGCTGCGGCTGAACTTGGCAATATTTCCGACCGCCGTTGTTATCTGTTGCTGGAAGGCTTACATGGGTTACCGCGCCTGCTGACCAAAGCCGGTGGCTTGAATTCCGGGATGATGATCCCGCAATACACCACGGCGGCACTGGTGACTGAAAACAAATCTTTGTGTTTCCCGCCGTCTGCCGACAGCGTGCCAACGTCCATGGGGCAGGAAGACCATGTGTCGATGGGCAGTATCTCTGGCCGCAAACTGAATCAGATTCTGGGCAACTTAGAGAAAATTCTCGCCATTGAGCTGATGTACGCCGCGCAGGCGCTTGAGTTCCGCCGACCGAACCGCTGTTCTGATTTAATCGAGGAAAATCATGCGATTATCCGCGCCAAAGTCGCCAAGCTGGAAGAAGACCGCCTGCTGAAGCCGGATATCGATGCGATGATCAAACTGGTGAAAACCCAGGCTCTGACTGTCAACTTTGCGCTGAATTAATAAAGGATATCGCGATGAATTTTCAGGAACAAATCAAACAAGGCATTCCGGCCACGCTGCCTGCGGCCAAGCCTTATCCGGTCGATGCCAACCGCGCGCCGAAGCGCAGAGACATTTTAACCAAAGCGGAAAAACAGCTGGCGGTGCGTAATGCGCTGCGTTATTTCCCAAAAGAGTGGCACGCCGAACTGGCGGCAGAATTTGCCCGTGAACTCAATGACTTTGGCCGCATTTATATGTACCGCTTTAAGCCAGAATATGCCATCAAAGCGCGGCCAATCAGCGACTATCCGGCCAACTGCCAGCAAGCCGCGGCCATTATGCTGATGATCGACAACAACTTAGACCCGGCGGTGGCGCAGCATCCGGAAGAACTCATCACTTACGGCGGCAATGGCGCTGTGTTTCAAAACTGGGCGCAATATCGCTTAACGATGAAATATTTAAGCGAGATGGCGGAAGATCAGACGCTGCATATGTATTCCGGCCACCCGATGGGCTTATTTCCATCATCCGTTGAAGCGCCGCGAGTGGTGGTTACCAACGGTATGATGATCCCGAATTACTCTAAGCCAGACGATTGGGAACGCTTTAATGCGTTAGGCGTCACGCAATACGGTCAGATGACGGCCGGCTCTTTTATGTACATCGGCCCGCAGGGCATAGTGCACGGCACCACCATCACAGTGATGAATGCGTTTCGTAAAGTGCTGGCCAAAGGCGACAGCCCGAAAGGCAAAATCTTCTTAACCGCAGGTTTGGGCGGCATGAGCGGGGCGCAGCCCAAAGCCGGCAATATCGCCAATTGCATCACGGTCTGTGCTGAAGTGAACCCAAAAGCGGCGACTAAACGCCATCAGCAGGGCTGGGTTGATGAACTCATCGACAATATGCCTGCGCTGATTCATCGCGTTAAACAAGCGCAAGCACAGCAGGAAGTGGTGTCGATTGCTTATATCGGCAACGTGGTCGATGTGTGGGAAGCCTTTGACGAGCATGGTATTTTTGTACATTTAGGCTCAGATCAAACGTCCTTGCATAACCCTTGGTCGGGCGGTTATTACCCGGTGGGCGTGAGCTATGACGAAGCCAACCGCTTAATCCGTGAAGAGCCGGAGCTGTTTAAAACCAAGGTACAGGACACGCTGCAGCGCCACGCGGCGATTGTGAATAAACACACCGCCAAAGGCACCTATTTCTTTGACTACGGCAATGCGTTTTTACTGGAAGCCTCACGTGCCGGTGGTGATGTGATGGCGCAAAACGGTATCGACTTTAAATATCCGTCTTATGTGCAGGATATTTTAGGCCCGATGTGTTTTGACTACGGCTTTGGCCCGTTCCGCTGGGTTTGTACTTCGGGCCAGCCGGAAGATTTAGACAAAACCGATGCGATTGCCGCCAAAGTGTTACAGCGCCTGATGCTGGAGGCGCCGGAAGAAATTCAGCAGCAGATGCAGGACAACATCAGCTGGATTTTAGACGCCAAACAAAACAAGCTGGTGGTTGGCTCGCAAGCGCGCATTCTGTACGCCGATGCCCAGGGCCGCGCCGAAATTGCCCAGGCGTTTAACGAAGCCATCGCCCGTGGCGAGATTGGCCCTGTGGTGTTAGGCCGGGACCATCACGACGTCAGCGGCACCGACTCGCCATTCCGTGAAACCTCCAACATTTATGACGGCAGCCGGTTTACCGCCGACATGGCCATTCATAACGTCATCGGCGACAGCTTCCGCGGTGCGACCTGGGTGTCTATCCACAATGGTGGCGGCGTTGGCTGGGGCGAAGTGATGAACGGCGGTTTTGGCATGTTGCTGGATGGCTCGGCAGAGGCATCCAAGCGGCTGAAATCCATGTTGTTCTTTGACGTGAATAACGGCATCGCCCGGCGCAGCTGGGCGCGCAACAATGAGGCGGATTTTGCCATCCGCCGCGAAATGGCGCGTACACCGAAACTGCAGGTGACGCTGGCCAACCGTGTCGACGACGAACTGCTAAACCAGCTTTTTTAACCTCTTCGCATCAAGGCCAGCGTCAGCTGGCCTTTTTCTGCCTGACGCAGGCCAATGCATGCTCGTCGCTCTGGCTTGCACCACAATACTGCTTCCTTTACTCTGCAACTAAAACAGCACCCTATACTGACGCTCAAGGCTAGTTTGATGCTGACCGACGGTGCACAGAAGACAACTGCAAGAGGAAATTAAACATGAATAAATTCTTAAAAATCAGCCTGTTGTGTCCGATGTTTCTGCTTAGCATGCAGCAGGCGTCCGCTGCAGCCTTTAGTTCAGGTCAGGTGATGGCTGAGCAGCAGTACCAGTTTAATCAGCAACAGGTGCTGGCTTTTGTGGACCATGCTGAAGTGCAGCAAAAACTGCAGGAATTGGGTGTGAGCCCGGCGGATGCCAAAATGCGCATCGCCAGCATGACGGCGGAAGAGCTGAACGCGCTGAATACGCAAATGAACGAGATGCCGGCCGGTGGTATTGTCGGCGCCGTCGTGACCGTACTGGCGGTGGTGGCGATTCTTGACCTGCTGGGCGTGACGGACGTTTACCCCTTTATTCGCCCGATCCGTTAACTGCTTTGCCACTGTTTAATCGGCGCCTGTTGACGGCGCTGTGCCTGCTGGTCGTTCTGCTGCTGGCGGGCTGTCAGACGCCGCCACAAACCCGGCAGCTGCTGGATAAGCCGCCGGCTGTGCCACGCCAGCATCTGATTGCTGGCGTGCCGTTTTATCCGCAGCAAGACTTTTATTGCGGCCCGACCACGCTGGCAGAAGTCGCCGGTTTTTATGGTCAACCCCAAGACCCTGTCGCCATCGCACCGCAGACTTTTATCCCACAGCTGCAGGGCAGCCTGCAAATTGAAATGGCCGCGGCCACCCGACAACTCGGGCTGCTGGCTTATGCCCAACGCGGCAGCATGCAACAGCTGCTCAGTCTGGTGGCCGACGACATGCCGGTGATAGTGCTGCAGAACAATTCCATCAGCTGGTGGCCGCAGTGGCATTATGCTGTGGTGATTGGTTATGACCTCGATGATGAAACTCTGACACTGCACACCGGCGTGACGCCAAACTATCAGCTGGATTTTGCTACTTTTGAACGCACCTGGCAGCGCGGCGCGTACTGGCTGCTACTAATGTTGCCAGCGGATAAAACCAGTGCGCAGCTGGACCCGTTTTTGTATACCAAGGCGGCGCAGGATTTACTCAGCACGCAGCGGGATAGCGCGGCTGCCGGTATCAGTGCCGGAGTGAGTGCGCTGCAAAGTGCCACGGCGCAATGGCCGGATTATTGGCTGCCGTATTTTTTACTGGCCAATCATTTTGCCGGGCCAGAGGGCAACAGTGAGCCGGCTTTGGCGCTGCAGTGGTTTGCCAAAGGTCTTCATGCCGGTCGCCGGCAGATAGCTTATCTGAACAATTATGCCTTGTTGCTGAGCGCGCAGGGCTGTCAGCAGGGCGCAACTGCTTTGCTGGACGAAGCGTTGCGCCTGGCGCCGGGTAATGCCAATCTGCTGGACTCTCAACGGCAAATCAGCCAACAACAATTCAACCAACAGGCCAAAACGCCGCAGGCCGGCTCTGGTTCAGCGTTGCAATGCCCGTCGCTGCCACGCTAAAAATATTCACTTTGCCTGAGGCGAGGATTTCGCCAACCCCGCTTTCCCGCTAAGCTGGCGCTTCTTTGAGACAATGGGCTGTCGAATCATGCTGAATTTCCAACACTGCCGGTTTTTATTGGGCCTGAGCCATCCCGTGCAGGTTGCACAGTTGCAGCTTGCTGGCGGTCAGCACTGCGCTATTTTGGGCGCCAATGGCAGCGGCAAGTCGGCGTTGGCGGCGGTGTTGGCAGGGCAGGCGCAATTACTGGCAGGCCATGCAGAGTTACCCGCCCGGATCAGCTGGGTCAGCAGTGCGCAACAGCAGGCACTGATTGAAGCGGAGCGACGCAAAGGCGATGCCGATATTCTCGATGTAGAAGTGGACCCCAGCAGCGCCCGCGACATCATTCACCGCGACCATGCCAGTTGGTCAGGCGAGCAGGAACAGCAGTTACAGCAGCTGGCTGGCATGTTGCGTTTGCAGGAACGGGTTGATACAGCTTTTCTGGCGCTGTCGACCGGTGAAACCCGCAAGTTGTTATTAATCAAAGCGATTTTACAAAAACCTGAATTATTGGTGCTGGACGAGCCTTTTAATGGCCTCGATGTCGACGCTTGTGCGGCGTTACAGACATTGCTGGCTGAACTGCAGCAGCAGATGACACTGGTGCTGGTGCTGAACCGGCTCAGTGAACTGCCGGCGTTTTGCCAAAAAATTCTGTATCTGGCGCACGGTGAGATCAAATGGCAATCCGCCGACAGCGGCATCAGCCCGGCAGAGCTGGCGGAACTGGCGCAGCTCAGTCAGCTGCAACAAGCGCCCGGACCTTTGCCGGGGAAAGACCGCGACCGTTTTACGCCGGCGCTGGCGGAACAAACCTTAGTTCGCCTGCGCCAGGGCAAAGTACAGTACGGCGAGCGGGTGATTTTTCAGGGGCTTGACTGGCAAATTCAGCGTGGCGAACACTGGCAAATCACCGGGCCAAACGGCTCGGGCAAAACTTGTTTGCTGCAGATGATTAGCGGCGACAATTCACATTGTTACACCAACGATTTGCAGGTATTTGGTTATCAGCGCGGCAGCGGCGAAAGTATCTGGGATATCAAGCAACATCTGGGGCTGGTGTCGAATAGTCTGCAGCTGCAATACCGCGTCGGCTGCCCGGTGCTGCATGTGGTGCTCTCCGGTTTTTACGACAGCATTGGCCTGTATGACCAGCCGTCGGCCTTACAAATTCAGCTGGCGCAGCAATGGCTGGCGTTAATTGGCCTTGAAACTAAAGCCAAAGACTCGTTCCAGTCCTTGTCGTTTGGTGACCAGCGCTTGGTACTGATAGTGCGCGCGATGGTGAAACATCCGACGCTGTTGATTTTAGATGAACCCTGTAATGGCCTCGACGAACTGAACCGGCTTAAAGTGCTGGCGCTGTTGAGTGTGCTGGCGCAAAGCGGTGAATCGACCTTGTTGTACGTGAATCACCATGCGGAAGATAAAATCGCTGGTATTCAGCTGGTGCTGCGGATGACCGATTATCAGCCGCCTGTGCTGCCGGCAGCTTAAACCGGCTTTTTTGGCTAGCTGCCAGCCTGCGACAATTTGTCACAGGGATGGCGGCCTTTGAGTATGAAAAAATAACACCATTCCAGCTTGTTGATTTTATGGTGATATTTGATGCAATCCTGCCACTTTTCCAAATCTTTCCCACGCACCCGTTTGGCCTTTTTAATCGCCGCTGTATTGCCGGTGACCAGCCTGCAGGCAGCTGAACTGTCCGCAGCCGGCTCGCTCGAGACCGACAGCGCCCTTGAAGCCCAGGTCGAACGGCTGAGCGTCTATGGCGAAAAACAAACTGATACTTTTGGCAGCAAGTCGGGCATTTTACTGAAAGAGCTGCCACAAAGTGTGCAGCTTTTGGATGTCGACAGCCTGCGCGCGCAGGGGCTGGTGTCGGTCGGCGACTTATTACGTGATGTGCCGGGCGCCAACCCCGGTTATTCCCGCGTGGGGCCTTATCAGTCCTTTAGTCTGAAAATTCGTGGTTTTATGGCGGATCAGATGCGCAACGGCATGCGCCAGCGTTATTTTGAAGACGTGGATGCGTCGGCGCTGAACAGCATCGAACGGCTGGAAGTGTTAAAAGGGCCATCCGGTGTGTTGTACGGTCAGTCCGCTGTGGGCGGCGTGATTAATCTGGTCAGCAAAATGCCGGGTACCGATCAAAGCGGCAGTGCCTCGGTGCGCCTTGGCAGCTTCAGCCAAAAAGCGCTCAGTGTTGACCACAGCCTGCAACTCAGTGATGCCAGTGCGCAAAACATGGCGCTGCGGCTGACCGGTGAACTGGAACGTTCCGATACTTTTGTCGACCGCCAGCCGATGGACCGCAACAACTTTGGTCTGGCGCTGCTGCATACATTGGGGGAACGCGTGACCGGCCATCTGGTGGCGGAGTATGTCAGCCGGGAAACCACCCGCTATCCAGGCTTGCCGGTGTCATTGGTGTTACCGGATCAGGACGCTGACCTGCTCGATAATAGCCTGCAACTGGGTGAACCTGATTTTGCCAGCCTGCGCTCTTTTGCGCCTTTGTGGCAATACTGGGCCGATATCCGCCTCAACGACGACTGGACGCTGACACCACGCCTGCAATATCAGCAATTTAATACGGTATTTGGTCAGGTCAATCTGCGCGCGCCGGTCACCGGCTCGCCACAGCTGATTAACCGTAATGGCCGTCAGGGCCGCGAGGATGATGATTACAGCATTGCGCAGCTGGACTTAACCGGCAAACTCAGCACCGGCAGCTTTGAGCATCAGCTGCTGCTCGGTTATGAAGGCAGCTGGGAGCGCGGCCGTTTTACCCAGTCCAATATCCGCGCCGGTTCGCTGGCGCCCATCCATGTGCAGCAACCGGTGTATCAGTACGACAGTGTCGCCCCGCTGTTAGATTTTGCTTTTGATAATGCCTACAACCTGGATTCGGATGCCTGGTATCTGCAGGACCAGCTGCGCCTGACCGAGCAGCTACAGCTGATTGGCGCGGTGCGTTACACCGACAGCAAAGCCGGTAATGGCAGCTGGCAAGCCGTGACAGATTATGTGCCGGTGTCGGCCACCATCTGGCAACTGGGGCTGACCTATCAGCTCAATGACCAGCTGACTTTGTTTGCCGGCCATAACACCGGCTTTGATCTGGAAAGCAGTGCGGCGGCGCGTAGCCGCAGCGGCGCAGCGTTAAAACCGGAAGAATCAGCGCAGCAGGAAATTGGTTTGCGCCTGGCAACCGACAGCTTTCACGGCAGTATCGCGCTGTTCCGGCTAGAGCGGCTGAACGCATTAACCGCCGATTTAATCGACCCGGATTTTAGCGTGAACAGCGGCGAACAGCGGGTCAATGGCGTAGAACTGGAAGGCAAATGGCAAGTGAACACCGCCGTTACAGTGCAGGCCGGTTATGCCTGGATGGATGGGGAAGTCACGGTCAGCAATGATGGTGACCAAGGCGCTGCGCTCGGCGATCTGGCGCGGCATCAGTTCAGCCTCAGTACCAGCTGGCAGCTCACCCCACAGTGGTCTGCTTATCTGCGCGGTAACTACAGCAGCAGCCGGCCCTTGTTGACCGGCTCAAGCTGGACTTTAGATGGTTACAACCTGATTGGCGCCGGTTTGTCTTATCAGGCCAGCCAATGGTCGGCCCAGCTGGCGCTGAATAACCTGTTGGATCAGGGCTATTACACCGCGTCCGGCAACGGTTTTGTGGTCTATCCGGGTGAGCCGCGTCAGGCCAGTCTGCAACTGCACTGGCAGTGGTAAAAATGACAACAGCAACGCAGGTTATCAGCCAACATTCGCAGCACGCCGGCCAGCGCCGCGCGGTATTTTTCTGGCACGCCTGGTCTGCACTGATGGTGGCGCCGGTGTTATTGGTGTTGCTGCTGACCGGCAGTATCTACCTGTTTGACCGTGAATTGGATGAGGCCTGGCAGGCCAGGGCTTATGCGGTAGAACAGTCTGGGCAAGCGGCGGCAACGCTGCAACAGCAGCAGGATTTTCTGCGTGAGCAATATCCACAAGCCCGGCTGGATAAAGTGCTGTTGCCACGTGAGCCATCCCAGGCGGTGCGTTGGCAGCTGGATACGGTCGAAGGCAGCCGCCTGCTGTATCTTGACCCCTATCAGCTGAAGGTCAATGCGATTGAAGATCCGGCCAGCGCGCCGATGGCGCTGGTGCGGCGGTTACACGGTGAACTGCTGGCCGGCCCGGTGGGCGGTTATCTGATTGAATGGATGTCGTGCTGGACCTTGTTTTTACTGCTGACCGGCGCTTGGATCTGGTGGCCCAGACAGTGGAAGCTGGCCGGCGTGTTCTGGCCGCGCCGGCGTGCCGATGGCTCAGTGCATTGGCGTGACTGGCATGCGATCCCGGCTTTAGTGGCGTCTTTGCTGCTGGCTTTTCTGGTGCTCACCGGGTTGCCCTGGTCGATTTTCTGGGGCCAGCAATTTGCCAGCATGAGCCATGAACTCAGTCACAAAGCAGGGCCGGCCTGGCACTGGATAGCACCATCACCAAATTTTCATTTGCCTGATACAGTGACCGCGGCCGATCCGCATGCGCAGCACCGCGCCGCTGCGGGTCGTGAGGCTCCGGTTACAGGTGCTGCCGAGCCCTGGAGTGCGCAGCACCAGCATATCCCGGCGCAACCGGCACATCGGCAAGGTCCTGCTGATATTCAGCTGCTGACCGCCGCGCTGGCGTCATTACCACTGAACCAGTTTGGCCCCGGGGTGCGGGTGTTTTATCCGGCCGATGCGTTATCGCCTTTTAAAATCAGCTATGTACCGGACAAAGCCGAAGGCCAGCGCACCATTTATGTCGATGCCAACAGCGGCGCCGTGCTGGATGATATTGGCTGGCAGCGTTATTCACTGGCGGCCAAAGTGGTGGAGTGGGGTGTAATGACACATCTGGGCCGGCAATATGGCCTGCTTAATCAACTGCTGAATTTGTTGTTTTGTCTGATCGCCATCACGGCTATAGGCGCCGGGCTGCGGCTATGGTGGCTGCGCCGTCAGCCGGGACGCTGGTTACCGCCGCGCCAGCGCACGGACCGCTTGCCACGGGCACTACAGTTCTGTTTGTTGCTGCTGGCGCTGTTGTTTCCATTGTTATGGCTGGCGTTGGTTTTGTATGCGTTCTTGTGGTGGCGGTCTGTTTTGGCGACCTCAGCGGACTGAGATTGTGGAGACCTGCAGCGCTGCGCTGTTATTCAGCCCAGCGCGCCTTAATCTCCAGGATCTTCGGTAATTCCTGTTCAAGTAAATCCACCAGCTGCGGGTCAAAATGCCGGCCTTTTTGCGCTTGCAGGTGCGCCATGGTGTCCTCAATACTCCAGGCGCTTTTATAAGGCCGGGTACTGGTTAGCGCATCAAACACATCACAGAGCGCGACGATGCGCGCTTCCAGCGGGATGGCTTCGCCTTGAAGGCCATGCGGATAACCGCTGCCGTCCCATTTTTCGTGATGATACAACGCCACTTGCTGCGCCAGTTTTAACAGATGCGAGTCGGCGTCGCCTAAGATCTCAGCGCCAATCAGCGGATGGCGCTGCATTTCCCGAAACTCTTCGTCGGTCAGCTTGCCGGGTTTTAATAAAATGTCATCGCGGATGCCGATTTTGCCGATGTCGTGCATTGGTGCGGCGTGCAATAAATCCTCGGCGCGTTTCGGGCTTAAACCATAAGCCAGCGCGATGACCTGCGAAAAATGGCTCATGCGCAAAATATGCAGGCCAGTTTCGTTGTCGCGGTATTCGGCGGCGCGGCCCAGCCGCTGGATAATCTGCAAGCGGGTCTTTTTCAGCTCCTCAGCCTGCACCAGTGATAAATGGGTTTTGACGCGGGCGCGCACCACCGCCGGCGTAATGGGTTTGGTGATGTAATCGACGGCACCGACGTCAAAGCCCTGCGTTTCGTCGATTTCATCGCGCAGTGCTGTGACAAAAATCACTGGAATATGTTGGGTTTGGCTATTTGCTTTTAGCCTGGTGCAGACGTCAAAGCCGGTCATGCCCGGCATCATCACGTCGAGCAGGATCAGGTCCGGCTGATGTTCGGCGGCCAGTTGCAGCGCTTCCTGGCCATTTTTGGCAAACAGCAGACGGTACAAGTCATTGAGCACAGTGCGCAACACCCGCAGGTTGGTCGGTTCGTCGTCGACCAGTAAAATGACCGGTAAATCCTCTGTCATGTGTGCTCTCCACCCGCCAGTTGCGGCAACAGTTGCTGCAGTTGTTGCTGCGCCTGGCTGAAATCAAAATCGTTGATAAGACTGCAGATTTGCTGCACTTGTTGCTGATACGGGCCCTGATAGGCCTCCAGCTCAGCCAGCCGCTGCTCGTCCAGTTCATGACGTGCCAGCGCGCTTTGCAGCGTCGTTAATATCTCTGCTAAGGCGATGCTATTCGCCGGTGCTCTGGTATCCGTCTGAACAACCGACTGCTGTTGCAACAACAGCTGATACTGCGCCTCAAAACGCGGCCAACAGTGCAGAATTTTATTGAGCAGATCGGCGCAGCGCGCTTGTTGTTGTTGCCGCGCCGCCTGCTCCAGTTCGGCGCAGACTTTGGCTAAAGGTTCCAGCGCCAGATTACCGGCCACGCCTTTGACCGCATGTGCCACTTGCTGAATGACTGAAAAATCAGTGTGTTGCAGTGCTTGCTGCAGCTGCTGTAACGCCTGACCTTGTTGGTCGAGGAACTGGCGCAGCGAAGGCAGATAACGGCCAAAACTACCCCACAGCTGTAAGGCTTTGCCGACATTCACCAGCTGCTCGCTGCCGGGCGTTGCGTCGCTGAGATCCGCCAGCGGTGCTTGCACTTCAAGTTGCAGCAGCCGCGCCATTTCATAACAAAGCGCCGGAAAATCCACCGGTTTACTGGCAAAACCCTGCATACCGGCCTGCTGCGCGGCGGTTTTATCTTCATCCAGCACACTGGCGGTCAGCGCAATGACCGGAATGGCGGCGCGGGCTGTGTCCTGTTCCCACTGGCGCAGCTGACGACAAGCACCAAGGCCGTCCAGTACTGGCATCTGGATATCCATCAGGATCAGATCCGGCTGGTGTTGTTTGGCAAGCAGAACGGCTTGTGCACCGTCGGCAGCGCTATAGACCTGATGGCCGGCGCGGGACAATAACAGGCCCAGCAGTTCGAGGTTTTGCGGAATATCATCAGCGATTAATACCCGCAGCGGCGGCAGGGCAGGTGCTTGTGAGCCGTAACTGCTTTGCGCCGGCGCTTGCCCTGGGATCAGCGGAATGACAAAACTGAAAGTGCTGCCAACGCCAAGCTGGCTTTGCACCCAAATACGGCCGCCCATCAGTTCCACCAGCTGTTTGCTGATTGTGGTGCCAAGGCCGGTGCCGCCAAAACGCCGGCTCATCGACGCATCGGCCTGAGTAAAGGCTTCAAAAATCTGCTCCAGCCGTTGTGGTTCGATACCGATGCCGCTGTCGCGGATGTCAAACTGCACTGTGTCGCCTGGCATCGGCCGAACTGTCACAGTGACGCCGCCAAGTTCAGTGAATTTAATCGCATTGCCAATCAGGTTGGTCAGAATTTGCCGCAAGCGGTCGGCGGCGCCGAGGTAAAACTCGCCTAAATCCGGCGCCAGTTCCAGCTGCAGCGTCAGCTGTTTTTTCCGCGCCTGGATCCACAAGGTTGACACTACGCTGTCGAGCACCGCCGGCAGCGAGAAATCCTGCAGCTCCAGCGCCAGTTTGCCTTTTTCCAGTTTGGCGCTGTCGAGAATGTCATTGAGCAAATGCAGCAGTGAATGTGCCGAGCTGTGAATGGTCGACAGATGTTTTTTCTGCTCTGGTGTTAATGCTGAACTGAGCAGCAGGTCGCTGAAACCAATAATGGCGTTCATCGGCGTGCGGATCTCGTGGCTCATATTGGCCAGAAAGCTGGCGCGGGCTTCAGCGGCCAGTTCGGCTTTGTCGCGGGCGTCGCGCAGTTCAGTTTCCATCTGTTTGCGCGCCGTGATGTCCATGATAAAGCCATCCAGCCACAGGATATTGCCTTGGTCGTCAAACACCGGTTCACCTTGTTCTAAGGCCCAGTGCACAGTGCCGTCGCGGTGCACAATGCGGTATTCAACATGAAAGCCACGGCGGAACAGGTCCGGGTCCTGCAGTTGCAGCGCGTCGTCCGGGTGGATGACTTCAACCCAGCTGCGTTTGCGCTCTGGCAGCATAAAATCGCTGGCCGGATAGCCGGAAATGCCTTCGATGGCGTCGCTTAAAAACAGCATGTCCCAGCTGTCATTAAACAGGCAACGATAAGCAGCGCCGGGGATATTACTAATGAGCGAACGGTATTTAGCTTCGTTGTCTTTCAGCGCCTGCTCCATCTGCTGGCGGACGCGCAGGTCGGTGATAAACGCGACAAACAAGTCTTCACCGGGCAGCCGGACATGGCCTATCGCCAGTCGCACCGGTACCGGATGGCCGTCTTTGTGCACCGCTTCCACGTCGCGACCGACGCCGATAATTTTCGCGTCGCCGGTATTGAGGTAGCGCGCGAGGTAAGAATCGTGTTCGGCGCGGATAGTGCCGGGTGTCAGAATATTCACATTCTGGCCCAGCAGTTCGTGTTGCTGCCAGCCGAGGATCTGCTCGGCGGCCTTATTCATGCTGAGGATCAGGCCCTGCGCATCAATAGTGACAATACCGTCAACTGCGGTATCCATCATCGCCATCAGCCGGCTTTCATTGGCGATGGCGCGCTCGCTGGCGTCGCGGAATTTCAGCAGTAAATTGACGGTAACCACCAGCGCACAAATCATCAGCGTGGTGAAGGTAATGGCCATCGCCAGTTCCAGTGGCGCTGCGCCGGCTTGTTGCAGCGGCACAAAACCGGCGGGTGGCACAAAACGCGCCGCCGCCATGCCGGTGTAATGCATACCGGTAATAGCGCCGCCCATCACCAGACTGGCGAGAATCGTCAACATAAATGGCGGAATGGGCAGGCGTTTGAGGCCAAACCGCACCCACAGCGCCAGCACGGCCAGCACTACAGCCACCAGAATAGATAACAAAAACATCGGCAGGTCGTAACGCAGCGCCACCGCCATGTCCATCGCCGCCATGCCGGCATAATGCATAGTACCGATGCCGGCGCCGACTAACACACCGCCTAATAACAGTTGTGGCAGGCTCAGACGTTTTTTACTGATAAGGTCGAGCGCCACCCAGGACGCGGCGATGCTGGGCAACATTGATAATAAGGTGAGGCCGGGGGTGTAGCTGACTTCTGTACAAAGCGCAAAAGCCAGCATGCCGATAAAATGCATCGACCAGACGCCGCCACCTAAAGCAACACTGCCGCTGCCCAGCATCAGCATGCGATAACTGCGGCGCTTCATTTTGACCGCCTGCGCTGTGACCTGCATTGCCATCGCCGAGGCCAGCACGGCAATGGCAAAAGATAACCACACCAGACCCGGGGTGTAGCTGCCGCTTAGCAGCGGATCTGCCGGATATGCAAACCACTGGGATAACCAATCTGGCAAAACTGACCTCTGCTGCCGACCACCTGATGTCGGACATCATCGGATAAATCCGTGACAGAAGCAAAGCCGGTCGCTGAGTTTTTGCCGCTGCGCTGCGGCGGGGAAGGGGCCGGCGCAGCGCGCCGGCCTGGTCAGTCGGGGAGTGCTGCCAGCACCACCTGATCCCGGCCCTGGGCTTTGCCGCGGTACAAGGCCAGATCAGCCGCTTTAATTGCTTGCTCCAGCGCCAGCGCCGACGTTGCCACCGGGCTGATGCCAAAGGTCGCGCTCAGGGCCACGTCCAGCGGGCTGGTGTCGAGGCGGCGGATGCCAAGGCGTACCTCGTCCACCAGTTGTTGCGCTTGTGCCATGTTGGTATTGGGCATCAGCAACAAAAACTCTTCGCCGCCCCAGCGCGCCAGCAAGTCCTGACTGCGCAAGCGCTGGCGCAGGTAGCCGGCAACCTGACGCAGCACTTCATCTCCGGCATCGTGGCCGTGGATATCGTTGATTTGCTTAAAGTGATCTATGTCCAGCAACACCAGCGTCAGTGGCGCGGCGTGACGGTTGCGCTGCGCCTGCAGCAATCCGGCGGCATATTGCAGGGCTCGGCGGTTCATCAGGCCGGTCAGGCTGTCCGTGTTGGACAAGTGTTGTAATTGCAGATTGGCCGCTTCCAGCGCCGCAGTGCGCTCTGCCACCAGCAGGTCCAGTTGTTTGGCGCGCTGCTGCAGCCGGCGCACCCGGTAACGGTAGACTAAATACAACAGCCAGCCTGTCACGCTGAAGATAGCAAACAGCCCCGCCGGCTGGCGCCACCACGGCATTGGGACACGCAGCTGCAGTGGTTTGGTATAAACAAACTGGCCACCGGCCTGCGCCATCACTTCGAGCTGATGGGCGCCAGGTGCCAGCTGACTGAGGGTCAGCACGGCTTCAGGGCCAAAGGCTGTCCAGGCCGGCTGACCGTTCCAGCGGAAGAAATAATTCACCTGTAAATGCGGCTGATAACTGAGCAGACGGAATTTCAGCTGCAGTTCATGTACATCGGCCGGCAGAGACAGGCTGGCGTCCGGCGCAGCCAGGCTGTAAAGCTGCTGATTGAGGCGTAATTCGGTCAGATGCAGTTGCATGTCTGGCGGGACTTTGGTCAGGTCGGTCCGGCTCAGTTGCCAGAGTCCGGCGGTGGTGGCCAGTTGCACCTGGTCACCGGACAGCGTCTGCAGACCGCGCAACTGCGCGGTGCGTAAATCCAGGCCTGGCCTTGGACTTAATAAATGAATGGCATTATTACCGGGTTCAAATGCCATGACGCCATTGCGCGTCAGGATCCAAATCAGCGTGGCACTGCGGGCAATGCCAATGATCCGCGCGTCTGGCAAGCCGTGGGCCAGCCCGAGCAATTCGGCGTGTTGCAGGTCTTTACTCAGTTTCAGCAGGCCCCGGTCGGTACAAAGCCAGAATACATCGGCGTCAGCCAGCAAACAGTGAAAATAACTGGTCGCCAGGGCGGCATCGGGTTGCCAGCGCAGCTGCAGCTGATCAGGCGATGCCTGATACAACATGCCTTTGCGGCTTAACAACCATAACTGTTGCTGCGGATCGGCCTGAATATCAATAATGCCTTCCTGCGACTGCTGGGCCAGCAGCTGGACCGGCGGTGCCAGTGTCGTCGGGGCTGCTGCTGTGGGGGCGGCGATGCGGTAAACCCCATGTTCCCACAGGCCGAGCCACAAAGCGCCGTCCGGGGCACGCACCATCCGTTCAATGTTCAGGCGCGGCGCTTTGGCTGACAGCGGCACACTTTGCAGTTGTTGCCCGTCCTGCAGCCGGTATAGCCCCTGATCGGTGCCGACGAGCGTCATGCCGGCAAAGTCGACCACGTCCCGTACGTAAGCGACCTGATGTTCGGCGGCAAACTGCAGTTGTTGCCATTGGCCGTCTTTGAGGCGCAATAATGAGTGTTCCAGCGGTTGCCAGCGCGCATCGGCGGTAACACTGGGCGGGCCCAGCCGGTGTTTATGCTGCTCACTGAGGTAGGTACTGATCGACGGTTGCAGCGCCGGCAGTGGCGGATCTGGTAAACGCAACAGGCCGTTATTGCGGCTGCCGAGCCAGACCGTGCCGCGTTTGTCTCGAAACAGGGTTCTGGCATCCACGGCAGGCAACACCATCTCTGACTGCAGGCCGCTGTCGCGTTGCGTCAGCAGGTAAAATCCGTCAATAGACCCGACCAGCCAGCGGCCGGTGCCATCAGACAAGAAACTGTTGCTGTTTCCGAGCGGGTGTTGTTGTGTAACCTGCTGACCGCTCAAATCGGTCAGCAGGACTTCCGAACGCAGACCGACCAACAGGCTTTGTTCCTGCACCGAAATAGCCCGCACTTCGCTGTGTTGCAGTTTGGGATGGCTGGCCCAGTGGCCCTGTGACAAGTTGTTGCGGTTGAGCTGATACAGGCCATTGGAAGTGCCCACCCACAGATTATCTTGCTGCGCGGCCAGTTGCCAGATCCGCTGGTCTTGCAGGGCGGCAATGGCCTGCACCTGCGCCTGACCGGCTTTGAGCAGGTACAGGCCTTTGGTGGTGCCGATCCATAAATCATCGCGCTGGTCATACAGCAGGCTTTGGACCCGCGCATCCGGCGGCAAAGGTGCGCCGATTTGCTGCCACTGGTTGCGCTTTGCATTCAATTGCCACAGACCATGTCCCCAGGTACCAAGCCACAACTGATTGTCACGGCCGGTACGCACCTGGCTGAAACTGCTGAGTGGTTGTGGCGGTGGAGGACTGAAGCGCAGATAGGCTTCGCCGTCAAAGCGTAACAGCCCTTCGAACTCGCTGGCCAGCCAGATAAAATCCTGCTGATCCTGAGCGATGCTGTAGACGATGCCGGGCGCGTTGTGTGGTTTTTCGGCCTTGGTCGCTTGGGTGTCCAGGGCGAGCGCCGACCCACTCAGCAGCAGGTTCAGGCAAAACAACAGGCAGCCTGGCAGCCGACAAATCCATTGCACAGCAAGGTCTCCAGAGTCAAATTAACTGCGACAATGTATATGATACATTGCTGATTTTCCAGCCGTCAGGCCATTTGACTGAGCGTGGCGCGGAAGCGGCGCAACGACAGTCTGAACAACACGGTGCCAATCACCGCCAGCGCCAACAGTTGCGGCCAGACCACGTCCAGCCCGGCGCCGCGGTATAAAATGGCCTGCGACGCCATGACAAAATGGGTATTCGGTGCCAGTAACATCAGCTGTTGCACCAGTTCCGGCATGCTTTCGCGCGGCGTGATGCCGCCGGACAACAATTGCAGCGGCAATAACACCAGGATCAGCATCAGGCCAAATTGTGGCATTGAGCGCGCCACGGTCGCCATAAAGATCCCCATCGAGGTAGTGGCAAACAGTTGCAGCGCCGCGCCGGTTAAAAACAGCAGCAGCGACCCTTCAACCGGAATACGCAGCGCGCCCTGGATCACCAGCGTCAGCGACAGGCCGGTGGCCAGCAGTACCACCAGTCCCATCGCCAGTACCTTGGATAACATGATTTCACCCGGCGTCACCGGCATCACCAGCAAATGTTCGATAGTGCCGTGTTCACGCTCGCGGATCAGCGCCGCGCCGGTCAGCACAATTGAAATCATCGTCACGCTGTTGATCACTTCCATCACGGAGCCAAACCAGCTGGATGTCAGGTTCGGGTTAAAGCGGGCGCGCAGCACTAAATCCACCGGCAGCACTGTATTGACGCGGTGGTGCTGCTTAAACTCGTTCAGTTCACTGGCGACGATTTGGCTGATATAACCGGCGCCGCTGAACGCCTGACTGATGCGGGTCGCATCCACGCTGAGCTGAATTTGTGGCGTGCGGCCGGCCAGCACGTCGCGCTGATAATCGGGTGGAATGTTCAGCACAAAGCTGTAAGTGCCGGCATCCAGCGCCGGGTCGACGTCGTTGAGGCTGATCTGGACCGGTGGCAAAAAATACGGCAGATAAAATGCACTGCGAATACGGCCGGACAGCGGCGACTGGTCTTCGTCGACAATGGCGATCGGGGCTTTGTGCAGCGTTTCCGGCATCGAGGTGGCTGCGACATAAATGTTCAGCGAAAAGGCATACAGGATCAGTAATAACATCACCGGATCACGCCACAGGCTCCACAGTTCTTTTTGACCGAGCCGCCAGATATTGCTGTATTGGCGTTTCATCCGCGCTCCTGTTTCGGTAATAACCATAATGCCAGCAGTAAGATCACCGGCACTGCCAGGCTCATCGCCAGCATCGCCGGGTAAATATCCTGCAAATTCAGCGCTTTATTAAACAAACCGCGGCTGATGGTCAGGAAATAACTGGCCGGATGCAGCTCGCCAATCAGCCGGCCGCTGCCTTCCAGCGCCGACACTGGTGTGATCATGCCGGCAAACTGCACCGCCGGAATAATAGTGCCGAGCACCGACACCAGAATGGCGGCGATCTGCGATTTGGTAAAAGTGGACGCCAGCAGGCCAAAGCCGGTGGCAAATATCACATAGACCAGTGCGCTCAGCGTCAGCGCGACGAAACTGCCGGTCAGCGGCACGGCAAATAAGGTGACGGCAGCGAGCAGCATCAGCAGATAGTTCAGCATCGCCAGCAGGATGTAAGGCAGTTGTTTACCAAGCAGAAATTCCAGTTTAGTCACCGGCGTGACATACAGGTTGATGATGGAACCCAGCTCTTTCTCCCGCACCACCGACAGCGCGGTCAGCAGCGCCGGGATCATCAGCAGCAACAGCGGGATCATCGCCGGCACCATCGCCACCAGACTTTTCACGTCAGGGTTGTAGCGAAAGCGCGTTTCCACACCAGCGCTGAAACTGACGTTTGTCCCCAGCGCTTCCCGTGCCTGCAGTGTCAGCCAGTGCAGGTGCATGCCCTGTACATAGCCTTTGATGGTTTCGGCCCGGTTCGGCATGGCGCCATCAATCCAGGCGCCGATTTGTACCGGATCGCCCCGGCTGATGTCGCGGCCAAAATTGGGTGGGATCTCCAGCGCCAGCGCCAGCTCGCCGCTGCGCATCCGCTGGTCGATATCGGCGTTGCTGGCAAGGGCCGGTTTTTCGATAAAATACTCTGAGCCGGCGAGGTTTTGTACATAGTCCCGGCTGAGCACTGACTGATCCCGGTCCAGCACGGCAAAGGTTAAATTGGCCACATCCATAGTAATGCCGTAGCCGATAAACAGCATCAGCACCAGACTGCCCAGCAGCGCCAGCGCGCCGCGAATAGGATCGCGGCGCAGCTCCAGGCTCTCCCGGCTGGCGTAACTCCACAGCCGGCGCCAGCTGAACCGGCCTGAAGCCGCAGCGGCGGCGGGCGGTGCAGCGGCGCTGACCAGCGTACTCTGGCTGTGCTCGCCGGCGCCGGCCTGTTGCAGATAACGGATAAAGGCTTGCTCCAGATCGCTGGCCTGCTGGCTGGCAATGATGGCGGCCGGGGTGTCACTGACCAGCACTTTCCCGGCGTGCATCAGCGAGATCCGATCACAGCGCAGCGCTTCATTCATAAAATGGGTAGAGATAAAAATGGTGACTTTGTCCTGGCGCGCCAAATCAATCAGCAATTGCCAGAACTGGTCGCGGGCGATGGGGTCGACCCCTGACGTCGGCTCGTCGAGGATCAGCAATTCCGGCTGGTGAACCATCGCCACGGCCAGCGACAGGCGCTGACGCATGCCTAGCGGCAGCTGCTCCGGCAGAGCATCAGCCTGGCTGGTCAGGCCAAACCGTTGCAGCATCAGCGCCACCCGAGCATCGATGCCGGCGGCCGGCACATGGAACAGCCGGGCGTGCAGCTGCAGATTTTGCTGCACCGTCAGTTCGCTGTACAACGAAAAGGCCTGTGACATATAACCGACCCGGGTGCGGGTGGACAAGTCGTCTGGCCGCAGCGGCTGGCCAAACAACCAGGCCTGGCCCCGACTGGCCGGCAACAGGCCGGTCAGCATTTTCATCGTGGTGGATTTGCCGCAGCCATTGGAGCCCAAAAAGCCAAAAATCTCGCCCTGGCGAATTTGAAAACTGACATTGTCGACCGCGGTAAAATCGCCAAACTGCATGGTCAGCTGTTCGGCGGCAATGGCCACCGGCGTATTGGCGTCGGTCTGCAATGGCGGTACTTGTACCTGCTGATGCTGTTGTCGCGCCTCTGGTGGCAATAAGGCGATAAACGCCGCTTCCAGATTAGCGGTGCCGGTTTGCTGGTGCAGCTGCGCCGGGCTGCCGCTGGCCAGCACACGGCCGGCATGCATGATCAGCAAGTGGTCAAAACGTTCGGCTTCATCCATGTAGGCGGTGGCGACTATCACACTCAGACCGGGACGCTGGCTGCGGATGCGCTGGATCAGCTGCCAGAACTGGCTGCGCGCCAGCGGATCGACCCCGGTGGTGGGTTCATCCAGGATCAACAGCTGCGGGTCGTGGATCAGTGCGCAGCATAAACCGAGTTTTTGTTTCATACCGCCAGACAGTTTGCCGGCCGGGCGCTGTAAAAACGGCAACAGCCCGGTGGCGGCAGTCAGCTCGTCAATACGGCGGCGCCGTTCGGCGGCGTCGTGGCCAAACAAACGGGCAAAAAACTGCAGATTTTCTTCAACCGACAGGCTCAGATACAGGTTTTTCCCTAAGCCTTGTGGCATATACGCAATTTGCGGACAGACGCGGTTGCGTTCGGCGGTATTGGCGAGGTTAGCACCCAGCACTGTGACTGCAGTCGTGCCGTCGGCGGCTTGCTGGATCACCCGGGCGCCGGCCAGGATCGCCAGCAGACTGGATTTGCCGACGCCATCCGGGCCAAGCAAACCGACCATCTGGCCAGCCGGGATCAGCAAATCCAGCGCGTCGAGCGCCAGACAATCACCATAACGCTGCGACAGCTGGCGCACTATGGCTACCGGCGCGACCGGTTCAGCGATCACCATCAGTTATTGCACCAGTGGCGGCAGACTGGCCGGCCAGGGTGTGGCCGGGTCCAGCCGCAGATAGGCCATACCGGGTAAACCGGTTTTTACTTTGCTGATATGTTTCTCCAGCAGGCTGGCGCTGATGCGTGCTTTGACCCGGAACATCAGCTTTTCGCGTTCACTGGCAGTTTCGACGGTTTTAGGCGTGAACTGCGCCACATCTGCCACATAAGACAGCTGCGCCGGGATGGCGTATTGCGGCACGGCGTCCAGCACCAGCCGCACTTCACTGCCAAGGGCAACCTGGCCGGCCTGCGCCGACGGCAGGAAAAACGTCATATAGACATCGGTCAGGTCGATGAGGCTCAGCACTTTGCCGCCGGCGGCGACAATCTCACCGTTTTGGGCGATCCGGTACTGAATACGGCCGGCCCGCGGCGCCGTCAGCCGATTGTCTGCCAGTTCGACTTTGACTCGGGCAACTGTGGCAGCAACAGCATCCACCGCCGATTGTGCCGACAGAATTTGCGCTTGTGCCGAGGCAATGGCGGCGTCAGCCGCGTTGATCTGCGCCTTCGCTGCGCTGACCGCGGCATTGGCGCTGGCGACCAGCGTATCGTTGTCGTCAGCCAGTTGTTTGGACACAGAACCGGTTTGCGCCAGGGTGCCAGTGCGTTTTGCCCGGTTTTTTGCCGCGGCCAGCTCGGCCTGGCGCTGTGCCAGTACCGCGGTCTGGGCGGCCTGTTCGCTGATGCGTTGCTGTAACTGACTCTGCGCTGTGGTAGCGGCACTTTGTGCCTGACGCAGCTGAGCCTCGGCCTGGGTCAGCTGGGCGGTCAGGGCGTCGGATTCAATTTCAGCCAGCAGCTGACCGGCACTGACAAAGTCGCCTTCGTTCACCAAAATGTTTTTGATCCGCCCGGCGGTTTTGGCGGCGATGGCAATTTCAGTGGCTTCGATCCGGCCATTGCTTTGCAGCAGACCGTCCAAATCCGGCCGTTGCAAATAGTGCTGATAAATAAGGCCCGCTGCGGCCAGCAGCACCACAGCAACCACAGCTGCTTGTAAGCGCTGCTTGCCGGTAAGATTGTTAAGCATGTGAAGTTCCTGTCAGAAAATCTGTGAGTTAGGCCGATAATCGGTACTTTACGCCTGTTTTCGCCGTGATGTTGTGTTAATTCACGCACATTTGATGTAGCGCAAAAGACTGCTGCATCGCCATGATGCCGCTGTACTGGCAGACAGGCCTGGTAAAACGCACCTTGCTATCGCCGGCCGGAGTTCCGACAATATCAGGCTTTATGGCAACTAGAATGACAAGGCGGGTGAAATGGAGTGGGATGACAGCGCAGATTTTGTCTGGTGTGAGCAACAGTTTGCGGCGATCGAAAGTTATGTCGCGGCACAACAAATCCCGCATGGGCTGATTTGTGACTGGCCGGAGTGGTACACCGCGCCTTATGTCGGACTCTGGGTGGTGGAAGACCCGCAAGACCCGGGTTATGCCGGTCACTGGATTTTGGCCGGCGACAGCACCGGTGCTCAGCCACAGCCGGTGCCTTTTGATCATTTACCGGCTGCAGAGCTGCCGGAGCCTCGTGACGCCATGGCCGCTTTTGCCAAACGCTGGGCCGGATTGGCGGCCAAGGCGCAAAAAGGCGAAAGCTGGCACGGCAGCCCGGTGCTTATTGGTGATTTAGCTGCACAGGCCAAACAGCTGAGCCGCCAGGCGCAATTACTGAGCTTGTGGGCGCAGGATGATGAGCTGTGGGAAGAGGATTGATTTTCGCTGCCATTCATCATCATTTCGCTACAGTTCAATGAAAAATGGCAGCCAAAGCTGCCATTGTTTTGCAGGGGAATTATCAGAACTTCACGGTATAACGCAACGTCCAGTTACGGCCTAACCAGTCGTGAATAGAGCTGGCGTAACCGTTAGTTGGCGATGACGCATAAGGTGGTTCTTTGTCGGTCAGGTTACGCACGGCAAACTGGATGTCCTGTTTGTCAGTGATGTTGTAACCGATGCTGGCGTTGAGCGTCAGCCAGGATTTGACAGTTTCGTTGTCAAACTTAAAGTCACCATCGCCGAGCGAGCTGATGTAGTGCGCGCTTAAGCTGGCATTCCAGTCTTGCAGTTCCCAGTCAATCGCCGCGTCGCCAACAAATTCCGGCCGGGCAATTTCACTGGCGCCACTGAGTTTACCCAATAAATCTTCGGCCGGATCGTCGGCGGTCAGCTGACGCTCGTAGCTCAGCGTGCGGGTACCGGCTAAGGTCAGGTTAAACCGACCGGCGCTGCTGTCAAAGCCGTATTTGACTTTGGCGTCGATACCGTCGGTTTCCTGGGCGCCGACGTTAAAGAAACCGGTGCGCAGGAACACTAAATCACCGCCGCCGTCTTTGACACAACCAAAGGCACCGTTCAGGGCTGCTTCGCTGGTGACAGTCGGTGCTGTGCCGGCAAGACAGGCTTTTAACGTGGTATTGGCATCGACATCAACGATATCGGTGTGCTCATAACGCCAGTAATCCAGTGTGATATTGAAATCGTCGGTCAGGTTCCAAGACACCCCGGCGTTCCAGGCTTCAGAGCTTTCTGCATCCAGCCCGCGGTTGCCCAGTGTTTCCTGGTCAAATTCCAGTTCACCGGCCTGAGCGCCGAAGTTGCCGCACAACCCGTTATATGGTTTGCCGCTGCCACAATCGATATAGTTCGAGCCTAACGAAGTTCCGGCGCCGAGTTCAGACAAAGACGGCGCGCGGAAACCGGTGCTCCAGCTGGCGCGCAGAATTACATCGTCAGTGGCTTTGTAACGCAGCGAAATTTTCGGGTTGGCATCACCACCAAAATCACTGTAATGGTCATACCGCAGCGCGGTGATCGCATCCAGTTGTCCGGTCAACGGCAGGTTAAATTCAGCATAACCGGCATATTGGGTGCGGTCGGCGGCTGCATCACTGGCACCTAAAGTACTGACTAACCCTTGCTGGGCAACCAAAGCCGGCCGGTCGAAGATATCTTCACTGCGCCATTCACCACCAAATACTGCGCTGATCGGGCCGGCTGGCAACTCACCAAGCTGCCCGGTTAAGTTAAAGTCCCAGGATTTAACGTCCGATTCACCGACCCGCGGTGCCAGTTCACGCAAGGCGGCCAACACTTCAGGCTTAGTGTCGCGGCCTAAATTAAACGGATTAAACTGGCCGCTGGCGGTCGCCGCTGCCATGCGGTCCAGGTTGAAATAACCGCTGGTATGCAGCACTTCATTGTCGGATTTACCGATAGTGGCAGCCGTTTCCCAGCGCCAGCTGTCGCTGCTGCCAAACAACGTGGTTTCACCACGCAGGCCGGCCAGCAGGCGATAGCTGTTGCTGTCATATTGCTGCATCCGCACTTCCGGGTAACGCGAACGGATACGGATGGTGCCGGCTGAGCCATTTTTGGCGTCAATATCACGGGCCCATTGCGGCACTGAGCTGAGTGTTCCCGGCACGCGCAGGTCAAAAGAGCCGGCGGAATCATAAGAATGACCGCTGTTTTGCTGAACCATGGCTTCGACAAACAGTTCTTTGTCACCGCCGAGGCGATAAATATGGTTCAGCGTGGCACCAAGGTTTTTGCTGTCCGGCTGAATAGCCCGTTCCATCACATAGTCGTACTGACAACGCGTGCCGCCATTGCTGGTGGCGCTGCCGCACCAGGGTTCGGCGTAATCTTTGCCGTCAATAGTGACGCGGGTTGACGACAAGAAGGTGACGTCAATTGGCCGGTCGCTATTCATCAGCGCATCGCGTTTGAAATAATCCAGCACCAGCGTGGTGTTGGAGTTTTCCGTGGCAAAACCACCGGTGTAAGTGAAATTCTGCCGGGTAAAATCGCTGTCAGCGGTGTCATCGCCGTACATGGCGCTGATTTCCTGGCCTTCGTAATCTTTTTTCAGGATAAAGTTGATAACGCCGGCGATGGCGTCTGAGCCATAGACCGAAGCGGCGCCATCGGTCAGCACGTCGATGCGCTCAATCGCAGCCATTGGAATGGCATTGACGTTCACAAAAGAATCAAAGCCGTTGGAGAAAGAATCCACCGCCACTCGGCGGCCGTTCACCAGGACCAGCGTCGAGCTGGAACCCAGACCGCGTAAACTGACGCCGGCTGCACCCGGTGGGGTGCCGTCTGAACCACCGACATTGCCGTTTTCAGTGAAAGTGCCAGCGCTGGCGGCTTGTGGCAGGTCACGCAGGAAGCTGGCGACATTGTCGTAGCCTTTGTTGATCAGCTCTTCGGCGGTAAAGACTTGCAGTGGATTGGCGCCTTCCATGTCGACGCCTTTGAGGCGCGAACCTGTGACTTCAATTTTTTCGATTTTTTTCTCGGCATCTGGCTCTGCTGTTGTCGCTGGAGCTTGTTGTGCTTGTGTGCTGAAAGCCAGCAGCAGGGCGCTGCATAAGGCTGATTTACCGATTTTGGCTGCCGCTGATGTCGTTGCGTTCATGGTATTCCTCTGGATCAAAATGTTGCTTCAAAGCAATCTGGTTGACGTTGTGCATAAAAAAACGACACAGAGGGGGCCGCACAGGCAGATCCGGAGTGACAGGCTCGGACAGATCATCAATAACCACGGACTGCAATTGCAGGGTGTGCGCAAAAACAGGCGGATTATTGCCGTAAAGCCGGGATCTGTGGTCAGGATCTGTAGAGAGTCCCTCTGCGTCAGGCAGAGGGGTGGCTAATTATTAAACCACTCGGACAGGTAGTAAGGAGAGTAACGGTAGTTGCTCAGGTTGACTGCGCATTTCAACATAACTCTCCTCCTTTTGGTTTGGCAGCGGCGCAACATTAGAGCAGCCGCTGACTTGGATTATTCGGGGCTATTCAGCATTTGGGCTGGCCCAACCGGACCAGCACAGCCGGAAAATCGGCTTACTTTCAAACTGTCTGATCCGGCAAAAACTGTCAAGCGGTTTTTTTTCACGCTGCATGCACTGAACGCTTAGCGATTGATCTGCAGATAAAAATTCTGATAAGAACAATAATCTGCCGCTGGCTTCACTTGCTGATAAGCGCCTCGGGCAGCACGGCTGTCGTGTTGTTGCTGCAGCACCAGCAGCGCTTTTGCGGCCTGTCCTTCCGCCCGGGCTTGCCCGCTTTGGCACAGTTGCCGCGCCAGTTGCCGGTAATTGTCTCCTGTCAGGATGTCGTTGTTTTTCAGCACGCTGGCCGCAGTATCCGCTGCTTTTACGGGCTTTTTCCAGGGTGCAAACTGCAGGGGCAGCTCGCCATTTCGAAGCACAGCCTGGTCATCCCGGCTCAGGTAATGGGTGCGCACGCCGCTGATAGTCCAGTCCGCGCTGCTGCCTTTGGCCTCAGCGCCGGCAAGGTCGGCGATAAACACACCGGAAGCACCAAGCACAGCAAAGCGGGCCTCTGTCGACGCTTTCGGGTCATGCCCTGTCGGAGCAAATCCAACCAGCAAGGCTGTGGCTTCATCGACACCAAAACCGTAACGGGTTTGCGTATCACTGAGTAACCTTACCAGCCGGGCTTCGCGGCCACGTTCGGAAAAATGCGTGTCGGTGACGCCAAAGGGGAATAAACCGAGGCCACCCTGAGCCCGGTAGGTCAGCTGATCTTCCGCCAGTTCAGCCGGGCAGCTGTGATTTTTTTCACAACCGGCCAGCGGTGCCTCTGCCGCCACAGCGCCGCTTTGCAATGCCTGAGTGCTGCTGCCATTGCTAATCATTGGCACCGGTTTTTGGCCGGCTTTGCCACCGGTCTGGGGCCCACCGGCCTGAACCGCAGTGCCGGCGCTGGTGCCGGCGACAATCAGTTTGCCCGCCTTAAGCCGGGCTGTGATGGCCTTCAGTTCCGGGCTGGCGCTGCCGTCAGCCAGGCGCAGCGCTTGTAGCGTCAGGCTTTGGTCGCCGCCGTTAAAAAAGATCGCATCGGCTTGTTCAATTTGCGCGATGGCAGCGGTCGGGCCTTGCTGGCAAAAAGCCTGTAGCTCGGCGAATAAATCCGGATAGACCGCAGCGCGGTTGTAACTGCCGTGAATGTCAGCGAGGTACTGGGGTAATTGCTCACAACTGGCTTTGCCGGCGGTTTTTTGCTGCTGTGCAGTTTGATAGGCCGCGTTTAGCGGTAACCAGCGCGCCTCAGCGCCGGTTTCATTAAAAGCGCTTTGATAAAAATCCACCGCGGACAGCGGGTCGCGGCTGGATGCTGTCACCAGCAAAACTACAGGTTTCCCCGGTTTTTGCCGCACTTTACCCGCCAGTTCAGTGATTTTCTGGTAGATTTCGACGCTGAACAGGTCTTTGGTCTGTGCCAGGCTGGCCTGTTCAGGCAGGCGTTGTGATTTTTCTGACTGCTGGTTTCCTAAAAACTGTTTGCCTAAAAGCTGCGGCTGCTGCAACAGGTCAAAAATCAGGTTCAGTTCCAGTTCCGACAGTTGCTGATACAGGGTTTCACCAGCGATGGTCTGGCCGGCGCGTTCAATTTTTGTCAGCCGTAAGCGCTGGCGTAGTTCATCTTCAGTCATGGCCGTTGTACCAAAATCCAGCAACAGCTGACTCAGGATGGCTTGTGTCTGCTGGCGCTGTTCAGCACGGCTTTGTGGCCACACAGCGGATTGGCTGATATCACGGATGCGTGGCAGGCTGAGCGCAAACAGTTCGCTGCTTTTGGCGTTGGCGGCAAACTGCGGATTGTCTGTGCATGCCGAACGGCTTTGCGAGCTGCAGGTATGCAGACCACCACCGACTAATACCATTGAATATTCAGGATATTGTGGTGTTGTATCGGCGGCAGATACTGAGCTGCAAAGCGCCAGAGCTGGCACTAATACAGAGACAAACTGGTTCAGCGATTGTTTCATTATGAGGTCCGTGAGTAGGGTGTTTATTTACTAATACGCCGGGTACTGCACTAAAATCCAGCAGTTTTTTTGGCTGGCGTTGCTTGACTTCCGCCGGCTAACTCAGTATTTCTGAAAAAGACAGCGGGCTTTGCGGCCGGGCTGATACCCATTTTCCCCAGTTCTTTTGGTAGCGATATGCTGAAAAATGCCTTTGCTTTAAGCTCATATCACTACTCGTCCTACTACCTGTCGGAGTGGTTTAACGAGTAGATCTCAGCCAGACATCCGCTGTCTGGCTGGCGTCTGTTGCGCCACCTCCAATGATCACACGCAGTTTGCGCCCATCATAGGTTGCTGAAAAGCACTGTGTGCTGATCTGAATATTCATCGGCCGGCCTGTTTGCGGCCGTCATGCACAGGTGAAGTTATGTCTGTTCAACCTAAACCCTCGCCGTCTACATCCACGTCAGCGTCGTCGATGCCGGATGCGATGGTGATCCTGTTTTTTATCATGGTGTTGGCGGCAATCGCTTCGCACCTGATCCCGGCCGGTTCTTTCCAGTTGCTGGAACCGGCGCCGGTAGCGCAGGGCGCTGCCAAAGTCACCGGCAAGCTCGACCCCAATAGTTTCCGCTTTGCTGAAGATCACCAAGGCGGCGTACCGCTGTTTGCTGAGGGCGGCGGCATTGGTTTTTTTAATTATGCCTTTGAAGGGCTGGTGTCGGGCAATAAGTGGGGCTCGGCCGTGGGTGTGGTAATGTTTATCCTGCTGACCGGCGGCGCTTTTGGCATCCTGATGAAAACCGGTGCTATTCATAACGGGATTCTGGCGCTGATCCGGCGCACGCAGAATTTGCAGTTCCTATTTATCCCGTTGTTGTTTTTGCTGTTTTCACTCGGTGGCGCTGTGTTTGGTATGGGCGAAGAGGCGATTGCTTTTTGCATCATCCTGCTGCCGCTGATGCTGGCCTTAGGCTACGACGCTGTTACCACAGTGCTGGTGACTTATGTTGCAACGCAAATCGGTTTTGCCACTTCATGGATGAACCCCTTTAACGTCGCCATCGCGCAAGGCATCGCCGAAATTCCATTATTTTCCGGCCAGGAACTGCGCATGGGCATGTGGGCGGTGTTTACACTGTTTGGCCTGATGTTCACCATGCGCTATGCCGCCAAAATCAAAGCCAATCCGGCGCTGTCGCTGAGTTATCAGTCAGATCTGCGCCAGCGCAGTCAGCACAGTGCGCAGGTGGTCAGTCAATACCAGCTGTTGGACTCAGTCATCCTGCTGGCTTTTTTTGCCGGCCTTGGCTGGATCATCTGGGGCGTCACCAGCCGCGAATATTACATCCCGGAAATTGCCAGCCAGTTTTTCACCATCGGTATTGTGATTGGCGCGATTGCCGTGCTGGGCCGGCGCATGTCGGTGAATGATGTCGCCGAAGGTTTTAAACAAGGTGCCGCTGAATTGCTGCCGGCGGCGATGATTGTCGGCATGGCCAAAGGCATGTTGTTGCTGCTCGGTGGCGGCGATCCGCAAACGCCGTCGGTGCTGAACACACTGCTGTATTATTCGGCGCAGTCGCTGCAGGATTTACCGGTCTATTTATCCGCCTGGCTGATGCTGGTGGTGCAGTCAGTGATTAACTTTTTTGTCTCCTCCGGCTCCGGTCAGGCCGCCTTAACCATGCCGTTGATTGCACCTTTGGCGGATTTGATTGGACTGTCGCGCCAGACGGCAGTATTGGCGTTTCAGCTCGGCGATGGTCTGACCAACTGCATTATTCCAACATCCGCCGCGTTGATTGGTTGCCTGGGGGCGGTGCGGCTCGATTGGACCATCTGGCTGCGTTTTGTCTGGCGGCTGCAGCTCTATCTGTTTGGGCTGGCCAGCGCTTTTATGCTGCTCGCTGTTGCTACGCACTATCAGTAAAAGGAATGGACTGTGAACTTTATGCTTCTGTTTAAAAACGCTGAACTGATGGCGCCACAGCCGCTCGGGCGGCAGGACGTACTGGTCGCCGGCAACCGGATTGTCGCCATAGGCCAGGATTTTAACCTTTCTGGCAGCAATGTGCCGGTGACAGTTATTGATTGTGCTGACTATTACCTGACCCCCGGTTTTGTCGATTCGCTGGTGCATTTTATCGGTGGCGGCGGTGAAGGCGGTTTTGCCACCCGCACGCCGGAAATGCAGTTAACTGACGCCACTCTCGCAGGTGTCACCACCGCCATCGGCGTGCTCGGCACCGACGCCACCACCCGCACTTTGACCAATTTGCTGGCCAAAGCCCATGCGCTGGAAGCTGAGGGCATCAGCACTTATTGTCACACCGGCTCTTATGAAATCCCGTGCCGGACGCTGACCGGCAACATCACCGACGATTTGATTCTCATCGACAAATTTATTGGTGTTGGCGAAATCGCCATCAGCGATCATCGTTCGTCACAACCTACCACTGACGAAATTCGCAAAGTGGCGGCGGCAGCACGGGTTGGTGGCATGTTAGCCGGCAAAAGTGGCGTGGTCAGCGTGCATGTTGGCGCCGGCGAGCGGATGCTGCAGCCGCTCTATCAGGCGGTCAGCGGTACTGAGCTGAAACTTAAGCAGTTTTATCCGACCCACATGAACCGCAATAGACGTATCTTTGAAGCTGGTATCGAGTTTGCCAAAAAAGGTGGCGTCATAGATTTTACCACCAGCACCACGGCTTATGATTTACAGCACGGCGAAGTCGCGGCGGCTGCCGCGCTGGCTGAAGCGCTGCATCTGGGCATCGCACCTTTGCAGCTGACGCTGAGTTCTGATGGCAATGCCAGTTTGCCGATTTTTAACGAGGAAGGCGAATTACAGGGTTTGCAGGTTGGGCAAGTCCGTAGTTTGTTTGACAGTGTGCGTGATGCGGTCAGGCGTCATCAGGTGCCGCTGGCACAGGCGCTCACTGCGGTGACGGCCGCACCGGCGGCGGTGCTTGGGTTGGCGCAAAAAGGCCGGATAGAACCAGGCCTGGATGCCGACTTATTGTTGCTGCGCCGCGATGATTTGCAGCTGGATTCAGTCATCGCCAAAGGCCGCTTGCTGGTGCAGGGCGGGCAGGCGCTGGTGAAAGGTACTTTTGAGCGCTGAAGCCACAGCAAAGCATCGCTGAGTTTGCTATTGCTACTGTTGCATACTCTATACTGAGCCAGTGTCGGTCCGGCGTTGTGTTGTGCCAGCATGTCCTGAAGCAGGAGGCGCTTTTGTCCCAATTTCGACTGTTGTTATTGGCGTTGCTGTATCTGAGCTTGTCAGGTTGGTTGTTCAGCAGCAGGGCCATCGCCAAAGAAGTCGTGTTTTTGACATTGGAGTATCCGCCATATTCCTCAGAGCAAATGCCCGGTCAGGGCGCTGCGGTCGAATTACTGCGCATGATGCTGGCCGGTACGCCCTGGACACCGGTGGTCCGGTTCGTACCTTGGGCACGGGTCGAGCATGAACTGAAGGCGGCCAGAGCCGACGGCGCCTTGTTATTGTGGCCCGAAGAGCTGAAACGATATCGGATCAAACCAACGTCAGCCATTTTTCTCAGCCGGCTCGGTTTTTATGTCAGGACGGAGGATGCTCCGAGGCTAGATGTGGCGCTGAGTGCACTCAAAGGCCGGCGGGTTTGTACTGTGCGCGGCTACGGTTATCCGGCCGAATTGTCGGCTGCCGGTGTATTACTGGATGAATCCAGCACTGACACTATTAACTTGCAACGGATTGTGCGTAAACGCTGTGATTATGTTGCGCTGGAACGGGCGGTCGGGCAGTTTATTCTGGCTCAGGCATCCAGTGCGGCCTGGCGGCAAAGTGTCAGTTGGATGGAGCCGGCTTTTGCCGAGCTGCCGCTGACTTTTGGTGTGATGCCGGATAAGCCGGATGCGGAGGCTTTGTTGCAGGCGCTGGAACTTGGCCTGGCCCGGTTACAGCAGCAACAACAATATCAGCGTTTGCTAAAACGTTACGGCCTGGACCGGCCTTGATCCGGCACTGAGCCGGCATTTACGAGGCCCGCACAGGGATCGCCGCCGGGCCTGAGCTTGCACAAAACCGCGCCAGTCTTTACTCTGCTGTCACCCATGTTTGTCGCTGACTTCTGTCCAAAGCTGACGCCGATGCAATATATCTGTATAGCCGATGATCACCCGCTGTATCGCGATGCACTCAAAGACGTGCTGAACCAGCATTTCACTGCGCTGAGCGTGCTGGAAGCCGGCTCGCTGGCGCAAGTGCTGCAGCTGGCTGCCAATTATCCGGCGCTGGATTTTATTCTGCTCGATTTAAATATGCCGGGTATGGCGGGACTCAACGGTTTAGTGCAGCTGCGTCAGCAGTTCCCGCAGATCGCGGTTGCGATGTTGTCGGCTGAGGATGACAAACAAACGGTGTTGCAGGCGATGGCGTTTGGCGCGGCTGGCTTTATTTCCAAAGCCGCTGGCCGGCAGCAACTGGTCAGTGCGCTGAAGCAGTTACTCAATGGCGACATTTATCTGCCGGCGGATACTTTCCGCCAAAGTGTGGTGCCCGGCAACAGCCCGCTCGAACAGAAACCAGAGCAGGCGTTATTACGCGGCCTGACCAAAAAACAAATCAAAGTATTGCAGCGCATGGTCAGCGGCGAGTCGAACAAACAAATCGCCGAGGCGCTCTGTATCGCTGAAACCACAGTCAAAGCCCATGTCTCTGCGGTGCTGGCCAAACTCGGCGTGCCAAGCCGGGTGCAGGCCATTTTGCTGGCGCGGGACCTCGATTTCAGTTTGTATCTGTAGTTGCAGCTCAGCTAAAAGCTCAAACGCCCAACAGCAAATGGCGCAGCATACTTTTCAGCTGCAGTGGCCGCACCGGTTTATACAGCAGCTGATAACCCTGTTGTTTCAATGCAATGGCGAGTTGCTGCTGGCTGTTGGCGGTGATCATCAACACCGGCAAATCAGCAAAACCAGCCTGACTTTTTAATTGTTGCGCCACTGTGGTGCCAAGCAGTCCATCCGCCAGCTGATAGTCAACAATCAGCAAATCAGGTTTTGCCTGTGCGGTAAAGGCGCTGGTGTCGGCACCACTTTGTACCTGATAACCCCAGCTGGTTAATAACGTAGCCATCGCCTGACAAATGGTTGCATCGTTATCGATGACCCAAATGCTGGCGTTTGCTTTGTCCATCGCCGGTAGCATCAGCTGCGCTAACACAGGCTCTGGTGCAGCGACAGGCAGCTGCAGCGCAAAGACGGAACCGCGGTCAGGCACCGACTGCACCCGTAGCGGATGCGCCAATAACCGGCATAAGCGCTCGACAATGGCGAGGCCAAGGCCCAAACCGGCTTCAGTAGCGCGGCTTTGCGGCAGGCGCTGAAATTCCTGAAAAATCAGCTCGAGATGCTCATTAGCAATGCCAACGCCGCTGTCGAGTACCTGAATTTCCACTTTGTCGCCCCGTCGCCGGCAGCCCAGCAACACTGAGCCGCCGGGCGGGGTGTAACGCAAGGCGTTGGTCAGCAGATTGCGTAAAATCCGTGTCAGCCAGGCTGGATCTGTCTGTACCGTGAAGCGGCTCGCGACAAAACGAAAACGCAGGGCTTTGCTGGCGGCCAAGGCGGCAAATTCACTGGCCAGCGCTGCTAACAAAGGCCCAAGCGCTACGCTGCTGCGATCGGGCTGCAGCTGACCGGCGTCTAGTTTGGATAAATCCACCAGGGTGCGCAGTAAATCACCCACATCATCCAGCGCCCGACCGGCCGACAGCGCCAGCTGTTGCTGGTTTTGCTCGAGCGGCTGTTCCAGTAAAGCACCGTTAAACAGCCGCGCCGCGTTCAGCGGTTGCAACACATCGTGACTGACTGCCGCCAGTAACTGACTTTTTGACTGATTGGCCTGTTCGGCGGTGGCAGTGGCGGCGCGTAATTGCTGATTCAGCGTCGTCAGGGCGCTAGTGCGTTCAGCCACGCGTTGTTCCAGATGTAAATTGGCCTGGCGCAGGGCTTCTGAGGTGCGTTTACGCTCGGTAATGTCGCGGTTTAACACAAAAAAACCGCTGATTTGTTGTTGCTCGTCGCGATGCGGTACATAGGTTTTCAGCAAATGCCGCCACTCACCGCCGGCATTTTTCTCGTCAATTTCAAACACCACTTGCTCGCCGCTTAATACCTGCAACACATAAGGCGCCAGTCTGGCTGCGCCTTCTGGGCCATGGGCGGCGTCCAAAGTCTGGTTTAATAAACTGCCGTTTGGTACGCCATAAAAGTCGTCGTAACCGCGGTTGGTAAACAGATAAATGCCGGCCGCCGACAGATAAGCAATCATCGCCGGCACATGGTCGGTGATAGTGCGGATCCAGCGCTCGCTTTGCGCCAGCGTTTCCGAATAACGCACCGAGCGGCGTAGCTCGTCATAAGCGTGCGACAGTTCGGCGGTGCGTTCCCGCACTTGTTCGGCCAATACGGCAGCGTGCTGAAAGGCGGCATAAGGCCCGGTGTGCACGGCGTTTTGGCCGGCCTCGACCCGTTCAATCAGCGCCTGATTAATTTTGCGCAGCTTTTGGTTTTCCGCTTGCAGCGCCAACAGCTGCTGCTTGATCCCGGTGTCAGGCTCGGCGTTATTCCCGGTGTCTGACCCGGCGTCTGGCGCAGCTTGTTGCAAAGAGGGCGTTTTTGTCATGGCGCTCTGTCCACAGGCTTAGCGATCACCACGCCGGTGAAGGTTTGGTTCAGATGCACGCCCTGAAAATGCTCGCCATAAGTGTTAAAACCAAACACGCGATGGGCGCGGAAAAACTCCGACGCCTGCGGTAGCGTCTCACGCTCGGCGCTTTCCAGCCGGCGCAGCACACAGTCGCAGCCAATAGTGATTAATGGTTCGCCGATGCGTTGTTCAATGTCGGCAAAGCGTTGTTGTAAGTCCGGCAAAATCGGCTGCGGCTGCATCGTCGTCAGCACAGCGCCAAGCCCGACCGCGCAATAAAAGGTCAGGCTGCCGTCCGGATTCACCCGCTGAATAGAACGGACGTAATAATCTTTGCCGATTTTTACCGCGAGCGGATGCATGGCAAAAACAGTGGCATTGAGCTCCGCCACTGCACAGCCAATCGCCGCCGCATAGGCGAGGGCGGCAGGTTCGGCGTTAAGTTCTTGCACGGTGCGCATGTCGGGGGTCGCTGCAGTGACTACCAGTTTGTCGGTGAGCGCACTGACATGGTGGGTACTGAATACCTCAAACGGCAGCGTGGTGTGCAGCATAATGACGGCAGCAGCGCCTTGGTAAAACCGGCCATTGGCGAAAATATGGGTGGCGCTTAAAAGGTTGTCGTCACCGGCCGAACCGCCAAAATGAGCGATATTACCCAGTGCCGTTTCGAGTGCCAGCAGTACCATTTCTTCCTGCGCGGATAAACCATCGAGCAAAGTCAGCACAAAAGGCTGGGCTTTTGCGGCCAACCTTTGTTGCTGATTTTTGGGCAGTTTGTGTTGCAGCAAAGCATCAACCAGCTTTTGCGCCTGCAATAAATCAAAAGCCGCCAAATCTTCGATACAAGCCAGCGCCACCTGAAAATGGCTGGCACTGAAGCCCAGCGCGCAGATAGTCCCCTGGTCGTAGCCGCGTGGCGTGATTTCACCGGCCGTGGTGCAGCCGGCGAGTGTCACACCGGCAAAATGCCGGGCAAAGGCTTGCTCCAGCGCAGATCGGTCATATTCGGCAGAGCAAAAAAACAGCACAAAACCGGGTGTGGCGGGTAACAGCTGGGCAGCAAGTTCAGCCACCGCCTGACTGGCGTCAGGCGCGGCAGACATGGCGGCAACAATGGGGTCGAAACAGACAGACATAATTTCGCCTAAAGCTGGCCTGGATGTCAGGCATGTACCGGATTGTAGGGCGAATTTCTTGTCACAGGCAAGCCGGACTCAAGTCCGGCGCCGTGACAGGATTTGGCTGAACAAGCAGCCGGACTTAGAAAAAGCCCAGCGGGTTGACGTCATAACTGATCAGCAGGTTTTTGGTTTGCTGATAGTGATTGAGCATCATTTTGTGATTCTCGCGACCCACGCCGGATTTTTTGTACCCGCCAAAAGCAGCATGCGCCGGATAATGGTGATAGCAGTTAGTCCAGACGCGGCCGGCTTCAATACCACGGCCCATGCGGTAAGCACGGTTCATGTCGCGGGTCCAGACGCCGGCGCCTAAGCCAAATTCTGAGTCATTGGCGATGGCCAGTGCTTCGGCTTCAGTTTTAAAAGTGGTGACGGCGACCACAGGGCCAAAGATCTCTTCCTGGAACACCCGCATTTTATTGTGGCCTTTAAGCAGCGTCGGCTGCACATAAAACCCACCGTTCAGGCCATCGCCCAGCGCTTCTTTGTCACCACCAATCAGCACCTGTGCGCCTTCTTCGCGGCCAATGGTCAGGTAGCTCATGATTTTGTCAAATTGCTGCGCCGATGCCTGGGCGCCGACCATCACCTCAGTATCCAGCGGATTACCGCGTTTAATTGCTTTGGTGCGTTCGATGACTTTGGCAATAAAGGCATCATAAATACTTTCTTCGACCAGCAAGCGGGACGGGCAGGTACAGACTTCGCCCTGGTTAAAAAACGCCAGCACCACGCCTTCAATACATTTGCTTAAATAACTGTCTTCAAAATTCATCACATCGGCAAAGAAGATATTCGGTGATTTACCGCCCAGCTCGACCGTTGACGGGATGATATTTTCGGCGGCGCATTTGAGGATATGTGAACCTGTTGGCGTCGAGCCGGTAAAGGCAATTTTGGCAATGCGTTTACTGGTCGCCAGCGCTTCACCGGCTTCGCGGCCATAACCGTTGACGACGTTCAGCACGCCGGCTGGCAGTAAATCTTCAATAATTTCAATGAATTTTAAGATAGACCACGGCGTTTGTTCGGCCGGTTTTAATACCACGCAGTTGCCGGCAGCCAGCGCTGGTGCCAGTTTCCAGGCGGCCATCAGTAAAGGGAAATTCCACGGAATAATCTGACCAACCACACCAAGCGGTTCATGGAAATGATAAGCCACAGTGTGCTGGTCAATTTCACCGATACTACCTTCCTGCGCGCGGATAGCGCCGGCAAAATAACGGAAGTGGTCCACGGCGAGCGGCACGTCGGCATTTAAGGTTTCGCGCACGGCTTTACCGTTGTCCCAGGTCTCGGCGACGGCGATTTGCTCCAGATGCTGTTCCAGCCGGTCAGCGATCTTCAGCAGTAAATTCGAACGGAAAGTGACAGAAGTCGCGCCCCAGCTGGCTTTGGCTGCGTGGGCCGCATCCAGCGCCAGTTCGATATCTTCGGCAGTGGACCGTGGGATTTGGCAAAACGGCAGGCCGGTCACCGGTGAAATATTGTCAAAGTACTGGCCTTTAACCGGTGCCAGCCATTTGCCACCAATGAAATTACCATATTGTGCTTTGACGGTTACAAGGGCGCCGTCTTGCCCTGGATTTGCATAAATCATCATCTACCCCGTGGATTTGTGGTTATGGTCAGAAGGTACATGCCATCTGCCTTGTCACCACCGATGTTATGCCTGCCGCCCGACGCCGGATATTCGCCGGACGGACAGAAAAACCAGTACTAAAGTCGTAATTTTGCCGGCGGGTGCCAACATCGCGCTGTGGCATGGCAAAGTGCCGGCCTGTTCGTTTGCAATCAGGGGTGATTCCTCTACAGTGGTTTGATGGATCCATTTGCTTGTTTGGATGAGTCAGCTGCTGCGACTGGTGCAGAATCCTTCCCGCCCTCAGGAGTTTTTATGTTCGGAAACAAAGCGTTAAAGATTGAAAATCAGCAACTGCGTGAACGTCTGGATATGTTTTTACAAGTGCGCGACAGCCTCGGGCAGCGCATGATGCATCTGATGATGGATGAGCGCGGCCGGATCATCAGCGCAAACGATAATTTCCTCAGCGAACTGCAAAGCCCTGCCAGTTTTTTCAGCGGCAAAACCTTGTTGGATCTGGTGCCGGCGCCTTTGCGTCAGACTGAACACTTTCGCAAACTTGCAACAGCGCTGCAGCAGGGGCAGGTGTTTGCCGGCGCCTGGCAGCTTGAAAATGCGCAGGGGCAGCAATTCTGGCTGCGGGCCGGACTGTGTCCGGTCCGGCGGCAACAGGGTGGCATCGACCACTTTGAACTTTATGCCAACAACCTGACCCGTACTATTGAAAGTTCGCAGCAACATGACGCGCTGATCCGGGCAATGCAACGGTCGATGGCGGTGATTGAATTTGATATGCAAGGGCATGTGCTGGCGGCCAATGAGTTGTTTTTGCGGGCGATGGGCTATCAGCTGGCGGATATTCAGGGCAAACACCACCGCATGTTCTGTCCGCCGGACATCAGCAACAGTGCTGAATATCAACAATTCTGGCAGCAGCTGCAGCAAGGCCAGTTTGTGGCAACGCGTTTCCGGCGGGTGGATCGCGCTGGTCGCGAAGTCTGGCTGGAGGCCTCGTACAATCCAATCCCGGACGCGGCCGGTCGGTTTATCAAAGTGGTTAAGTTTGCCACGCTCATCACCGAGCAAATCCGCCAGGAGCAGGAAGTGGCAGCGGCCGCGGCTGTGGCATTTGAAACTTCCAGCCTGACCGACCACAGTGCACGGCAAGGCATACAGGTGATGAACGACACTGTCGCGGTGATGCATGTACTGGAAACCCAGATGGCCAATGCGGTGGCCAATATGAATGATCTGGCGCAGCAGTCTCAGCTTATCGGGGCCATCATCCAGAGTATCAGCGGTATTGCCGATCAGACCAATCTGCTGGCGCTGAATGCAGCGATTGAAGCGGCCCGGGCCGGCGAGCAGGGCCGTGGTTTTGCCGTGGTGGCGGACGAAGTGCGTCAACTGGCATCGCGCACCAGTGCCGCGACGGTAGAAATTGCGGCGGTGGTGAACCGGAATCAGCAGTTATCGCAAAATGCGGTGGCGATTATCGAAGGCAGTCAACAGCAGGCATTACAGGTGAATGAGTTAGTCGGGCAGGCCCGCGTGGTGATCGACGACATTCAGAGTGCCGCCCGTAAAGTGGTGGACGCAGTCTCGCAGTTTGCCAACCGCATCAAGACAAAATCCTGAAACAGGCTTGCGCCGGCCATAAAAAAAGGCAGCTGCATTGCAGTTGCCTTTGATGTGTCGCCGCTAACACCGCAGTGCTTCCCGGCTGGGTTGTGCCCGCTTATGCAGCAGCTGACTGCTGGCGGCGGTTGTAATCAGAGATTACAGAACAACAATTTTCTCAGCTTGTGGGCCTTTTTGACCCTGAGTCACATTAAATTGGACCCGTTGGCCTTCCTGCAGGGTTTTAAAACCGGTGCTGGTGATTTCGCTGAAATGAGCGAAAACGTCTGGGCCTGATGCCTGTTCGATAAAGCCAAAACCTTTAGTTTCGTTGAACCATTTTACGGTGCCGGTAGTTGTATTAGACATGGTATGTACCTGTATTTAAATAATTTGATGATGCCTGGTTTCAGGCGATGGTGCTCAGAGAGAGTTTTAACTTATGGATACAGGAGGTACTAAAACAACAGTAACATTCGTTGTGGTGCATAAATAATGAACAGACTGACAAAGCAAGGCCAGTGTATAGGTTTTTATTGGGCTGTCAAAACATATTTCTTCAGGTAATAAAAATAAATTTTTTTATAACCTAGGGTTTCAAGACGGCACGCTGTGTTGTGCGGGCAGCATCGGGTGTTGCAGCGGGTACTGATGGTCCCCCGCTGCGACACCCGGCAAGATTTAAATCGGCGCGCCCGGTGGCAGTTGTTTGGGCACAAACAGCGGTTGCCAGCTGCCATGCTGCAGATAGTGCTGCCACTGGCTTGCAAGCAATTGCGCAGTCGCATCGTCGCGTTTTTGCAGTTGTTTGCCAAGGCCGGTCAGCTGTGCCAGCAAGGTCGCCCGCGCTTCCGGCGCTAAATCTTGCTGCGTCAGGCTCTGCATCAGCTGATAAAACACCACATGGCTGACGCGCTGGCGAATGAGGCCTGCGTTGTCGTCACTATTGTCGACCAACAGCGTGTGCTTTATCACAGTGTTAAGCAGCGCATCGAGTTGCTGTTGACTGCTTAAGCGATTCAGCCGCTGCGGATGTAACAACAGGCTCAGCGTATGGTTGGCCGACGCTTCGGCGGCAGAGAGCGGGTCAAAGGCGAGACCATTGCGGCCCTGAAAACTCTCGCGGCCATCGGCATCGCCATAGGCTTTGGGTGGAATAAGCGCCAGCAGTTCTTTGGGCAGCGCCAGAAATTCCGGCGTCAGCGTGTCGAGTAACGCTGCTAACGCCGCCTGTTGTTGCCTGGCATCGACCCACTGAAAACCTTTCGGTTGGTCGTAATCGCCTTTTAATTCATATTCATAATGCGCGCCGCCAACCAGTTTACTGACAGCTTCAACCTGATAACGATGCAGCGCATAAATCGGCACTAAAGCCTCATGCAGCGCCGATAAAGGCCGGTTGCTGGCGATGTTATCAAGGCCAAATTGTTTGAGGGCTGCCGCCCGCACCTTACTCAGCCGGTTCAATTCCGCCACCGGATCAGCGCCGCTGTCCCATAAATGGCCGATAGCGCTGACGCCGCCTTCCGGCCGCGCGTCTTCATCGGCCATATATTGCAAACCCTGTTGTTTGGCTTGCTGCACTAACGCTGCACGGGCGCTGTCATTGTGGTCGCCATAACCATAAGCGATGGCATACAAATCCCATTCACCGAGGCCTTCACGGTAGGCCTGGTCCAGCGCCAGTTTGCCGTTGCGCAGGTCGACCTGCGGATGCGGATAATCCATCACAGTAGCGCGGCCATTAGCGCTGCCGGCAAAGTTATGAATAAGCCCGAGCGTATGACCCACTTCATGCGCCGCCAGCTGGCGAATGCGCGCCAGCGCCATGGTTTTGGCCGCTTCGGTGCTGCCATTTTGCTGATAAGGCGCGGTGAGGCCCGTTGCAATGAGGAAATCCTGCCGGACCCTGAGCGAACCCAAAGTGACATGGCCTTTGATGATCTCGCCAGTGCGCGGGTCGGTCACGCCATAACCATAAGACCAGCCGCGGGTGGCCCGGTGCACCCACTGGATCACGTTGTAACGCACATCCATCGGGTCGGCATCTGCGGGTAAGTCTTTGACCTGAAAAGCATCTTTATAACCAAGCTGCTGATAAGCCTGGTCCCACCAACCGGCGCCTTGTTTCAGCGCAGTGCGCACCGGTTCCGGCACGCCGGGGTCGAGGTAATAAATAATAGGCTCTACTGCCTCGCTGACTGGCGCGGTCGGGTCCTTTTTCTGTAGGCGGTGGCGCGGTAATAACCGCTGCACTATCGGCTGGTCAAAGGCGGTGGCGTAATCCATATATTCGACTTTCCAGTAGCCGGAATAAGGATGAAAGGCGCGTGGTTGATAACCCGCTTCCGGCAGTGCCACCAGCGAATGGTGCAGATGCACAGTAATAGCTTCAGGCGCCGGCGTGACTTGTTTGACAAATTCACCGGCTTTGCTGCCGCTGTAAGTCACCATGGCTTCCAGTTCGGTATTCCGCGGGAAGGCTTTACTGCGATTTAAATAAACACCGCTGCGGCTGGCATCCGGGCTGAAATTACCCTGTTGCTGCGCTTCCAGTTTGGCACCCACTTGATGCATATCGCTTTGCAAAAATGCGGTGTAATCGACCAGCAGCTTGCCGCCATCACTGGCCACCACCGGCAAACCGGCCAGCACTGAGCTGGCAAAAGCTTCATCAATACTCTGGCGCTCAGCCGGATTGCTTGAGTTGGCGCGGTAATAAGTATTGAGCTGCTTCAGCATCACCTTATTGCCAAATTGTTCAAACTGCACCAGCCGGGTGTCGCCGAGCTGACCACGGTCGAGACCAATATCATTGGAACCGACGCCGCGCGGCAATGAACTCTGGAAAATAAACGGCTGCGCTAGTTTATCGACCTGCAGATAAACCTTGTCGGTCTTGGCGTCATAAAAAAAATCAAAATAACCGCGCTGATGCAGCATGCCTTTGGTAAAAGCGGCAATCGCCGATTTTTTGCTGACTGATTGTGTGTGTGATGCGGGTTGAGGCGTGGTTGCAGCTGTATTGGCGATCACCAACATCGGCGCCAGTGCTGGCAACAGCCACAACAGGCGGGAACATAAAACAGACTTCATCGGGCATCCTTGTGCTTGCGGGGCGGCGCAGTTAATCACTGCGCTATTGAGTGCAATTAACATACAAGGTCAGTTGCAGCAAAAACAACCGCTAAATAACAGGCTTCGGTGGATGGCAGGTGGCTGGCGGTCAGTGGAGGGGAGGCCCCAATTACGGGGCCGCTTGTTGATTTGAATTATCCGCCCGATAGCTGCGACGGACCTTCCGAGTCGTACCAGGCGCTGTATTTATCACCCAGCCATAAGTGCAGGCGAAACAGATAAGCGTTTGCCAGCAATAACAGCCCACCTGCTAATGCCGGTTCATTCCATAAGCCCAGTAAACAAAACACAAAACCAAAACCGTGCGAAATCATTTCGACCCGAAAGGCCGCGCTGCGGCTGGGTCTGAGGCTAAAGAAATTCAGCGCAAACAGCCATTTCAGGCCGGTCGGTAACTGCTGCCAATGGTTGGATTTTTTATCCATGACAAAGTGCTCCTGAGTTAAGGTCATCACATCAACTTCAAGCACTGCTGCCAGGCACTTTAACGTCTCAGTGCTCGGTTTATTGCCACTTTCAATGCGCTGAATGGTCCGGACATTTAACCCGGACATCTGCGCCAATTGTTCTTGCGACAACAAACGGCTCAAACGTAATTGTTTTAAAATCATGGCATCACCTTGCAGACAGTGCAGCAGCACCTTAGCGCTGTAGCATACCTGATGGTGACGACTCGTACCCGGCATTCACCTGACATCCGGCAGGCAAGTACCCGACAGTTACCCGACATGGGCCTTATTGCAGGCTGTTTCGGTTTGATTGTTCAGTTTTGAGTGTGCGCCACAAGGCTGTTGCTGTTGGCTTGATTGGTTATGGACAAAGATCCCGTATATCGCGGCAAAGCCAACACCGCCACCACTGCGTTCGCGCCTCCCGCGCTCACTTTTGATCGCTCACTCCGCGGCTGCCGATGATGGTTTTGTTAGGGTTTGAGGCAGCTGCTTTGAGTGAAAAAAAGCTAACGCAAGGCACATCGGCGCTGCAACAGTGGAGACCGGCGGACATCGACCGTGTAATTATGCACATTATTGAGATTGTTTTCGCGGCTGGTACGCATCATGGTTGGCTACCTTGCCCCTCAGCATTTTCTTCCATAGCTTAAATTGAGTTTCGTGATCCAGAGAAGACCAGTCCACTAGTTCTATACCAGCGTCGTGATAATCGCCTTTTGCTTTCATCGCCGCGTAATTCTCATCTCTAGTCACGATATGAACTTGTTCGCAGCGTATGATGGTCTCTATAAACTCTTGAGCATTTCGGCAATCGTCCCTTAGATGCCGTTCAACAAGTTGCGTCAACGTGGTTTGTATTCGCAAAAAATGCTCTAATCGCAACTCGTCTTCCAAATAAGAGGCTTGTTTGGAAACTTGTCCAGTGAACACGCGAACTCTCTTTTTAAGTCGCTCTGCAGTCGCATGGGTGTACCAAGAACGAGCCAAACTTGGAGTAACTTTTGGACGTGCAGCAAGCCACATGATTTCCTCATAAACAGCCGACAGTTCGTCATTCAAATCAGAGCTTATCGTATGCCTCCTAAATTTCCTAAAGACCAAGTTTAGTGCGGAAAGTCGCACAGCAGGTTTATGTCGCAGTCAGCAATTACTCTGGCAATAAAATTTGATTGTTATGTAGCACTGCTACATGCTGAATAAAATTCTCTACCGAGTGCGGACGGTAGCACCCAAAATGGTATCGGGGTTAACGGATTATCCGTATACAACAGACCGAGCCTCATTAAATTATTTAACGAAGCTTCGACTTCGCGACTGAGTTTGTTTGCATCGCTTTCAGTCGAGGAGTCAATGAGTTCTTCAGGGAATCGCGAAAAATTAACAGGCATAGATTTGCCTTCAAACTCGTGTTTTGCAAGAGAATCTAGCAAAGTACATTCAAATGCCGTCAGATTCTCAAGAATAGATATGTAACTTCTTTTCATGGTGACAGCTGATGACGCATCTGCTGCATTTGCTAGTAAACAAGCCCATTTCTCTTGCAATGTGTTGTCTGTTTCAAGTGTTGCGGCCTCTAATAAAGGAAGCATAAACTTTTGCGGGATAAATTCTGTTGGTACACGTAAGCCTCTCTTTTCAAGAATCTCATTGGCTCTGAAAAAAAGCTTTATTTGCTTCTCGAAACGAATAAAACGTAGTTTATCCTCAACTATCCCCATACCTTGCTCAATGGTTCCGCCAAAGTACGCGTGAAGATACCCTGCGATTGTAGATATATCCGTTTTCACTTCAGTCATCTAAATTTTCCCCTGTCACACAACAACCGAATCAAATGCAAAATGCGGGTTTTAAAGTCTGAGCTGTGCCTTTAATTTTTTTTCATTCGCTCACGCTAACGAACAATAAATTAATAATCAATATTTTAACTGGTCCTCTCGCTTTGAATTTAGCGAAAGCGTGCGTGGTAGATTCGTTCCTGATTAAAACACCAGATTTATATTCTTCAACCGGATTTTCTGATGTTCCGCATGAGCCAAAACCAATTTCTGGCACAATTGGCAATACAAATACACTCCCAAAACGGTCGGATGATTACAAAAGCAGACCCTCTGCGGCAGCGATGCCGCAGAGTAGCCTACAGGGAACGTATTCACGGCGTGTCTGCGTTGTAGTCGTCCGTGCCGTTGTTGCTTGCTCATTCTACTCAAAAACAAGGCTGGGCAAGCCGTCGGCAAGCGTGAGGTCCGAATTGCAAGCGCTCAACTCCTATTGCCAGGCTGCTGCAACAGCGCAAATTCCTGCCACTCACTGCTATCTTCCCCGGCGTTTAATTCACCATGAAAATAATCCGGCTGGAGTAAAAGATCGTCTTGTTGAAACTTGGTTTGTGATTCGACATAAAACGGTGAGGTGACTTGATCTGGCTGTGGCATAACAAAATCTCCGGTGAATATGCAGAAGGGCTTATTAAGCTATAGCGGATTTTGCCGGTGCCGGAGATAAAAAAACGCCGGCATTGCCGGCGTCGGGAAAAGCTGACAACCGACTTTGCAGGGCAGGTGGCCAGCGAGGCTTAAAGTGTGTCGTTACAGGTCACTCAAACAGATAGCGCGCATGGAAACGCAAATGTTCTTCGATAAAGCTGCTGATGAAATAATAGGAATGGTCGTAACCGGGCTGGAAGCGGATCTCGACGTGAGCACCACTCTGGGCCGCAGCGTCGATCAATGCTTCTGTGCGCAGCTGTGCCGGGTAAAACTGGTCTTTACTGCCTTGATCTACCAGCATTGGCGGCACCATTGTCGCTTTGGCTAACAAAGCGCTGGCGTCGTACTCCAGCCAGTCAGCAACATTATCACCAAGGTAAGCGCTGAAGGCTTTGCGGCCCCATTCACACTGGCTCGGCTGGCAAATTGGCGAAAAGGCCGACACCGACCGGTAAGCCGCTGGCTGACGCAGTGCCAGCACCAAGGCACCGTGGCCGCCCATCGAATGCCCGCTGATCGATTTCACCTGAGTCAAAGGCAGCGTCACCGGTAAAATCGCCGGCAGTTCGCGGCTGATGTAATCATACATGCGGTAATGCGCGGTCCAGGGGGCTTCGGTGGCGTTGACATAAAAACCGGCGCCCTGACCCAAATCATAGGCCGGGTCGTTAGCGACCAGTTCACCGCGTGGGCTGGTATCCGGGATGATCAAAGCGATACCAAGCTCGGCGGCGATGCGCTGCGCACCGGCTTTGACCGAGAAGTTCTCGTCGGTACAGGTGAGGCCGGACAACCAATACAGCGCCGGCACTTTTTGTGTTTCAGCCTGCGGCGGTAAATACACTGAAAACTGCATATTGCAGCTCAGTGTATTAGCGAAGTGTTCAAACTTCAGCTGGCGGCCGCCAAACAGACGGGATTCGGCCAGTTGCGTCAATGACATACTCAAATCCTGTTAAAACACCCGACACACATAGCGCCGGGCGTGATCTGTTAAAAGTGAATAACAGTACGAATGGACTTGCCTTCATGCATCAAATCAAAGGCTTCGTTGATGCGCTCCAGCGGCATGGTGTGCGTGATAAAAGTATCCAGCTCAAATTCGCCATTTAAATAACGTTCCACATAGTCTGGCAGTTCAGTGCGGCCTTTGACGCCACCAAATGCAGTGCCGCGCCAAACCCGGCCTGTGACCAGCTGGAATGGCCGGGTGGAAATTTCCGCGCCGCTTGGCGCTACGCCGATAATCACCGACTCGCCCCAGCCTTTATGGCAGCACTCTAAAGCAGAGCGCATCACATTGACGTTACCGATACATTCAAAGGAGAAATCGACACCGCCGTCGGTCATCTCAACGATGACATCCTGAATTGGCTTGTTGAAGTTTTTCGGATTGACCACATCAGTCGCGCCCAATTTCAGCGCGATATCAAACTTGGATTCGTTGATATCAATGGCGATGATGCGGCTGGCTTTGGCCATCACAGCGCCAATCACCGCCGACAGGCCAATACCGCCTAAACCAAAAATTGCCACTGTGTCGCCTTCTTTCACTTTGGCGGTGTTCATCACCGCGCCCATGCCGGTGGTGACGCCACAGCCGAGCAAACAGACTTTTTCCAGCGGCGCGGCTTTGTTGATTTTGGCTAATGAGATTTCCGGCAGCACTGTGTGTTCAGCGAAAGTTGAAGTGCCCATATAGTGGAAAATCGGCTGGCCGTTTTTGGAAAAACGTGTGGTGCCGTCCGGCATCAGGCCCTGCCCCTGGGTGGCGCGAATGGCCTGGCATAAATTGGTTTTACCGGATAAACAGAATTTGCATTTGCCGCATTCCGGCGTGTAGAGCGGAATAACATGGTCGCCGACTGCGACGCTGGTGACGCCAGGGCCAACAGCTTCAACAATACCACCGCCCTCATGGCCCAAAATACAAGGAAATTTGCCTTCAGAATCAGCGCCCGACAGCGTGTAGGCGTCGGTATGGCACACGCCGGTGGCGATAATACGCACCAGTACTTCGCCTTGTTGCGGCGGCATTAAATCCACTTCTTCAATCGATAATGGCTGGTTTGGGCCCCAGGCGACGGCGGCGCGGGTTTTGAGCATTTGCATGGTTTAATTCCTTTGAGCTGTGGTGGCAGCACAAGCAAAGCACAGCCTGACTGCAATCACCACCGGCAGAGACAACAAGATGCCTCATTGTAATTTTTTCTTAATCGAAGATAATCAGGCAAAAATGAAAATGAGTTTTGCATAAATGAAAGAATGGCAGGGCGTGTCCGAGTTTGTCGCAGTGGCGGAACTGGGCAGTTTTTCGGCGGCGGCGCGCCAGCTTGGCATGTCGGTGGCGCAGGTCAGCCGCAATGTGCGTGAATTAGAGCAGCGCCTGCAGGTGCTGTTGCTGGCGCGCACCACGCGGCAAGTGCATCTGACTGAGCCTGGCACTTTGTATTTGCAGCAATGCCGGCCTTTGTTACATGGTCTGGCGCAGGCTAATCAGCAGTTGCTGGATTTACAGGGCCAGCCGTCTGGCCTGATTAAACTGACCGCACCGGTGTTTTACGGCGAAACGGTGATTGCGCCGCTGCTGCACGATTTTTTGCAAAAATACCCACGCTTGCAGCTGGAACTGGATTTAACCAATGCCCAGCTGGATTTGGTGAAAGGCGGTTTTGACTGCGCGATCCGGCTCGGCCAGCTCAGTGATTCAACTTTGCAGGCGCGCAAACTCGGCAGCCGCCGCGCTTTTCTGGCAGCAAGCCCGGCGTATCTGGCCGAGCAAGGCATCCCGGCACAGCTCAGTGATTTGGCAAACCATCGCTGTTTAGTCGGTTCAGTCGAGTTCTGGCGTTTTGAGCAACAAGGGCAAAAACTACAAATCCGACCGACGCCTTATATCAAATGCAACAGCGGCGTGGCGCTGACCGATGCTGCGCTGAAAGGCCTGGGTATTACGCAATTGCCGGATTATTACCTGCTGCCACATCTGCAGCAGGGCACTTTGGTGGAGTTATTACCAGAGCTGCAACCAAAAGACGACGGCATCTGGGCCTTGTATCCGCTCAATCAGCATTTACCGCAGAAAGTGCGGTTGTTGCTGGATTACCTGCAACAGCAATTGGCTTGATGGGAGGCTGGTATTTCAATCTATGTCGTGGGTGAATTGCATCGTGTTGATTTAAAAGACAATAGTACGGCGTGTGACGCCCAGCGCGCTTTGCTTGCCGGTACCTACGGTCTCGTTGTGAGCGTAGGTACGGTCAGCGCAGCGCCACCGTACATTTACCAATCTTAGCTTTTGGCACAAATCAGCAACTGGCGCCGCGTTTGTGCCGGTTCCCTTAAGCCCGGCCGCGGGTGGCGGTGGCGGGTGAAATACGGGCCGCAATCAAGGCTGGATAACTCACCGCCAGCTGACCGACCAATAACAAGGCGGCGCAGCCGATGAGCAGCAGACCTGGCGTCAGCGGTGTCATGGCAAAGGTGCTGACCAGCCAGATATTCAGGCCAATAGCACCACCAATGCCAAGTAACACACCAAGACCACTAATCAACAGATTCTCCAGCATAAAAAACCGCATGATTTGCCACTGACTGGCACCCAGCGCGCGGCGCGTACCGATTTGGCGGGTGCGGCGGTTGATGCTGAACATGGCAAGGCCAACAATGCCAAAACCGGTGATCAGTGTCAGCACGACGATGACGGTCAGCAGGATGTTGTAAGTCGCCAAATCTTCGCGATAACTTTCAGCACGGGTTTGCTCCATGGTCTTCATATTGCGCACAATCCGGCCTTTGTCGCTTTCTGCCAGCGCTTTTTCCAGCTGTGGCATCAGCGCGTCGCGCCGACCTGGCTCCGTACGGATGAAAAAGCGGCTGTTACGGCTGTCCAGCTGCTGTGGCACCAGCATGGCGTTTTCGACGTTATCCCAGCCATTCCAAGGGGCCTGCAGTGATTTAATGATCCCGGTGATTTGCATCGGCTCATGGTTGTTGATGTACAGCGTTTGCCCCAGCGCTTTTTTCCAGTCGCCGTCGAACATCTGTGCCGCCATTGCCTGCGACAAAATGATTTTGGCCGGCCATTCGGTTGCACCCTGATCTCGCCAGATCACATCACTGGGGGCAAAGTTTTCACCGGCAATCAGCTCGAGCCCCATCGCGGCAATGCCTTGTTCGTCGACCATGTACACGGCGACGCCGGTACCGTCGATGTCATCGCCGGGTTTATTTTGCAGGCTCATTGACCAGCCGCCGCCACTGAGCGGTATGGCGTTAATTTGGGTGGCCGCCACGACGCCTGGTGTTTGCCGGATCCGCTGTAAATCTTGCGCCAGGGCGGCTTGCAGGTTGTAGTTCGGTGCAAACACGGTGTTGGTCAGATAAAAGGTATTTTGTTCATCGAGGCCGCTGGGTCTGGCCATTTGTGCACTGCGCGCCAGCATCATAAAAATAGCGTTCACCATAATGGTCAGCGTCAACGCGATTTGCAGTGCGATTAACAATGCTCCGATTTTGTTGCGCATTAAGGCGCGTAGCATAGGTCCGAGTTCTAGCATGACAAGCTCCTTATTGCGCTTTTAATTGTTGTGATGGTTGCACCTGACAGGCACGCCAGGTTGGGTACAGGCCGGCCAGAATGCTGGAGCCTATTGCCAGCGCGATGGCCAGCAGCACCATATTCAGATCCAGCACGGCAAGATCGCGGATCCAATCGCCATACATGGCTTTGACGGCTTCTAAGCCCAGCCAGGCCAGCAGCAGTCCTAGCACACCACCGGCCAGACCAATCATGCCAGACTCAACCAGATGTTGTAAAAACAGATCGTTACGGCTGGCGCCCAGTGCCTGGCGCACACCGATCTCACTGGCCTTGCCGAGGAATTTTGCCAGTAGCAGGCCAACCGTATTGAGCAGACAGACGGCGAGGAACATCAGCGCCATTGCCATCATCATGCTGGCATCGTCGGAGACCACCTGCCGTTGCTCCAGCCAGGTCATCACATCGCTGAGTTTGTTATTGTCCTGACGCGCAAACCGGCCGAATTTGTGTTGCTCCGCGGTGTAGGCGTTGATAAAGCTTTGATAAGCCTCACGATCAGCGCTGGTTGGTAACTCCACCCATAGCTGAGTCCAGACACACTCAGAATCAAGAAACGCCTGAAAGCCAGATTCGGTCGGTTTCCAGCAATTGGTATTGCCGGAGCGATCAAAGAACTGCTCAGTGATCAGTGAAAAGGGCACAAAGACCTCTTCGACATCTTCGAAAGGGCCGGTGGTGATGTCGTAAAATTTGGGTTTTGGATCCCAGCGCGCCATCACACCACTGATGCGGAAATCTTTGCCGGCCAGACGCAGTGTTTCGCCGGTCGAATCGCGGCCGCCAAACAGCCGTTCGTTCAGTTCGGCATTGATCACGACGACCAGCTCTTTTTTTGCATCGGCCGCGCCATCCCAGCCGGAACCGTATAAAAACGGTACGTCAAACATCGGGAAGAAATCAGCGCTGCTGGCACGACCTGTCACCATAAACGGCAGAGCATCTTTATCTTTCGGTTCCACCACTGCAGCCATGCCACTCATGATCACCTGACGCGGCGCTTTTTTCGCCTGCCACAGATAAGTGGCGTCCCGGTAGGTCAGTTGGTCCGGCGGATCGCCATTGTCAAAAAACGGATCATTCGGCTCCCAGTTGTCGAGCTGGACATAAAACAGCTGGTCACTTTTTTGCGGAATAGGGTTGGCCGACATCAGGTAATTCACCGTGATGGTGGTCATGGCCGCGCCAATACCGAGCGCAATCGCCAGCACCATCAGCAGGCTCATGCCCCAGGTTCTTTTGCAGCTGAGCAGTGCCAGCTTCAGATAATAACTGAACATCACGCCCCCTCAGACCGCAGCCAGATTGTGAATATGGTGGTGAGGCTGGCCTTGTAGCAGTTCCTGCGCCTGACCGTCTTTGATAAAAATCTGCCGTTTGGCACGCGCCGCGAGGCCGTTGTCGTGTGTCACCATCAAAATGGTGGTGCCGTTGGCGTTGATGTCTTCCAGTAAACTCATCACCGACTGGGCCATGCTGGAATCGAGGTTCCCGGTGGGTTCGTCCGCCAGTAAAAAGCGTGGTGAAGTGGCCAAAGCGCGGGCAATCGCCACCCGCTGCTGCTGACCGCCGGATAACTGTGACGGCAGATGTTTCATCCGGGAGGCCAGACCGACCTGGTCCAGATGATATTCAATGCGTTTTTTCCGCTCCGCGGCATTAAAACCTCGATAACGCAGCGGCACGTCGACATTGTCGAACAGGTTTAAATCCGGGATTAAATTAAAGCTCTGAAAGATAAAGCCAATTTTTTGGTTACGCATCCGCGAACGGCCTTTATCGTCCAGTTTGCTGATGTCTTCGCCATCGAGCCAGTATTCGCCGGCGGTGGAGCTTTCCAGCAAACCGGCGATGTTTAAAAAGGTGGTTTTGCCGGAGCCGGACGGGCCGGTCACGCTGACAAAATCGCCTTCGGCAAGGTTCAGGTTAATGTCGCGCAGCGCGTGGGTCACGACGTTGTCGGTGGCAAATGATTTACTGATGTTTTTCATACTGAGCATAAATTCTCCTGTGGGCGCGGCCCGGCTGTCGTATTCGTTGTGTGTTAGTTCAGTTGCTCTAATTGAGTTGGACTGTGCTGGCGCCCTGAAAAATGTCAGTGCCAGAGGTAATGATTTGGTCGCCGGTTTTCAGGCCAGCCAGAATTTCCACGGCGTTAATACTGCGGGCGCCGGTCTCAATCGGCGTTTTGACCGCCAGGCCATCCCGCACCAGATAGGCAAAACGGCCATTGCTGCTATCCAAAAACTGCCCACGCGCCACCTGCAACACACCAGGGCGTTGTTCCAGCAAAATACGGCTGGCGAGGCGTTGGTTTTGCCGCAATGAAGTTGGCGCATCTTTGGTGAAACGCACCCGGCCTTTGACTTGGTTTTCAAACACTTCCGGTGAAATGGTCACGAGTTTGCCGGCGTAAACCTGGCTTTCGACTGTCACTTCGACCGGCAGGCCGATGCTTAAATCATTGGCGTAACTTTCCGGTACGGCGATTTCCACTTCGAACTGGCTTAAATCCACCACCGATAAAATCAGCTGGTTTTTGATGATGTAGGTTTTGTTTTCCACCGCGAGATTACCCAGCAGGCCATCGACCGGCGAACGCACGCTCAGGCTGTCCACCTGACGCTGATAATCACCGACCAGCAGTTGTTGGCGCTGCAGCGCCTGCGCCAGGCTTTGCAGTTCAAATTCGAGGTTTTCTTTATTTAATGTGGCGTCTTCCACCGCATGGCGGTGCTGCACTTTGGCGGTATCCAGGTCGTCCCGGGCTTTTTCAAAATCAATCTGACTGATGGCTTTGAGCGCATAACCCTGTTCGGCGCGGCGTTTTTCCCGGTCGGCAGTGGTCAGCGTGACTTGCGCTATATCGACGGCTTTCTGGTCGGTCAGTTGCTGTTTTTTCGCCAAAATTTTCTGCCGGTCATAGCTGGTCTGCAGGCTGAACAGCGTGGCTTGTTCCTGCTGCAACCGGCTGGTCAGTTCAGGGCTATCGAGCGTCGCCAGAATTTGGCCTTTTTTCACTTCAGTGCCGGCATCGAGCAGCAGCGTTACAGTGCCTTCGGCCGGGGCATAGAGTTTCGGGCTGACGGCTGCCACCACCTGACCCTGCGCGGAAATATCGCGGGTAAAATCGGCGGTTTTGACGGTGTCGACCCGCACGCGTGACAGCGGTACTGAAATGTCAGATTGTGACCAGCTTTGCACGGCGGGCAGCACCAGCCATATCAGCATTGCGGCTGCACTGACACCGGCAACCGGCCACAGCCAGCGGGGTTTGGGACGGGGTTGTTGCAGCACTTCATCCTGTGCACTGGTATCGGCTATTTTCATCAGCAATTCCTCATATGATTGCCAATGAGTCAGCGCAGGGCGGAAAATGGTTGGAAGCGCTCGCTCTAAAACATGTAACGGAATGTGTCGTTGCCAGTTTCGCCGTCAGTACAAAGACAGGGGCTGTGCGCCGGATGAAAACTTGCGGTAGAATCCGCCGCCTTCGTCTGAGGCTGCCACATAAAGTGCCGAGGTAATCCACGCATGCTGCTGTTGATCGACAACTACGACTCTTTTACCTGGAACCTGGTGCAGTATTTTGCTGAGCTGGGCCAGCAGGTTGTGGTGAAACGGCACGATGAGATTGACCTTGCCGGCATTGCGGCGTCAGCGCCGGACTATCTGGTGATATCGCCGGGCCCCTGCAGTCCGAATGAGGCCGGCATCTCACTGGCGGCTATCACGGAGTTTGCCGGCAAGCTGCCGATTTTAGGCGTCTGCCTCGGGCATCAGGCGCTGGCACAGGCCTTTGGCGGTAATATTATCCGGGCGCGGCAAGTGGTGCATGGTAAAAACTCGTTGATTCGGCATGACAACAGCTCAGTGTTCGCTGGCCTCAACAATCCACTCAGTGTGACGCGGTACCATTCACTGGTCGTGGAAAAACACAGCTTGCCAGCAGATTTCCGCCTGACCGCCTGGACTGAGACGGCGGATGGCGAGGTGGATGAAATAATGGGCATCGCGCACCGCCACTTGCCCCTGCATGGGGTACAGTTTCATCCGGAAGCCATTCTGACCGAACAAGGTCATCAGTTATTCGCTAATTTTTTGGCCGAACCTCGCCGCTGAAGCCCCGCCAGCATTGACAGCGCCAGTAACGGCACCGCACACTGCAATTATCAGAATAAAAAACATAAGCTGCTTCATGTCGTCTATTGCTCAGGTACAACAACAACGGTTTTTTGATTGTATTCTCGAAATAAAACCCGACCAAAAACGTTACGGTTATAAACGCCAGCAACAAAAAGATGCTGCGGCGCAGCCCCGGCCAACGCAGGGCCAGCCGGTCCCAGGCCGCACATTACTCGATATCGAACAACAGGCGGCGTTTAATCGCCAGGCCGGTGTGATCGCCAAACAACAATTTGTCGAATTTACCCAGGCGCATCTGCATGATCAGGTCGCGGAAGAGCTATTCCTCAAACTCGGTAAATTTGACACCATCGCCAGCACAGTGTTTAACCTGGCGGACGGCTTTCCGGCCGTGCTGGATATGTTAAGCGCCCGCGCGCTGACCCTCAGTCAGCTGGAGCAGCTGTTGGCACCGGTGGAGTGGCTCAAAGAAGACCTGATGAAACTGGTCAATCAGCCGCAATATCGCAATAAAACGCCGTCAGGCAACTTTATCAAAGAGTTAAAGCCGGCGATTGGCCTGTTGGGCATCGAAGCGATGAAACAAATCCTGCCGGTATTTGCCTTAAAACGCTCGTTGCCGCATGCGACCGACCCTTTTACCGGTTTTAAAAGCCAGATCTGGCAATACAGCATTGCGGTGGCGCTGGCGGCGCAGCGGCTGGCGGAAGAAACCGGCGAAAACCCTTTTGTGGCTTATTGTGCCGGCCTGTTCCACTCACTGGGTTATCTGGTCGTGGCGCGCACTTATTTGCGCACTTACCAGCAGGTCAAGCAGGCGGCGCTGCTGAAGGCGCGTGATGCGCGCGATACCGAACTGACCGATGCGCTGGACAGTCTGGACGCCGATGCCAGTTTCCTTAATTCCTGTTTCCAGGAATTTGCCGCCATCATCAGCGCCGATTTGGTATCGAAGTGGGGCTTAAAACGGTTGCCACTGAGTCAGGTGCTGGATCAGTTTGCTGAAGGCGTCGGTTACAGCGGTGCCAGCCGGTTGACGCAAATTGTGCATCAGGCGGTGTGTTTTGTGCAGGCGCAAACCCTGCGTAAATACAAGTTGCTGGATGAAGCCGAAGCGCAGCAATGGATGGCGGATGTCCAACTGCGACCGGAACACCGCCAGTTGCTGCAACAAACCCGGCTGGACCGGCTCGAAATCGATTAAAGCCTGGTGGTACCTCTGGTAAGACCAGATTTTTTTCACCATATTCATGCAACAGCCGGCCCGTCCGGCTGTTGTTGTTTTATGCGTCCGGCGCGGTCAGGCCGTGGCTGCATACGGAAACAATGAGTTGCTTAGTTATTCATCTGAAGTGCAAATCTATCTGCAGCCCTTTATTTGCGCGCATTGCAGCGTTTTTTAACCCGAGACTTCCGAATTTTTTTCTGTAATACTCCGGCAGAAATCTGAATAAAAATCTGCCGAAATTCTGCATAATTGCATAAGCCAATTTCGGCCCCCGGACTCAGAGGAAATGACCATGTCAGAAGCAACACCCGTTACCCGCGCTTTGTTTGATGAAGTGATGGTGCCCAACTACGCGCCGGCGCCAATTATTCCGGTGCGGGGGCAGGGTTCCCGCGTCTGGGATCAGGACCACCGCGAATATGTCGATTTTGCCGGCGGTATTGCGGTGAGTTCCTTAGGCCATTGTCACCCGGCGCTGGTCAATGCGCTGACCGAACAGGCTGGCAAGTTGTGGCATTTAAGTAACGTGATGACCAACGAGCCGGCACTGCGCCTGGCCAAACAGCTGGTCGATAACACCTTCGCGGAAAAAGTCTATTTTGCCAACTCAGGCGCCGAAGCCAACGAAGCCGCGCTGAAGCTGGCACGGCGCTGGGCTTTAGAAAAATTCGGCGCACACAAACAAGACATCATCTCTTTTGGCAAAAGTTTCCACGGCCGCACCTTCTTTACTGTGACTGTGGGCGGGCAAGCCGCTTACTCTGACGGTTTCGGTCCTAAACCTGCGGCCATTTTGCATGCCGAATACAACAATCTCGACAGCCTCAAAGCGCTGATTTCCGATAACACCTGTGCGGTCATTATGGAGCCGGTGCAAGGGGAAGGCGGCATTATTCCGGCAACGGCGGAATTTATCGCCGGCGTGCGTGAACTGTGTAACCAACACAACGCGCTGCTGATTTTTGATGAAGTGCAGACCGGTGTCGGCCGCAGCGGCAAGCTGTATGCGTACATGCATACGCCAGTGGTGCCGGACATTCTGACCAGCGCCAAATCGCTCGGCGGTGGTTTCCCAATTGGTGCCATGCTGACCACCACTGAGATTGCATCTCACTTAAAAGTCGGTACCCACGGTTCGACTTACGGCGGCAACCCGCTGGGGTGTGCTGTGGCTTATGCGGCGATTGACACTATTAATCAGCCAGCTGTGTTAGATGGCGTTTTAGCCAAAGAAGCGCTGTTCCGGGCAGAACTGGCGAAAATCAACGCCAAATATGCCGTGTTCAGTGAAGTGCGCGGCCAGGGTTTGTTGCTTGGTGCGGCATTAGCGGAGCCATACAAAGGCCGCTCACGCGATTTCCTGTTAGCCGCGGCGGCTGAAGGTTTATTTGTGCTGATGGCCGGTTATGACGTGGTGCGGTTTGCGCCCAGTCTGGTGATCCCGGACGCCGACATTATCGAAGGCATGGCACGGTTCGACCGCGCCGTGGCGCAAGTGGTGCAGGGTTAAGCGAAGGCGGCCCCTCTCCCCGAATCTGCAAGGATGAAGGGTGTTACCCAAAAGCATTGAAGATTCGGGTAGGCGGCAACTGAACGAAGCGCTAGGAACATAGATGACTATGTGACTAGTGTGAGTGAAGGCGGCCAACACCCCCGAATCTGCAAGGATGCAGGGTAAAACGAAGCAACGGCGGCTGCCAACAACAATAACAAGCCGCCGTATAAAGCAAAAATAGCGGGATTGAAGCCCCCGCCCAACTCCGAGGAAGCGACTTATGATGGTGATCCGTCCAATCCGTGCCGCAGATTTCCCGGTACTGTATGAAATGGCGGTCGAATCCGGTCATGGATTTACCTCGTTGCCGGTCAATGATGAGCTGCTGCAACGCAAAATTAACCGGTCGGAGCAAAGTTTTCGCAAAGCCGTCAGTACGCCTTGTGATGAAGGGTATCTGTTTGTGCTGGAAGATACTGCCACCGGCGAAATTTGCGGTACCAGCGCCATCGAAGCTGCGGTAGGCCTCGATGATGCGTTTTATAACTATCATCTGGGGAAAGTAGTCCATACGTCGCGTGCACTTGGCGTCTATAAAACCGTGGATATTCTGACGCTGTGTAACGACTACACCGGTGCGACTGAACTCTGTACCTTGTTCCTGCGTGAACACCGGCGCGAGAAAAACAGCGGCAAGATGTTGTCGCGGTTTCGTTTTCTGTTTATGGCGGAATTCCGTGAGCGTTTTTCCGACCGCATCATTGCCGAAATGCGTGGTGTGTCCGATGACAACGGCAATTCACCGTTCTGGGAATGGCTGCAGGAACACTTCTTTTCAGTTGATTTCCCGACAGCAGATTACTTGACCGGCATCGGCCAGAAAGTCTTTATCGCCGAATTAATGCCGAAGTACCCGATTTACGTCAGCCTGCTCAGTAAAGAAGCGCAGGCGGTGATTGGCAAAGTGCATGAAAAAACCCGTCCGGCGCTGCAACTGCTGCAATCTGAAGGTTTTTCTGCCACAGGGTATGTCGATATTTTTGATGCCGGCCCCACAGTTGAAGCCAAACTTGAACACATCCGCACGGCGCGTAACAGCCGCCGGCTGCAGGTGCGTATTGCGCCGGTCAGTGGTGGTCAGCCTTATCTGGTGTGCAATACCGACCGTGAGAATTTCCGCGCCAGCTGGACTCATCTGCACCTGGCGGAAACCGCCACCGAGGTCAATTTGCCAGCCGAGTTTGCTGAGGCGCTGCAGGTCAGCGATGGCGACTGGGTACGTTTGGCCCGTTTATAAGCCCGTTTTAAAGGAACAGTGTGATGACACAAGCAGTGCAGTTTATTCACGGTCAGTGGCTGGCGGGCGAGGGCCTGGTATTCAGTTCGATTGACCCGGCGAAAAATCGCCAAATCTGGCAAGGTCAGGCCGCCTCAGAGCAGCAAGTTGACCTGGCATTTCAGGCGGCCCGCGCTGCGTTTGATGCCTGGGCTGACCTTACTTTCCACCAGCGTGCGGAGTATGTCCGGGCTTTTGGCCTGCAACTGAACGAACACAAAGAAGCGCTGGCGCTTTGTATCGCCGAAGAGACTGGCAAGCCGTTATGGGAAACCCGCACTGAAGTGGCGGCGATGATCGGTAAAGTGGATATTTCTATCCGGGCTTATCAGGAACGTACCGGCGAAAAAGAACAGCCGATGCCACAAGGCCGTTCTGTGCTGCGCCACAAGCCACACGGTGTGGTCGCGGTATTTGGCCCTTATAACTTCCCCGGCCATTTACCTAACGGCCATATCATTCCGGCTTTGTTAGCTGGTAATACGCTGGTGTTTAAACCGAGCGAACTGACGCCCAAAGTGGCTGAAGCCACCGTAAAACTGTGGCAGGCCGCAGGCTTGCCGGCTGGGGTGCTGAACCTGTTACAGGGCGAAGTGGTGACCGGTAAAGCCATTGCGGCACATCCGGAGCTGGATGGTTTGTTTTTTACCGGCAGCTCGCGTACCGGCCATTATTTACATCAGCAATTTGCCGGCCGGCCGGACAAAATTCTGGCGCTGGAAATGGGCGGTAATAATCCGTTGATTGTCGCTGAAGTCAGCAACATTGACGCCACAGTGCACGACATTATCCAGTCAGCATTTATTTCGTCCGGTCAGCGCTGTACCTGTGCGCGTCGGTTGTATTTGCCAAAAGGCGCAGCCGGCGATGCCATTCTCACGCGCTTGCTTGAAGTTACCGCCAATATCAAAGTGGGGCTCTATGATGACGAAACACAGCCGTTTATCGGCTCGATGATTTCCAACAAAGCCGCTTTGGGCATGCTGGCGGTGCAGCAGCAGCTGGTCGCTTTAGGTGGCAATGTGCTGCTGCCGCTACGATTACTGGCCGAGGGCACCGGCTTGCTGACACCGGGCATTATCGAATGCTCCGCAGCCAGAGATTTACCGGATGAAGAACATTTTGGCCCGCTGTTAAAAGTATTTCGCTACGAAGATTTTGATGCGGCTATTACGGCGGCGAACCAGACCAGTTTTGGTTTATCCGCCGGTTTGTTGTCGGATAACGAAGCCTTGTATCAGCGTTTTTTCCGCCGCATCCGCGCCGGTATCGTCAACTGGAACCGGCCTGTCACCGGCGCCAGCTCGGCCGCGCCTTTTGGTGGCATCGGCGGCAGTGGTAATCACCGCGCCAGCGCTTATTACGCGGCGGATTATTGCGCTTATCCGGTGGCTTCGGTGGAACTGGCACAGAGTGAGCTGCCGGCGCAGTTATCACCAGGTCTGGCCTTCTGATTTACTCAGTTCAGCGCACAAAAAAGTCCCGCTTTGATGCGGGACTTTTTTGCTGTAGCGCAAACTTTATACACTGAATTGCCTGACTGGCTTGTACTTCGCCAAACGCAGATATATTTTTAAGCTCAGCGCTTTACGCTGAAATGCAATCTGTGGCAGATTGAAATCCCTCACCCATCCCGGTACGCACAGCTATGGTCACGGACAAACCCGGTTATGAACATCTGATTCAGTTTTTGACCGAACATTTAGCGTTATTCGAGCAACAAGGTACGCCGACGTCGCATCAAAAAACGCTGGGCGTGATTATTGAGGAGCAAATTGCCGAGCAAATTATTCAGCTGTGTTTGCAACATACTGAGCTGGAAACCATCCACCGCAGTCAGATTGTGCGCGAAGTGGATGGCATCATGTACGACTTCCAGGAAGTGCTGGCCTCGGTCATCAACAAACCGGCTACGGCAGAACAGATTGAGCTGATTAACGAAGTCGCCTTACTGATTAAAAACCTGTTTGATACCGCCATTGCTCATCTGATGGACTAAGTCCGCGCTGGTCTTACATAACTGCTGGCAGGGCAAAGCATTTATTCGCTAGAATAGCCGTTTCCCTTGAAAGAGCAGGAGCCTTGTATGGCCGACAATCATCAACTTCAAGCCAGCGTCAGCTGGGCGGGCGACAGTAACTTTATCGGTCGTTCCGGTTCAGGTCATGCTGTGGTATTTGATTCCAACAAAGACAATGGTGTGGCGCCTACGCCGATGGAAATGCTGCTGATGTCTGCCGGCGCCTGCTCATCGGTTGACGTGGTCAGCATCCTGCAAAAAGCCAAACAGCAAGTAACCAACTGCCGTGTGGTATTAAGCGGCGAGCGCGTGGATTCTATCCCGCGGGTGTTTGAAAAAATTCACCTGCATTTTGAAGTCACCGGCTTTAAAGTCAGTGAAAAACACGTCGAACGTGCGGTGAATTTGTCAGCAGAAAAATACTGCTCAGTGTCCATCATGCTGCAAAAAGCCATGACAGTGACGCATTCATTTGCTGTGATCCAAAGCGAGCTGCAGCCGGAAGGCTAAGCCCAGAGCACCATATAGTTTAATAAGTGAACAGCAGAGCAGCCTGAAATTGCCTCAGGCAAGGCGACACGGCGAAGGAATAGTGGTGCTCTTTCGAGCTGTGGCAACACCGCATGAGGCAATTGCAGGTGCTCCCGGACGGAAGATAGCAGAATGGCCGCATGCGGCGTTAAATTTTCTCGCTTTAGAACCACTAAAGCTTCAAAAATCTGCCTTGCCTGCGGCCATTCTGCTTATCGCTGCTGCCGCTTTTTTAAACTATATGGTGCTCTAGCCAGTTCTGAAGTTGAGTAACCTATACTGAGGGCTCTGTACTCAGTGGAGAGAAGAAGACCGTGGTCAAACCTTTTGAAAAATTGAAGCTGCATGGCTTTAACAATTTAACCAAAAGCCTGAGTTTCAGTATTTACGATATTTGTTATGCCCAGACCGACCAGCACCGGCAGGAATATATTTCCTACATTGACGAGCAATACAATGCCGACCGGCTGACCGACATTCTGTCGGAAGTGGTGCATATCATCGGTGCCAATATCCTCAATATCGCCCGGCAGGATTACGACCCGCAGGGCGCCAGTGTGACCATTCTGGTTTGTGAAGAGCCGATGGAAGACAAGGCCGCGGGCCCCACGCCGGACGCTATTGTGGCGCATCTGGATAAAAGCCATATCTGCGTGCATACCTATCCGGAGCACCATCCGCATGATGGCATTTGTACTTTCCGTGCTGATATTGAAGTGTCGACCTGCGGCGTGATTTCACCGCTCAAAGCGCTGAATTTTTTAATTCACAGCTTTGAGTCGGATATTGTCACTATCGATTACCGGGTGCGCGGTTTTACCCGTGATGTCAGTGGCGTCAAACATTACATTGACCACCCGATCCACTCCATCCAGAACTTCATGGATGACGCCACCAAAAACGCTTTCCAGATGGTCGACGTCAACGTCTATCAGGAAAACCTGTTCCACACCAAGATGATGCTAAAAGACTTTGCGCTGGATAACTACATCTTTGGTGCCGGCGTGGAGTCCGTCAGCGCTGAAGAACAACGTGCTATCGCGAAAAAAGTAAAACGCGAAATGCGTGAAATTTTCTATGGCCGTAATCTGCCAGATTTGGCTTAAATCTCATGGCCTTATCTTAAGAGGTAAGGCCTCCTTCTGCCGCGAACAGGACTTTGCTGATGCCCCAGTCTGACATGCTGATCCGCGCTGCTACCACCGCTGATGCTGAAACTATTGCGGCGATTTACAATCCTTATGTCACGGATACCGCGGTCAGTTTCGAAGAACAGCCGGTGACTTCAAACGAGATGGCAGTACGCATCAGCGGCGTGCTGCAACAAGGCTTGCCTTATCTGGTGGCTGATGTGGCCGGCGAAGTGCTGGGATATTGCTACGCCACGCCGTGGAAAGCGCGCGCGGCTTACCGCTATTCAGTGGAAGTGACTGTCTATCTGAAACCGGCTGCACAGGGGCGTGGCGTCGGTTATGCGTTGTATCAGCAGCTGTTTGGCCTGTTAAAGGCCGCAGGTTATCACGCAGCGCTTGGCGGCATTGTGCAGCCGAACCCGGCCAGTGTAGCTTTGCATGAAAAATGCGGCATGAAACAGGTGGCCTTGTTACCCGATATCGGCTTTAAACAAGGCCAGTGGCATAGCGTCGGTTACTGGCAGTTACTACTCAGTGAGTTTCAGCTCAGTGAGTTTCAGCCGGGCTAAGCCTTTTTTATCCAATCCAGCCGGGTTAAAACCTGGCCTTATTCAATCCAGTTGACCTGACCGCGCGCCTGGCGGCGTTTCAGCATCAGCTCTTCAATTAATGGCGTTAAAATCAGCTCCATTGCGAGGCCCATTTTGCCGCCCGGCACCACCAGCGTGTTGACCCGTGACATAAAAGAGCCCTGCAGCATTTGCAGGTAATAAGGGAAATCAACGTGTTTGATGCCGCGAAAGCGGATCACAACAAAACTTTCATCCAGCGACGGAATGTCTTTGGCGCTGAACGGGTTCGAGGTATCCACGGTCGGCACGCGCTGAAAGTTAATATGGGTGCGGGAAAACTGCGGCGTGATGTGGTTGATGTAGTCGTCCATGCTGCGCACGATGCTCGCCATCACGGCTTCCCGCGAATGGCCGCGCTCCGAGGTGTCGCGCATGATTTTCTGGATCCATTCCAGGTTGATAATAGGCACCATGCCAATCAGCAAATCGACATGACGCGCCACGTTATTCTGCTCAGTCACGACACCACCGTGCAGGCCTTCATAAAACAATAAATCGGTGTCGGGGCGGATGTCCTGCCAGGGCGTGAAAGTGCCGGGCAGCTGATTAAATGGCACCGCTTCATCAAAAGTGTGCAGATATTTACGAATTTTCGTGCTGCCATGTTCAGCATAACTGGCAAAGCAGTTTTCCAGCGCGCCGAAATCATTGGCTTCAGCACCGAAATAACTGATATGGCGGCCTTGTTCCCGCGCTTTGCGAACTTCAACGTCCATTTCCGGTCTGCTGTAGCGATGGAAACAGTCGCCTTCAACAAAAGCCGCATCTATGCCCTGAGTGCGGAAGATATGCGAGAAGGCGTTGGTGGTCGTGGTTGTCCCTGCTCCGGAGGAGCCGGTCACGGCAATAATCGGGTTTTTTTGTGACATCCGCGCACTCCGTTCTGATTTGCTTTGGCTTTACCATAAAGGATAAAGTGAAGTCACAGCAAGCGGCAGCGGATGTCGACTTCTACTTCTTCAGCAGGAATTTCATGAAAGTATTCAGTTTTGCCGCGTTGTTTCTGGCGCTGAGCGCCAGTGCGGACCCGCAATATCAAATTCAATATGCGCAATATCAAAGTGCCGAACACGGCGTCGCCATTCAAAAAGTGCTCGGCACTATCAAGCAAAAAGGTTACCAGAATCAGCCGGCTTTCAGCCGTGACGGCAGCCGGTTGCTGTGGACAGCCCAAGCCGGCGAAGGCCCGATGGCAACCGATATTCATTGGTTATTGTTAACTGAAGGCGGCGCCGGCAACGCTTTGCGCGCCACGCCTTTTGGTGAATTTTCCGCGACAGCGCTGCCGGGTTCTGACAGTGACTACTCCGTTGTGCGGGTTGAAGCCGATGGCACCCAGCGGCTCTGGCAAATCAGCACTCAGGCTGAACAGCTGTTATATCCTGAGTTAAAAGGCGTTGGGTATCACGTTTGGGGTTCAGATGAGGATTTATTGCTGTTTTTACTCGAAGACAACACAGGCCCGAATCGCGCAGTCTATAGAACCAAAGACGGTGAACTGACAACATTAGCGGGCCATATCGGTCGGGCTTTGTTGTATCAGGCCAGCACAGACCGGTTTTTCTTCACCGCGCCACGGCCAGGTCAGCCAGACAACAGCCCGCTGTGGCTCTGGCGTTATCAGGCTGGTGGCAAAAAAGCCGAAGCCTTATTGCCGATGCCGGCTAACGGCCAGGATTTGGCCGTCACCAGTCAGGGCACAGTGCTGGTCAGCGCCGGTAAATATATCTTCCAGCTGGCAGATGATCACTGGTTGCCCTGGGCAGATCTATCCAAACAATGTGATGGCAAAGTCAGCCGCTTTAAATTAAACCCGGTCCAGCCGGTGCTGGCCTTTGTCTGCGAGAAGGACAGTTAATGGCCAGTATTTTATGGGCGTTATTTGCCGTGGCGCTGCTGCCGTACCTGGCGCGAATTCCGGTAGCACGGGCGATGAACCGGTTAGGCGGTTATGACAACCATTTGCCACGCGCCCAACAAGCGCGCTTAGAAGGGCTCGGTGCCCGCGCTAATGCCGCGCATTACAACAGCTTTGAGGCACTGCAGCTGTTTTTAGCGGCGGTGCTGGGCTGTGTGGTCAGTGGTAATTACGACGGCACCATGCAGACTCTGGCCTGGGTTTATGTTGGCTGCCGGGTGTTGTTTATCCTGTTTTATCTGCTGGACTATGCCTTGCTGCGTTCCATCGTCTGGAGCGTTGGTGTGATCAGTGTATTCAGCATGATAGTGCGGGCGGCTCTCAGCGTGTAAAAGTGAGCGTCTAAGCCTTGCAGATAAAACAAAGCCCCGGAGACGGGGCTTTGTTTTTTGCTACTGTCAGAACTTAAAGTCCATATACAGCGGGTCATGGTCAGACGAGCGGTACGGCGTTGGCGCGTACAGCTCTTGCTGCTGCGCTTTGGATTTAAACTCAGTGTTGTAATCCAGTACCGCCGGTTCATCGGCATTAATGCCCCAATGCTGGAACTGCTGCAGTTTGGCTTTCAGTTGCGGGCTGGCCAAAGCGTGGTCCAGCGTGCCGGAGCGGCCGCGATAGACAAAAGATGAATGTACCGCATCTTTTGGCGCCAGATGTTGCCAGCCGTTTTGTTCCAGATATTGCAGCGGCGCTTCTTTACGATAGGCGTTTAAGTCGCCCATCATCAGCACATAGTCGGTATCAATGCCGGTCGGCTCGGTTTTCAGCCATGCTGTCAGCGCTTTGGCGGCTGCGACCCGGGTGGGTGTCCAGCAGCCCTGACCGTCGTTCATGTCTGAGTCCGGCCCGCTTTGTTTCGGGCAACTGCCTTTGGATTTAAAGTGATTGATGCTGACGGTCAGCTGCGCTTTTGAATCCAGGTGACGGAAACTCTGTGCCAATGGCGGCCGGCTGCCTTTATCAAAAGGCGCTTTGGTGTAAACGGCCGTGGTGCCGACGGGTTCTACCTGCGCTTTACGGTAAATCATCGCCACCATGATATCGTCCGAGCCTGGTTTTTCTGTCGGCTGCACAAAAGCATAGACGTCACTGCCAAGCTGCTGATTCAGGCTCTGCACTATGGTCGCTATGGCGCTGCCGCTGCCAAAACCGTTATTTTCCACTTCAAGCAAACCAATCACATCCGCATCCATCGCGCTCAGTGCGGCCAGCATTTTGGCTTGTTGGCGCTGCAGTTCATTGGCGTCACTGGCGCCGCGTTTGGTCGGGAAACGTTGGCTACTGCCTTCGCCGGTGAAGAAATTCAGTACGTTAAAGCTGGCGATGCGCAGTTCACCGGCTTTTTTCGCTGTGGGGGCGGCTGGTCTTGGATTGCTGGCAACAAACTCAGGCTGCTGGCTCACCACCAGCCGGTAACCGACTTTGGTCTGCAGCAGATAACCCTGTAATTTATTCACGGTATCACCAACCCGCACTGTGTTGCTGGCGGATAAATTCCCCGTCGGGAAACGCACTGGCTGCGGGTTTTGTTTCAGGCTGGCATCATCAATAGTGATTTCCTGCAGTAACTGTTTAGCCATCAGTGCTTTGGAGGCATCGCCAGGCACCGCGACTTCGGTCGCCACCGGCAAGCGTTCGTTCGCCAGCACCAGTTCGCCGTAGCGGGACAGGCCATAGCTGTCGTTGACAATCAGCGACTGCGGGAAACTCAGCAGCATGCCCTCTAAGGCTTCAAAGGCGGTTGCGGATGCCACCGGCAGCGTCACCGTCGTGGCGGCTGGCTGTGGTTGCCGCGCACAATATTCGGCCACAGTAATGTTGGTCAGCGCTGTCATGCCGGCCATTTCACGCACGGTGCCGGTCAATTGCAGCACATCGCCGGCCTGGCGTTGTTTGGCTTGTTGGCTGTCGGTGACCAGAATGGCTTCGGCAGTTGCCGGGTCCTGATCCGCTTCGATACTTCCCAGTAACAACTGTGGGTTTTTACTGTCGGCATACAGCACAGTGAGCACCACACCGCGGGTAGTCAGGGTTTCACCGGCTTTGGGGCTTTGTGCGCTATTGCCCTGAATCGTATGCACTGGCACAAAAGGTGCGACACATTCGGCGGCAAGCAGCGGGCTGCTGAGGCCAGCGCACAGCAGCGCCAGCGGGGTTAAGGTTAAACGCATTATCTGATCCTGTGTTGCTAAAAAAGCCGGCATCAGCCGGCACTTTTATTAGATTAATCGCACAGTAGCTGAATACAGTTACTGCTGTTTTTCCCGCGCCACGGCGCGATAACCGATATCACGGCGGCTAAACACGCCGTCCCAGTGGATTTGGTCCACCAGCTGATACGCGGCTTGTTGCGCTGCTGTGACGTTGGCACCTAAAGCGGTGGCACAAAGCACCCGACCACCGGCCGTCAGCACCTGGCCGTCTTTCAGCACAGTACCAGCGTGGAACACTTTGGCTTCACGGTTGTCGTCGGTTGGCAGGCCTGAAATCACATCGCCTTTGCGATAATCATCCGGGTAACCACCAGCGGCCAGCACCACACCAACAGCAGCGCGGCTGTCAAAGTCGATCTGCATGCTGTCGAGTTTACCGGCACAAGCGGCTGCGCACAGCGCCACTAAGTCAGACTGCAGGCGCAGCATGATAGGTTGCGTTTCCGGGTCGCCGAAGCGGCAGTTAAACTCCAGCACTTTGGCGGTACCGTCTGGCGCAATCATCAGGCCGGCGTAAAGAAAACCGGTATAAACCTGACCTTCAGCCGCCATACCTTGCACTGTCGGGTAAATCACATGCTGCATCACCCAGTCGTGCACTGCAGGCGTGACCACCGGAGCCGGCGAATAAGCCCCCATGCCACCGGTATTCGGGCCTTTGTCGGCGTCGTCACGGGCTTTGTGGTCCTGTGAAGATGCAAAGGGCAGGGCGTTTTTACCATCCACCATCACGATAAAAGAGGCTTCTTCACCAACCAGAAACTCTTCAACCACTACGCGGCTACCCGCGCTGCCAAACTTGTTGCCGGCCAGCATATCTTCAATGGCGGCAAAAGCTTCGGCTTCGGTCTGCGCAATGATCACACCTTTACCGGCGGCCAGGCCGTCAGCTTTAATTACAATCGGCGTGCCCATTTTCACAACAAAGGCTTTGGCAGCAGCGATATCGGTGAAAGTCTGATAAGCGGCGGTCGGGATTTGGTGGCGGGCGAGAAAGTCCTTGGCAAAGGCTTTTGAGCTTTCCAGCTGCGCAGCGCCTTGAGTCGGGCCAAAGATCTGCAGACCAACGGCGCGGAAGGCATCAACGACACCCCGTGCCAATGGTGCTTCCGGGCCAACAATGGTCAGCGCGATCTGTTCCGCCTTGGCAAAAGCCAGCAGCGCCGGCACGTCATCCGCCGCAATGGCGACATTGGTTAAAGTGCTTTCCAGCGCCGTACCGGCATTACCAGGCGCCACAAACACCTGGCTGACCTGTGGCGATTGTGCCGCTTTCCAGGCCAGGGCATGTTCACGGCCGCCGCCGCCAATCACAAGAACTTTCATCGGTTTATCCACTTATTTAGTTGCAGGTTTACGGAATTTGAGGGTCATACGGTCACTTTCACCAATGGCCTGATATTTGGCTTTATCTTGCTCTTTATTGGTGTAAGTCGGTGGTAAGGCCCAGACGCCGCCCGGATGACCGGCGGTATCTTTTGGATTAGCGTTCACTTCGCTGCTGCCTTCCAGCACAAAACCAGCCTGTTCGGCCAATTTAATCACCAGGCTTTGCGGCATATAACCGGATTTCTGCCAGTCGGTATTCAGTTTGCTTTCTGGCAGGCGGTGTTCCACCACGCCGAGCACACCACCTGGTTTTAACGCGGTATGGAAAGATATAAACGCGGTCAGCAGGCTTTCATCGCCTTTGGCCATGTACCAGTTATGCAGATTGCGGAAAGTCAGTACCACGTCGGCGCTGCCAGCAGGCGCAATTTGTTTGCCACCTGCGGCTGAGAATTCGGTCACTTCAACTTTGCTGTAGACCTGATTGGCAGCCAGCTTGGCCAGGTAGTCAGCACGGCCTTTTTTGGCATATTCAGAAGTGGCATCTTTGGGTTGATGCGCGGCGTAGTATTTGCCTTGTTGTTGCAGCAGCGGCGCGAGGATTTCGGTATACCAGCCACCGCCAGGAGAAATTTCAACCACAGTGCTTTGTGGCGTCACGCCAAAGAAACTCAGTGTTTCCACCGGATGGCGATACTGGTCACGGGCTTTATTGGTAGCACTGCGCACCGGATTGTCGACCGCGGCCTGAATGGCGGCGGTATCAACGGTATTGGCAGTGACAGAGAACGAAGAGAGGGCAAACAAACTGGAAATAACCACGAGCGAAGTCAGAGCTTTCATGCGATCTATCCTTATTGTGGGGGAAACGGGCGCTATTCTAGCAAAGCCGCCGAGGCTTTGCAGTGGCAAATACGTCAGACGCTCCCCGCTGGATTCCATCGATGTTTTTAGATGGCCAGACATCTTTTTTTCCTGCCCATCGGCGTTTTCCTTATGCTAAAATGCCGCTCTTTTTTAGAACGCTATGCCTTTTCTTCTGGCATCGCAGCAGCCGGACTTTTAACCCATGTTTGCACAGATCCGTATCGTCCTGATTGAAACCACCCACAGTGGCAATATTGGCTCTGTGGCGCGGGCGATGAAAACGATGGGGCTGTCGCAGCTGGTATTGGTATCGCCAAAAACTGAAGTCGATGGCCAGGCCTATGCATTGTCGGCCGGCGCCAGTGATGTGCTGGCCAATGCCCGTATTGTCAGCACGCTTGCGGAAGCGATTGCCGATTGTCCGTTAGTGATTGGCACCAGTCATAAGCCAAAAAGCCATGATATTGCAGTGCTCGACCCACGCCAGTGTGGTTTGAAAGTGGCGGCGGAAGTGGCGCAGGGGCCGGTGGCTATTGTGTTTGGCCGCGAAAGTAACGGCTTGTCGAACGACGAATTACGCCAGTGTAATTTTCATCTGTGTATCCCAACTAACGCCGAATACACCTCGCTCAATCTGGCGATGGCGGTGCAGGTGGTCAGCTATGAAATCCGCATGGCGCTGTTAGGCGCACAAACGCTGCCTGCGGCAGACGTACCAGAAAAGTATCCGACCGCCGAACAGCTGGAAGGGTTTTACCAGCATCTGGAAACCACGCTGGACCAAACCGGTTTTATCATTCGTCAGCACCCTGGCCATATCATGATCAAATTACGCCGGCTGTTCAGCCGGGCAAGACCGGACGAGACTGAACTGAATATTCTGCGTGGCATTTTAACTTCAGTGCAGCGCTTTGGCCGGCAAAACCGGCAATCAGATTAAACAAGGACCCGCTCATGTTTGCAGGTATCAGAGAAGACATCAAAAGTGTATTTGAACGCGATCCGGCGGCACGAAACTTTATTGAAGTGCTGACCAATTACCCGGGGTTGCACGCCATCTGGTGGCACCGGATGAACCATCAGCTGTGGCAGGCCAATTTTAAATGGCTGGCGCGCTTTTTAAGTACCATCGCGCGCTGGCTGACCGGCGTGGAAATTCATCCCGGCGCGAAAATCGGCCGGCGCTTTTTTATCGACCACGGCATGGGCGTGGTGATCGGTGAAACCGCCGAAATTGGTGACGACGTCACGTTGTATCATGGTGTGACCTTAGGCGGCACCAGCTGGAATCCCGGCAAACGTCACCCGACGCTTGGCAATAATGTCGTCATCGGCGCCGGCGCGAAAATTCTCGGGCCTTTGTATGTTGGCGAAAATGCCCGCATCGGCTCCAATGCGGTGGTGGTGAAAGATGTGCCGCCGGGTGCGACAGTGGTCGGCATTCCGGGGCGCGTTGTCGCCAAACAAGGTGCTGAAGTCACCGCCGAACGCCAGCAACTGGCGAAGAAATTTGGCTTTGATGCTTATGCCGTCGCCAGCGATAATCCGGACCCGGTCGCCAATGCGATTGGCCGGATGCTGGACCACATCCATTGTCTGGATAACAAGGTGGCTGAGCTGTGCCAGAGTGTGAATCAGCTCGGTGGCAATGTCTGCAGCGCAGTGCCAACGATGGATATTGATGATGAAGCCTTCCGCGAAGCGGAGCGGCTTGCAGCGGAGCAGCGCAAGAAGCAACTGGATGAATTTGACCCGACCATTTAAGCCTTTGGCAGCGGCAAATTTGGCGTACAGCGGTGGCAGCGACCGGGTAATACCTGACTGTTTTAGTCGGATTAATACTTGACTAAATCAGTCAGGAATGTAAAATCGGCGCCATTCCCCAACCGGCTCCCGGAGTTCAGATGCGACTTACCTCGAAAGGGCGTTATGCCGTCACTGCAATGCTTGATGTGGCGCTGCATGCAGGTTCAGGCCCGGTGCCGCTGGCCGATATTTCGGTGCGTCAGGAAATTTCATTATCATATCTTGAACAATTGTTTGCCCGTTTGCGTAAACAGGGTCTGGTCAGCAGCGTGCGCGGACCAGGCGGCGGTTATCAGCTGGGTAAACCAGCGGAACAAATCAGTGTGTCGGAAGTGATTAGCGCCGTAGACGAATCAGTCGACGCGACGCGTTGCCAGGGAAAATCCGATTGTCAGGGCGGCGCCAAATGTCTGACTCACAGCTTATGGAGCGATTTAAGCAATCGCATCGAAGACTTTCTGACGCGGATCACCTTGGGTGAACTGGTCAGTCAGCATGAGATCCAGAGCGTGGCGAAGCGGCAGGACAGCCGCCAGTTAAAACATCCAATCAGCGAAATTGAAGTCAATTGTCAGTTGTAGACTTCAGACGGAGCCCAGCATGAAGTTACCGATTTATTTAGATTATGCCGCCACCACACCGGTTGACCCGCGGGTTGCGGAAAAAATGATGCAGTTCCTGACGATGGACGGCGAGTTTGGTAATCCGGCCTCGCGTTCACACCGCTTTGGCTGGCAGGCTGAAGAAGCGGTTGAAATTGCCCGCAGCCAAATTGCCGAGTTGGTCAATGCCGACCCGCGCGAAATTGTGTTTACCTCTGGCGCGACCGAGTCGAATAATCTGGCGATCAAAGGCGCTGCACAGTTTTACCATAAAAAAGGTAAGCATCTGATCACGCTGCGGACCGAGCACAAAGCTGTGCTCGACACGATGCGGGCTTTAGAGCGCGAAGGTTTTGAAGTCACTTATCTGGATGTGGAAGCCAACGGCTTGTTAGATCTGGAAAAATTCAAAGCTGCATTGCGCCCGGACACGACAGTGGTCAGCGTGATGATGGTCAACAATGAAATTGGTGTGATTCAGGACGTTGCCGCTATCGGCGAACTGTGTCGTGCCAACGGTACTATCTTCCATGTCGACTCAGCGCAGGCCGCTGGTAAAGTGGACATCGACCTGCAGGCGCTGAAAGTCGACCTGATGTCGTTTTCGGCCCACAAAATTTATGGTCCCAAAGGCATTGGTGCCTTGTACGTGCGCCGCAAACCGCGCATTCGGTTAGAAGCTCAAACGCACGGCGGTGGCCATGAACGTGGCATGCGTTCAGGCACTTTGCCAACGCACCAAATTGTTGCGATGGGCGAAGCATTCCGTATTGCAAAACTGGAAATGGCCGAGGAAAATCAGCGCTTTGCTACACTGCGTCAGCGGTTGTGGGACGGCATCAAAGACATCGAACAGGTGTTTTTAAATGGCGATGCAACGCACCGTGTACCGGGCATTACCAATATCAGTTTTAATTACGTGGAAGGTGAGTCGCTGATTATGGCGCTGAAAGACATCGCGGTGTCTTCCGGTTCAGCTTGTACGTCTGCCAGTCTGGAACCTTCGTATGTGCTGCGCGCACTGGGGCTGTCTGACGAATTGGCCCACAGTTCAATCCGCTTCAGTATTGGTCGTTTTACCACCGAAGAGCAGATTGATCACACCATTAAAATCGTGCACGAAGCCATCGCCAAATTACGTGAAATGTCGCCGCTGTGGGACATGTACAAAGACGGTATCGATTTAAACACAGTGGCCTGGGTGGCTCACTAATAAGACGGATCGAAAGACCCGTCTGACCTTGAGGTAAAGATCATGGCATACAGTAATAAAGTTATCGATCACTACGAAAACCCGCGCAACGTTGGCGCTTTTGCCAAAGACGACCCGATGGTCGCCACTGGCATGGTAGGCGCGCCAGCCTGCGGTGACGTGATGAAACTGCAAATCAAAGTCAATGAACAGGGCATTATCGAAGATGCCAAGTTTAAAACCTACGGCTGTGGCAGTGCTATTGCGTCGAGTAGCCTGGTGACTGAGTGGGTCAAAGGCAAAAGCCTGGACGAAGCGGCGCAGATCAAAAATACCGACATCGCGCAGGAACTGGCGTTGCCGCCGGTGAAAATTCACTGTTCAATCCTGGCAGAAGATGCAATCAAAGCGGCAATTGCTGATTATAAGCAACGTCACGGAGGTTAAGTCTGATGGCTATCACGATGACCAGCGCAGCCGCCGATCGGGTGCGCAGTTTTCTGAATAACCGCGGCAAAGGCCTCGGTTTGCGGGTGGGCGTGAAGACCACTGGCTGTTCTGGCCTGGCTTATGTGCTTGAATTTGTTGATGAGCTGAATGAAGACGATCAGGTGTTTGAACAGGACGGACTGAAAGTCATCGTTGATGGCAAAAGCCTGGTCTACATCGACGGCACGCAGCTGGATTTTGTCAAAGAAGGCTTAAATGAAGGCTTTCAGTTCAACAACCCGAATGTCAACGGCGAATGTGGTTGTGGTGAGAGTTTCACGGTTTAAGCAAAGATTCTGATTGGTGCTCTAGATGAATTATTTCCAGCTGTTTCAGCTGCCTGCGCAGTTTGATGTGGATCTGACCGAGCTGGGCACCCGCTATCTGGCGCTGCAAAAGCAATTCCATCCGGACAATTTTGCCAGTGCATCAGAACGCGACCGGTTATTGGCAGTGCAACAGGCGGCCAATATCAATGACGGTTACCACAGTCTGAAGCAGCCATTGCTGCGGGCCGAGCATTTGCTGGCGTTGCGCGGGGTCAAGATCAGCGCAGAGCAGCGCAGTTTTACCGATACTGTGTTTTTAATGCAGCAAATGGAACTGCGTGAGCTGCTGGCTGAGATCGCGGATGCGGCAGATCCGGATGCGTTGATTGATGATGCCGAACGGCAGATCCGCGCGCAGAAAAAGCAATTGCTGGCCAGTTTAAGCGGCGCGCTTGGCGCCAACTCACATGAGCATGATTTAGCGGCGGCTGATATAATCCGCAAACTCAAATTTTTCTTTAAACTCGAGCAAGAGCTTGAATTTATTGCACAGCAGGCACAAGACTAACCGCCATGGCCTTATTACAAATTGCTGAACCCGGCCAAACCGCCGCGCCACACCAACACAAACTCGCTGCCGGTATTGACCTTGGCACTACTAATTCTCTGGTCGCCACTGTCCGCAGTGGTGAAGCAAAAACACTGCAAAACAGCCAGGGCGACGATATGGTTCCGTCTGTGGTGCGTTATACCGCAGACAAAGTCATCGTCGGTCGTGCGGCGCAGGCTGATGCCGCGCTGGACCCGCATAATACTATTGTGTCGGTGAAACGGCTGATGGGCCGCGGCTACCAGGAAACTCTGGCTCAGGCGGCAGATTTGCCTTATCAGTTGGTGGATCAGCAAGGTCTGGTCGCGCTGGACACCGTCGCCGGAGTGAAGAACCCGGTGGAAGTGTCGGCCGAGATCCTGGCAACCCTGGCCGATACCGCCAGCCAGACGCTCGGTGGTGAACTCACCGGGGTGGTGATCACAGTGCCGGCGTATTTTGATGATGCGCAGCGCCAGGCCACCAAAGATGCCGCCCGTCTGGCCGGCCTCAATGTCCTGCGCCTGTTAAATGAACCGACTGCCGCAGCCTTGGCCTACGGCCTGGACTCAGGTCAGGAAGGTGTCATTGCTGTATATGACCTTGGCGGTGGTACTTTTGATATTTCCATTCTGCGCTTAAGCCGCGGTGTGTTTGAAGTCTTAGCCACCGGCGGGGATTCAGCGCTTGGCGGCGACGATTTTGACCATCAAATTCTGCACCATCTGAAGCAACAGGCCGGGCTCACAGTGCTGAGTCATCAGCAACTGCGGCATTTATTGCAAATGGCCCGTCAGATCAAAGAAGCCTTGAGCAGTGCCGACAGCCATCGCTATCAGCTTGATGTCGCAGGCACAGCGACGACGTTCAGTTTAAGCCGCGCCGAGTTTAATGATTTAATCCAGCCATTGGTACGCCGCACTTTACGCGCCTGCAAACAGACGTTGCGTGATGCCGGCCTTGATGTCACTGATGTGGCCAAAGTGGTGATGGTCGGTGGGTCCACCCGGGTGCCGCTGGTGCGTCAGGCGGTGGCAGAACTGTTTGAAACTGAACCTTTAACCTCGATTGACCCGGATAAAGTGGTCGCCATCGGCGCTGCAATTCAGGCCAACGTGCTGGTCGGCAATAAATCCGACAGCGACACTTTGCTGCTTGACGTTATTCCGCTGTCGCTGGGCCTGGAGACTATGGGCGGCCTGGTTGAAAAGATCATTCCGCGTAATACCGTGATCCCGGTGGCGCGGGCGCAGGAATTTACCACGTTTAAAGATGGTCAGACTGCGATGGCCATTCATGTGCTGCAGGGCGAACGTGAGGGCGTGGCGGATTGCCGATCGCTGGCCCGTTTTGATTTAACTGGTATCCCGCCGATGGCAGCCGGTGGTGCGCACATCCGCGTGACTTTCCAGGTCGATGCCGATGGCTTACTCAGCGTCACGGCACAGGAAAAATCCAGTGGCGTCAGCGCATCGATTGAAGTGAAACCGTCTTATGGCCTGAGCAACGACCAGGTTGCACAGATGATCCAAAATTCGATGTTATACGCCAAACAAGACATGCAGCTGCGACTGTTGCGGGAACAGCAGGTGGAAGCCAGCCGTGTGCATGAAGCCGTTTCCGCCGCATTAAGTGCTGACGCGCATTTATTGTCTGCCGCTGAGTTACATCAGATAGAGCTGGCGCTGCATCAGCTGCTGATGCTTGCCAGTGGCGACGACACCGCGGCAATTAAAGCGGCGATAGAACACACCAATCACTTAACGGACGACTTTGCGGCACGGCGGATGGATATGTCTATCCGGCTGGCATTGCAGGGTCACAAGGTCGACGAGGTCTGATATGCCCCAGATTATTTTTTTACCGCACCCGGAACTGTGTCCGGATGGTGCTGCGTTAGCCGCAGCTTCCGGCGAGACCATTCTTGATGTGGCGCTGAAGCACGGTATTGCCATTGAACACGCCTGCGAAAAGTCCTGCGCTTGTACTACTTGTCATGTCGTTGTGCGTGAAGGCTTTTATTCATTGAATGAAAGCGACGAGCTGGAAGAGGATATGCTGGACAAAGCCTGGGGACTGGAGCCTGAATCGCGTTTAGGTTGCCAGGCACGGGTCGGCGACATCGATCTGGTGGTGGAAATTCCGAAATACACAGTCAATATGGTTAGCGAAGGTCATTGATATTTAAACAATATTTACCTGTATTGACGCCAAAAAAGCCTGCTTTCGCAGGCTTTTTTTTATCAGCAGAGTACGCTACTTGTAAGCTACTGAATTCTAATATAAAGTCCGCCAAATTTTTTTTACTTTCCAATGGAACTAAAATTTATAGTTCTGAATTTTCTGGTTTTTTTACTTCGGTGAACTAAGCTGGTTTGAAAATATCGTTGTTAGTCTGGAGAGTGCGTGAATGAAAAAGACTCTGATAGCCATGCTGGTGGCCACTGCCGGTGTTGCTTCGACAGCAGCCGTTGCCGAAGTCAACATCAATGGTTTCGCTTCAATTAAAGGTGGGATGACTACTGGGCAGGATGACACCCTGTACGGTTATACCAACGACCTCGAATTTAAAAATGAATCCTTGTTCGCCGTGCAGCTGACCTCTGATCTCGGGGATAAATTGTCGGTCACAGCCCAGCTGATGGCCAAAGGTGCCGATGACTACGATGCAGAATTTGCCTGGGCTTTTTTGAGCTATCAGCTCAACGACAACCTGCGGCTGAACGCCGGCCGGTTCCGCATCCCGTTTTACAAATATTCTGATTATCTGGACGTGGGTTATGCCTTCGACTGGATGCGCACACCACGTGCAGTGTATGACGTAGAATTTGATACGATGGACGGTGTGTCTTTGTATCATTCCGGCACTATTGCTGACATGACTTCGAATATCCAGGTGGTATTTGGCGCTTATGAAGGCGAAATTCCGGTGAATGGCACTTTGTCCCGCAGTAAGGTTCAGGATATCCGCGGTGCTTCGTGGGAGCTTGCCAACGATTGGCTGAGCGCCCGGGTCGCATATTTCCAGGCAGACGTATCGATCAACGCAACTGCTTTGAACCCGTTACTCGGCGCATTAAATACCTTTGGTTTTGGCTCAGTCGCGCGCGAAATAGATCTGAATGAGGACGAAGGCACCTTCTTCGGTTTTGGTCTCAGTTATGACCGCAATAATTGGATTGCTGTGACTGAATACACCAATGTGAAAGTGAAAAACTCGTATGCAGCAGATCGGGAGGCATATTTTGTCTCAGTAGGTCGCCGCTTCGACAGCATCACCCCTTATATCTCTTACGAAAAAGACGATGACCTCAGTAAGCCCGAAATCTATAAAACAATTCCTGCTCAGGCCCCGCTGTTTGCCACAGTGGCGGGTCTGGTCGAAAGTCAGCTGGCAGATCGGGACACCTGGGGTTTTGGCATGCGCTACGATTTTCACCCTTCCGCTGCGTTTAAAGTGCAGTTGAGTTCGCAGAAGGACAACTACACATTGCAAAAAGATCGCCTGCTTACAATGGGCGTTGACCTGGTATTTTAACGACCTGTCCTGTCACAGGACGGCCGCGAAGTTATCGAAGGAGTTTGTCTATGAAAAAATCCTTAATGGTTGCCGCATTGGCAGCGGGCATGGTGACCGGAAATGCGGTTGCTGAGGTTGATATTTCGGGGTTTGCATCTGTCGTTGGCGGCAAGGTGCTCAGTGGCGAAGGCGTGCCGGAGTTCGGTCTGGAGCCGACCTTCCTGGCTAATTACCCGATTGTAGGTTTTTACGAAGAAGACTGGAGTTTTAAGCCTGATTCTAAATATGGATTGCAGCTGACCGCAGATCTGACGGAAGGGCTGACCGCAACAGCGCAGTTAGTCGGGCGCGGCGCCGATGATTTTAATGCAGAGTTCGAATGGGCCTATTTGTCCTATACCCTGAACGAACACTGGACCTTACAGGCCGGTAAAAAACGTCTGCCCCTGTATTATTATTCTGATTTTTTTGACGTCAGCTATGCCTATCTGTGGATCCGCCCGGCCGCTGATAACTACACCTGGCAGATTTTTAACTACAACGGTGTGAATGCACAGTTTAACTATCAGGTCAGTGACTGGACCGTCAGTGGTAATATTTACACCGGCCGTGAAGATGACACTGAAAATAAACTGTTGTCGGAGTTTTTCGGCTCACAGCCGGTGCGGGAGATTTGGAAGAACATCGTCGGCGGGGTACTCAGCCTCAACCGCGACTGGCTGGATTTACGCTTCACTTACATGACTTATCAGAACGAACGTTACCGCAATGGCGTGAAAGTACTGTGGGACGGCGATGACAGCCGCCGTGGTAAATTTGCCGGCGTCTCAGCCAATGTCGATTACAACAACTGGGTGGTTTTAACAGAATTAAACCGGTTGTCTCTGGATGGCGGTGATTTTGACACCTACCTGGTGTCCGCGGGTTATCGTGTTGGCCAATGGACGCCTTTTATCTCGTTCGCTGATTTTGACTCAGAATCTGAAATGCACAGTACCGCCAGTATTGGTGCGCGTTGGGATTTCCATAGTTCTGCCGCGTTTAAAGTGCAGTATGACGATGTGACGGATGATGGCATTAATGGCCAGATGGTTGCCGGTGACAGCAAAGCCATCACTTTTGGCATTGATTTAGTATTCTAAGTGTGGAGAAAACCATGAACTGGTTGAAATTTGTAGCTATTCCATTGGTTTTAACGTCGGCAGTTGCCTCCGCTGAAGTCGCAGTTGTTGTCCATCCGTCGAACGCCGCCAGTCTTGACCAGGCCGAGATCAGCCGGTTGTTTACCGGTCGTGGTGCGGCGTTTAACAATGGCAGCAAGGCGACGCCGTTAAATCTGGCAGAAAGTGCGCCGGCGCGTGCTGAGTTTGACAGTAAAGTGCTGGGGAAGTCGTCCAGTCAGATGAAGGCTTATTGGTCGAAACTGGTATTCACCGGAAAAGGAACACCGCCAAAAGAGCTGGCAACGGATGCGGATGTGAAAGCCGCTGTGGCCGCTGACGCCAGCGCTATCGGGTACATCGACGCTGGCGCGGTGGATGCGTCGGTGAAAGTCGTCGGCAAGTTCTGACGATTGTGGCAGAAAAGAACCCGGCAGCTTGCCGGGTTTTTTTATGCTCAATAGCCGGGCGCACACTGTCGGTGTTTTTGTAGCGCATAGCCTTACCGGCTGCTATAACAGGCTCCATTTTCCGGATTTGCTGAGACATGGCTGGCGCTGCCGTTGCGCGGTAACAGAAAACATAGGCAAGCAAGATACGATAGCGTATAATTCGCGACCGCTAAATTTTCAACCGTTATCTCAAGGGAGTCTGACATGGCTTTAGAACGTACTTTCTCAATCATCAAACCAGATGCAGTAGCTAAAAACCTGATCGGTGCTATCTACAACCGTTTCGAATCTGCAGGTCTGCGTATCGTTGCTGCTAAAATGCTGCACCTGAGCCGTGAACAGGCTGAAGGTTTCTACGCTGAACACAAAGAGCGTCCATTCTTCAACGCACTGGTTTCTTTCATGACTTCAGGCCCGGTGATGATCCAGGTACTGGAAGGTGAAGACGCAGTGCGTAAAAACCGCGAAATCATGGGCGCAACCAATCCAAAAGATGCAACTGCCGGTACTTTACGTGCTGACTACGCTGCCAGCATCGACGAAAACGCGGTACACGGTTCAGACGCAGCCGCTTCTGCAGCCCGTGAAATTGCATATTTCTTCAGCGATGCTGAAGTTTGTGGCCGTACCCGTTAATTCGACACGGACACGTTATCAGCGCCTGTGGTCACAGGTGTTGGTAAATCAGACAAAAAGGGGCGACAGCCCCTTTTTGTGCAGAACCCGGGACGATTTTTTCTGTCATATGCCGCACAGGCCTCGGCAGATCGCAGACAACATCGCCTCACCGTACCCAGTAAGTAAGATTGCAGCCTGGCTGCCATCGGAGTAAACCATGACGAACAGCCCTGAACAGAAAATCAACTTACTTGATCTGACCCGTGATCAGATGAAAGAATTTTTGGTGTCGCTTGGCGAAAAAGCCTTCCGTGCTGATCAGCTGATGAAATGGATTTACCACTTTTGTGTTGATGATTTCGATAAAATGACGAATATCAACAAAGTGTTACGCGAAAAGCTCAAACGTCACGCGGTGATTGAAGCGCCTGTTGTCGTCACCCGGCAGGACAGTGCCGACGGCACTATCAAATTTGTGATGGGCCTCAAAGGCGGTCAGGAAGTGGAGACGGTCTGGATCCCGGAAAAAGACCGCCGGACTTTGTGTGTATCCTCTCAGGTTGGCTGTGCGCTGGATTGTTCATTCTGTTCCACAGCGCAGCAAGGTTTTAACCGCAATCTGACCGTGTCGGAAATTATTGGCCAGGTCTGGCGGGTCGGGCAGATCATCGGCAGCTACGGTGACACCGGCGAAAAACCGGTTACCAACGTGGTCATGATGGGCATGGGCGAGCCGTTGCTGAACCTCAACAATGTAGTACCAGCGATGGAACTGATGATGGAAGACTATGGCTTTGGTCTGTCCAAGCGCCGCGTCACTTTATCTACCTCTGGTGTGGTGCCGGCGCTCGAGCTGTTAAAAGACAAAATCGATGTTGCGCTGGCCATTTCATTGCACGCGCCGAACAACAAGCTGCGTGATGAACTGGTGCCGGTTAATAAAAAATACCCGATGGAAGAATTCCTCGCTGCCGCGAAGCGGTATGTGGACGGTTCACGTGCTAACGATAAAGTCACAGTCGAATATGTCATGCTTGAAGGCATCAACGACAGCATGGATCAGGCGCATGAACTGGCCCACGCGCTGAAAGATACCCCTTCAAAAATCAATTTGATCCCGTTTAACCCATACCCGGGGTCTCCTTATAAACGTTCGAGCAATTCCCGCATTGATCGCTTTAATAAAGTTCTGCAGGAATATGGCTTTACTGTCATAGTGCGCAAGACCCGCGGTGACGATATTGACGCCGCCTGTGGTCAGTTGGTCGGTGATGTCATCGACCGCACCAAACGTCTGGTGAAAAAACAGATGAAAGGTGAGGAAATTTCAGTAAAAATGGTCTGAAAAGACAAGGACAGGCAATCAGTTATGCGTTTAAGTTGGCTTGCTGGTATTGGACTTTGCAGTGTGTTGCTGGGAGGCTGCGTCTCGGAGTCGACTATTGTCGACAGCAAGCGACAAGGCGAACGCCAGACCGACAACAAACAGATTGCCCGAACCCGTTTGTCGCTGGGTCTGAATTACCTGCAGCGCGGTGAAACTTCTCAGGCCCGTTTTAATCTGGAAAAAGCCCGTGAACTGGCGCCGGACCTGCCTGAAGTCTCCAATGCACTGGCTTATTATTATCAGCAGGTCGGTGAATTTGACCAGGCCGAGGATGCTTATCGCGACGCATTGCGCAAAGATCATGACAATGCCGACACCTACAACAATTTTGGTGCGTTTTTGTGTCAGCGTAAAAAGTATGCAGAGGCAGAGCAACTGCTGAATGCCGCAATCAAAAAGCCCGGTTATCTGCGGGTCGCCGAAAGTTACGAAAACCTCGCCATGTGCTCGCTCAGCCGCGATGATTTCAGCCAGTACCAGCATTTCCTCGAACTGGCCTTGCGACACAACGGCGTGAAGCATTCGATTGTCTATAACTTATCAGTGCTCAATTACGCCAAAGGCGAGCTGGCACAGGCCCGTATCTGGCAAAAACGCCTGCAGGAGCTTGGGCAGGTGTCACCCCAGGCAACCCTGTTAAGGTACATGATTGCTTACCAGCTGGATGACAAGGCGGAACAACAAGTCGCCGAGAAATTTATGCTGTCGGTGTATCCGGCTACACCGGAAGCCGCCTGGCTGTTGGCTGCGGATTTCAGCGCATCTGAACCGGAAAAACTGCGTCTGCAATACAAAGCCAGTCTGCTTGGCATGAATGCAGCTGAACTGACCAGTGCAGCACCTGCGGCCTCGCCAAAAATTAAAATCGTCAAACGTAAGACCGGTGTTGCCCCGGAATCTGAGGCTTATGGTCTGAGCAGCGACAATAGCCTGGCCAAAATGCAGACTTCTGCGCCGGAACCGTCGGCGGTCACAGCACCAATTAAGGCTGAACCTGCCTTGCCACCGGCCGAACCGCCGGCATCGAACGTGGCGCCAGCAAGCGCAGCCGCAGCGGTGTCACCGGCAATGCCGCAGAGTCATTTGGTGCAATATGGTGAGACCTTGTTTCGGATCGCCAGTAAATACCGGCTCAGTGTCTCAGAGTTACAGCGGCTGAATCAGCTGTCGGATCCGGCAGCACTGAAAGCAGGGCAGGTATTGCAGCTCTCTGCCGCTACCGCTGTTCCTGCGCAGTATCAGGTCCAGGAAGGCGACACATTGTTCAGTATTGCCTACAAGTTCAGTCTTGAACTGGCACAGCTGGCGCAGTGGAATCAGCTGGCGACAGACGCTGCGCTTAGTAGCGGCCAGACGATTCTGTTGCGGGCGCCGTCGGAGCAGCCGCAATGAGCGCAGTGACACCGGCAAACGGACCGGGCGCCCAGCTGCAGCAGCGGCGGGAAGCAATGAGATCGGAAGAGCACACGTCTGAACTCCAGTCACGAATCACCATCTC